>NZ_JBEXGP010000002.1:0-906142 GCF_040607375.1 Micromonospora sp. NPDC005298
CGTCTGTTGCAACCGATGTGCCGGTCCACCGCCGGCGCCCACCGACCGGGAGACACCGTGGATCGCGTCCAGCTCGCCAGCTTCCTGCGCACCCGGCCGCCGGTTCGCTGCCCGGCACCAGCCGCGGCTGAGGTGCGACCCCGGCGGCCCGGGACCCGCCGACCTCGGAGCCGGCGTCGTCGTCGACCGCCGGCCCGGTGTGCCTGTCGTCCTGGTCCCGGGCCGCTCGTCTGCCAGTCACGACGTTCATTGCACACCGGAGGGGGAGGCGGAACGGGCAGCTCGGACGCGTGTCGGCGACAAATCGGACCAACGGCCGGGGTGGTCGGCCCGGTCCGCCGGCCCGGCACCCCCTATTGGTTCGCGGGCGCCCGGCACGGGTCACTAGGCTTGCTGCTCATGAGTCACGTTCTCGCGGCAGTGGCCTGGCCGTACGCCAACGGCCCCCGCCACATCGGCCACGTCTCCGGTTTCGGCGTTCCCTCCGACGTCTTCGCCCGGTACATGCGGATGGCCGGCCACGACGTGCTCATGGTCTCCGGCACCGACGAGCACGGCACCCCGATCCAGGTGCAGGCCGACGCCGACGGGGTGACCCCGCGCGAGCTGGCCGACCGGTACAACAGGGTGATCGTGGAGGACCTGCACGGCCTCGGGCTGTCCTACGACCTGTTCACCCGCACCACCACCCGCAACCACTACGCGGTGGTGCAGGAGCTGTTCGAGGGGATGTACCGCAACGGCTACATCGTGCCGAAGACCACCATGGGCGCGATCTCCCCGTCCACCGGGCGCACCCTGCCCGACCGGTACATCGAGGGCACCTGCCCGATCTGCGGGTACGACAGCGCGCGCGGCGACCAGTGCGACAACTGCGGCAACCAGCTCGACCCGATCGACCTGATCGACCCGAAGTCGCGGATCAACGGGGAGACCCCGAAGTTCGTCGAGACCGAGCACTTCTTCCTGGACCTGCCCGCCCTGGCCGACGTGCTGCGGCAGTGGCTGGACACCCGGGACGGGTGGCGGCCCAACGTGCTGCGGTTCTCCCGCAACCTGCTCGACGACCTCCAGCCCCGGGCCATCACCCGGGACCTGGAGTGGGGCGTGCCGATCCCGCTGGACGACTGGCGGGACCGGCCCGACAAGCGGATCTACGTCTGGTTCGACGCGGTGATCGGCTACCTGTCCGCCTCGATCGAGTGGGCCCGCCGCTCCGGTGACCCGGAGGCCTGGCGGAAGTGGTGGTCCGCCGACGGTCAGGGTAAGGACGCCAGGTCCTACTACTTCATGGGCAAGGACAACATCGTCTTCCACTCGGTGATCTGGCCGGCGTTGCTCTCCGGCTACTCCGGCGAGGGCTCCCGCGACGGTGAGCCGGGCGGGCTGGGCCGGCTCAACCTGCCCACCGAGGTCGTCTCCAGCGAGTACCTGACCATGGAGGGGCGCAAGTTCTCCTCGTCCCGCAAGGTGGTCATCTACGTCCGGGACTTCCTGGAGCGCTACGACGCCGACGCGCTGCGCTACTTCATCGCCGCCGCCGGCCCGGAGAGCAACGACACCGACTTCACCTGGGCCGAGTTCCTCCGCCGCAACAACGACGAGCTGGTCGCCGGCTGGGGCAACCTGGTCAACCGGTCCGTCTCGATGGCGGCGAAGAACTTCGGGGCGATCCCGCCGGTCGACCCCGCGGGGCTCACCGAGGCCGACGAGGCCCTGCTCGCGGTGGCCCGCGCCGGTTTCGGCACGGTCGGCGACCTGATCGGCCGGCACCGGCAGAAGCAGGCGATCGGCGAGGCAATGAGGGTGGTCGCCGAGGCCAACAGGTACCTCAGCGAGCAGGCGCCGTGGAAGCTCAAGGGCGAGGCCGACAAGCCCCGCCAGGGCACCATCCTGCACGTCGCCCTCCAGGTGGTCAGCGACGCCAACACGCTGCTCACCCCGTTCCTGCCGCACTCCGCGCAGCAGGTCCACGAGCTGCTCGGCGGCACCGGCGTGCACGCGCCCATGCCGGTCATCGAGCAGGTCGACGACCTCGACGGCGGGCCGTCGTACCCGGTGCTGACCGGGGACTACACGGTCGGCGCGCGCTGGGAGTCGGTGCCGATCGAGGCGGGTCGGCCGCTGGCCGCGCCGAAGCCGGTGTTCCGCAAGCTCGACCCGTCGATCGTCGACGAGGAGCTGGCCCGGCTGGCTGGCTGACCGTACGGGGCCGCGCGGCGGGGCACACCGCACCGCCGCGCGGCGTCACATCGCGTACCGGGCGTCCATCACCTGGTCGTCGGTCACCTCGGCGCCCGGCGCCCAGGTCTCGTAGACGCCACGGTCGTGGCACTGCGCGCCGGTGGTGACCACCGCGTCCGGGTCGGGGAAGCGCAGCCGCAACCGCAGCCAGCCGGCCTCCTCGCGCAGCACCAGGCAGGGCACACCCCGCCACCGCGCGAACCGGAGCCGGCGGGCCACCGCGTCCACCGGGTAGCGGGCGGCCCGGGTCATCGCCAGCACCCGGAACCCGCCGGGCAGGTCCGCCACCGCCTCGTACTCGGTGTCGCCGTGCACGCCGACGAGCTGCGTGGAACGCGGCGCGTCCCCGGTCGGCACGTACTCCTGGTCGGGTGAGAGTCCGGGCACCGCGGACATCAGGTGCCGCCACTGCGGACCCACCATGCGCAGCCATCCCCGCTGCTCCGCCTGGTAGGTGTACAGCACCACCTCCACCCCCTCGCTCGGGTAGGCGAGCAGGGCCGCGTTCGCCGGCATCGGCAGGTCCGCGAAGTCCCGGGTGATGAACTCCGGGATGAGCTGACCGTTGCTCGGCACGAAACCCGTACCCAGCACCGGTGGGCCCAGCCGGTCCCGGGACGCCAACGCGGTCAGGCCACGGTGCGCCTCGCCGACCGGCACGTCGTAGTCGCCCGGGTCGGCGGCCCGCCACCGCAGCGCGTACGCCACGTCGGAGCCGTCCCGGCCGATCTCGCCGTCGGTGCGCAGCACCGTGGTCGCCGACGGCGTACGCAAATGCGCCACGTCGTGTTCCCGGTAGCAGAAGCCGTGCGGCAGCCAGCCCCGCACGTACCCGGCGAGCTGGCGGGCCGAGAGCGCCTTGACCATCCGGGTGCCCCGCCGTACGACTGCCGACGCGCGCGCCGCCACCAGCAGCGGGTCGCCGGCGGCGGACGGCTGCTGGCTGAGCTGGTGCAGGTGTTCCCAGCCCCGCTCCCGGTGCGCCGGCATCATCAGCGGTGTCTCCGGCTCCTCGGCCGGCGGCGTCGCCCCGTGCACGGCGGTCACCTCGGTGACGTGCACGAACCGGCGCCACGGCAGGGCGCTGCCGGGTCGGGGCGCCCACTCGAAGCCGGTCACCTCGTCGGCGCTGAACACCTCGTACGCGGCGCCCCGGGCGATCTCCTCGGCCGGGTACACGCCGCCGCCGAACGCCACGCGCAGCCCGGTGCGTTCACTGGCGGGACTGCTGAGCTCGCTCACGCGGCGACGCTAGAGTCGCGCGGCGTAGTCGAGGTGAACGCCGGGTGGCGGGCGGATGGACAGGCCTGGTGTGTGATGCTGTCGCTGATGAGCGAGCCGACTGAAACCCGCCGCGAGCGTGCCGCCCGGCGGGCCGGAGAGTTCCCACCCGCCCCCGAGCCACTGCCCCGGCCGGTGCTGGACAGCCACACCCACCTGGACATCACGGTGAGCGAGGCCGGCGTGCCCGGCGGCGGGCCGGCCGACGACCCGGTCGCCGCAGCGGTCGCGGTGGCCACCGCCGTCGGCGTGGACCGGCTGGTCCAGGTGGGCGTGGACGTCGCCTCCTCCCGGTGGGGCGCGGACGCCGCCGACGCGTACCCGGCGGTGCTGGCCACGGTGGCGCTGCACCCCAACGAGGCGCCCCGGCTGCCCGACCTCGACGAGGCGCTGCGCGAGATCGAGTCGTTGGCCGCCCGCGACCGGGTGCGGGGGATCGGCGAGACGGGGATGGACTTCTTCCGTACCGGCGACGAGGGACGCGCCGCGCAGGAGGCCAGCTTCCGGGCGCACATCGCCATCGCCAAGCGGTACGACAAGGCCCTGGTCATCCACGACCGGGACGCGCACGCGGACGTGCTGCGCATCCTCGACGACGAGGGCGCCCCGGACACGGTGGTGCTGCACTGCTTCTCCGGTGACGCCGAGTTCGCCCGCGAGTGCGTCCGCCGCGGCTACCTGCTCAGCTTCGCCGGCACCGTCACCTTCGCCAGCGCCACCGCGCTGCGCGAGGCCGCCGCGCTCACCCCGGTGGACCAGCTCCTGGTGGAGACCGACGCCCCCTACCTCACGCCGACGCCGCACCGGGGCCGGCCGAACGCCTCGTACCTGATCCCGCTGACCGTCCGGTCGCTCGCCGAGACCACCGGCACCGACCTGGACGAGCTGTGCGCGGCGATCTCGGCGACCGGCGACCGGGCCTTCGGCCCGTGGTGAGTCTCCTCGGCCCGGCGGAGATCCGGGAACTCGCCGCCCGCCTGGGCGTCGCGCCCACCAAGAAGCTGGGCCAGAACTTCGTGCACGACCCGAACACGGTGCGTCGGATCGTCACGGCCGCCGGGCTGACCCCCGACGACGTCGCCCTGGAGGTCGGCCCGGGTCTCGGCTCGCTGACCCTGGGGCTGCTGCCGGTCGCCGGGCACGTGCACGCCGTGGAGATCGACCCGGTGCTCGCCGGGGCGCTGCCGGAGACCGTGGCTCGGCACGCCGGCGCGGACGCCGGCCGGCTCACCGTGCACCGGGCCGACGCGCTGCGGATCGACGCCACCGAACTGGCCGACCCGGCGCCGACCGCGCTCGTCGCGAACCTGCCCTACAACGTCGCCGTGCCGGTGGTGCTGCACCTGCTCGCCACGCTGCCCAGCCTGCGGCACGGCCTGGTGATGGTGCAGAAGGAGGTCGCCGACCGGCTCGTCGCCGGTCCCGGCTCCAAGGTGTACGGCATCCCGTCGGTCAAGCTCGCCTGGTACGCCCAGGCCCGCGGCGCCGGCCGGGTCCCGCCGAACGTGTTCTGGCCGGTGCCCAACGTCGACTCCGGCCTGGTCGCCTTCACCTGTCACGAGCCGCCCCGCGCCGACGTACCCCGGGAGCGGGTCTTCGCCGTGGTGGACGCGGCGTTCGCGCAGCGCCGCAAGACCCTGCGCGCGGCGCTGGCCGGCTGGGCCGGCGGCGCGGACCGGGCCGCCGCCGCGCTCACCGGGGCGGGCGTCGACCCCGGGGCCCGGGGGGAGTCGCTGACCGTCGCGCAGTTCGCCGCCATCGCCGCGTCGGCTCCGGTCGGTACGCCGGCCGCGAAGTAGGCTGACGCCGTGCCCGCCGAGGACGCCGAGGAGCAGATCGTGGCCAAGCCGTTCGACATCCGCCTGCCCGTACGGGATGTCACCCCGTGACCGAGGCCTGGCGACCGGACGATGAGGACGAGCGACGCGGGGCCACCGGCCCGGTGCGGGTGCGGGTGCCCGCGAAGGTGAACCTGCACCTCGGGGTGGGTCCGCTGCGGCGGGACGGCTACCACGAGCTGAACACCGTCTACCACGCCATCTCCATCTACGACGAGCTGACCGCCCGGCGGGGCGACACGTTGGCGTTGACCATGGAGGGGGAGGGCACCGGCGAGCTGGCGCTTGACGACTCCAACCTGGTCATCCGTGCCGCGCACGCCCTCGCCGGGTACGCGGGGGTGCTCCCGCACGCCCGCCTGCACCTGCGCAAGCAGATCCCCCTCGCCGGTGGGCTTGCCGGTGGCAGCGCCGACGCGGCCGCCGCGCTGGTGGCCTGCGACGCGCTGTGGGGCACCGGACTGTCCCGGGACGAACTGGCCGGGATCGCCGCCGACCTCGGCTCCGACGTGCCGTTCCTGATCTACGGGGGCACCGCGCTGGGCACCGGTCGGGGCGAGGCGGTCAGCCCGGTGCTGGTCCGCCCGACGTCCTGGCACTGGGTGGTGGCCATCGCCGACGTCGGCCTGTCCACCCCGGCCGCGTACCGCGAATTGGACCGGCTGCGCGAGGCCGGCACCGCCGGTGCGCCGCTGGGCAGCACCGACGCCCTGCTGGGCGCGCTCCGCCAGCGGGATCCCCGGGTGCTCGCCCGCACGCTCGGCAACGACCTCCAGGACGCCGCGCTGGCCATGCGCCCCGCCCTGGCCGACACCCTCAAGGCCGGCGAGGCGGCGGGCGCGCTCACGGGCCTCGTCTCCGGCTCCGGCCCGACGTGTGTCTTCCTCGCCGCCGACGCGGCGAGCGCCGAGCGGATCGCCGCCGAGCTGACCAGCGCCGAGGTCTGCCGGGATGCCCGGGTCGCGCACGGCCCGGTCGCCGGCGCGCGGGTGGTCTGACGGCCCGTCCGGTCAGCCCGCCCGGGCGCGCGGCGCGGGTCACCGGGGTGCCCGCGTACCCTTGGGTCAGGCGTCCCGAGGTGCCCGCCGGCACCCGGACGCCTTGATCTTGAAGGGTGGAACGTGGCCAACATCGTCAATCTGGACCGGGTGTCCAAGGGGTACGGCGCCGCCGGGCGGCTGCTCACGGACGTCTCGCTCGGCTTGGACGACGCCGACCGGATCGGTGTGGTCGGCCTCAACGGTGCCGGCAAGTCCACCCTGCTGCGCCTGCTCACCAAGCAGGAGGAGCCCGACGACGGCCGGGTCACCCACCGCCGTGACCTGCGCGTGCTCTGGCTGCCGCAGCAACTCACCCTCGCCCCCGAGGCCACTGTCCGGGACGTCGTGCTCGGCACCGCCTGGCTCGGCGAGGGCATGGGCGCCGAGCACGAGTGGGCCGGCGACGCGGGCGTCCGCAACATCCTCGACGGCCTCGGCATGCCACACCTCGGCCTCGACCAGCCGGTCGGCCCGATGTCCGGTGGCGAGCGACGCCGGGTGGCGCTCGCCGCGCTGCTCGTCCGCGAATCCGACCTGCTCATCCTCGACGAGCCCACCAACCACCTCGACGTCGGTGGTGTCGACTGGCTGGCCCGGCACCTGGTCGGCCGCCGGGGCGCCCTGGTCGTCGTCACGCACGACAGGTGGTTCCTGGACGCGGTCTGCACCACCACCTGGGAGGTCGCCGACCAGACGGTCCGCGCGTACGAGGGCGGCTTCGCCGCCTGGACCCTCGCCCGCGCCGAACGTGAGCGCGTCGCCGCCGCCACCGAGGCCCGCCGACAGAACCTGCTCCGCAAGGAGATCGCCTGGCTGCGCCGTGGCCCGCCGGCCCGTACCTCCAAGCCCCAGTTCCGCATCGACGCCGCGAACGCCCTGATCGCCGACGTGCCGCCGGCCCGGGACACGATGTCGTTGCAGCGGATGGCGGTCTCGCGCCTGGGCAAGCAGGTGTACGAGTTGCAGGCCGTCGAGCTGCACGCCGGGCCGAAGGAGATCCTGCGCGACACCACGTGGCTGGTCGGTCCGGGCGACCGGATCGCCATCCTCGGCGCCAACGGCGCCGGCAAGACCACGCTGCTGCGGATGCTCGCCGGCATCACCCGCCCGGACGGTGGCCGCCTCAACACCGGCTCCACGGTGCGGCCCGCGTTCCTCTCCCAGGAACTCGCCGAACTGCCCGGTCACCTGCGGGTCCTGGAAGCCGTCGAGGAGGTCGCCCGCCGGGTGCAGCTCGGCGACCGGGAGGTCTCCGCTTCGCAGCTCGCCGAGGTGTTCGGCTTCGACGACCGCCGCCTCTGGACGCCGGTCAGCGACCTCTCCGGCGGTGAACGTCGCCGGTTGCAGATGCTGCGGCTGCTCGCCGGTGAACCGAACGTGCTGCTCTTCGACGAGCCCACGAACGACCTGGACACCGACACCCTCGCCTCGTTGGAGGACCTGCTCGACTCGTGGCCGGGCACGATCATTGTGGCCAGCCACGACCGCTACCTGATCGAGCGGGTCACCGACACCGCGTACGGGATGTTCGGCGACGGCCGGCTCGTGCACCTGCCGGGCGGCGTCGACGAGTACCTGGCCCGGACCGCGGAACGGGCCGGCTCTCCTCGGGCGGGCGTCACCTCGACCTCCGAGCCCGCTGTCTCCTCGGGGGGCGGCATGTCCGCCGCCGAGGTGCGTCAGGCCCGCAAGGAGCTGACCCGCCTGGAACGTCAGCTCGGCAAGCTCGACCAGCGTGAGGTCACCCTGCTCGACCAGCTCGCCGCCGACGCCACCGACTACGCCCGGGTCGCCGAACTGGACACCCAGCTCAAGGACCTGCGGGCCGAGCGGGAACGGATCGAGGAGACCTGGATGACCCTCGCCGAAGAGCTTCCCGAGAGCTGACCGGGCCGGGCGCGCCGGGCCGGGGGCCGTGTGCGGCGTCACACCGCCACATGCGGGACAATCGTCGGCGACACCTCACCCCACGGCGTTGGAGACTCAGACATGGCCCACACCCCCGTCAACCACCCCGCGCGGCCGATCTACCGGGCGATCGGCGGGCTGACCGGTCTGTACCTGGTGGTCTTCGGTGTGCTCGGCATCATCGCGAGCGCCGGCAACGAGGTCCTCGCGCAGGACGACACGAAGGTCCTCGGCCAGGGCACCAACCTCGGCTTCTCGCTGCTCAGCGTGCTGCTCGGGCTCATCGTGCTGGTCGGCACCGGGCTCGGCCGCAACATCGACGTGGCGATCAACCAGTGGCTGGCGTACGCCCTCATGGTGGTCGGCCTGGCCGGTCTCGCGTTCATCCGGACCGACGCGAACATCTTCAACTTCAGCATCACCACCGTGATCGTGGTGCTGTCGGCGGCTCTCGTGCTGCTCATGGTCGGCATGTACGGCAAGGTCGGGTCGGACGAGGAGGCGGATGCCTTCCAGAAGGCCCGCCTGGTGCTCTGAGGTTGCTGTTGCGGTTTTCGCCGGAGCCCGAGCTGCTCCGGGCGGTCAGGCTTGATCCCTGCGCAGCTCGGGCTCCGGCGAAACCTGACCTGGTCCGGCCATTCGGCGGGCCGCCTCGGCTTTGGGGTTCTTCGGACAGTTGGGTCTGCCCCGAGGGACAATCCTCCTGAATCGGTCAATTCAGGGGGTCTGGGTATGCCGCACTTTCCGGTGAACCATCCGGCTCGGCCGATCTACCGGGTCCTCGCCGGTCTGATCGGCGTCTACATCCTGGTCTTCGGAGTCTGGGGTGTCGCCGAGACGATCGGCGACCCGCTCTTCGACCGGGGCAGCCACTGGGCGCTCGGGCTGCGCACCAACCTGGCCTTCT
Source organism: Micromonospora sp. NPDC005298 (assembly GCF_040607375.1). Lineage (NCBI taxonomy): Bacteria > Bacillati > Actinomycetota > Actinomycetes > Micromonosporales > Micromonosporaceae > Micromonospora > Micromonospora sp. NPDC005298. The sequence continues at coordinate 9,219 of NZ_JBEXGP010000002.1, forward strand.
CACTCGCCTCGGTGATCTTCGGCGTGGTCCTGATCGTCGGGGCGTCCCGGCGTACCAACCTCGGCCACTACATCAACCTCACCGCGGGCGTGGTGTTCCTGGTGACCAGCATCCTGATGATGTCCGTGCTCCAGACCGAGGCGAACTTCCTCAACTTCTCGATGTCGACGGTGGTCGTGTCGATGCTGTTCGGGTTGGTCCTGCTCGGCACCGGCCTGTACGACAAGGTGGGCCCCCCGGAACACGCCGAGGCGGAACTGGAACTGCGCAAGCACCCGGTGGCCGACTCCCACCGCCGGTGAACGGGGTCAGCCGCGCCGAGTGGTGATCAGCGTCGGCTTCGCCTCCAGGTGCGACAACCCGTTCCACGCCAGGTTCACCAGATGCGCCGCCACCGTCTCCTTGCGCGGCTTGCGGACCTCCAGCCACCAGCGGCCGGTCAACGCGACCATGCCCACCAGCGCCTGCGAGTACAGCTCGGCGAGCTTCGGGTCGTACCCGCGGCTCTTGAACTCGGCGCCCAGGATGTGTTCGACCTGGTGCGCCACGTCGTTCATCACGCTGCTGAAGTTGGCCGTGCCGGACATCAACGGCGACTCGCGGACCAGCACCCGGAACCCGCTGGTCTCTTCCTCGATGTAGCCCAGCAGCGCCAGCGCCGCCTGCTCCAGCAGCTCCCGCGGATGCCCGGCGGTCAACGCGGTGGTGATCCGGTCCAGCAGAGCCCGGACCTCCCGGTCCACCACCACCGCGTAGAGCCCCTCCTTGCCGCCGAAGTGCTCGTACACCACAGGCTTGGAGACCTTGGCGCGGGCCGCCACCTCCTCGATGGAGGTGGCGTCGAAACCCCGCTCGGCGAAGAGCTGTCGGCCGGTCGCGATCAACTGCTCCCGCCGCTGGGCCGCCGGCATGCGGACCCGGGAGGCTGGCTTGGGCTTCGGCGCCGGGACCGGCGGCGTCGCCCGGCCGTTGACACCGTCACTGACCTCGGACATGTCGCCGCCTCGCTGGCGCTTGGTGACGCCCTGCCGTGGGATGGTGCCTCCGTCGTGCCCGTTCACGTCGTCGCCTCACCGGCGGGCGGTCCAGCCGCCCTGCCTCGCCGTCCGACCGTACCCGGATCGGGTTCGGATCCCCGCCGGCCGAGTCGCCAGGTCCCCCCGCGACGCTCGGCCATCCGGCCATCCGGCCATCCGGCCATCCTGCCAGGCGGCCTCCCGGTGCACCGACCGGTTTACCGGGGTGCGACCGGCTTCACCAGCTTGGCCGCGAGACGCTCCGGCTTCGGCCAGCGCACCTGCGACGCCGCACCGAACTTCTCGAACAGCCAGATCACCCGGGCGGAGATGTCCACCTGACCGCGCAGCACGCCGTGCCGGGCGCTGGTCGGGTCCGCGTGGTGCAGGTTGTGCCAGCTCTCGCCGAAGGAGAGGATCGCCAGCGGCCAGAAGTTCGAGGCGCGGTCACCCTGACGCATCGCGAACGGGCGCTCGCCGTAGACGTGGCAGACCGAGTTGATCGCCCAGGTGACGTGGTGCAGCAGGCCGATCCGGACCAGCCCGGCCCAGAAGAACGCGGTGAGCGCGCCCTGCCACGACCAGGTGATCAGGCCGCCCATCAGCGCGGGGCCGAGCAGCGAGATGGCCACCAGCGCCGGGAAGAGTCGGTCCACCCGGCTGATGTCACGGTCGGCGATCAGGTCCGGTGCGAACCGCTGCCGGTTGGACAGCTCCCGCCGGAACAGCCAGCCCACGTGGGCGTGGAACAGGCCCCGGGTCAGCGCCCAGAAGCTGGTGCCGAAGCGCCACGGCGAGTGCGGGTCGCCCTCCAGATCGGAGAAGGCGTGGTGTCGACGGTGGTCGGCCACCCACTGGATGATCTCGCCCTGCACCGCGAGCGAACCGGCGACGGCCAGCGAGACGCGCAGCCAGCGCTTGGCCTTGAACGACCCGTGGGTGAAGTAGCGGTGGAAGCCGACCGTGATGCCGAGCCCGGAGACCACGTACCAGACCAGGCCGATGATCACGTCGGTCCAGCCCAGCCAGCCACCCCAGGCCACCGGGACGGCGACCAGAAGGGCCACGAAGGGAATCACCACGAACGCCCAGAGGGCGGCCAGGATCCCGGTGGACTGGCTGCCGTCGGTGAGCGGTTTCGGGCCGGAAGCGGCGGTGTTGGGCTCGAGCACGGTGGTCATGGAACCTCGCAGAGGGGGGAGAAGCGATCACGAAGCTACGCCTACGTCACCGTAACTTACGGCACCGTAGATCGCACGGGGAAGTTCCGATCGGCCCCGACAGGCCGTCCAAAGAACCAGGTCAAAAGCCTCTGGTGCGAGGCGGCCGGCGACGGCTCGTCCGCACCGGGACGCGTGACCGGACGCTGCCCGGGCGGGTGGAGCGGGGCGAGACGAAATGAGCGGTGGCGTCCGGCGTCAGGGGCGCTAAGGTGTAGCCCGGGATGCCCATCCCCTGACGCGACGCGCTCACGTCGATGATCGGCCGTGGTGTAATTGGCAACACCCGGGTCTTTGGTACCCGTATTTCAGGTTCGAACCCTGGCGGCCGAGCTGCCCCCAAAGTCCGTTTTAGGTTCTACTGGGGGTAAGAGGGAACCGTGCCGGGCCCCGTGGTTAGCATGGCCGCGAGAGTGTCCGCCGTCCCGACGGGAGCCACATCGTGCCCCAGCCCCACCTTCGTACCGTCGTCGTGCTCGCCGCCGGTGAGGGCAAGCGGATGAAGTCGACACTGCCCAAGGTGCTGCACCCCCTGCTCGGTCGTACCCTCCTGGGCCACGTGCTGAGCGCGGCCGCGCCGCTGTCCGCGGACCGCACCGTCGTGGTGGTGGGCCACGGCGCTGACCAGGTCCGTGGCCACCTGGACGAGATCGCCCCGGACGCCACTCCCGTGCTCCAGGCCGAGCAGCTCGGCACCGGCCACGCCGTACGGATCGCGTTGGAGGCCGTCCCCGAGGGCGCCGGCACCGTCGTGGTGATCAACGGGGACGTGCCGCTGCTGCGCCCCGAGACGGTGGGCGCGCTGGTGACCGCGCACGAGGAAGCCGCCGCCGCGGCGACGGTGCTGGCCGCCGAGGTGCCCGACCCGACCGGCCTCGGGCGCATCGTCCGGGACGCCGACGGGCGGCTGGAGCAGATCGTCGAGGAGCGCGACGCCGACGCGACGCAGCGCGCGATCCGGGAAATCAACGCCGGGATCTACGCGTTCGACGCGGTGCGGTTGCGGGACGCGCTCGGCAAGCTCTCCACCGACAACGACCAGGGCGAGGAGTACCTGACCGACGTGTTCGGCCTGCTCCGCTCGGCCGGGGAGCCGGTCGCGGTGCACGTCGCCGGCGACCACGTCGAGACGTTGGGCTGCAACGACCGGGTGGAGCTGGCGTCGCTGCGGCGTCTGCTGCGCGACCGGGTGAACGAGGCGTGGATGCGCACCGGCGTGAGCCTGCTCGACCCGGCGACCACCTGGATCGACGTGACCGTGGCGCTGGACCGCGACGCCGTGGTCGACCAGAACACCCAGCTGCGCGGCGGCACCGTCGTCGGCTCCGGCGCGCTGATCGGTCCGGACGTCACGCTCGTCGACACCGTCGTCGGCCCGGGGGCGTCCGTGGTCCGCAGCCACGCCGTCGGCGCCGAGGTCGGCGAGGGCGCCAGCGTGGGGCCGTACGCGTACCTGCGCCCGGCGGCGCGACTGGCCGACAAGGCGAAGGTCGGCACGTTCGTCGAGGTGAAGAACTCGCAGATCGGCGCCGGTTCGAAGGTGCCGCACCTGACGTACGTCGGCGACGCGACGATCGGTGAGCAGACCAACATCGGTGCCGCCTCGGTCTTCGTGAACTACGACGGGGTCAACAAGCACCGCACGGTGATCGGCAGCCACGCCCGCACGGGCGCGGACAACATGTTCGTGGCGCCGGTCGAGGTCGGCGACGGCGCGTACACGGCGGCCGGCTCGGTGATCGTGGACGACGTGCCGGCGGGCGCGATGGGTGTGGCCCGGGCGCGCCAGCGCAACATCGAGGGCTGGGTGGTGAAGCGGCGGGCCGGCACGGCAGCGGCCGAGGCCGCGCAGCGGGCCGGCGACGCGAAGGGTGCGTCGGAGGTGGCCGGCGCCGCAAGCGACAGTGAGGCAATGCACGGGCGGGCCGAGACGGTGGGCGGTACGTCCGGCGCGGGAGATACTGCAACCGATTAGTCCCCGACCCACCACCACCGGGCCGGGTACCGCCGACAAACGGGAGCAGACGGGCCCATGGGCAGCATCGTCGCCGAAAACCGCAAAAGCCTGATGCTCTTCTCCGGACGGGGTTTTCCGGAGCTGGCCAAGGAGATCGGCGAGGTGCTCGGCGTGGCGCCGACGCCGGCCGACGCGTACGAGTTCGCCAACGGCGAGATCTTCGTACGCTTCAAGGACTCGGTGCGTGGTTCGGACGCCTTCGTGGTGCAGTCCGTGACGCACGGGGTGAACACCTGGGTCATGGAGACCCTGATCATGGTGGACGCGCTGAAGCGGGGCTCCGCCAAGCGGATCACCGTGGTGTTGCCGTTCTACCCGTACGCGCGGCAGGACAAGAAGCACCGTGGTCGGGAGCCGATCTCGGCCCGGCTCGTGGCGGACCTGTTGAAGACCGCCGGTGCGAACCGGATCCTCACCGTCGACCTGCACACCGCGCAGATCCAGGGCTTCTTCGACGGCCCGGTGGACCACCTCTTCGCCATGGACATCCTGGCGGAGTACGTGGAACACAAGTACGCCGGCCGGCCGATGACGGTGGTGGCACCGGACTCGGGGCGGGTACGGGTGGCCGAGCGGTGGACCGACCGGTTGGGCGGCTGCCCGCTGGCGTTCATCCACAAGACCCGTGACCCGATGAAGCCGAACCAGGTGGTGGCGAACCGGGTGGTCGGCGAGGTCGAGGGCCGGGTCTGCCTGATCGTGGACGACATGATCGACACCGGTGGCACGATCGCCAAGGCGGCGGACATCCTCAAGGAGTCCGGTGCGGCGGAGATCGTGGTCGCCTCCACCCACGCGCTGCTGTCCGACCCGGCGACCGAGCGGCTCAAGAACAGCTCGATCAGCGAGATCGTGGTGACCAACACCCTGCCGTTGCCGCCGGAGAAGCAGCTCGACAAGCTGACCGTGCTGTCGATCGCGCCGCTGCTGGCGCGGGCGATCCGGGAGGTGTTCGACGACGGCTCGGTGACCACCCTCTTCGGTGGCCTGAGCTGAGCTGAGCGCGGGGCCCCGTTTCCGCCAGTCGCGCGCGCAGACGGGGACGGGCTGACAAGATGGTCGAAACGGGGCTGGCGCGCTGGCGGGAACACCGCCGGCGCGCCGGCCTGGAGCTGTGACCGGGGACTGCCGGAAACCTTGGAATCCGCTCGGGTAGACTGGTGCGGTTGCCACGGCGAGGGTGCCCGGCGGGCCGCTGAATAAGCGCCGCACGGAGGCACCGTCATCGACGCGGTGCTCCGGGCAGTCGTTCATGACGCATGAGCCCCAGCGAGCCCCTCGCCCCAGCACCGCCAGACGACAAGCCGCCGCAGCGAAAAGCATCAGGAGTTTCCCCGTGTCCGAGGTAAAGATCAGCGCCGAGCCCCGTACCGAGTTCGGCAAGGGTGGTGCCCGCCGTACCCGCCGGGCCGGCAAGGTGCCAGCCGTGCTGTACGGCCACGGCGAGAAGCCCAAGCACATCGCGCTGCCGTCGCGTGAGTTCGCCGCGGCGATCCGCAAGGGCGGTGCCAACCAGCTCTTCGCGATCGACATCACCGACGGCACCCAGGTGCTGGCGCTTCCGAAGGCGATCCAGCGTGACCCGATCAAGGACACCTTCGAGCACGTCGACCTGCTCCTGGTCCGGCGCGGCGAGAAGGTCACCGTCGAGGTTCCGGTCCAGCTGACCGGTGACGCCGCACGGGACACCCTGATCGTCCACGACCACGACACCCTCTCGGTGACCGCCGACGCCACCAAGGTGCCGGACCACCTCGAGGCGTCGATCGAGGGCCTGGAGGCCGGTTCCCAGGTGACCGCCGGCGACGTGCAGCTGCCGGCCGGTGTCGAGCTGGTGGGCGACTCGGACCAGATGGTCGCCTCGGTGACCGCCGCCCCGACCGCCGAGCAGCTCGAGGCGACGCTGCCCGAGGTCGAGACCGCCACCGACGAGGCCGAGGCCGAGGTCGGCGAGGGCACCGAGGGTTCCGAGGGCGCGGACGCCGCCCCGGCCGCCGAGGGCGACGAGGCGCGCACCGAGGCCTGATCGGTTCGTACTCTGCTGGCAGGCGTCCCCGAGCGTTCGGGGGCGCCTGCCGGCGTATCGGGAGTCGGTGGAAGGGACGGGTCGTGACGGACGAGGCGGGGCCGTGGCTGGTCGTCGGCCTGGGAAACCCGGGCCGGGAGTACGCCGGGAACCGGCACAACGTCGGGTTCATGGTGGCCGACCTGTTGGCCGGTCGGGTGAGCGCGCGGTTCGGGCGGCACAAGCGGGCGGTCGCCGAGGTGGCCGAGGGGCGGCTGGGCTTCGGTGGTCCGAAGCTGGTGCTGACCAAGCCGCTGACGTACATGAACCTCTCCGGCGGGCCGGTGGCCGCGCTGGCGCAGTTCTACAAGGTGCCGCCGGCGCAGGTGATCGCCGTGCACGACGAACTGGACATCGGCTTCGGCCAGGTGCGGGTCAAGTGCGGCGGCGGTGAGGGCGGGCACAACGGTCTGCGCTCGATGTCGAAGTCGTTGGGGACGAAGGACTACGTCCGGGTGCGGTTCGGCGTGGGCCGGCCGCCGGGGCGGCAGGACCCGGCCGATTACGTGCTGTCGGATTTCGGCACCACGGAGCGCAAGGAGCTGGATTTCCTGGTGGACCGTGCTGCCGACGTCGTGGAGTCGGTGATCCTCAAGGGCGTGGAGCCCACCCAGAACCTCTACCACGGCGTCTGAGCCGGGCGGGGCGTACCGGATCCGCAGCAATGGGCGGTAGTCTGCGCCTTTTGGCGGGCCGCGGCCGGGGAGTGCCTCGCGTGGGGCGTCCGTGCGGGCACGGGCCGCGGCGAGGTGACGGGAGCGGACACAGATGGGCAGTCCTCCGATGATCGACGGCGCGTTCGCCCGGTGGTTGGCGGCCCGGGCCGGTCAGGCGTTGCTCGACCTGCGTACGGAGTTGGGCTTCACCGACCCCGGCGCGCTCAAGTCGGCAGGGGACAAGGTGTCACACGACCTGATCCGCACCGAGTTGGCGAAGTGGCGGCCGGGCGACGCGGTGCTCTCCGAGGAGGATGAGGGGTCGCGGCTGGCCTGGGCGGCGGAGGTCAACACCGAGGCGGTGTCGCGGCTGGCCGCGGACCGGGTGTGGATCGTCGACCCGTTGGACGGCACCCGGGAGTTCTCCGAGGAGGGCCGCTCGGACTGGGCGGTGCACATCGCGCTCTGGGCGCGCAACGCGCCGAGTCCGCACGGGCTGGTTGCCGGGGCGGTGGGGCTGCCGGCGCAGCACCGGGTGCTGGGCACGGACTACCCGCCGGCGTACCCGCCGATGACCGTGGAGGCGGCCACGGCCGGTACGCGGGTGATCCGGTTGGCGGCGAGCCGGAGCCGGCCGCCGGTGTTCCTCACCGACCTCGCCGAGGACGTGGGGGCGAAGTTGGTGCCGATGGGTTCGGCCGGAGCCAAGATCGCCGCAGTGGTCACCGGGGAGGTCGACGCGTACATCCACGCCGGCGGCCAGTACGAGTGGGACTCGGCGGCGCCCGTCGCTGTGGCGACGGCCACCGGACTGCACGCTTCCCGGATCGATGGTTCTGCGCTGAAATACAACGAGGCGGATCCACGCCTGCCGGACCTGCTGGTCTGTCGCAAGGATCTCGCCACCCGGTTGCTTGCAGCGCTGCAGAGACATTCCGGGTAGCCTGAGCGGACTTTCTTGACATGCCCGACCGGAAAGGTCTGGAAATCGGATGAGCGAGCGAATCGAGCCGGTGTCATGACCACCCCCGCCGCCTACCGGGTCTCCCACCTGGACGCCCTGGAGGCGGAGAGCATCTTCGTGATGCGCGAGGTGGTCGCCGAGATGGAACGCCCGGTGCTGCTCTTCTCCGGCGGCAAGGACTCGATCGTCATGCTGCGCCTGGCGCAGAAGGCGTTCGCCCCGGCCAACATCCCCTTTCCCGTGATGCACGTCGACACCGGGCACAACTTCCCCGAGGTGCTCGAGTACCGCGACCAGCGGGTCGCCGAGCTGGGTTTGCAGCTCGTCGTGGCGAGCGTGCCGGAGGCCCTGGCCAGCGGCATGGTCCGGGAGTCCGGCGACGGGATGCGCAACCGGATCCAGACGCCGGTGCTGCTGGACGCCGTCGAGAAGCACCGCTTCGACGCGCTGTTCGGCGGTGCCCGCCGGGACGAGGAGAAGGCCCGCGCCAAGGAGCGGGTGTTCAGCTTCCGCGACGAGTTCGGCCAGTGGGATCCGAAGAACCAGCGGCCGGAGCTGTGGTCGCTGTACAACGGCCGGCACCACCCGGGCGAGTCGATCCGGGTCTTCCCGCTGTCCAACTGGACCGAGCTGGACGTGTGGCACTACATCGCCCGCGAACGCATCCCACTGCCGTCGATCTACTACGCCCACGAGCGTGAGGTGATCGAACGGGACGGGATGTACTACGCGGTCAACGAGTTCTTCCGCCCCCGCGCGGGTGAGGAACGGTTCAAGGCGCAGGTGCGGTACCGCACCGTCGGCGACGCCTCCTGCACCGCCGCTGTCCGCTCCGACGCGGACACCGTCGAGAAGGTCATCGAGGAGGTCGCCGCCACCCGGATCACCGAGCGTGGGGCGACCCGCGGTGACGACCGGGTCAGCGAGGCCGCCATGGAGGACCGCAAGCGGGAGGGCTACTTCTGATGACCACCGAGATCGCGGCCCCGCCGGCCGAGGCCCGACCCATGGACCTGCTGCGCTTCGCCACCGCCGGCAGCGTCGACGACGGCAAGTCGACACTCATCGGGCGGCTGCTCTACGACACCAAGTCGCTCTTCACCGACCAGTTGGCCGCCGTGGAGGCTGTCAGCGCGGCCCGCGGCGACGAGTACACCAACCTGGCGCTGCTCACCGACGGCCTGCGCGCCGAGCGGGAGCAGGGCATCACCATCGACGTGGCGTACCGGTACTTCGCCACGCCCCGGCGCAAGTTCATCATCGCCGACACCCCGGGGCACATCCAGTACACCCGCAACATGGTCACCGGGGCGTCCACCGCCGACCTGGCGTTGATCCTGGTGGACGCCCGCAAGGGACTGGTCGAGCAGTCCCGCCGCCACGCGTTCCTCTGCTCCCTGCTGCGGGTGCCGCACCTGGTCCTCTGCGTCAACAAGATGGACCTGGTCGACTGGTCGCAGGATGTGTACGAACGCATCGCCGACGAGTTCACCGCGTTCGCCGCGAAGCTCGACGTACCGGACCTGACAGTCGTGCCGATCTCCGCGCTGCGCGGCGACAACATCGTCGCCCGCTCGGAGAACATGCCGTGGTACGAGGGTCCGTCGCTGCTGCACCACCTGGAGCGGGTGCACATCGCCAGCGACCGCAACCTCGTCGACGTCCGGTTCCCGGTGCAGTACGTGATCCGTCCACAGTCCACGACCGTCACCGACTACCGCGGCTACGCCGGTCAGGTCGCCTCCGGTGTGCTCAAGCCGGGCGACGAGGTGATGGTGCTGCCGTCCGGCTTCTCCAGCCGGATCGCCGCGGTGGAGACCGCCGACGGGCCGGTCGCGGAGGCGTTCCCGCCGATGTCGGTGACGGTACGACTGGCCGACGAGATCGACATCTCCCGAGGTGACCTGATCTGCCGTCCGAACAACGCGCCGGCGGTGGCCCAGGACATCGAGGCGATGGTGTGCTGGATGGACGAGACCGCCCCGTTGCGAGTCGGCGGCCGGTACGCGATCAAGCACACCACCCGCTCGGCGCGGGCCATCGTGCGCGGATTGCACTACCGACTGGACATCAACTCTCTGCACCGCGACGAGTCGGCGGACGAGCTGCGGCTCAACGAGATCGGCCGGGTGCGGCTGCGGACGACGGTGCCGCTGCTGGCCGACGAGTACCGGCGCAACCGCACCACCGGAGGCTTCGTCATCATCGACGAGACCACCAACCGCACAGTAGGCGCCGCCATGATCGTAGAAGCCAGCTAACGACACGCCACAGGCCCGGCCGCCCGGCGCTGCCCCGTCCCGGCCGCCGCCCCACCCCGCCCCGCCCCCGTCCCGCGCCTGCCCCGCCAAGATCGTGCTCGATCCATGACGTAGTGGCCTCCCCCTCCGGGGAGGCCACTACTTCCATGAACAAGCACGATCTCCAGCCCTCACCCTCGACCCCCCAACCCCCCACCCCCGACCCCGCCCGGTGATCAAGAGGCTTGCGTCAGGGCGAGCCCGGATTCTGACGCGAACCTCTTGATCACGGTGGGGGTGTGGGTGTGGGTTGGGGGGGTCAGGGGAGGCGGGTTGCGCCGGGGGAGGGGAGGACCGTGAGGGTGTTCGGGGGGGTGAAGTTCCGCTGGGCGTAGGCGGCCGTGACGGCTGCGGCCACCGCGTCGGACCGGCCGGTCTCGACCAGGGCCAGGACGCAACCGCCGAAGCCGCCGCCGGTCATCCGCGCACCGAGCGCGCCGGCCGCCAGCGCCGCCTCGACGGCCGTGTCGACCTCCGGGACGGTGATCTCGAAATCGTCGCGCATCGAGACGTGCGAGGCGGTGAGCAGCGGGCCGATGTCCCGTACGCGGCCCGCGCGCAGCAGCGCCACCGTGTCCAGCACACGCTGGTCCTCGGTGACCACGTGCCGGACGCGGCGTCGGGTCTCCTCGTCGTCGAGGCGGGCCAGCGCGGCGTCGAGCTGGTCGACTGTCACGTCCCGCAGCGCGGGTACGCCGAGCGCCTCCGCGCCCGCCTCGCAGGACCGGCGGCGGGCCGCGTACTCGCCGTCGGCGTGCCGGTGTGGCGCCCGACTGTCGACGACAAGTACGGCCAGGCCGGCGGCGTCCAGGTCGAAGGGGATGTGCTCGACGGACTCGTCACGGCAGTCCAGGAAGAGCGCGTGCCCGGCCCGGCAGCGGATCGACGCGGACTGGTCCATGATCCCGGTCGGGGCGCCGACGTAGACGTTCTCGGCCCGCTGGGCCAGTCGCGGTAGCCGTTCGGCGGGCAGGTCCAGCCCACCGAGGTCGAGCAGGGCGGCGAGGACTGCCGACTCCAGGGCGGCCGAGGACGACAGGCCCGAGCCCAGCGGCACGTCGGACGCGATGGCCAGCCGGGCACCGGGCACGGCGTGGCCGGCGTCGCGCAGCGCCCAGACCACCCCTGCCACGTACGCGCCCCAGCCGGTGACCCGGCCCGGCTCGGCCACGTCGTCCGCGCCGAAGGTGATCGTCTCGTCGGACAGCTCGGACCAGACAGTCCACCGCTCGCCGTCCTGCCGGTCGGCGGCGACCACGGTCCGCAGCGGCAGCGCGAACGGCAGCACGAACCCGTCGTTGTAGTCGGTGTGCTCGCCGATCAGGTTGACCCGACCGGGGGCTGCCCAGCGGCCGGCCGCGTCGGCGCCGTATCGGTGGGTGAAACCCTCGGCTGCCCGCTGGGCGACGTCACCGGTCATGACTGCTCCAGGACGTGCGCGCGGTAGAACGCCCAGGCGTCGCCGACCATGTCGTGCAGGGTGGGCTTCTGCGGCAGCCAGCCCAGTTCGTCGCGGGCCAGCGCGGAGGAGGCGACGAGTTCGGCCGGGTCGCCTTCGCGGCGCGGGGCCACCTCGACGGGGAGTTGGTGCCCGGTGACCTCGCGGACCACGTCGACGACCTGGCGGTTGGTGAAGCCGTTGCCGTTGCCCAGGTTGTAGATGCGGTGCTGGCCGGCGGTGGCGGCGTCCAACGCCAGCAGGTGGGCGCGGGCGAGGTCGGCAACGTGGATGTAGTCGCGGACGCAGGTGCCGTCCACCGTGGGGTAGTCGTCGCCGAAGAGTTGGAGCTTGTCGCGCCGGCCGGCGGCGACCTCCAGCGCGATCGGGATCAGATGTGTCTCGGGGTCGTGCCGTTCGCCGAGCGGGACGTCGCCGTCGAGGTACGCGCCGGCCACGTTGAAGTAGCGCAGGGAGACGGCGGCGAGTCCGTGCGCGACCGCCTCGGAGGTGAGCACCATGTCGGCGGCGAGTTTGGTGGCGCCGTACGTGTTGGTGGGCGCCTTGACGGCGGTCTCCGGGATGGGCAGTTCGGTGGGGTTGCCGTAGACGGCGGCGGTGGAGGAGAAGACCATCCGGGGCACCCGGGCGGCCCGGACGGCGTCGATCAGGGCGAGCGTGCCGACTGTGTTGTTCTGCCAGTACAGCTCGGGCTTGACCATCGATTCGCCGGCGGCGATCAGGGCGGCGAAGTGCAGCACCCCGTCGAAGCCGGCGTCGGGGGTGACGATCCGGGCGGCGTCGTGGACGGACGCCTCGACATGGGTGGCGTCGGGGGCGAGTGCCGCGCGGTGGCCGGTACGCAGGTCGTCGAGGACGACGACCTCGTGCCCCGCGTCCAGCAGCATCCGGGTCACCACGCTGCCGATGAAGCCGGCGCCCCCGGTGACGAGCAGTTTCACGTCGTTGCCTCCTGATTCGACCCCGCCCGGGGCTGGCCCTTCGGTGATCACCCTACGGCTGTGGCGGCACCCCGACCGATCGTGCCGCCATCGGCATTCCATCATAATCCTTCAGGTTCGAACAGACTCGCACAATGCCGGTGGGGTGGGCCAACGGTGTCTACCATCTCTGTCATGCGGGAAGCGGCCCGTGACGGGCTCCGGCGACGCGTGCGGGGGCGACCCCGCCGCGACCCCGGCCCGCTCGCCCGGGCCGTCGCCCGGATGCTGGTCCGCACCGCCGACGGGGCCAGCCGCCTCGTCACCGACCTGCTCGGCGCCGGCCCGGCGGCCGGCCGGGAACGCATCTCCGAAGCCGAACTGCGGGACCTCGTCGCCGCGAACACCGTGCTGGACCCGGACGAGCGGCGGATCATCGACGAGGTCCTGGTGGCCGGCGCGAGCCTCGTCCGCGAGGTGATGATGCCCCGCACCGAGGTGGTCTTCCTCCCCGCCCGGCTGACCATCTCCGAGGCCGCCCGACTGGTCCGCGCCGAGACGCACACCCGCTACCCGGTCACCGACGGCACCCACGACGACGTGGTGGGCTTCGTGCACCTACGGGACCTGCTGCTGCGCCCGGACGTGGACCCGTGCGCCACCGTCGGCCAGCTGACCCGCGAGGTGAAGCGGCTGCCCGGCAGCAAGCGGGTGCTGGCCGCGCTGACCGAGATGCGCCGCGAGGGCCAGCACCTGGCGGTGGTGGTCGACGAGTACGGCGGCACCGCCGGGATCGTCACCCTGGAGGACCTGATCGAGGAGTTGGTCGGCGAGATCCACGACGAGTACGACGCCGCCCCCGATCCGGTGCACGCCGGCCTGCCCGCCGTGGTGGACGGACGGCTCAACCTGTCCGACTTCGCCGAGCGGACCGGGGTGGCGCTGCCCGTCGGGCCGTACGAGACGGTGGGTGGCTTCGTGATGGCCGCGCTGGGGCGGCTGCCGGTGACCGGCGACGAGGTGCCGGTGCCCGGTGAGCCGCTCGTCGCGGGCGATCCCGATCCGCCGGGCGGCTGGTCGTTGCGGGTGCTGGCGTTGGACGGGCGGCGGGTGGCACGCCTCGCGGTCGCCGCCGTTCGGGCGACGGACCAGCGGCAGGAGACCAACGGCGCGCAGCCCCGGGATCCGGTGGCCGGGCAGCGGCGCCGCGGCCCGGGCGTGCCGGCGCGCCCGCTCGACGCGGGGGAGCCGCACGAGGTCAGCGCCCCGGCACCGGCGGGCCGGGGGCGACCCGCCGGCCCGTCATGACGGACCGGGTTGCTTGCTGACAGAATTATCGCCATGTCCGACGTTCCCGCCCGTCCCCGCGTCTTCTCCGGCATCCAGCCGACGGCCGACTCGTTCCACCTCGGCAACTACCTCGGGGCGGTACGGCACTGGGTGGCCCTCCAGGAAACCCACGACGCGTTCTACTGCGTGGTGGACCTGCACGCCATCACGGCGGGGCACGACCCGGCGCTGCTGCGCCAGCGGACGAGGGTGGCCGCCGCCCAGCTCTTCGCTGTCGGCCTGGACCCGGACCGCAGCACCCTGTTCGTGCAGTCGCAGGTGCCCGAGCACCCGCAGCTGGCCTGGGTGCTCGGCTGCATCACCGGCTTCGGCGAGGCCAGCCGGATGACCCAGTTCAAGGACAAGTCGCAGAAGCAGGGCAACGAGCGGGCAAGCGTCGGGCTCTTCACCTACCCGATCCTGCAGGCCGCCGACATCCTGCTCTACCAGGCCAACGCGGTGCCGGTCGGCGAGGACCAGCGCCAGCACCTGGAGCTCTCCCGCGATCTGGCCCAGCGGTTCAACTCGCTGTTCGGCACGACGTTCACGGTTCCGGCGCCGCACATCGTGAAGGACACCGCGAAGATCACCGATCTCCAGGAGCCGACGGCGAAGATGTCCAAGTCGTCGTCCTCGCCGGCCGGCATCATCGACCTGTTGGACGACCCGGCCCGCTCGGCCAAGAAGATCCGCTCGGCGGTGACCGACACCGGCCGGGAGATCGTCTTCGACACCGAGACCAAGCCCGGTGTGTCGAACCTGCTGACCATCCACTCGGCGCTCAGCGGTCGGAGCATCGACGACCTGGTGGCCGCGTACGCCGGTCGCGGCTACGGCGACCTGAAGAAGGAGCTGGCCGAGGTGGTGGCGGAGTTCGTCCGCCCGATCCAGGAGCGCACCCGCACGTACCTCGACGACCCGGCGCAGCTGGACAAGCTGCTCGCCGCCGGCGCCGAGAAGGCCCGGGCGGTGGCCGGGCCGACGCTGCGGTCCGCGTACGAGCGGGTCGGGTTCTTCCCGCCGGTACGCGGCGAATAGCGCCGCGGGACGGGTGGGCGGGTCGGTGGCCGAGCAGGCGGCGCGGAGCGTGGATCGCAGTGGCGGGGTGCCGCACACCGGCGACACCATCCAGATCGGCATCGCGGTGGACATCCCGGAGCCGTGGGGTGGCCAGCTCACCCGGCGCCGGATCGAGGCCGGTGACCCGCTCGCCGTGCCCGCGCACGTGACGCTGCTCGGGCCGACCGAGATCCCGACGGCCAACCTGCCCGCCATCGAGCGGCACCTCGCCGAGGTCGCCGCCGCGCACCTGCCGTTCGCGCTGCACCTGCGGGGCACCGGCACGTTCCGCCCGGTGACGCAGGTGGTCTTCGTCGCGGTGGCCGCCGGGATCAGCGAATGTGAGCTGCTGGCCGCGGCCATCGCCGCCGCGCCGGGCCTGCACCGCCAGACCCGCTTCCCGTACCATCCGCACGTCACCGTCGCGCAGGACGTCGCGCCCGAGGCACTGGACAAGGCGTACGAGGATCTTGCCGACTTCTCGGCGATGTTCGAGGTCGACGCGTTCACCCTCTTCTCGCACAGCGGACAGGCCCGGTGGCAGCCACGTCGGGACTTCCGGCTCGGCGACTGAGCGGCCGGCGACGCGCCGATCGGCGAGCGTCGGCAGCCGGTTGCCACTACGGCGGTGGGAGATCGGCGAGGATGATCGCGTGAACGTGATCGGCCGGATCGAGGCGGGCATCGACCGCTGGGTGAGTGCCGCGCGCAGCCGATCCGGTCTCTTCGACCACGTGTGGCGCGCCGGCACGCTCTACGGCGAGCTGCTGGCCGGTCGACTGGCGGCGGCGATCGCCTACTACGGCTTCTTCGCGGTGTTCGCCCTCGCCCTGGTCGCGTACTCGATCTTCGGCGCGATCCTGGAGGACAACGACGAGGTCAGCGCGGCGGCGGCCGACTTCCTGAAGGAAAATCTGCCGTTCCTCGACGCGCAGCAGATCGCCAACTCCAGCGGCACCGTCGGGGTGGTCGGTCTGGTCATCCTGGTCTTCACCGGGATCGGCTGGGTCGAGGCGATCCGCTCCTCGCAGCGGCTCATGTACGCGCTCAACCAGCAGCCCGGCAACCTGGTGGTCCGACGACTCGTCGACCTCGGCGTGATGATCGGCGTCTTCGTGCTCCTCGGCGTCTCGGTGGCGGCCGTGGACGCGTTGGAATCACTGCTGCGTTTCCTGCTGCGCAGCACCGGATCGGTCGGACTGACCACGGTCAGCGCGGTGCTCAGCGTGCTGGTCAACGCGGTGCTCGCCACCGCGTTGCTGCTCGCGGTGCCCCGGCTGCGGATGAGCCGGTCCCGGCTGCGGCCGGTGGTGCTGCTGGTCGCGGTCGGCATCACCCTGCTCAACACCGTCGGCCGGTACTACGTGGTGCGCACCGAGCGGAATCCGGCGTACACGGTGGTGGCCGGCGCCGTCGGTCTGCTGCTCTACCTCTACCTGCTCAACCAGTTGGTGCTGTTCGGGGCCGCGCTGCTCGCGACCAGCACCAACGGGCGGGTGGTCGACCTGGCCGAGGGCGCCCCGGCGGCGACCATCGACGAGGACACCGATCCCGGAACGCCGGGCGGCGCTGGCTGATGGCGGAAGGTGCGCAGGTGCTGATCTCGGTCGACCCGGACTCGTCGGTGCCCCCGTACGAGCAGGTGCGTGTGCAGCTCGCCGAGTTGATCGGCGACGGCCGGCTCCCGGTGGGCAGTCGACTTCCCACCGTCCGGCAGCTCGCCGCCGACCTGCGGTTGGCCGCGAACACGGTGGCCCGGGCGTACCGCGAGCTGGAGGCGGCCGGTCTGCTGGAGACCCGGGGGCGCAACGGCACCTTCGTCGCCCCCGGGCGGGACGACGCCGTCGACCGGCTCCAGCGGGCGGCGGCCGGCTACGCGGCCGAGGCGGCCCGGCTGGGCGTACCGCCCGCCACCGCGCTCGCGCTGGTCCGTGCCGCCCTGGACGCGGCGCGCCCCGGCTGACCGCCCCGGATCCGCCGCCGGACGGGCGGTCCTGCGGCGAAACCGCGTCCGGCGCTCGCGTTCGCGTACATGATGAGCCGGTGGGCGCACTCATGACACTTGACCTGCCGGCGGACTCGCCGCTGCTCGGGCTTCCGTGGATCATCACCTTCGGTCCGCTCGGCGATCTCGACGAGTGGGAACCGGTGGTCTGCGGGCCGTACGAGCGACCGCACGCGCTGGCGCTGGCCGAGGCGGTGGTGGCCGACGAGCAGCTGATGGCGGTGGTGGAACCGCTGCTGCCGGCGTTGTCGGCCGACGAGATCCGCAGCGAGATCGCCGCCGCGCAGGTCGCCGCCGAGGACGAGGCCAGCCAGGTCGAGGGGGCCGACCTGTACGGCGACTTCGAGGACGTGATCGACGAGGAGTTGGACGCCGCCGCCGACGAGGCGGGCCACGGGGAGCCCGTCGAACCGCCGGACGCGGCTGAGGTACGCGCCGGCTTCACCCGGATCGCGGCGCTGCTCACCGCGAAGTGACCCCGGGACGGTCAGCGGGTGGGTGGGGTGTCGCGCACCCAGGTCGACGAGCCGTCGTACCTCGCGGTACCCACGTCGGCGGCGGCCCACACGCCGGCGCAGACGGACACCGGCGCCGCGCGGAGTAGAATCCGCGTGGCGCCGGCGCCACCTCACCCCCCACCACAAGGGGCCGGTAGCCCAGTCGCCCGTTGGCGCGGGGCACGACGGACGACCAGGTCGAGAACGGGTTACCCGCTCAGCGGCGTTCCAACCAGGCGGCGGCGTCGACCGGCAGCAGATGACCGGAGCCCTGCGCGGTGACGGTGTCGCTGGCGACGACCGGCTGGCCGTACCCGTCGATCAGGACCGGCGCCCCGCTGAGGTTGACCACGCAGGTCAGCACGGTTGCGCCGGCGGTTCGGGAGAAGGCGAGCACGCCGGGGCCGGTCTCCAGCCAGGTGACCCCGCCGGCGTCGACGGACAGCGCCGGATGCTCGCGGCGGATCCGCAGCGCGGCCCGGTACAGCTCCAGCGTCGAGCCGGGTACGCCGGTCTGCGCGGTGACGGACAGCGTCCGCCAGGTGGCGGGGGCGGGTAGCCAGCTCAGGTCGCTGCCGGCCGGTCCGAAGCCGTACGGGGCCAGCTCACCGGTCCACGGGATGGGCACCCGGCAGCCGTCGCGGCTCTCGCCGGTGCGCAGGAAGGCCGGGTCCTGGCGGAGTTCGTCGGGCAGGTCGAGCACCTCGGGCAGGCCCAGTTCCTCGCCCTGGTAGAGGTAGGCGCAGCCGGGCAGGGCGAGCATGAGCAGGCTTGCGGCGCGGGCCCGACGCAGACCCTCGACGCCGTCGCCGTAGCGGGTGACGTGGCGCTGTTTGTCGTGGTTGGACAACACCCAGGTGGTGGGTGCGCCGACCACCGCCGCCTCGGCGAGCGCGGTGTCGATCACCTTGCGGAACGAGTCGGCCGACCAGGTGGCGTCGAGGAAGTCGAAGCTGAACGCCTGGTGCAGTTCGTCCGGGCCGATGTAGCGGGCGAGCCGCTGCGGCGTCTCGGCCCACGCCTCGGCGACGGCCATCCGGCCGCCGGGGTAGCTGTCCAGGATGGGCCGCCAGGCGCGGTAGATCTCGTGCACCTCGTCCTGGTCGAAGTAGGGCAGGCGGCCCTTGCCGAGCAGTTCGACCTGGCGCTGGCCGGTCGTCATGGTGCTGAAGCCGACGTCCGGCAGCCCCTCGGCCTTGATCATGCCGTGGGCCACGTCGACGCGGAACCCGTCCACGCCCCGGTCCAGCCAGAACCTCAGCACGTCCTCGAACTCGGCGCGGACCTCCGGGTGGCGCCAGTTCAGGTCCGGCTGGGCCGGGTCGAACAGGTGCAGGTACCACTGGCCGTCGGCGACGCGGGTCCAGGCCGGGCCGCCGAAGATGCTCTCCCAGTCGTTCGGCGGCAGCTCGCCCCGCTCGCCCCGGCCGTCGGCGAAGAGGTAGCGGGCCCGCTGCGGTGACCCGGGGCCGGCGGCGAGGGCGTCGACGAACCAGCGGTGCGCGCTGGACGTGTGGTTGGGCACCAGGTCGACGATGATCCGCAGGCCGAGGGCGTGCGCGTCGGTGATCATGGCGTCGAAGTCGGTCAGGGTGCCGAACATCGGGTCGACGTCGCGGTAGTCGGCGACGTCGTAGCCGCCGTCGACCATGGGGGACGTGTAGAAGGGGGTCAGCCAGAGCGCGTCCACCCCGAGGTCGTGCAGGTACGGCAGGCGTTCCCGGATCCCCTGGAGGTCACCGACGCCGTCGCCGTCGCTGTCGGCGAAGCTGCGGACGTACACCTGGTAGACGACCGCGGCGCGCCACCAGTCGTCGGCGGGGTGGGTCGGGGTGGTGGTGCTTGCGGTCATCGGTTGACGTTCCCCGTCTGTCTCGTGCTCGGGCGCGACTGTCTGAGCAATATGCCGGCAGCGCCCTGCAAGAGTCAAGCAGATCTTGCGTAAGGGAATCGCACCGCGGCCGGGGCGACCGCCGTCGAACCGCGCACCACCAGCTCCGGACGGAACAGGTACTCGGAGTGCGGGGCACCGTGCCCGTTGATCTCGTCCACCAGGGCCCGGACGGCCGCGACCGCCATCGCGGGCACCGGCTGGCGCATGGTGGTCAGCGGCGGGTCGGTGAAGGCCATCAACGGCGAGTCGTCGTACCCGAGCACGGAGAGGTCACCAGGAACGGTCAGGCCGCGCTGGCGGGCCGCCCGGACCGCGCCGAGCGCCATCAGGTCCGAACCGCAGACCACGGCGGTGACGCCACGGTCGAGCAGCCGGCCGGCAGCCGCCTCGCCACCCTCCACACCGAACAGTGACAGCTCGGCGAGCGGGCCCAGGTCGGCCTCGGCCACGCCGGCCAGCCGGGTCATCGCGGCACGCCAGCCGGCCACCTTGCGCCGCACCGGGACGAACCGGTCCGGGCCGGTGATCAGGCCGATCCGCCGGTGGCCGAGTGCGACGAGGTGGGCCACGGCCAGTTCGGCGGCCTCGCGGTCGTCACAGGAGACGAAGGGCGCGCCGATGCCCGGCACGTACCCGTTGATCATGACGACCGGCAGCGGGCGGGCGATCAGCGCCCGGTAGCGGTCGTGGTTGGCGGCGGTGTCGGCGTGCAGGCCGGAGACGAAGACGATGCCGGAGACCTGCCGGTCCAGCAGCATCTCCACGTACTCGTCCTCGGTGACGCCACCGGCGGTCTGGGTGCAGAGCACCGGTGTGAACCCGCTCTGCGCCAGGGTCGACTCGATGACCTGGGCGAAGGCCGGGAAGATCGGGTTGTCCAGCTCGGGCACCACCAGGCCGACCAGTCCGGCGCTGCGTTTGCGCAGCCGGGCCGGGCGCTCGTAGCCGAGCACGTCGAGGGCGGTGAGGACGGCCTGGCGGGTCTCCGGGGCCACGCCGGGGCGGTCGTTGAGCACCCGCGACACCGTGGCCTCGCTGACTTCGGCCTGCTGGGCGATGTCGGACAGTCGAGCGCGCATGGCGGCACTTTAGCCCACCGGCAAGTTCTTGCGGGGCACTCTGCAAGCGCTTCCATTATCTGCAACGTCTTGCTAACGTCCCCGCAACATGCGCAAGCTGCGGCGCAGCACGTCTGTGCCGGTTGGCAAGAAATTCCAGCATTTCCACGGCGGGCCGCCCTTCCCCCGGCGGACCCGCCATGACGACAGGAGTACCGATGCGCATCCGTACCGCGGGTGTGGTCGCCCTCTTCGCCCTGGCGCTCGCCGCCTCCGGCTGTGGCGACAGCGACGAGCCGGCCGCGAAGGAGTCCCCCAAAGCCGCCGGCGGCACACTGGTCATCTGGGCTGACGACAAGCGGACCGCGGCCCTCAAGCCGTTCGCCGAGAAGTTCGGCACGGAGAACGGTGTCACCGTCGAGGTGCAGGCCGTCCCGAACGAGGACCTGCAGAACAACTTCGTGACCGTGTCCAGCCAGGGCGGCGGCCCGGACGTGGTGATCGGCGCACACGACTGGATCGGCAACCTGGTCCAGAACGGCGCCATCGACCCGGTCCAGCTGCCCGACGACCAGAAGGCCGCCTTCAACGAGACCGCCATCAAGGCCGTCACGTTCAACGGCCAGCTCTACGGCGTGCCGTACGCGCAGGAGAACCTGGCGCTGATCCGCAACACCGAGCTGGCCCCCGAGGCGCCGAAGACCATTGAGGACCTGGTCGCCACCGGCAAGCAGCTCAAGGCGCAGAAGAAGGTCACCGAGATCCTCTGCCTCCAGGTCGGCCAGAAGGGCGACGCGTACCACATCTACCCGCTGTACGCCTCGGCCGGTGGCTACCTCTTCGGCACCACGGCGAACGGCGACTACGACCCGAAGGACCTCGGCGTGGGCAAGCCGGAGTCGATCGCCGCGTTCAAGAAGATCGCCGCGCTCGGCGAGAAGGGCGAGGGCGTGCTGAAGCGCTCGATCGCCGACACCAACTCGACCGCCACCTTCACCGGCAAGAAGTGCGCCTTCCTGGTCTCCGGACCGTGGGCCACCGCCGACGTGAAGAAGGCAGGAATCACGTACGACGTCTCCGCCGTTCCGGGCTTCGCCGGCGGCAAGGCGGCCGCGCCGTTCGTGGGCGTCCAGTCCTTCTACGTGGCCGCCAAGGGCAAGAACAAGGCCCTCGCCCAGGAGTTCGTCACCAACTACGTCGCGAAGCCGGAACTGGCCGTGGCCCTGTACCAGGCAGACCCACGCCCGCCGGCGCTGACCGCCGCGCTGGACCAGGTCAAGGCCAGCGACCCGGACCTGGCCAAGTTCATCGAGGCTGGAAAGAACGGCCAGGTGCTCCCCGCCATTCCGGCCATGGCCGCGATCTGGGACCCGTTCGGCAAGGCCGAGGCGGCCGTCATCGGCGGCGCCGACCCGACCAGCACGGTCACCGCGGCCGGTAAGACGATCGCCGGCTCGATCAAGTAATGAGCACACCGCTGTCCGGCCCGGGGTCTGCCCAGCAGGCCCCGGGCCCGGGGCCTGGCCGCACCGGGCCCCCGCGCACGACCCGTACCGCGCGGAACCACGCGCCGATCACCGCGGCCGGCCTCGCCGTGAAGGTGGTCCTGCTCGGCCTGGTGGCCGGGATCGCGATCTGGGCGGCCTTCCCGCTCGTGGAGGCGGAGCAGTGGATCGGGTTGGCAGTGCTGGTGCTGACCACCGCCGCACTGTTCTATCTGTACCTGGGCCGCCGGCACGTCCCGGCGAAGTACCTCGTCCCCGGCACGCTCTTCCTGATCGCCTTCCAGGTCGTGCCGGTGCTCTACACGGCGAGCACGGCGTTCACCAACTTCGGCGACGGCCACCGGGGCAGCAAGGACGACGCGATCGTCGCGATCCAGAGCTCCTCGGTGAAGCAGGTTCCGGGTTCCACCCAGTACCCGTTGTCAGTCGCCACCAAGGGCGACCCGACCACCGGCCCGCTGGTCTTCCTGGTCACCGACCCGGAGACCGGCACGGTCTCCGTCGGCGACGCGCGGGGTCTGCGTCCGCTCGACCCCGGCGCGGCCACCGTCGCACCGGGCGGCAAGGTCACCGCCGCAGACGGCTACACCGTGCTGAACGTCGGGCAGGCCAGCGCCCGCAGCAAGGACGTCACCGACCTGGTGGTGCCGACCGCCGGCGGCGCGCTGCGGTCCTCTGGCCTGTCCCGGGCGTACGAGGGCACCGCCGTCCGGGCGTACGACGCGGGCTGCGACTGCGTCAAGGACAGCGACAGCGGCAGAACCTGGACCGCGGACGGCGAGGTCGGCGCGTTCGTCGCCGCCGACGGTGAACGGCTGGCCCAGGGTTGGAAGGTGAACGTCGGGCTGTCCAACTTCACCCGGGTACTCACCGACGAGCGGATCTCCGGACCGTTTCTCGGCACGCTGATCTGGAACTTCGCCTTCGCGATCGGCTCCACCGGCGGGACGTTCATCCTCGGCATGCTGATCGCGCTGGCGCTGCACTCGCCCCGGATGCGGGGCACCAACCTCTACCGGATGTTGCTGATCCTGCCGTACGCCATGCCGTCCTTCGCGATGCTGCTGATCTGGCGGGACATGTTCAACACCGACTTCGGGCTGATCAACAACATGTTCGGGCTCAGCGTCGACTGGTTCGGGCAGGACTGGTCGGCCCGCGTCGCGGTGATCCTGGTGCAGCTCTGGCTCGGCTACCCGTACATGTTCCTGGTGGCCACCGGCGCGCTACAGGCCATCCCGCGGGAGTTGACCGAGGCCACCTCGGTCGACGGGGCGTCGCCCTGGCAGTCGTTCAGAGCCGTCACGCTGCCGCTGCTGCTGGTTGCGCTCTCACCCCTGCTGATCTCGTCGTTCGCGTTCAACTTCAACAACTTCAACGCGATCTACCTGACCACCGAGGGTGCGCCGTTCCCGGCGGACAACCCCAGCAACGGCGCCACCGACCTGCTGATCACCTACACCTACCGGTTGGCGTTCGGCGGGCAGGACGCCCAGTTCGGCTTCGCCGCGGCGATCTCGCTGTTCATCTTCGCCATCGTCGCGGTGGTCTCGGCGGTCAGCTTCCGGCGGACCCGGCAACAGGAGGAGGTGTACGCGTGACCACGCTCAGCGGGGCCACCGTCACGAACGGCCCGGCGACGGTCGACCGCAACGGGGGGAGGCGGAAGAGCCGCTGGTTCGCCCAGGTCGGCTGGCGGCACCTGGTCGGCCTGCTCGGTGTGCTGTTCAGTCTCTTCCCGCTCGTTTTCGTCGTCTCGGCGGCGCTCAACCCGCTCGGCACCCTGTCGTCCACCGAGTTGGTGCCCACCGGCGGGGTGTCGTTCGGCAACTTCGGGGATCTGTTCGCGCGCACCGAGTTCGCCCACTGGTTCGTGAACTCGCTGCTCATCGCCGGTGGCGCCTCGTTCGCCTCGGTCTTCCTGTCGGCGCTCGCGGCGTACGCGTTCTCCCGAATGCGGTTCCAGGGGCGACGGGTGGGGCTGCTGTCGCTGCTGTTGATCCAGATGTTTCCGCAGTTCCTGGCGATCGTCGCGATCTTCCTGATCTTCGGCGGGATCACCGACCTGTGGCCGGCCATCGGCTTCAACACCCCGTGGGGCCTGCTGTTGCTCTACCTGGGTGGCGCGCTGGGCGTGAACACCTGGCTGATGAAGGGCTTCTTCGACACCCTGCCCCGGGAGTTGGACGAGTCGGCAACCATGGACGGCGCCTCGCACGCCCAGGTCTTCTTCCGGATCATGCTGCCGTTGGTGGCGCCGATCCTCGCGGTGACCGGGCTGCTCGCCTTCATCAGCACCGTCAACGAGTTCCTGATGGCGAGCGTCTTCCTCACCGACACGGACGCCAAGACCCTCGCGGTCGGCATGCGGGGCATGTTGCAGGGCGGCGAGCGGAACTCCAACTTCGGGATCTTCGCCGCCGGCACCCTGCTCACCGCGATCCCCACCGTGCTGGTTTTCCAGTTCCTGCAGCGCTTCATCGTCTCCGGCCTCACCTCCGGCGCCGTCAAGGGATGAGCCTTCGACGCGCCGGCCGGCCGACCCCACTACTACAAAGTGTCGTTGATGAGGGAGGATGGGCGGCGTGGAAGCACTGAGACTGACTCTCCTCTACGTCCATCTGATCGGTTTCGCCCTGCTGCTCGGCGGCTCCATCGCCCAGTACGTCAGCGGCAAGCTGCGGATCAACCCCGCGATGCTCTGGGGGGCTGTGATCCAGTTGCTGACCGGCATCGGGCTGTCCGCGCCACTGCGCGACGGCGACGAGCCGGCACCGGCGAAACTTGTGACGAAGTTGGTGATCGCGCTGCTGATCTTCGTCATGGTCTTCTTCTCCCGGAAGCGGGACGTGGTCAGCCGCGGCCACTTCCTCGCGATCGTCGGGCTGACCCTGGTCAACGCGGCGGTGGCGGTCTTTTGGCGGTAACGTCCGGGCAGGGGATCAGCCCCTGCGAACCGGACGTTCGGGACGCCCCGACGCTCACCTACCAGCACGAAGAGTGATTTGCCCCACCCAAGGGTTACACCCGGGTAACAGGCGCTCAACAGTCGTGCACGATTGTCGGCCGGTGGGTGGGCGCGGGCGTACGCTCCCGTCCGTAACGTGGGACAGCCGGCGGCACACCCGCAGGTCGGCTGATGGGCTGCCACCGCACTAGGCGCGGTGTGCAATGGGAAGGAGACGTCTTGCGCTCGGTGCGTGGGATGCGGATCGCCTCGATCGTCGCGGCAGGTGGGCTTCTGCTCACGGCCGCCGCTTGTGGCGAGGCGCCCGATGATGACAACAACGCCGGCAGTGGCGCCAAGAAGTTCAGCGCCTGCATGGTGACCGACGTCGGTGGCATCGACGACAAGTCGTTCAACACCTCGGCCTGGAAGGGCCTGCAGGACGCCAAGGCCGCCAACGGCAACATCGACATCAAGTACGTCGCGTCGAAGGCCGAGGCCGACTACGAGCCGAACCTGACGCAGTACGTCAACCAGAAGTGCGACTTCATCCTGGCGGTCGGCGGCCTGATGGCCAACGCCACCTCGAAGATCGCCAAGGCGAACCCGAACCAGCAGTTCGGCATCGTCGACGCCAACCCGGGTGACGCCAACGTCTACCCGATGCAGTTCGACACCGCGCAGGCCGCGTTCCAGGCCGGCTACCTGGCGGCTGGGATGTCCAAGAGCGGCAAGGTGGGCACCTACGGTGGCCTCCCGATCCCGCCGGTGACGATCTTCATGGACGGCTTCGTCGACGGTGTGACGTACTACAACACCACCAAGGGCAAGAGCGTCCAGGCGCTGGGTTGGAACAAGGAGACCCAGAAGGGCTCCTTCACCAACGACTTCGCCAAGCAGGACGAGGGCAAGAAGGTCTCCGACGCGCTGGTCGCCCAGGGCGCGGACATCATCATGCCGGTCGCCGGCGGCGCTGGCCTCGGCACCACGGCCGCGGCCAAGGCCTCGGGTGGCAAGTACAACACCATCTGGGTGGACGTGGACGGCTGCGAGAGCACCCCGGACTGCTCGGCGATCATCACCACGGTCGTCAAGAACATCCCGGAGGCCGTCAAGGAGGCCGTGCTCAAGGCCGCCGGTGGCGAGAAGCTGCAGGCTCAGCCGGGCTTCGTGGGCACCCTGGCCAACACCGGCGTGTCGATCGCCCCGTACCACGACTTCGACAGCAAGGTTCCGGCCGAGCTGAAGGCCGAGGTCGACAAGATCAAGGCGG
Source organism: Micromonospora sp. NPDC005298 (assembly GCF_040607375.1). Classification (NCBI taxonomy): domain Bacteria; kingdom Bacillati; phylum Actinomycetota; class Actinomycetes; order Micromonosporales; family Micromonosporaceae; genus Micromonospora; species Micromonospora sp. NPDC005298. The sequence continues at coordinate 35,403 of NZ_JBEXGP010000002.1, forward strand.
ACATCGCCGCCGGCACCATCACCGTCACCTCGAAGGCCCAGCCGACCAAGTGACGACCGGCCCGCTCCTCCGGTGAGATCATCGAAGGAGCGGCGGGGAACACGTACGACCGATCCGGCCGCTCCGGAACCGCGGGCAACCACCCGCGGGGCCGGGGCGGCCGATCGCGCGCCACGGCGACCGGGCCGGTCCGGCCCGGTCGACCGGCAGCTACGCTGCACCATCGCTCGCACTCCAGGAGGTTGCGCTGAGACTCGAACTGCGCGGCATCACCAAACGGTTCGGTGATCTGGTCGCCAACGACCACATCGATCTGACGGTGGAGCCTGGAGAGATCCACGCCCTGCTCGGCGAGAACGGCGCGGGCAAGTCGACCCTGATGAACGTGCTCTACGGGCTGTACCAGCCCGACGAGGGCGAGATCCTGGTCGACGGCAAGCCGCTGAAGCTGAAGGGCCCCTCCGACGCGATCGCGGCCGGGATCGGCATGGTGCACCAGCACTTCATGCTGGTGCCGGTCTTCACCGTGGCCGAGAACGTCATGCTCGGCGCCGAGCAGGTCAAGGGCGGCATCGCCGGCTTCCTGGACCGGCGGCGGGCCCGGCGTGAGGTCACCGAGGTTTCCGAGCGCTACAACCTGCGGGTCGACCCGGACGCCGTGATCGAGGACCTGCCGGTCGGCATCCAGCAGCGCGTCGAGATCGTCAAGGCGCTCACCCGCGACGTCGACCTGCTGATCCTGGACGAGCCGACCGCCGTGCTCACGCCGCAGGAGACCGATGAGCTGTTGACGGTCATGCGGTCACTCAAGGCAGCCGGCAAGTCGATCGTCTTCATCACCCACAAGCTCGGCGAGGTCAAGGCCATCGCCGACCGGATCACGGTGATCCGGCGCGGGAAGACCGTCGGCACCGCCTCGCCGGAGGCCAGCCGGGACGAGCTGGCCGCGCTGATGGTCGGGCGCAACGTCCGGCTCACCGTGGACAAGTCCCCGGCCACGCCGGGCGAGCCGGTGCTTGAGGTCGCGGGACTGGTCGTCGACGACGACCGGCAGATCCGCGCGGTCGACGGGGTGGACCTGACCGTACGCGCCGGCGAGGTGCTCGGCGTGGCGGGCGTACAGGGCAACGGCCAGACCGAGCTGATCGAGGCGATCATGGGCCTGCGCCCGGTGCTCGCCGGCACGGTCAGCCTGGCCGGCGACCGCATCGACGGGTGGAAGACGAAGAAGGTGCTCCGCGCGGGCGTCGGCTACGTACCCGAGGACCGCAGCGTGGACGGCCTGGTCAAGGAGTTCAGCGTCGCGGAGAACCTGGTGCTGGACATCTACGACCGGCCGCCGTTCGGCAGCGGGCTCGCGCTCAAGCCGGACGCGATCGCCTCGTCGGCCAAGGAGCGGATCGAGCAGTTCGACGTCCGTACCTCGTCGGCAGAGGCGTCGGTGGGCACCCTGTCGGGCGGCAACCAGCAGAAGGTGATCGTGGCCCGGGAGTTGTCCCGGCCGCTGAAGCTCTTCATCGCCGCCCAGCCGACCCGCGGCGTCGACGTCGGATCCATCGAGTTCATCCACAGCCGGATCATCCACGAGCGGGACGTCGGCACCGCCGTCATGGTGGTCTCCAGCGAGCTGGACGAGGTGATCGGGCTGGCCGACCGGATCGCGGTGATGTACCGCGGGCGGATCATCGGCATCGTCGGCCCGGACACCCCGCGCGAGGAGATCGGCCTGCTGATGGCCGGCATCAGCCCGGACGCCGCCCACGAGCACGGCACGGACGCCGAGCCGACCGACGGCGCGGCCACCGACGGGAGCCCGGCGAGCGACGCGGGCTCCGCGAACGAGGACGAGGCATGAGCGACCCCACCCCGCAGTCCGGCTCGCCGGACAAGGAACCGGCGAGCGAGGCGCAGGCCGCGCAGAACGCGCTCGGCAACACCGAACAGGCCGAGTCGGCGACCGAACCGACCCGCCCCGCGTCGTCGAAGCCCGACCCGGAGGCGGAACCGAAGCCGTCCCTGGGCCGGTTGTTCCTGGACAACCTCTGGGCCGCCAACACCTTCACGGTGACCCTGCTGTCGCTGGTGCTGGCGATCGTGGTCGGCGCGGTGCTGATGATCGTCTCCGACCCGGACGTGCTGCACACCTACACGTACATCACCGCCCGCCCGGCCGACGCGTTCAACGCGAGCTGGACGCTGGTGAGTGAGGCGTACGCGAACCTGTTCAAGGGTTCGGTCTTCGACCCGGAGGCGTTCTCCGGCTGGTTGAACGGCAGCAACGGCTGGCAGGCCGTGCTGGCGCCGATCTCCGAGACGCTCACGTACACCGCGCCGTTGGTCTTCACCGGCCTGGCGGTGGCGCTGGCCTTCCGTGGCGGCCTGTTCAACATCGGCGCGCAGGGTCAGGCGACCATCGGCGTGATCATGGCGGCGCTCGCCGGTTTCCTGCTGCCGCTGCCGCCCGGTCTGCACCTGCTGGTGGCCGTACTCGCAGGCGCTCTCGGCGGGGCGCTCTGGGGATTCATCCCGGGCATCCTCAAGGCGCGCGCGGGCGCACACGAGGTGATCAACACGATCATGCTCAACTACGTCGCCACGTACTTCCTGACCTGGCTGATCGTGCAGAACGGCGTACAGGACCCCACCCGTACCGACGCGATCAGCAAGGCGGTCGACAACTCCGCCCAGCTGCCCCGACTGCTCGGCGACAACCTGCGGGTGCACGCCGGCATCCTGCTCGCCGTCGTGGCCACCTGGGCGGTCGCCTGGCTGCTCAACCGCTCCACCCTCGGCTTCGAGCTGCGCGCCGTCGGGGCCAACCCGGACGCCGCCCGCACCGCCGGCATCAGCGTCACCCGGACGTACATCCTGATCATGGTGTTCTCCGGGATCCTGGCCGGCCTGGGCGGCTCGAACATGGTGCTCGGCTCCACCGCCAGCGCCCTGACGCCGCTGGTGGTCGCGCAGATCGGCTTCGACGGGATCCTCGTGGCACTGCTCGGCCGGGTGAAGCCGTGGGGGGTGCTGCTGGCCGCCCTGCTGTTCGGCGCGCTCCAGGCCGGCGGCAACCGGATGCAGTCGTACTCGGGGATCTCGCTGGAGTTGGTGACCGTGCTCCAGGCGCTGATCGTCATCTTCATCGCCGCGCCGGCCCTGGTGAAGGCGATCTTCCAGCTCCGGGCCGCACGGGCCGCCCGGTTGCAGACGAGCCTGGCGAAGGGCTGGTAACTCATGTCCACCATGGCTGTCCCCGACGTCGCGGTCGCCCCGGTCGACGAGGGCTTCTGGACCCGTAGCCGCAAGGTCGGCCTCACACTGCTGGCGCTCGGACTGCTGGCGGCGGTGCTCTTCGGGGCGCTCGCCACCGACCAGCAGGCCCGGTTCACGCTCAGCGACGACGCCGCCGGTGCCGCGCTGGAGATCAACGGCACCATCGGGGCGATCCTGTTCGGGATCATCGCGATCGCCGCCGGCGCGGCGCTGCTCGCCGGGGTGCCGAAGCGGTGGTTCCTGCCCGTGCTCGCCGCCGGGCTGGTCGGCTTCGTGCTCTCCTTCCTCTGCTGGCAGGTCTCCGCGGCACCGGCCGGGCAGAACTTCATGCCGCTGGTCAACATCATCCGGGGCACGTTCATCCTGGCCCTGCCGTTGATCTTCGGCGCGCTCGCCGGGGTGCTCTGCGAGCGTTCCGGTGTCGTCAACGTGGCCATCGAGGGCCAGTTGCTGATGGGCGCGTTCAGCGGCGCGCTGTTCGGCAGCCTCTCCGGCAGCGTCTGGGTGGGCCTGGTCGCCGCCGCGATCGGCGGCGCGTTCATCTCGCTGCTGCTTGCCGTCTTCGCCATCCGCTACCTGGTCGACCAGGTCGTCATGGGCATCGTGCTGAACCTGCTGGCGGTCGGCGTCACCGGCTTCCTCTACGAGCGGCTGATGCAGACCGACGCGGAGAAGTACAACAGCGCGCCCCGGTTCAGCAACTGGGAGATCCCGCTGCTCAAGGACATCCCGGTGCTCGGGCCGGCGCTGTTCCGCGGCAACATCTTCCTGTACCTCGGCCTGCTGCTGGTGCTGGTGATCCACATCGGGTTGTTCCGGACCCGGTGGGGGCTGCGGACCCGCTCGGTCGGCGAGCACCCGACCGCCGCCGACACCCTCGGCGTCAAGGTGCTGCGGGTGCGCTACCGCAACGTGCTGCTGGCGGGCGTCGTCGCCGGCATCGGCGGCGCGTCGTACACCCTGGCGCTCTACTCGTTCACCAAGAACATGATCGGTGGCAAGGGGTTCATCGCGCTCGCCGCGCTGATCTTCGGCCGGTGGAACCCGACGGGGGCGCTGCTCGCCGCGCTCTTCTTCGGCTTCGCCGACCAGCTCGCCACCTACCTGGGCGCCATCAACAGCTCCATCCCGAGCCAGTTCCTGGCCATGCTGCCCTACCTGGCCACGATCCTGGCGGTCGCCGGGCTGGTCGGCCGGGTCCGCGCACCCGCCGCCGACGGTAAGCCGTACATCAAGGGCTGACGGCCGAGCTGTGCCCGGCGGGACTCCCGTCGGGCACAGCGAGGTGCGCGCCGGTCATCTCACGGGGGCCGTCTCGACACGGAACGCGGGATACTGTGCCGCGACTGCCGCGAACTCGGACAGGGGCGCGTGCCGGTCGACGGGGAGGTGCGGCCGGGCTCCGGGGACCGTCGCCAGATACCGCTTGAGAATCGGGGCGCGCTCGTCGACCGGCACCTCGACCAGGCGGCATACCCGAGCGCGCCCGTGCCGAATGGTCACCAGGCCGTCGGCCGCACGTACGTTCCGGACCCAGTTGCAGTTCTCGCCCAGCATCGGCACCAGATACCAGTCGCCCTGCCAGTCGGCCATACCCAGCGGGAACCGGGTGATCTGACCGGTACGGCGTCCCACGACCTCGAGTGTCACCCACCGCCTCGGGTGCAGGCCGGCGCCGTACACGGCCGCCCACAGCCGGGCGAACCGGCGGGCCGCCGGATTACCGCGGCCCCCCGCGTACATCCGACGAAGAGTGTCCTCGGACAACGGCCAGCTCCCCAACTTCGCCATCACATGTCCCCTCGGTCGCACGTGTCCGTCCTCGGCTTCAGGGTTGGTTGTCCCGAGCGGGAGATACAGAGCCGAACGTCACTTTCACCCCGAGCCGTCATCCTCGGCATCGCCTCCGACCGTGGTGACGGCTGACCGCTGCTTACCGCTGCGGGTGGCGCGGCCGATGGGTCGGACTCATGCCTGGCGCGGCTGCGCCCGCCAGTGGACCCGGCCCTGCCCGCTCCTGACCTGGGCTGCCTGGGCAGAATGGCGGCATGACCGACATTGACTGGGCGCGGTTGCGTGCCGCCGCCACCGAGGCGATGCGGCACGCGTACGCGCCGTACTCGACGTTCCCGGTCGGCGCGGCCGCGCTGGTCGACGACGGCCGCATCGTGGTCGGTTGCAACGTGGAGAACGCCGCGTACGGGGTGACGCTCTGCGCCGAGTGCGGGGTGGTCTCCAGCCTGCACGCCACCGGCGGCGGACGACTCGTCGCGCTCTCCTGCGTCGACGCCACGGGTGAGCCGCTGATGCCGTGCGGCCGCTGTCGGCAGCTGCTCTGGGAGCACGGCGGGCCGGAGTGCCTGATCGAGAGCAAGGGCCGCCCGCTGCGGATGGCCGAGCTGCTGCCGCACGCCTTCGGTGTGGAGGACCTGGAGGCCGTCACCGGGGAGACGTCGGTGCCGGTGGTGCCGGAGCGGCTGGCCGCCTGGCGCGGGCGCGGCACCGTCTTCGTGCACCCGGACATGTCCGCCGGCCAGCAGGTCTGGACCGCGTACTGGGAGCGGTCGGCCGGCGACGACGCCGGCGCCGAGACCGGAGTGCTGGAGGAGGCGCCGAGCTGGGACGACCCGGCCGAGGCGATCACCTGGGGCCTGGCCCGGACGCCCCGGGTGGTGGTGGTGGACGCCACCGGCACCATCTTCTGGGCCGGCGAGGGGGAGCCGCCCGCGGAGATCCCGGTTCGCTGGGGTTGAGCTCGAGGGCACGGCACGGAGTCGGTTCGCCAAGGGACTAGGAAGATCTTCTGATGAGTAATGGTTTTGCTGCTGTCGACGTCATCCGGGTGAAGCGGGATGGCGAGGTGCTGTCGGACGCGCAGATCGACTGGGTGGTCGACGCGTACACCCGGGGGGTCGTCGCCGACGAGCAGATGTCCGCGCTGGCCATGGCGATCCTGCTGAACGGCATGACCGGGCCGGAGATCGCCCGGTGGACCGCCGCGATGATCGCCAGCGGTGAGCGGCTGGACCTGTCGGCGGTACGCCGGCCCACGGTCGACAAGCACTCCACCGGCGGCGTCGGCGACAAGATCACTCTGCCGCTCACCCCGCTGGTGGCGGCGTGCGGCGCCGCCGTACCCCAGTTGAGTGGTCGCGGTCTCGGGCACACCGGCGGCACGCTCGACAAGCTGGAGTCCATCCCCGGCTGGCGGGCCACGGTGAGCAACGACGAGTTCATCGCCCAGCTCGACGAGGTGGGCGCGGTGATCTGCGCGGCCGGTGCCGGGCTCGCCCCGGCCGACCGCAAGCTGTACGCGCTGCGCGACGTGACCGGCACCGTGGAGGCGATCCCGCTGATCGCCAGTTCGATCATGAGTAAGAAGATCGCCGAGGGGACCGGCGCGCTGGTCCTCGACGTCAAGGTCGGCTCGGGTGCCTTCATGAAGTCCGTCGACCAGGCGCGTGAGCTGGCCCGGACGATGGTCGAGTTGGGCGGCGCGCACGGCGTGCGGACGGTCGCCCTGCTCACCGACATGTCCACCCCGCTGGGCCTGGCGATCGGCAACGCCGTCGAGGTGACCGAGTCGGTCGAGGTGCTGGCCGGCGGTGGCCCGGCGGACGTGGTGGAGCTGACGGTGGCCCTGGCTCGGGAGATGCTGGCCGCGGCCGGCCTGCCGGACGCCGACCCGGAGGCGGCACTGCGCGACGGCCGGGCGATGGACTCCTGGCGGGCGATGATCCGGGCGCAGGGCGGCGACCCGGACGCACCGATGCCCACCGCCGACGAGGTGGAGGTGGTCCGCGCCGAGCGGGACGGGTACGTGGCGTCCGTCGACGCGTACGCCATGGGGGTTGCGGCGTGGCGGCTCGGCGCGGGCCGGGCCCGCAAGGAGGACCCGGTGAGTGTGCCGGCCGGTGTGGTGCTGCACCGGCGTCCGGGTGATGCGGTGCGGGCCGGTGACCCGCTGTACGAGCTGCGTGCCGAGGACGCGGCGCGGATCCCGGCGGCGTTGGCGGAGGCGGCGCGCGCGGTGCGGATCGCGCCGTCCGCGCCGTCCGCGACGCCGCTGGTCATCGAGCGGATCGGCTGATCGGTCGCGGGTCGGGGTGGGCGTGGTGCCGGTCACGTGGGAGCGCTATTGTCGCAGGCCAAGGGGGGATAACCGGCCCTGTGCCGGCGCGAGCAGACAGGACATTGCCCCGTGACCGTACCTGCCCCCGACCCTCGTGAGGTGCGTGAGGCGAGCCTGGACGAGCTGTCCCGGCTCGGCCTGCCGCTGCCGCCGGCCCAGTTTCCGCTCGTGTGGGAGCCGGGTGATGGGATCGAGTTGCGTCCGACGCCGGAGATCGAGGCGCGGATCGCCGTCCTGCACCTGATCCTGGCCCGCTGTTTCGGGATGCCACCGCAGGCGGCCATGAGCTGGCTGCTCGGGTCGCATCTGGTCGAGATGGTCACGCCGCCGGAGTGGCAGTTCGTGATGGGCGGCAAGGGTGACCACCGATCGTTCGTGCTGCACCACGACGCCCTGTTCGCGCTGGCCTGGGTGCTGGGGCTGAGCAAGCAGCTCGACCCGACCCTGGCCGTGGACGAGCGGTTGGTGGAGCGGCTGCCGCACATCGCCGAGGGGGAGACCTTTCCGCGCTGGCAGGCCCGGATCCTCACCGCGCCGCAGCGTCCGGCGGACGCGGCGGCGCTGCTCGACCTGCACTACTGCCTGGACTGGGCGTACCTGGAGACCGAGCGCGGCGGCCGGCGCGCGCCGGGGCTGGTCGACGCGAACGCGATCGGCCAGCGACGGTGGGCGCTGGAGTGGGCGGTGATCCTGCGCGGGCCGTACCACGACGAGCCGCCCGGCTGGGAAGAGGTCGACCTCTCCACCTGAGGTCAGCGAGGTGTCAGGACGTCGAGCCGGACCGCCACGGTGACCCGGACCGGTTCGGGCAGCGCGGCCAGCCGGGTGGCGAGGGCGTCCGGGTCGGTGTGCCAGGCGCTCGGGCCCATCCCGACGAGGGTGGCCACCTCGGTGCGGTTCAGTGTCAGCTCGGCGCGGTGCACCGTCGAGCTGACCGGGGTGAAGTGCCCGCCCAGGTTGGCGGCCACCCGGTCGGCCTTGTCGGGGTCGACCCGGAGCAGGTCGAGGGTGTCCACCAGTTCGGTGAGGTGGTCGGCGGCGGGTGTGACCACCAGGAGTGTGCCGCCCGGGTCGAGCACCCGGTGGAACTCCGGCCCGTTGCGGGGGGCGAAGACGTTCAGCAGCACGGCCGTCGAGCGGTCGGCCAGGGGCAGGCGCTGCCAGGTGTCGGCGAGCGCCGCGGCGGCCCGCGGGTGCGCCCGGGCGGCGCGGCGCAGCGCCGGCTTGGAGACGTCCAGGGCCAGGCCCACGGCGTGCGGCAGCGCCGCCAGCACCGCGCCGAGGTAGCGGCCCGTGCCGGCACCGGCATCCACCACCAGGGGGTACGCCTCGACGTCGGGTGTTTCTGGTCCGACCGGTACCCCGGTGTTCGGCTCCTTTGCTCTGCTTACCTCGGTGCGACGGTCCGGCGCGGAGGCCGGTGCGCCGAGGTAAGCAGAGCAAAGGGGTGGTGGGGTGGGCTCCGGGTGCGGGGCGGAAGGTGCGGAGCGCCGGGCGGTGGCCTCCGTCGCGGCGGCGGCGAGGGCTGCCGAGATGACGTCGTAGTGCCCGGCGGACTGGAAGTCCACCCGGGCGGCCACCATCTCGGCGGTGTCCCCGACGTGCGGGGCGCGGCCGGCGAGCAGGTTGACGTAGCCCTGGCGGGCGATGTCGAAGCTGTGCCGGCGCGGACAGCGCAGGGCCCTGGCGGTGCCGGCGGTCACCTCGGCCAGTGGCTCGCCGCAGACCGGGCAACGCAGTCGGTCGAGGATCCGGGGATCCATGTCAGGCCTCCGGAGCGTGGCGTGGCCGGGGTGCCCGTGCGCCGAGGTGGTCGACCACCCGGTGGGTGAGTGCGCCGAGGGCGTCGATCTCCGCCGGGGTGAGCAGGTCGATCAGGTGCCGGCGGACGGCGGCCACGTGGCCGGGGGCGGCGGACTCGATGGCCAGGCGACCGGCGGGGGTGAGTGCGACGACCGAACCCCGGGCGTCGTCGGCGCACTCCTCGCGGGTCACCAGGCCCCGCTGCTGCATGCGGGTGAGGTGGTGCGAGAGCCGGCTGCGCGACCAGAGCATCAGGTCTGCCAGCTCCCGCAGCCGCAACCGCCCGTGCGGCGTCTCGGAGAGGTCGGACAGCACGTCGTAGTCGGCCTCGGAGAGGCCGGCGTCCTGGGTCAGCTCCCGGGCCAGCTCCAGGTCGAGCAGCCGACGCATCCGGCGGTACCCGCGCCACGCGCGGTCCTCCCGTTCGTCCAGCCACCGGGTCGCTTCCATGGCACCAGCCTAGCGTCTTGGTTGACATGTCATCGAAACGCCTCCTAGGGTCGATGACATGTCAACGAATCGGCTGTGGGACCTGTTCGGCGAGCGGGGACGTGGGGTGCTCGTCACCCTGCGCCGTGACGGCCGGCCCCAACTGTCCAACCTCGACTACCTGGCCGAGCCGGGGTTGATCCGCTGCTCCACCACCGGCGACCGGGCGAAGGTGCGCAACCTGCGCCGTGACCCCCGGGCCAGCTTCCACGTCACCACGCCGGACGGCGGCGCGTACGCGGTCGCCGAGGGGACCGTGACACTCACCGAGCCGGCCGCGGCCGTCGACGACGCGGCTGTCGACGAACTCGTCGAGGTCTACCGGCGGATCTGCGGCGACCACCCGGACTGGGCTGACTACCGCGCCGCGATGGTCGCCGACGGGCGGGTCGTCCTCCGGCTCGCCGTCGACCGCGTCTACGGATGGCCCGGATGAGCGGGCTGGCGTGGCCGGCCCCAGCAGGCTGACTAGGGTCTGAGCATGGTCGCAACTATCCGGTATGAGGACATCGTCAAGGTCCCGAAGGCGCTGCTGCACGACCACCTCGACGGCGGACTGCGGCCGGCGACGATCGTCGAACTGGCGGCGGAGGTCGGCCACGAGCTGCCCACCACCGACCCGGACGCGCTCGGACGCTGGTTCGTCGAGGCGGCCGACTCCGGCTCACTGGAGCGCTACCTCGAGACGTTCGCGCACACCGTGGCGGTCATGCAGACCGCGCCGGCGCTGCGGCGGGTGGCCCGCGAGTGCGCGCTCGACCTGGCCGCCGACGGGGTGGTCTACGCCGAGGTGCGGTTCGCACCCGAGCAGCACCTCGAGCAGGACCTCAGCCTCGACGAGGTGGTCGAGGCGGTCCTCGCCGGGTTCGCCGAGGGCACCGCGCAGGCCGTCGAGGCGGGCCTGACCATCCGGGTGGGCACCCTGCTCACCGCGATGCGGCACGCCGCGCGTTCCCAGGAGATCGCCGAGCTGGCGGTGCGGCACCGGGACGCCGGGGTGGTCGGCTTCGACATCGCCGGCGCCGAGGCCGGCTTCCCGCCCACCCGGCACCTGGACGCCTTCGAATACCTCCAGCGGGAGAACTTCCACTTCACCATCCACGCCGGCGAGGCGTTCGGGCTGCCGTCGATCTGGCAGGCCATCCAGTGGTGCGGCGCCGACCGGCTCGGCCACGGGGTACGCATCGTCGACGACATCGCGCCCGACGGCACGCTCGGCCGGCTCGCCGCGTACGTGCGGGACAAGCGCATCCCGCTGGAGCTGTGCCCGTCGTCGAACGTGCAGACCGGTGCCGTTGACTCGATCGCCGACCACCCGATCGGCCTGCTGCGGGACCTGCGGTTCCGGGCCACCGTCAACACCGACAACCGGCTGATGAGCGGCACCTCGATGTCCCGCGAGATGGCGCTGCTGGTGGAGACCTTCGGCTACGGCTGGCGTGAGTTGCAGTGGTTCACCATCAACGCGATGAAGAGCGCCTTCATCCCGTTCGACGAACGGCTGCGGATCATCGACGAGGTGATCAAGCCGGCGTACGCCAAGCTGCTGGCCTGATCCCTCAGCCGTGCGGGTGGCCGGCGAGCAGGCCGGCCACCCTGCGCAGCACCACCCGCGCGCGGGCCGCCTCGGCGCCCAGCCCGGTCTGCCGGCGCAGCACGGCGGGCTCGGCCCGCAACAACGCCACCCCTCGCCGGACCAGTACCCGGGGTGCCTTGCGCTGCTCGGCGAGGTCGCGGGCCAGCCGCCGTACGAAGGTCGCCCCACGCGGGCGACGCAGCGCGTACGCCCCGGCCAGGAGCCCTCGACGACGGCACTCCTCGACGATCTCGGCGGCGAAGATCCCCTCTGCCACGAAAATTGGCGATCCGGCGACATCAAATGGCCGGGTGGCCACCCTTCGATCTGCGCCGATCGCATAAACCGGCACATCGGCCCGGCCGTCGCGAGCCAGTTGGGCAATCGTTTCCACAGCCGTCGACGCGTCCCAGGAGTCGGGTGATTCCCAATCGACCTGGCCGTTTCGGTGCGGCAACGTAGGGTCATCGCCGTCTTTGTAGAAGTCGTCCAGGCAGAGCACCGGCAGGCCGGTTTGCTGCGCAATGTACGACTTTCCGGAGCCCGAAGGACCGGCGAGCAGGACAACGCGGTGCGGATGTTTCATTACCTTCAGTTACTCCGGCCAGACGGACTGCTATCAAATCGTATCAACATCTCATCACACCTTCGGCGGGTGACAACCTGGGCTTTCTTCTTGCCGGGCGTCGTGATGGAATCTCGGGGGTCCGACCCGCCGGGTCGGTCGCTGAGCGTTGCCCGGGGCAACGCGTTCAAGCTGTAATCGCGAGGGCGGTGACGTGAGCAAACGGCCAAAGACGGCGGGCTCCTTCCTGTCGCGGCTGCGCCGGCCGGCCAGCCGGCTCCGGGACATGCCGATCTGGTCAAAGCTCGGTCTCATCATGATCGTGCCGACCATCGCCACGGTCGTCGTGGGCACCAGTGGTCTCGTCGACCACCTGGAGACCCTCAGCAACGCCAACCGAGCTGGCGACCTGGCCAACCTGTCGAGCTACTCGGGCGACCTGGTCGACACACTGCAGGACGAGCGGACCGCCGCCGTACTGCTGCTGCAGGCGGCCGGGACCCAGCCCAAGGCCCAGTACCAGGAGGCCTACAGCCGGGTGAACTCCCGGGTGGACCAGCGGACCGGCCCCTACCGGCAGCAGCGCGCCGAGGTCGAGGACCTGCCCAGCAGCCTGGAGAGCCAGCTCGACGGGATCGACCAGTCCCTGAAGGACCTGCCGGGCGTTCGCAGCCAGGTGTTCAGCGGCAAGCTCAAGCTCACCGAGACGATCCAGGCGTACGAGGGTCTGATCAGCGACCTGCTCGCCATCCGTGACTCGGCCACGCAGCTCGCCGGTGACAACGACCTGAGCGACCGGATGCGCGCCGCCGCGGCGGTCGCCCGGGAGAAGGAGTTCCTCTCCGCACGCCGGGTCGTCGTGCACCGCGCGCTCGGCGCGCAGCAGCGGATGACCCCGGTGCTGCGCACCGACTACATCGCCAGCGGCACCGGCCAGCAGCAGGCACTGCAGAGCTTCAAGGCCGTGGCCAGCCCGGACGAGGCGAAGTTCCACGACCAGACGGTCGCCGGCGGTGACCGCCGGGAGGCGCAGAACTACACCGGCTGGATCGACGGCAACATCACCGGCGACATGCGCGGTGCGCCGTTCGGCCCGGACCAGTGGGAGTCCGCCATGACGGCGAACGCCAAGCTGATCCGCGCCGTCGAGACGAAACTCGACAACGACGTGGTCGCCGAGGCCGACAGCCTGCGCTCCGACGTCCAACGTCAGGTCTTCCTGGAGACCGGCCTGCTGCTCAGCATGCTGCTGCTGGCCATCCTCTTCGCCTACCTGGTCGCCCGCTCGATGGCCCGCTCGTTGCGTGAGCTGCGCCAGGGCGCCCTGTCCGTCGCCCAGTACGGCCTGCCACAGGCGGTCGCCCGGCTGCGTGACCCGCAGGTCGTCGGTCAGCTCTCCCCGGTGCAGCTGGCCAACCAGATCGCCGAGCCACTGCCGGTCCGCAGCAAGGACGAGTTCGGTCAGGTGACCGAGGCGTTCAACGCCGTCCACCTGGAAGCCGTCCGCACGGCCGCCGAGCAGGCGGCGCTGCGCGCCTCCGTCGCGACCATGTTCGTCAACCTGGCCCGCCGTTCCCAGATCCTGGTCGACCGCCTCATCGGGCACCTCGACCGGCTGGAGCGCGGCGAGGAGGACCCGGACCGCCTGGCCGAGCTGTTCCAGCTCGACCACCTGGCCACCCGGATGCGCCGCAACGACGAGAACCTGCTGGTGCTCGCAGGCGCCGACTCCACGCGTGTGCAGCGCGAGCCGGCCGCCCTCATCGACGTGCTGCGCGCCGCCCAGTCCGAGGTCGAGCACTACACCCGGATCGAGTTCGGGGTCATCGACCGCGACATCGAGGTCGCCGCGCACGCCGTCAACGACCTCGTGCACCTCGTAGCCGAGCTGTTCGACAACGCCACCGCGTTCTCGCCGCCCGACTCGCAGGTGATGGTCGAGGCCCGTCGGGTCGGCGACCGCGCCTCGCTCTACGTCGAGGACCGCGGCATCGGGATCAGCCGCGAGCAGTTGCAGGACCTCAACGAGCGCCTGGCGACTCCGCCGCAGGTGGACGTGGCCGTCTCCCGGATGATGGGCCTGGTCGTGGTCGCCCGACTGGCGTCCCGGCACGGAGTCCGGGTCGAGCTGCGTCCCGGCTCCGACCGGGGCACGGTCGCCGACGTGACCCTGCCCACCTCGGTGCTGGTGCCCCGGGCGCTCTCCGGTCGGGTGCAGCAGCCCCCGGCCCTGCCCGCCTCCGCCGGCGGCCAGCAGGGTGGGCCCGCGCCCACCTTCGGCGCGCTGCCGGCGCTGGGCAACGGCCCCCGCCCGAGCGCGAGCGAGTCCGGCAACCAGGTCACCCTGGGCGGTCGACCGTTCGACCCAGCACCGCGCAACGGTGCCGGCACCCCCGCCAACTCCGGCGGGTACCGCTCGATGCCCGCCTGGTCCGACCTGACCGGCGCGGCGGGCACGAACGGCGGCGACGGGTTCACGCCCCGCCCGGCCAACGGCCAGCCGATCGACCCGCTGCCGCAGCGCCGGGCCGGCGACGATTCCCCGAACACCGGTCAGCAGCAGTCCATCCCGCGGCAGCTGCCCAGCAGCCCGGAGGCACACCCGTACTCGGCGCCGCCGGTCTCCGCGCAGCCGTACTCCGGCGCGCCGGTGTCGGCCACGCCGGCGTCCGGTCAGCCGTACTCGGGCCAGCCCTACTCGGGTGCGCCGTACGGCGGTCCGCCGGTGTCCGCCGCCCCGGCGTCGGGTCAGCCGTACGGCGGCCCGCCGGTGTCGGCGTCCCCGGTGTCGGCCTCGCCGGCGTCCGGCCATCCGTACTCCGGTCAGCCGTACTCGGCGCCGCCGGCCTCCTCCGGTCAGCCGTACTCGGCGCCGCCGGCCTCCTCCGGTCAGTCGTTCAGCGGTTTCGTGCCCCGCTCCGCCCCACCCGCCCAGGCGCCCAGCGCACCGGCGCCGCCGGCCTGGCCGCCGGTGCCGGGTGGCGAGCGTGAGGCGGCGACCCCGCCGGTGCCCGAGCGGTTCGCCGCCGCCCTGGACATGACGACGGAGCTGCCGAGGGTGCCCCGGCCCGGCGACCAGCCGACCACCGCGGCCCAGCCGCCGGCGCCGACTCCGGCCCCGGCGCCCACTCCGGCTCCGGCGCCACAGAGCCGGCCGGCGCCGCAACAGCCGCAGGCCCAGAACCGGCAGCGGTACGCGGACGAGACGATGGAGCTGCCGATCTTCCGGGAGCTCGAGTCGGCCTGGTTCCGTACCCGCCGTCCGGGTCCCGAGGAGGCGGCGGCAGCTGCCAAGCCGGCGACGAACGGCGGCGCCGCGACGCAGCAGTTCGCCACGGTCGAGGCGAGCGGACCGGCAGTCCACAAGACACCACCCGGGACGACAGGTAACACACCGATGGCAGACACTCCGACGGCCGGAGGAGCGCCGCGGGACAACGGGTCGACAGCGAACGGGGGCGCACGCCCCAGCCTCGCCGAGAGCCTGCCGAACCGCCGGCCCCAGCAGCAGCAGACCAACGGTTGGCAGACCGCCGCCGACGACGGCTGGCGTGCCGCCTCGGCAGCGGCCACCGCGGTACCGGTGGCCGAGACCACCACGACCGGTCTGCCGAAGCGCAAGCCGATGGCGCAGCTCGTGCCGGGCGCGGTGGAGAAGCCCACCACCTCGGTCCAACGGCGCTCCCCGGAGGCGGTCCGTGGCCTGCTCTCCGCCTACCACCGGGGCGTGCAGCGAGGGCGTAGCACCTCGGACAACCCGACCAGCCCGGAGGCGACTCCGGGAGGGCAGCAATCCTCGCAGTCTGGCTCAGGCCCAGCGGCCGGGAGCGGGCAGAAGGAGCAAGAAGGATGACAACTACGCAGGATCTTGGTTGGCTGCTGGCCAACTTCGCCGACCGGGTACCCGGTGTCGCACACGCGGTCGCCGTCTCGGCGGACGGCCTGCTTCTCGCGTCGTCACGGGACCTGCCGCGGGACCGGGCCGACCAGTTGGCCGCCATCGCGTCCGGCCTGGTCAGCCTCACCCAGGGAGCAGCCCGCTGCTTCGAGGGAGGCGCCGTGCTGCAGACCGTCGTGGAGATGGACAATGGCTTCCTGTTCCTGATGTCCATCTCGGACGGCTCGTCCTTCGCCGTGCTGGCCGCTCGCAGTTCCGACGTGGGCCAGGTCGGCTACGAGATGGCGCTGCTGGTCGACCGGGTGGGCGACGCGTTGACCCCGCAGCCGCGTGCGGCCGCGGGGATGCTGGGCTGACCCCCGGCCGATCGTGAGGTCGGCGCAACTGCAAGGACGACAACGACGAGTTCCACCGGTGGGAGCCGGTACCGGGTGCGAAGGAGGTGAGCGGCGACATGGCCGATCGTGACGAACCGACCGGAGCGTTGGTCCGTCCATACGCCGTGACCCGTGGTCGTACCCGCCCCCGGCTGGACATCGCGCTGGAGGCGCTCGTCGAGACGACGGTGCGCGGTCGCGCCGCTGCCAATGGCAACGGTGGTGGTCGCGAACACCAGTACATCGCCGCGCTGTGTGACGGACGCGTGCAATCGCTCGCCGAGATCGCGGCGCGGATGCAGCTCCCGCTCGGTGTGGCCCGGGTGCTCATCGCCGATATGGCGACGGACGGCCTGGTCGCGGTCCACGAGCCGACCATCCTGGACGACTCCGACGACGCGGTGGGCACTGAACTGCTGGAGAGGGTGCTGAGTGGACTTCGCAGGCTCTGACATGTCGCACCGCCCGCCGAACCCGAGCGGCCGCGTGACGTCGGCGAAGATCGTTATCGCCGGTGGATTCGGCGTCGGTAAGACGACGCTGGTCGGCTCGGTCTCGGAGATCACGCCGCTGACCACCGAGGCCATCATGACCTCGGCCGGTGTGGGCGTCGACGACACCCGGCAGGTGCCGGGCAAGACGACGACCACCGTGGCCATGGACTTCGGCCGGATCTCGATCGACCGTGACCTGATCCTGTACCTGTTCGGTACGCCGGGTCAGACCCGTTTCTGGTTCATGTGGGACGAACTGGTCCGGGGTGCCATCGGCGCGGTCGTGCTGGTGGACACCCGCCGGCTGGCGGACTGCTTCGCGGCGATCGACTTCTTCGAGCACCGGCGGCTGCCGTACCTGGTGGCCATCAACTGCTTCGACGGGATGCAGTACCACGACCCGCAGGACGTCCGGGACGCCTTGGCGATCTCCAGCGACGTGCCGGTGGTGGCCTGCGACGCCCGTAACCGGGAGTCGACGAAGCACGTGCTGATCTCGCTGGTCGAGTACGTGCTCACCATGCGCCGTACGCGCGCCGTCGCCCCGGCCTGACCGGGACGGTTCCACGCCCGGTGGTGGCTCCGGCCGCCACCGGGCGACGCATCCTGCCCAGCGCCGGCCGTCACGTCGACGGTCGGCGCGGCTTCGTGCGTGGCCCTGCTCGCGCCGGTCACCGGTACACGAATCGCGCCCCCAGTCGGCTGACTGAGGGCGCGATCGTCGTTTACGGACTGTGGGGTCAGGACTGGTAGCCGGCGGAGCGGTACTCGTACTCCCGGTCGTCGTCGCGGTCGCCGTGGTCGCGGCTGAAGTCCCAGCCGCCGGCGGCCTCGCGACCCGGCCGGCCGCCCACCGCGAACCCCCCGATCTCCTGCCCCCGGCGCCAGCCGCGGAAGTAGCCGGTGGTGTTCTCCGCGAGACTCGCCGCGTCACGCACTATCCGCAGTGGACGCTCCTCGCGCAGCGGTGAACCGGGGACCAGGTTGGCCTGCGGCACCCGCTTCGGCAGCCCAGCGGTCGTCTCGGCGCCCACCGCGGGGCGGGCCGCCTGCTCGGCCGCCTGCCACCCGGTGTCGGCCGTGGTCGACCAGTCCAGGTCGGTCTCCTCGGTCTGCCCGACGAACCAGGCCGACTTCGCCTGCGCGAAGATCAACAGGTCGCCGTCGCCCTCGTCGGCCACCGGTGGTGGCCGGTGCTCGACCGGGGGAGACGGGCGATGCTCGGGCGCACGCTCGACCCGGGGTGCGGGACGGCCACCGCGAGCCGCCTGCTCCCGGTCGACGAGCCGCAGCGGCGGGGTGTCCAGATGCGCGTCGGCGGGTGGGTTGAGCCCTTCGCGCAGCGCCCGGTCGGCCAGCGGCGGCGGCTCCACCAGCCGCAGCATGGGCGGCTCCTGCGGCAGGTCGTCCGCGAGCCAGGGCGGGGTGACCCGGCCGTCGGCCCGACCCGGGTCGGTCGGGGCGTCGACGCCACGGCCGCCGCCGTACGGGTAGGCGACCGGGTTGTTCGCCGAGCTGTCGCCCGGGTCCTCCGGGTTGTTGACCAGCGGCCAGTTGGCCCGGGATCCCGGCGGCGGGGAGTCCTGGCCGGGCCGGGGCGCCGGCACGGGGATGCTGAGGTCGGTGGCGCTGAACCCGCCGGTGGGGGGTTCGTCCACCGGGCGCTGCTGGTGGCTCGGCCGTGGCTCGCCGTTGGTCTTCGGGCGGGGCGGGATGACCGTGCGCTGCCGTTCGGCCCGCGCGTGGTTGATCGCGGCGGTGGTCAGCGTCGGCCGGAACGGCTCGCCCGCCTCGGCCGGCGGCACCGTGCCCCGCTGCGTCGGGGCGATCGGGGTGATCCCCGGCGGTGGGGGCGGCGGCGAGGAGACCGGCCGGTTGGTCGGACCGTCGATCCGGCTCGGCTCGCCGCGTACCGGCAGGGCGGACACCGGCGGGCCGGCGACGGCGGCCGGGGCCATCGGCGCGGGCGCGACCGGGGGCGGGGTGACGGGGGCCGGGGCGACCGGCGGTGGCCCGAGTGGGCGGGGCGTGGCAAGCGGCGCGCTGCCGGGGGCGGGCTCGGGGCGGCTCCGCCGGCCCAAGCCGGGAGTCGGGTCGGCGCCGGCCGGCGTCGGCCGGACCGCGCGCAGGCCGGTGCCGGTGCTACCCAGGCCGGCGCCGGTGTTGGTCAGACCGGCGCCGGTGTTGGTCAGGCCGGTCAGCTCGCCGACCGACTCGCCACGGCGGGCGGCTGCACGCCGACCGGGGGCGGGCGCGGGAGCGCTCACGCGGGCGCCCAGAGCGCTCACCAGCGCCTCGCAGCCGGCGTCGCAGGCTCGGACCGAGGCGACCGCCTGGCGGACCGTCTCGGCCACCGCGGAGGTGAGCGCCCGGTTCACCGCCGCGCGGCGGGGCGTCTCGGAGATGGCGACCCGCAGCGCGGTCACCGCGTCGTTGATCTCTTCGGCGTCGGCCACCCCGTCCGCGGCGAGGTGCGCGGCGATGGCGTCCGCCGCGACCGACACCTCCCGGCCGCGAGCGACGGTGCCGCCGAGCATGCCCGGCTCGGGCAGCGCGTCGAGCACCGCCAGGGAGACGGGCTCGGCCGGGTCCGGGTACGCCCGCAGCGCCGCCGGGTACAGCTCACGCAGGACCTCGCGCAGCGCCACGGCGGCGGAGTGCCGGCCACTTGCCAGGGCGGCGTGCGCGGCGAGCACCTGCTTGTAGCCGGCCAGGTCCCGGGGTGCGGGAAGGGTGACCGCGGAGAGCGCGCCCGCCTGCAACGCGCGGGCCAGGCCCACGGCGCGTCGTTCGGCCGGCGGTGACTGCATCTCCTCCAGGGAGTCGTCGTCGGCGAACCGCTCGGCGAAGTCGTCCACCGAGTCGTCGTCGGCGATCGCCAGGGGTCGACCGGCGGCGCTCAACAGCGAGGTGACCGTGTGGTCGTCGCTGTCGGCGGCGATGGCCGCACCGCTCGGCCCGCCCGACCGCTCCACGAGCAGCGCGACGAGCTGGGCGTAGCCAGCGGCGTCGTCGCTGATCTCGCAGACATGCAGCAGACGGCCTGCGTCGTCGACCACTGCGGACGTCAGCGTCGAACCGGCCGAGGCCGGTCGGTCAGCCGAGTCCGCCGAGGCCAGACCGCAGTACACGCGCACGAGCGCCACGGCGTCGTCCTCCTCCCGGGACAGGTCTTTCCTCTGCCAGCAACTGATGCTCCCCGGAACGGGTCAGTCGCGCCAGTCCACGACCGCAGAGATCTTGCCGACAATGGTGCGCCAGCCCAGACTCGCGGTCTGTGCCCCGATCTTCTTGAGCCGCCGACGGCCCATGAATCCGCCGATCCCGCCGTTGACTGTCGCCCGGAGCGCCTCGTCCAGGTTGTCGAGGCTGGAGCCGGCGGAGAGCATGTCGAGTACCGCAGGCAGCCGCAACGCGTACGACAGGTCGCGAGCGACCTCGCCGGCCTCGATCAGCAGGGTCGAATCCCAGGCGTCGTGCCCGCCGCGCAGGTTCTCCACAACGAGGTCGAGTTCGTACGTGTCCTCGTCGAGCGGCGCGATATCGGCCGGCTCCACCCGTTCGGACAATTCATTCCAGCTGTCCAGTTGAGACAGATCATTGGGCGCGCCGGACCGGATGAAACTGACGAGCGACTCGGGTGTCTTGAACAGCAGCAGCTTGCCGCGGTGGCTGAGGAAGACCGGCACCTCCTCGTCGTCCGCCTCGTCCGTGGCGTCCTCGTCGTCGGCCTCGTCGGTCTCGGTCTCGGTGTCGGCGGTCGCGTCGCCGTCCCGCCGGCGACGCGTCGCCCCGTCGTCCTCGTCGCTCTCGGCGAACTCCTCGGCCAGTTCCTCGTCGAGGATGACGACGGTCTCGTCGTCCTCCTCCTCGACGACCTGACGGCGGGCGAGGAACGGGTCGTCCTGGTCGCGCTCGGTCACGTCGGTCGGGGTCAGCACCCCCGCCGGCCGGTACGCGCGCAGCGTGAAGCCGGTGCCGGCGGGCAGGGCGATCTCCACCGGGTCGATCCGCACCTCGTCCCAGAGTGACCGGTCGGCCGACGTCGGCGCGACGCCGGTGTCCTCGGTGTCATCTGGCTCGGCCGCGCCGGTGGTGTCGTCGAGCTCGGGCTCGTCGGCGTCGGGCCGTTGGGGCGACTGGCGGGCCACGCTGACCTCCGTGTGCTTCGGGTTGCCCACCCGCCGGCGTCTCGGACCGGCGAGTGACTCTGGGCACATACCCTAGTCGGCTGCTCGGGAAGACCGGAGCCCGCACCCCGATGGCGTCTCGACGCACCCGCCCGGGCCTGCGGATCGCCACCGGTGGCGGACCGGCCGCCCAACAAGTAGCGTAGCTACACATGAAGGCCCAGGCGCTGCACGGCCACCTCGACGCCCTGCTGCTCGCCGTTCTCGAACAGGGCGCGCTGCACGGGTACGCGATCATCGAGGCCCTGCGGGCCCGCAGCGACGGCAGCCTCGACCTGCCCACCGGCACCATCTACCCGGCGCTCAGGCGGCTGGAGCGGGCCGGGCACGTGGCGAGCACGTGGAGCACCGTCAACGGGCGCGAGCGGCGCACGTACCAGCTGACCGACGCCGGCCGTCGCGCGCTGGCCGGGGAACGCGCCGGCTGGCACGAGTTCCGGTTGACCGTCGGCCGATTCCTCGACCCCGGCGCCGCGCCCGGCGCCCCGGTCTGAGCCCCGGCGCGGCCCCGCACGGCTCAGCCCGAGGTGGCCAGCACCCAACCGCGTGCCGCGCGGGCCAGCGAGAAGTAGGCCGCGCCGGCCAGCACCACGCCGATGATCATCGGGGGCCAGGTCAGCGCCGCGTCCCAGAGACCGAGTGACCAGGCGAAGAGCGCGCCGCCGGTGAGCGCACCGAGGACCAGCACACCGGTCAGGCCGGCACCCACCGCGCGCTGCGCGACGGCCAGGCCCGGCGATGCCGTACGGGCGCTCGCCGCGACCACCAGCAGGCCGGCCACCGAGAGCAGCAGCGCGCCCACCCAGATCCAGTTCACCGAGGCGGAGAGCAGCAGGTAGACGGCCGGCGGGCGGGGGCCGTCACTCCAGCTCGCCCCCTGCCAGGTGAGGTCGCCGGCGGCCACCCCCACCGCGGCGATGGCCAGCATCCGCAGGGCGAACCCGCGCAGGGCTGCCGTCGCCAGCTCGGCCTGCCAGGACGGCAGCAACTGCGCCGGCGAGCCGAACTCGGCCACCGCGCGGCGCTGCGCCTCGGTGGGCGGCACCCCGCTGTCGCGGTACGCCTCAGCGGCGTCCAGCAGCCCGTGCCGGGCCTCGGTGAGCAGGTCGGACTTCAGGCGTGCCGGGCCCTGCAACCGCGCGGCCAGTTCGCGCAGGTGCTCGTCGACCAACACGTCCTCACAGCGCGGCATGGCACCACCCTGCCACGACTTCGACGCGCCGACGTCCGGGGTAACCCTGGTCCGTCCCCGAGCCGGATCAGGGGGCCAGTGCCAGGTATCCGCGTTCGGCGGCCTCCTGCAGCAGCCACTGGTCCCGGTACCAGCCGGGGGCGGCGACCAGGTCGACGTGCCGGCCGCGTTGGATCACCCGGCCGCCGTCGAGGACGACGATCTCGTCGAGACCGGCCAGACCGCTGAGCCGGTGGCTGATCAGCAGCACCGAGTGCCCGACGGGGGTGGCGGCGAGGGCGGAGGCGAGCACCGCGTCCGCCGCGGCCGGGTCCAGGCCCTCGGTGGGCTCGTCGAGCACCAGCACGGGCGGCGCGGCGAGCAGCGCCCGGGCGAGCGCGAGCCGCTGCCGCTGGCCACCGGAGAGCTGGCCACCCTCCTCGCCGACCAGCGTGTCCCAACCGGCCGGCTGGGCGCGTACCCAGTCCAGCAGGCCGGCGGCGGCGGTGGCCTCGGCCAGCTCGTCGTCGTCCGCGTCGGCGCGCCCGAGCAGGAGGTTCTCCCGCACCGTCGCGTGGAAGACGTACGCCTCGGCGAGCAGCCCGCCGACCGCGCGGGGCAGCTCCTGCTCGGTGTACGTCGACAGGTCCCGGTCGCCCAGCTCGACGCGGCCGGACGAGGGCCGGACCGCCCCGGTCAGCACGGCGGCCAGGGTGCTCTTGCCGGCGCCGCTCGGGCCGACCACCGCGATCCGCCGACCGGCGGGCAGGTCCAGGTCGACGCCGTCCAGGGCGGGCGCGGCGCCGGGGCGGTACCGCACGGTCAGCTCCACGAAGCGCAGGTCGTACGGGCCGGCCGGCGCGGTGCCGCCGTCGGCAGCCGGGGGAGTGGGCGCGTCCTCGTCGAGCAGGGCGGCCACCCGGGTCAGTCCCGGGCGCAGCTGGGTCCACTGTCGGGCCGCCCCGACCAGGGCCAGCGCCACCTCGACGGCGGCCAGCGAGCCGACGGCGAGCACACCGACCAGCACTCCCGGTACGTCCGCGGCCAGCGCGGCCAGCACCACCGCGCCGGTGGTCAGTCCGGCGACCAGCACCCCGGCCGCGTCCACCGCGAACCCGGTGGCGGCCAGTCGGCGTTCCAACCGGGCCAGCCGGCCGGCCCGCTGCTCGGCGGCGCGCAGGGCGGTGTCGGTGGCGCCGAACGCGGCCAGGTCGGCGGCGCCGTGGGTGAGGTCGACCGCGTCGGTGGCCAGCGCGCCGCGCAGCGGGGCCACCTCGGCCGCGCTGCGCCGGGTGACCACGGTGGCCAGCGCGGGCAGCGCCACCCCGGCGACGAGCAGCCCGGCGGCGAGCGCCGCGCCGGCCAGCGGCGAGATCAGCGTCGCGCCGCCGACGGCCAGCACCCCGACCAGGGCCGCCGCCGCGCCGGGCACCAGCACCCGCAGCAGCAGGTCCTGGACGGCTTCGACGTCGGAGACCAGCCGGCTCAGCACGTCCCCGGAGCGGTGCCCGGCGGTGCGGCGGGCGGCGAGGGTGGCGAAGACCCGGGCCCGCACGTCGGTGATCATGCGGAGCACCGCGTCGTGTCCGGCGAGCCGTTCGGTGTACCGGAACACGCCCCGGCTGATGGCGAGCGCCCGCACCGCGACGATCGCCACGGTGAGCCGGTCCAGGGGCGGCTGACCGGCTGCGCTCATCAGCAGCCAGGTCGCGGTGGCCATCAGGGCCAGCCCGGCGAACTCGGTGGCGGCCGCGAGCAGCCCCGCGCCGACCAGCCGACCCAGGTACGGCCGGGCCAGTCGCAGCACCGCGCGTTCGGCGGCCGTCCGCCCGGCCGGTGCCGGGTCGACGTCCCGCGTGGGGTCCACCGGGTCCGGTCCGCCGGTCGGTGGCCCGGGTGCCGCGGTCATCGGGCCACCTTCCCGGTCGGCATCGGTGTCAGTTCGGTGAGCCGACCGTCCTCGATCCGCAGGATCCGGTCGGCGTCGGCCAGCAGCGCCGGCCGGTGCGCGACGAGCAGCGCCGTCCGTCCGGCGACCAGCCGGCGGGTGGCGTCGAGCACCACGGACTCGGAGGCGGTGTCGAGGCGGGCGGTGGGCTCGTCGAGCAGCACCACCGGGGCGTCGCGCAGGAACGCGCGGGCCAGGGCCACCCGTTGCCGTTGACCGCTGGACAGCCCGTGCCCGCGTTCGCCGAGCAGGGTGTCCAGCCCGTCCGGCAGGCCGGCCACCACGTCGTCGAGGGCGGCGTCGCGTACCGCCGCGGTGAGTGCCTCGGGCGGGGTGTCGGGTGCGCCGAGGCGGATGTTGTCGGCCAGCGAGGCGGCGAAGAGGTGGGCGCGCTGCGGCACCCAGGCGAGCTGCCGACGCCAGGCGTCCGGGTCGGCGGTGGCGAGGTCCACGCCGTCCACGGTGATCCGGCCGCTGGTCGGGGTGACGAAGCCGAGCAGCAGGCCGAGCAGTGTGCTCTTGCCGGCGCCGCTCGGGCCGATGACGGCGATCCGTTCGCCGGGTCGGATGGTCAGGGTCACGTCGCGCAGCGCGGTGGTCCGCTCGTACGCCACGGTCACCGACTCGAACCGGATCTCACCCCGCCCGTCGGGAGTGGCCGCGCCCTCGGCCGCCCGGGGTGGGGTGGGCGCCGCCGAGATGGTGAGTGCCTCGTCCAGCGCGGCCAGCCCCTCCATGCTGGCGTGGAAGCGGCTGCCGGCGGCCCGCAGCGGCAGGTACGCCTCCGGGGTGAGCAGCAGCACCAGCAGCGCCGTCTCCAGGGCCAGGCCGCCGCCGAGCAGCCGGATACCGACCGGCACCGCGACGAGGGCCACCGACAGGGTGGCGACCAGCTCCAGCACCAGCGCGGACAGGAACGCGATCCGCAGCGTCTTCATGGTGGCGACCCGGTGGCCGTCGGCCATCCGGCGGACCACCTCGGTCTGCGCCCGGGCGCGGCCGAACGCGCGCAGGGTGGGCAGTCCGGCGACCATGTCCAGGAAGTGCCCGCCGAGCAGGGCGAGTCGACGCCACTGCCGTTCGGTGGCGGCCTGCGCCTGCCAGCCCAGCAGCGCGCCGAAGATCGGGATCAGCGGCAGCGTCAACGCGATGATCACCGCCGAACTCCAGTCGGCGAGGACGATCCGGGCCAGCACGGCCAGCGGCACCGTCACGCTGAGCACCAGTTGCGGCAGGTACCCGGTGAAGTACGCGTCGAGCGCGTCCAGCCCGCGACCGGCGAGGGTGGCGAGCTGACCGGCCCGCTGACCGGCCACCCAACCCGGCCCGTGCCGGCCGACCGCGCCGAGCAGGTCGGCCCGCAGGGCGGCCTTGACCGTGGCGGCAACCCGCGCCGACACCGTGCCCTGCGCCCAGACCAGCGCCGATCGGGCGGTGACCGTGAGCAGGAACCCGGCCAGCGCCGGCCGGTCCAGCCGACCGTCGAAGGCGGTGGCGAGCACCGCCGCGAGGGCTGTGGCCTGTGCCACGATCAGTCCGGCGGCGAGCACACCCAGTAGCGCGAGCACGGCGAGGTCGCGCCGGGCCGCGGGGACCCGGCGCAGGAGACGCGGGTCGAAGGGACGGCGGTTCACCAGTACACCGGTGCCCTGCCGTCGGTCCGTCCCCGGAAAACCCACATGCACATTGCCTGGAAGCCTAGTAGGGCCGGCAGCAGCGGCAGCGCCACCCAGGCGAGCAGCCGCAGCGTCGGCGCACTGGCGGCCGCGTCGGCCACCGTCAGCGAGGCGGCCGGGTCGGTTGTGGACACCAGCACGTAGGGCCACAGGGCCGCCCCGACCAGCGCCACCGGCATCGCCAGGGCCGCGCCGGTGGCGGCCAGAGCCCACCCCGGCCGCCGGCGGCCCAGCGCCGCGCGGGCCGCCAGCAGCGCCGCCGCCAGCAGCACCGGCAGGAGTACGGCCACCGCCGGCCGCTGGACGCTGTCGCGTACCCGGAGAGAGAGCAGGCCCACGACGGTGGCCACGGCGACCGCGGCGAGTGCCACCGGCACCAGCCGGCGGGCGGTGCGGCCGAGCACGGCGGCGTCGGCGGCCGGCAGTCGCAGCGTGAGGAATGTCGCACCGTGCACCGCGACCAGGGCGACCATGGCCAGCCCGGCGGCGGCCGCGAACGGGGTGGCCAGGTGCGTCACGCCGACCACGTGCCCGTCGGCCTGGCGGGGGACACCCTGTAGCAGCGCGGCGAGCAGGACGCCCCAGCCCAGCGCGGCGAGGGCGCTGCCGACCACCACGACCCGGTCCCAGCGGGCCCGGATCCGCTCGTCGGACGGCCGGCTGCGCAACTGCACGCCGACCGTGACCAGGATGACCCCGACCAGGGCGCCGGCGACCGCCGGGTAACAGCCGGACAGCAACTCGCCCTCCAGCATCGGGAACGCGCCGAAGAGGATCCCCACGGCCGCCACCAGCCAGACCTCGTTGCCGAGGAAGAACGGGCCGAGCGCGGTGAGGGCCGCCCGCCGCCCGACCGGGCCACCGCCCCGGGCGAGCAGCAGCCCGACGCCGTAGTCGTAGCCGGCGAGCACCAGGTAGCCGGCGAAGAAGAGGCCGAGCAGGGCGTACCAGGCGAGGTCCACGGGTGATCTCCTCAGGCGAGGGCGGGTTCGGGGTGGGCGGGCTCGTTTGGCGGTGCCGGAGGGCGTCCGAGCGCCGGGTCGTCCGCGCCGCGCGCCGCGTGCCGGGCGAGCAGCACCCAGTTGGTGACCGCGAGGGTGCCGAGCAGCAGGCTGAACCCGATCAGCGAGGTGAGCATCACCGGCGCGCCGACCGCGGAGACGGCCTGGTCGGTGGGGAGCAGCCCGTACGCCACCCAGGGCTGGCGGCCGACCTCGCGGGCGATCCAGCCGAGGATCACCGCGACGAACGGCAGCGGCAGGGCGAGCAGGATCAGCCAGAGCGGGAAGCGCAGTCGGATGACCCAGTCCCGCACGAGCAGCGGGAGCAGGAGCCACACGCAGCCGAGGGTGAGGCCGATCAGGATCATGAAGCCCAGCCCGACGTTCGCCAGCACCGGCGGGGTGTAGTCGCCGGGGCCGAACCGGGTGGTCCACTCGGCGATCAGCGTCTGCGCCTCCGGGCCCTGCCCGAACTTGGTGGGCTGCACCTCGCCGACCGGGCC
This sequence comes from Micromonospora sp. NPDC005298, assembly GCF_040607375.1. Lineage (NCBI taxonomy): Bacteria > Bacillati > Actinomycetota > Actinomycetes > Micromonosporales > Micromonosporaceae > Micromonospora > Micromonospora sp. NPDC005298. The sequence goes on from NZ_JBEXGP010000002.1 coordinate 62,496, forward strand.
GAACTGGGCGAAGCCGAAGCCCTGCACCAGCGTGACCGCCAGCGCCGCGGTGACCAGGCCGACCCGCAGCGAGGTGCGGAACAGCACGAAGTCGGGCGTGCGTCGGATCAGGTGCCAGGCGCTGACCGCCGCCATCAGCATCCCGCCGACCAGCAGCGCGGCCGAGACGACGTGCCCGAACGCCATGCCGAGGCTGGGGTTGGTGAGCAGCGCGCCGAAGTCGGTGAGGTGGGCGATCCCGTCGCGGACCTCGTACCCGACCGGGTTCTGCAGCCAGGAGTTGGCCACCATGATCCAGAACGCCGAGGCGTACGCGGTGAGGGCCACACCCCAGAGCAGCGCGAGGTGTACGCCCCTGTGGAGCCGGTGCCACCCGAAGATCCACATCCCGAGGAACGTGGACTCCAGGAAGAACGCCACGAGTGTCTCGATGGCCAGTGGGGCGCCGAAGACGTTGCCGACGTAGCGCGACAGGCCGCTCCAGTTCAGCCCGAACTGGAACTCCATCACGATCCCGGTGGCGATCCCCAGCACGTAGTTGATCACGTAGAGCTGGCCCCAGTAGCGGGTGAGCCGCTCCCACTTCGGGTTGCCGGTCAGCGCCCAGGCGGTCTGCATCCCGACCAGCAGGGTGACCAGCCCGAGTGTGACCACCACGAACAGGAAGTGGATCGACGTGGTGGTGGCGAACTGCAGGCGGGCGAGGAGCAGCGTGTCCATGGCCGGCTCTCCGTAGGTTGGCTCTCTTGTCATAGCCACCCTACACGTAGCGTCCCTACATGTCCGCCTACTACATCCTGTCGTAATGGACTCTACGACAGGGCGTAGTAGTCAGGGGATGGGGAAGATCGCGAAGGAACCTGCTTGTAGTGGCCTCGTGGACCCTCGGATGCCACTGGATCCGGGATCGAGCGCGATCTTGAGAGGGGTCGGCGTCGGCCGTCAGATGGGCGTCGGGCCGGCGCGGGCCGGCGGGTCGTCAGCTCAGGAAGAGGCTGATCGGGAGGGCGACCAACGTGGCGGCGACCGCCAGGGCGGTGGCCCCCAGCACCCGGGGCGGCTGGTCACTGACCAGCAGGCGCTGCACCCGTACGTCGAGGTCCCGGTCGCCCACACCCAGCGCGCCGGCCGGCGTGATCCGGTGGCCGGCGGCGGCGAACCGGCGCAGCGCACCCGCCAGCGGCGCCTCGGCGTGCAGCTCGCGTGCCTTGTCGTCGGCGCGCATCTCGACCAGCAGGGCGACCCGCTCGTGGGCGTCGCGGACCCAGCCGAACCACGGCAGAGCCCGGCAGAGCGCGGTGAACGGCAGCAGCACCAGATCGTGCCGCTCGTGGGCGTGCGCGCGCTCGTGGCTGAGCACCGCCGCCAGCTCGGCCCGATCCAGCAGACTCAACGTGCCGGCGCTCACCACCACCTGCGGCCGCACCCCCGGCAGGCAGTACGCGGCGGCGCTCGGATGGTCCAGCACCAGCGCGCCGGGAGCGGCCGGGTCGTTCCGGGCGACAAGCGAGAGCAGGTCCCGGTGCCGGCGCTGGGCGCGGACGGTGCCGTGGATGCTGCGGGCGGTCGTGGTGACCAGCACCGCGCCGATGCCGATGCCCACCCCGACACCGGCCAGGTGGAACGCGGTCTCCCCGACGGGCAGGGTGCCGTGCGCCAGGTCGGAGGCCAGGGCGAGCAGCGCGCTTCCGGTCGGCAGGTCGTACGCGCTCAGGCCGAGTGCCATCGGCAGGCCCATCGCGGACAGGCCCAGCGCAAGACCGACAGCCTGCCAGCAGACGATCGCCACCCGGGGGCTGCGCCACGTCCAGGTGGAACGGGCCAGGACCTGCGCGGTCAGGTAGCAGGCCAGCATGGTGGCGGCGAAGTGCACGGCGTACGCCATGGCGCGGCCTACCGCTCCGCTGCCTCGTCGGCCGCCCGCCGGCCCGCCGGTCCGTCCACGCGGTCGGTCAGCTCGGCCCCGCCCGGCCCGGTCAGTCCGGCCTCGCTGCCCAACGCGGCGCGCAGCACCTCGGCCTCGGTGCCGGTGACCGAGCGGGCGAAGCGCACGAGTGCGGCGTCCCGGCTGCCGCCCAGGTCGAGGGCGTCGAGCATGAGCTGGGCGATGTGCGCCTCACGGCTGGCCGCCGGCCGGTACCGCCAGGCCCGGCCCTCGCGTTCGCGCTGCACCATGCCCTTGCCGGCGAGCCGGTCCAGGACGGTCATCACCGTCGTGTACGCCAGCTCGCGGCCGTCGAGCGCGTCGGCCACCTCGCGCACGGTCACGCCGTCCGACGTGCCCGGGACCACGTCCCACAGCACGTCCATCACCGCACGCTCAAGATCGCCCAACCGAGTCACGAAATCAATCCTACCCCCGGTAGTAGAACCCCCTGCCACGGCAGCACGCCTGAGCCCCACCCGTCAGCGGACCCGGCCCAGGTCAGGTTTTCCGGGGGAGCCCGCCCGCGCAGGGATCAAGCCTGACCGCCCGGAGTGGGCGGGCTCCCCCGGAAAACCCAAGGCCGGTCACACCCCCTTGGGGTGCCAGACCGTCTTCGTCTCCAGCAGGGACGTCATCCGGGCCAGGCCCGGGTCGGCGGACCAGTCCTGCTCGGTCGGCGCCGGCCGGAGCACCCGCTTGAGGTTCTCCGCCGCCTTGACCTCCAGCTCGGTGGCCAGCTCGGTGTCGGTCACCCCGGTCAGGTCGATCGCGTTGACGTCCATGTGCGCGGCGAGGGTCGGCGCGGTCTCGGTGATCGCGCCGGTGAGGATGTTGACCACACCGCCGGGCAGGTCGGACGTGGCCAGCACCTCGGCCAGCGTCACCGCGGCGAGGGGCTCGGACGGCGACGCCGCCACCACCACCGTGTTGCCGCTGACGATCGCCGGGGCGATCACGCTGACCAGGCCGAGCAGCGCCGGGCGCTCCGGTGCGACCACGGCGACCACGCCTGTCGGCTCGGGCGCGGAGATGTTGAAGTACGGGCCGGCGACCGGGTTGGCGCCGCCGTACACCTGCGGGAGCTTGTCGGCCCAGCCGGCGTACCAGACCCAGCGGTCCACGGCCGCGTCCACCTCGTCGCCGGGGATGCCCAGGGCGACGAACTGCTCGCGGCGGCCCTCCAGCATCTCGGCGGCCCGGTAGAGGATCTGACCCCTGTTGTACGCGGTCGCGCCGGCCCAGCCCTTCACGGCGGCGCGGGCGGCGACCACCGCGTCGCGGGCGTCCTTGCGGGAGGCCAGTGACACATTCGAGGACTGCACGAGATACGACCGTCCCGACTCGCTGCGCGGGAACTTCCCGCCGATGAAGAGCTTGTACGTCTTGCGTACCGCGACCCGCTCAGACATTGAGGTAGCCCTCCAGCCCGTGCCGGCCGCCCTCGCGACCGTAGCCCGACTCCTTGTAGCCACCGAACGGCGAGGTGGGGTCGAACTTGTTGAACGTGTTGGCCCAGACGACGCCGGCGCGCAGCCGGTCGGCCATCCACAGGATCCGGGAGCCCTTGTCGGTCCAGATCCCCGCCGACAGCCCGTACGGCGTGTTGTTGGCCTTCTCGACGGCCTCGGCCGGGGTGCGGAAGGTGAGCACCGACAGCACCGGCCCGAAGATCTCCTCGCGGGCGATCCGGTGGGCCTGGGTGACGCCGGTGAAGATGGTCGGCGCGAACCAGAAGCCCTGCTCGGGCAGCTCGCACGGCGGTGACCAACGCTCGGCGCCCTCGGCGGAGCCCGCGTCGGACAGCTCGCGGATCCGCTCCAGCTGGGCGGCCGAGTTGATCGCCCCGACGTCGGTGTTCTTGTCCAGCGGGTCGCCGACGCGCAGCAGGGCCATCCGACGCTTCAGCGACTCCAGCACCCGGTCGGCGACGTTCTCCTGCACGAGAAGACGGGACCCGGCGCAGCAGACGTGTCCCTGGTTGAAGAAGATGCCGTTGACGATGCCCTCGACGGCCTGGTCGATCGGCGCGTCGTCGAAGACGATGTTGGCGGCCTTGCCGCCCAGCTCGAGGGTGAGCTTCTTGCGGGTGCCGGCGACGGACCGGGCGATGGCCCGACCGACCTCGGTGGAGCCGGTGAACGCGACCTTGTCCACGCCGGGGTGCTCGACGAGCGCGCGGCCGGTGTCGCCGGCGCCGGTGACGATGTTGACCACGCCGGCCGGCAGGTCGGCCTGCTGGCAGATCTCGGCGAACAGCAGCGCGGTCAGCGGGGTGGTCTCGGCGGGCTTGAGCACCACCGTGTTGCCCGCCGCGAGCGCCGGGGCGATCTTCCAGGCCAGCATGAGCAGCGGGAAGTTCCACGGGATGACCTGCGCGGCCACGCCGATCGGCTGCGGGTTCGGGCCGAACCCGGTGTACGGGAGCTTGTCCGCCCAGCCGGCGTAGTAGAAGAAGTGCGCGGCGACAAGCGGCAGGTCGACGTCCCGGGACTCCCGGATCGGCTTGCCGTTGTCCAGGGACTCCAGCACGGCCAGTTCGCGGGAGCGCTCCTGGATGAGGCGCGCGATCCGGTACAGGTACTTCGCCCGGTCGCGGCCCGGCATCGGACCCCAGACCTTGTCGTACGCCTTGCGGGCGGCGCGTACCGCACGCTCCACGTCCTCGGCGCCGGCCTCGGCGATCTCGGCGAGCACCTCCTCGGAGGCGGGGTTGATCGACTTGAAGCTGCCACCGTCGGTCGGGTCGACGAACGTACCGTCGATGAACAGCCCGTACGAGGGTTTGAGGTCCACCACCGAGCGGGACTCGGGGGCGGGGGCGTATTCGAACATCGGCTATCAGTCCAGGGTGAAGTAGTCGGGACCGGAGTAGGTGCCGGTCGTCAGCTTGGTGCGCTGCATCAGCAGGTCGTTGAGCAGGCTGGACGCGCCGAAGCGGAACCAGTCCGGGTCGAGCCAGTCCGGGCCGACGGTCTCGTTGACCATCACCAGGTACTTGATCGCGTCCTTGGTGGTCTTGATCCCGCCGGCCGGCTTCACGCCGACCTGCCGCCCGGTGGCCGCGCGGAAGTCGCGGACCGCCTCCAGCATCACCAGGGTCACCGGCAGCGTGGCCGCGACCGGGACCTTGCCGGTGGAGGTCTTGATGAAGTCGCCGCCGGCCAGCATGGCCAGCCACGAGGCGCGGCGCACGTTGTCGTAGGTCGCCAGTTCGCCGGTCTCCAGGATCACCTTGAGGTGGGCGTCCCCGGAGGCCTCCTTGGTGGCCACGATCTCGTCGTAGACCTCGGAGTAGCGCCCGGCCAGGAACGCACCCCGGTTGATCACCATGTCGATCTCGTCGGCGCCGGCCGCGACGGCGGCCCGGGTGTCGGCGAGCTTGATCTCCAGCGGTGCCTGACCGGACGGGAACGCGGTCGCCACGCTCGCCAGGTGCACGCCGCTTCCGCGCAGCACCTCGGCGACGTACGGGACCATGGCCGGGTAGACGCAGACCGCGCCGACGTGCGGGCAGGACGGGTCGGCCGGATCCGGACGCAGCGCCTTCGCGGCCAGCGCGCGCACCTTGCCCGGGGTGTCCGCCCCCTCCAGGGTGGTCAGGTCGACCATGCGGATCGCCAGGTCGATCGCCTGCGCCTTGGCGGTGGTCTTGATGGAGCGGGTGCCGAGCTGCGCCGCCCGCTGCTCCGCGCCGACCTGGTCCACGCCGGGCAGGCCGTGCAGGAAGGTCCGCAGAGCGGTCTCGGATCGTCCCAGCTCGGAGAGGTCCGACCGGGCCGACGTCGTTGTCGCCGTCATGCCCCGAAGTCTACGCACCGGAAGGCCGAGTGATCTTGGTCACGCCAGGCCGCCGCGACGTGAGCGGCGTCGCTGCACCGAGCGCGGCCGCACCGCAGCGCCGGGCGGACCGGTAGGTTGAGCGATCGTGGACGTACACGTCATTGACCACCCGCTGGCCCAGGCCCGGCTGACCGCCATGCGGGACGCGCGCACCGATTCGTCGACGTTTCGGGCGTCGCTGCACGAACTGACCACCATGCTGGTGTACGAGGCGGCGCGTTCCTTCCCCGTCGAGCGGTACCCGGTGCAGACGCCGGTCACCGGCACCGAGGGCACCCGGCTGGCCAACCCGCCGCTGCTGGTGCCGGTGCTGCGGGCCGGGCTGGGCATGGCGGACGCCGCGCTGGGCCTGCTGCCCGAGTCCTCGATGGGCTTCGTCGGCCTGGCCCGGGACGAGGAGACCTACGAGCCGCGCGCCTACATGGAGTCGCTGCCCCGGGACCTGGCCGGCCTGCCGGTGCTGGTGCTCGACCCGATGCTCGCCACCGGCGGCTCGCTGGAGCACTGCTGCCGGCTGCTCGCAGACCGGGGCTGCACCGACATCACCGTGCTCTGCGTCCTCGCCGCGCCCGTCGGCATCGAGCGCCTGGAACGCTCCGGTCTGCCGTTGCGCCTGGTCACGGCCTCGATCGACGAAGGGCTCAACGACCACAAGTTCATCGTCCCGGGCCTCGGCGACGCCGGTGACCGGCAGTTCGGCGGCATGCCCCGGTTCTGACGCGTCACCCCGGTCGGTGCCGGGTCCGGCGGGTCCGCGCGCGGTGTGGCGCGGACCCGCTAGCGTTTCCGGCCATGACTGGTGTAGCGCTCGCCGAGGAGCTGCTGCTCCTCGCCTACGACGACACGACCGGCAAGGCGACCATGCCGCGGATCAGCCTTGACCTCGGTATGGCCGCGGCGGTGCTGGTCGAGCTGGCGCTGGCCGGCCGGATCGCGTACGCCGACGGCTCCCTGACCGTGGTCGACCCGACGCCCACCGGCGAGCCGGTCGCCGACGAGGTGCTGGGCCGGATCGCCGCCGACACCCCGCACACGCCGGCCTCCTGGGTGCAGCGTCTGCGGCACGGCCTGCGCGACAGGATCCTCGGTGACCTGTGCACCCAGGGGGTGGTCCGGGACGTCGACGAGACCGAGTTGGGCTTCATCCACGTGCACCGCTATCCGGTGGTGGACACGTCCGTCGAGGCGGACACCCGCCAGCGGCTCACCGAGGCGCTGACCGGGGCGGCGGCCCCGGACGAGCGGACCGCCGCGCTGGCCACCCTGGTCGTGGTGCTGCGGATGGAGAACGCGCTGGGGGTGAGCGGCGAGACCGCCGCCGACGCCCGCCGCCGGTTGGAGGAGATCGCCACCGGCGCCGGGTTCTCCGGCGAGGTCAGCGCCGACGACTCGGTGGTCCGCCCGTCAGTGGGCCTGGTCGTCGCGGCCCTGGGCCGGGCCGTCGACCAGGCCCTCGGCCCGCGCCGCTGACCGCCGGGCCGACCCGCGCTGCGCGCCCTTTGCTCTGCACCCACCGAGGCACCACCGGCCGGCGGCCTACCGGTGCCTCCACGGGTGCAGAGCAAAGGGCTGAGGTGTCGTGGGTGGGTCCCGCCGAGGTCAGATGCCGAGAGCGGCGCCGACGTCGGCGCGCAGCGCGGCGACGGCCGAGGCCGCCCGGCTGCGGGCCGCCGCGACGTCACCGTCCACGACCGGTTCCACCACCTCCAGGTACGCCTTGAGCTTCGGCTCGGTCCCGGAGGGCCGGATCACCACCCGGGCCGCCGAGGTACGCAGGATCACCACGTCCGCCTCGGGAAGCAGGTCCTTGGCGCTGTCCACCGGCTGCCCCAGCAGGGTGGTGGGGGTGGCCGCCCGGATCCGGGCCATCGCGTCGGCGATCAGCCGTAGGTCGTCCACCCGGACGGAGAGCTGGTCGGTGTGGTGCACGCCGAACTCGGCGGCGATCTCGTCCAGCCGGTCGGTCAACGTACGACCCTGCGCCTTCAGGCCGGCGGCGAGCTCCGCCACCGTCAGCGCGGCAGTGATGCCGTCCTTGTCCCGCACGTGCTCCGGAGCGACGCAGTAGCCCAGCGCCTCCTCGTAGCCGAAGACCAGAGGCGCGCTCCCGCCGCCGGCCCGGACGATCCACTTGAAGCCGGTGAGCGTCTCGTCGTACGGCAGGCCCCGGGCCGCGCACATGGCCCGCAGCAGGGACGACGACACGATCGTCGTCGCGTACAGCCCGGTCACCCCGCGCCGCATCAGATGGTCGGCGAGCAGGACACCGACCTCGTCGCCGCGCAGCATCCGCCAACCGTCACGGCCGTCCCGGACGACCACGGCGCAGCGGTCCGCGTCCGGGTCGTTGGCGATGGCGAGATCCGCGCCGGTCGAGTCGGCCAGGGCGATCAGCCGGTCCACCGCGCCCGGCTCCTCCGGGTTGGGGAACGACACGGTGGGGAACGCCGGGTCCGGCTCGGCCTGGTCGGGCACCACCCCGGGCACCGGGAAACCGGCGCGGGCGAACGCTGCGGTGAGCACCGCGGCCCCCACGCCGTGCAGCGGGGTGTACGCCACGCTCAGGTCCCGCGACCCGTCCGGGTCGATCACCGCGGTCGCCCGCTCCACGTACGAGGCGACCAGATCGTCGCCGAGCACCTGACCGGGCGCGCCCAGCGGCACCCCGGACAGTGGGCCGACCGCCCGGATGGCGGCCTCGATGCCGGCGTCGGCCGGAGGCACGATCTGTGCTCCCGCGCCCAGCTCACCGCCCAGCTCGGCACCGAGGTAGACCTTGTAGCCGTTGTCCTGCGGCGGGTTGTGGCTGGCCGTCACCATCACGCCGGCGACCCCGCCAAGCTTGCGCACCGCGTACGCCAGGACCGGGGTGGGCAGCGGCCGGGGCAGCAGCAGCGCGGGGCGGCCGGCCCCGGTGGCCACCTGGGCGGTGCGCTCGGCGAACTGGCGGGAACCGTGCCGGGCGTCGTACCCGATCACCAGGGGGCCGGTGCCGCCCTGGGCGGCGAGCCAGTCGACCAGGCCGGCGGCGGCCCGGGTGACCACGGCCAGGTTCATGCCGTTCGGGCCGGCGCGCAGCGGGCCGCGCAGGCCGGCGGTGCCGAAGGTGAGTGGGCCGGCGAACCGGTCGGCCAGGTCCGGGGCGCTCGACGGCAGCGCGTCGAGCACCGCCGTCAGCTCGTCCCGGCTGGCCGGGTCGGGGTCGTCGGCCAGCCAGCGCCGGGCTTGTTCGCGAATGTCGTCGATGTCAGTGCTGTCCGCCGCCATGCCCCTTGATAGCACGGCGGCGGATCATCCCTGTCGGTTCCCTCCGGCTCAGCCGTCCCCGGTGAGCTGGAATGTGCGCACCATCTCGTCGAAGATCGGCTTGCTCTCGGCGAACTTGGTGTCGGTGGCGGTCAGGTAGAACGAGTACGCCTTGCCGCCCTGCGCCACACCCCGCCAGACGCCGTGCCGCATCGCGTCGCCCTCGCCGCAGGTGTACTCGAATTCGGCGGCCGGCTTGCTGGCCAGCTCCGTCTCCGTGGCGCTGATCTGGGCGTACGGCTTGACGCAGGAGGTGCTCTTGGTCTTGAGGCCGTTCTCGGCGGTCTCCGCCCACCGCGTGGAGCTGCTGGACCACTTCTCGGTGATGATGCGGACCTTGCGGCCGCTGTCCTGCGGGTCGATGTAGTCGGTGTACGAACCGCCGGTGGCCTTCTTCCAGCCCTTGGGCACCATGACCTGGATGCCCCGGCCGGCGTGCTCCTGCATCTCGACGCCGGGGACCGCGGCGCCGGACGGGGAGGGCTGCGCCTGCGGGGCGATCGGAGCGGGATCGTCGCCGCCGGACAGCGCCACCACGGTGATCAGCAGCACGACGGCCAGGCCGCCGGCGGCGGCGAGCTGGACCTTGCGCGGCCAACCCTTGACCGTGCCGACGAGCCGACCCCCGGTGGCGCGGGCCTTGTCGAGCGGGCTGCCGCCGGACGGGGCGGGCGTCGTCCACGGCTGCCCGGTGCCCGGCACCGACCACTGGTTGCCGCCGCCGTAGGTGCCGCCGACCCGCTGGGTGGCGTCCGGCGCGGAGCCGTATCCGACCCGCTGGGTGGCGTCCGGCGCGGAGCCGTACCCGACCTGCTGGGTGGCGTCGGACGGGGCGCCGTAGTTGACCCGCTGGGTGGCGTCCGCGTTGCCGCCGTAGGTACGGCCGATGGCGGGTCGCCCGGGAGTGGGCATCGCGCCGGTCGGCGTGTGCAGGGGGCCGGACAGCGCGTCGGCGCTGGTCTCGTCCAGCCCACTGGCGCTGGCGGGGGCGGCCGGCTGCGGGCGTTCGCCGCGACGCAGCGCCGCCAGGCGGTCGGTCAGAGACTCGTCGGCGGCCAGCATCGCCCGGCCGCCGATCTGGTTGTCCGGCTTCGGCTCCGGCTGCGCCGGCTGGTGTACGGGTGCGGGGCGTTGCTGCACCGGCACCACGGCGTACGGGTCGGTGACCGAGTGGACGGCGGTGGCGGTGCTGCCCAGCGGGCCGGCGAGCAGCTCACGCAGCATCGCCCGGGAGGTGTGCACGTCCAGCCGGCGCGCCGGGTCCTTCTCCAGCAGACCCATCAGCACCCGGGTCAGCGGGCCGCTGCGCTGCGGCGGGGCGGGCGGGTCCTCGACCACGGCGTGCATGGTCTCGATCGGGTCGCCCTTGTCGAACGGCGGTCGCCCCTCGACCGCCGTGTAAAGGGTCACACCAAGCGAGAACAGGTCGCTCGGAGGGCCGAACTCCTGGCCCATGGCCCGCTCCGGCGAGATGAAGTGTGGCGAGCCGAGCACCATGCCGGGGGTGGTGAGCTGAACGTCGGTGGGCATCCGGGCGACACCGAAGTCGGTCAGCACGCAGCGCCCGTCGGTGCAGATCAGCACATTTGCCGGCTTGACGTCGCGGTGCAGCACGCCGATCGCGTGCGCCACCTCCAGCGCCCCGAGCAGCGCGATGCCGATCTTGGCGACGGCGCGGGGCGCGACCGGCCCGTCCTCGATCACCATGTCGGCGAGGCTGCGCGCGTCCAGCAGCTCCATCACGATCCACGGGCGACCGGCCTCGGTGACCACGTCGTACACCTGCACCACCGCCGGGTGCTGGATGGCGGCGGCGGCGCGGGCCTCGCGCAGGGTGCGTTCGTACATGGCGTCGCGGTCGCTGGGGGCCAGCCCCGGGGGCAGGACGACCTCCTTGACCGCCACGTCGCGGCGCAGCAGGGTGTCTGTGGCGCGCCAGACCGTACCCATGCCGCCGTTGCCCACCGAGGACCGCAGCGAGTACCGGTCACCGATGGTGGTGCCGGGTGCTGCGCGGCCGTTGGCGGGACTGACTGGTCCGCCGCTCCACGTCGGGATCTGAGTCACAGAAAAGCCACCGGGGGAAATCGAGGGGGCTGGGACACAACCCCCCTATCTTGCTGGGTCCGACGCCCGATATGAAAGCCGACGCGACGGGCGTTTATCGAAGTCGACAGAACGTGCCCTGTCGTTCACCTCCTGTCGACCGGTCCGGACGCACTGTGCGGTATCCCTCACCCGACGGCACGCCCATCCGTCCTACCATCCGGGGATGAGCGAACGGCGGTCAAGCGAGTCCGGGTTTCCGATCAAGGGCGTCTACACGGGTGCCGACCTTCCGGAGGACCTGGACTCCCGGCTGGGCGGCCCGGGCGAGTTCCCGTACACCCGGGGCGTCTACCCCACCATGTACACCTCCCGCCCGTGGACCATGCGCCAGTACGCCGGCTTCGGCACCGCCACCGAGTCCAACGCGCGGTACCACCAGCTGCTGCGGGCCGGCACCATGGGCCTGTCGGTCGCCTTCGACCTGCCGACCCAGATGGGCTACGACTCCGACGAGCCGATCGCGCACGGCGAGGTCGGCAAGGTTGGCGTGGCCATCGACTCCATTGAGGACATGCGGCTGCTCTTCGCCGACATCCCGCTGGACAAGGTGTCCACCTCGATGACCATCAACGCGCCCGGTTCGGTGCTGCTGCTGCTCTACCAGCTCGTCGCCGAGGAGAACGGGGTGCCCGGCTCGGCCCTCAACGGCACCATCCAGAACGACATCCTCAAGGAGTACATCGCCCGGGGGACGTACATCTTCCCGCCGAAGCCGTCGCTGCGCCTGGTGGCCGACACGTTCGCGTACTGCCGCAAGGAGGTGCCGAAGTGGAACACGATCTCCATCTCCGGCTACCACATGGCCGAGGCCGGCGCGACGCCCGCGCAGGAGATCGCGTTCACCCTGGCCAACGGCGTGGAGTACGTGCGGGCGGCGCTGGCCGCCGGGCTCGCCGTGGACGACTTCGCGCCCCGGCTGTCGTTCTTCTTCGTGGCCCGCACCACGCTGCTGGAGGAGGTGGCGAAGTTCCGCGCCGCCCGGCGGATCTGGGCCCGGCTGATGCGTGACGACTTCGGCGCCAAGGATCCGAAGTCGATGATGCTGCGGTTCCACACCCAGACCGCAGGCGTGCAGCTCACCGCGCAGCAGCCCGAGGTCAACCTGGTCCGGGTGGCGGTGCAGGGGCTGGGCGCGGTGCTCGGCGGCACCCAGTCGCTGCACACCAACAGCTTCGACGAGGCCATCGCGCTGCCCACCGAGAAGGCCGCCCGGCTCGCGCTGCGGACCCAGCAGGTGCTGGCGTACGAGACGGACCTGACCGCCACCGTCGACCCGTTCGCCGGCTCGTACGTGGTGGAGGCGATGACCGCCGAGATCGAGGCCGCCGCCCTGGAGCTGATGGAGCGGGTGGCGGACCACGGGTCGGCGGTGGACGCCATCGAGGCCGGGTTCCAGAAGCGGGAGATCGAGCAGTCCGCGTACCGGATCGCCCAGGAGATCGACTCGGGCGAGCGGGTGGTGGTCGGGCTCAACCGGTTCACGGTGGACGAGGAGGAGCCGTACGAGCCGCTGCGGGTCGACCCGACGATCGAGGCGGCGCAGGCCGAGCGGCTGGCGCGGCTGCGCGCCGAGCGGGACGTCGACGCGGTGGCGCGGGCGCTCGCCGACCTGCGGGCCGCCGCCGACGGTACGGACAACGTCCTGTACCCGATGAAGGAGGCGCTGCGGGCCCGCGCCACGGTCGGCGAGGTCTGCGGAACCCTGCGCGAGGTGTGGGGGCTGTACCGGCCGACCGATCGTTTCTGATCGTACTTCTGTCGTTTTCCCAGTTCAGAGGGTGTTTGCGGGCTTCGGTCGAGCTACCGTCGAGGGCGGAACCCGGGGGCGGCGCGGCCCGGTTGCGGGTGTTCGCGGTGTGCCCCTCGCTGTTTGCGGGTAGTTCGACCGGGTCGTCGGAACGCACACCGTGTGCGGTGGCGGCGGTCGCCTGCGTGTGAGCGTCTTTCCGGCTCGTTGCGGAGCGTGGTCGGCTAATTGTCGGAGTGTCAGTTCATCACCCCGACTAATGCGACAATTCGCAACAGGGGCCGGTGGTCGGCACCGAGATTCGTGACCGCCGGGATCGGTTACGCGTTGTAGGAGGTGAGGGGCGGATGACGGCCTTCGACCGCGATCTACCTGCTGTCCCGCACCTCTCCGAGCGCGCTCAGCAGGGCATACGTGACGCTGCGCGGTCCGATCATTACCGGAACGAGGTTGCGCAGCGTCACCGCCGGAGGTCTAGGCTGTCTGCTGTTCCCGATGATCCATCCATTTCTAGTGATCGAGAATTCGACGTGACGAGTGCGTTGACGCTGCCCACCGGCAGCCAGCTGGCGTCGTCCTGGCCGGAGCCGCCGCCCGGGTCCCAGCCGCTGCCCCGCGACCTGGACCACCTCCTGGCGCTCCGGGTACCCGGGCTGATCGCCACGCGCCGTCACATCCACTCACACCCGGAGTTGTCCGGTACGGAGTTCGAGACGGCCGCCCTGATCGCGCGGGAGCTGTCCCTGGCCGGTCTGCAACCCCGGCTCCTGCCCAAGGGCAACGGCGTGATCTGCGACATCGACGGGCGCCCCGACGGCCCGGTCGTCGCGCTGCGCGCCGACATCGACGCCCTGCCGCTCGACGACTCCAAGGACGTGCCGTACCGGTCCACCGTGGAGGGTGTCTGCCACGCCTGCGGCCACGACGTGCACACCACGATCATGCTCGGCGTCGGCATGCTGCTGGCCCAGCTCGCCGACCTCGGTGAGCTGGACGGCCGCGTCCGGCTCATCTTCCAGCCGGCCGAGGAGATCCTGCCCTGCGGTTCGCTGGAGGTCATCGAGGCCGGTGGCCTGGACGACGTGGTGCAGATCTTCGCCCTGCACTGTGACCCGAACCTGCCGGTGGGTCAGGTCGGCCTGCGGGTCGGCCCGATCACCGCGGCCGCCGACAACGTCACCGTCCGGCTCTCCGGCCCCGGCGGGCACACCGCCCGTCCGCACCTGACCGTCGACCTGGTCGACGCGCTCGGTCGGCTGATCACCGAGGTGCCCGCCCTGGTCAGCCGCCGGGTGCCGGCCAACAGCGGCCTGCTGCTGGTCTTCGGCCACGCCTCGGCCGGCACCCGCTACAACGTCATCCCGTCCGAGGCCAGCGCGTCCGGCACCCTGCGGGTGATGGACCGCGACACCTGGGAGCAGGCCCCCAAGATCGTCGCTCAGGTGGTCCGGGACGTGATCGCCCCGACCGGCGCGACAGTCGACCTGGAGTACCTGCGCGGCCGGCCGCCGGTGTGCAACGACTCCCGGGCCATCCAGGTGCTGACCGCCGCCACCGGCGCGGCCCTCGGCCCGGAGGGGATCGCCGAGACGCCCCAGAGCATGGGTGGCGAGGACTTCTCCTGGTACCTGGAGTACGTCCCCGGCGCCCTCGCCCGCCTCGGCGTTGGCCGCTCCGGCCCCAACGTCGACCTGCACCGGGCGTCGTTCGACGTGGACGAGGGAGCCATCCCGGCCGGCGTACGCGTCATGGTGCAGACCGCGCTGCGGGCACTGGCGGCGGCGCGCTGACCGGAGCGACGAGGGCCGGTGACTTCCGCCGCCGTCGCAGCACCACCAGCAGCAGCGCCAGCGGAACGCCGAGCGCCACCAGCCATGGCAGCAGCGCGCCCAGCACCGTCAGCAGGACGGTCATCGAGACGACGAACGCCTTCCAGCCGTCCCTGAGCCCGACCAGGAAGCCGGTCTCGGCCTCCTCCTCGCTGGTCTTCGCCGCCGGCCCGGCCAGCGACACGGTGACCGTGGACAGGGCGGTCAGGTCGGCGAGGCGTCGTTTCTTGGCCTCCAGCGAGGCCAGATCGGCCTCCCGGCGACCCAGCTCGTTCTCCAACGACACCAGGTCGGTGATCGAGGTGGCGCGGGCCAGCAACCGGCGGGCGCTGTCCACCCGGGCACGCTGACTGGTGATCCGGGCGTCCAGGTCGACGGTCTCCTCGGTGACGTCCTGGGTGCTGATCTCCCGGCTCTGCTGCCGGCCGAGCTTCGCGATCTCGTCCACCACGCCTGTGAACTTCGCCGCCGGTACGCGCAGCTCCAACTCCGCCACCGCGTCGGCGTCGGCGCTGCGCCGCTGGTCGCCGCCGATGAAGCCACCGGCCCGGGTGGCCACGGCGGTGACCTCGCGGGCGGCGGCGTCCACATCGTCCACCTGCACCCGCATCGCTCCGGTGTAGATGATCGCCCGCTGGTCGACCCGCAGGTCCGGTGCGCCGGCCCCGGCCGCCTCCGGTGCGCCCGCGGCGGCGTCCCGGCCCGCCTCGCCGGCGACGGCCGGCGCCTTGGCCGCCGAATCCGCGGTGTCCCGTGCCCCGCTGTCGTCGGCGCCGCACCCCGCCACGGCCAGCGCCGCCGCCAGTGTCGTCACCGCCAGCAGCGTGCCGCGGCGTCGTCCCTCCCGTTTGTCCATCCCCGCTCCCATCGTTGTCAGCCGGTGTGCCGATACCTCGGACGCGACGCGCGCCACGGCTGGTTCCGGCAGACTGCGCTGAGGACGTCACGATTCGATAATCGAGGAGTCACGATGCGGCTCACCAAGTACGCCCACTCCTGCCTCCGGGTGGAACACGACGGCGGGGTGCTCGTCGTCGACCCCGGCATGTTCAGCGACCCGGCGGTGGCACTGGACGGCGCGGACGCGGTGCTGATCACCCACCAACATCCCGACCACCTCGACCTGGCGGCGGTGCGTCTGCAACTCGACCGGCGGCCGTTCCCGATCCACGGGCCCGCCTCGCTCGCCAGCACCCTCGGCGACGCGGCGGAGGCGCTGCACCCGGTCACGACTGGCGAGTCGTTCACCGCCGCGGGTGTCGCCGTCCGCGCATACGGCGGCAAGCACGCGGTGATCCACCCGGACCTTCCGGTGATCGACAACCTCGGTTACCTGATCAACGATGCGGTCTACCACCCGGGTGACGCCCTCGTGGTGCCGGACGAGACACCCGTCGACACGCTCTTCGCGCCGATCCACGCCCCCTGGTCGAAGTTCTCCGAGGTGCTCGACTTCATCCGGGCGGTCGCACCCCGGCGCGCGTACGCCCTGCACGACGGGCTGCTCAACGACAACGGGCTGGCCCTGCTCAACCGGCAGTACACGGCGATGTCCGGCACCGAGTACCAGCGGCTGGAGCCCGGCAGCCGGGTGGACGTCTGAGCGATGCCCGGCCCCTCCCCGGAGCTGGTGCGACAGCTCTACCGCATCCCGCCGGACCGGTTCGTGGCCGCGCGGGACGCGGCCGTGGCCGAGGCCCGGCGGGCCGGCGATCCGGCGACCGCCAGGCAGGTGGCGCGGCTGCGTCGCCCCACGGTGGCCGCCTGGCTGGTGAACCTGCTCGCCATCAAGCGTCCCGAACTGGTCGCCGACCTGGTGCAGCTCGCCGACGCGCTGCGCTCGGCCCAGCGGGAACTGCGCGGGCCCCGACTGCGGGAGCTGTCCGCCCAACGCCGGGCCGTGGTCGGTGCCCTCGTCGCCGAGGTCCGCAAGCTGGCCGCGGCGGAGCCCGACGCGCCGCCGGTCGGCAGGCTGCCACTGGCCGAGGTGGAGGCCACGCTCAACGCGGCGCTGTCCGACGCCGAGGTCGCCGAACAGGTCCGGGCCGGCCGCCTGATCCGCTCGGCCACGTACGCCGGTTTCGGCGAGGTGCCCCGACCCCAGCTCCGGCTGGTCACCGGCCCGGACGAGAAGGCGGAACGTCCGTCCCGCCGACCGGCGGCCCAGCGCGGACACACCGAGGCGACCCCGGACCGTGCCGCCGATCGGGCCGCCGAGCGTGCCGAACGGGCCGCCCGCGCCGAACGGGACCGGCAGCGCCGGGCGCTGGACCGGGAACTGGCCAAGGCGCGGGCCGACCAGCAGCGGGCCGAGACCGAACTGGCCGAGGCGGGCGGGCAGGAGCAGGCCGGCGCCGAGGCGCTGGACACCATCGAGGCCGAGCTGGCCGAGTTGGAGCGCCGACGGGCGGTCGCCGAACAGGACCTCAGCCGGGCCAAACTCGCCCGCCGTGCGGCCGAGCGGGCGGTCACCGTGGCCCGCCGGCGTGCCGGCGAGGTCGAGGCGGCGGTCGAGGCGTTGGCGGCCGAAGAGGGGACTGCGGACTCCGGCGGCGGCGCGGCAGACTGACATCGATGGACGACGACGAACGGGCGGCAGGTCCGGGCCGGAGCAGGCCGGGGCGGACGCTCGGATGACACCGGAGCAGGTCGCCGCCGCCAGCAAGCCCGTCGTGCTCGACCTGGGCGACGCGTTCAGCCGGGACCCGGCGACCCTGCGTCGGGCCCGGCTGCTCGGCATCTCCGGCTGGGCGTTCTACATCAGCGGGCGGGCCGGCGCGCTCGGCGACGTCCGGGCCGAGACGGCCGCCGCCGCCCTCGGCTTCATCGCCCCGGACGCGGTCGCCGACGGCTGGGACGCCGCCGGTCGGGTCGTCCCGCCGTTCGAGGTGGCCGCCGCGAGCCTCGCCGAGTGCTGCCGGTGGGGAGCGCAGCAGCTCGGCGGCCTGCCCGGGGCCGAGCGCCTGGCGACACTCGTCGAGCGGTCGGTGGTCGCCGCGGAGGCGAGCGCGATGCCGCTCTTCGCCGCGTGGCGGGCCATGCCCCTACCGGACCTCTCGACGGGCGCCCGAACCGCCGCCGGGCTGCGGCTTCTGCGCGAACACTTCACCGGCGCGTACCTGCTGGCCGTGCGCGCCGCCGGGATGACCCCGCTGGAGGCGGTGCTGGCCGGGCCGGAGGGGGAAGGCGGCGCGGTGGCCTGCGGCTGGTCGCCCCCGTACCCGCCGATCGGCCCGCTGGTACGTCGACGGCTGTGGGCCGAGGCGGTGACCAACCGGTTGGCCGCGCCGGCGTTCGCGGCGCTCGGCCCCGCCGACGGCGCCGAGTTGGCGGAGCTGCTGCACCGCACCCGGGCGGCCCTCGCCTGAGCCCCGGGCCGCCGAGAAAATGGGCGGCGCCGGCCGGGGGCGGCTGCCAGGATGTTCTGCCGTGACCCTTCCCGCTGGCTGGACGACGCGTAGGCCCACCCTCGACGACGTGCCCGCGATCCTGGCGGTCGTGCACGCCGCCGACACCTTCGCCATCGGTCATCCCGACTTCGACGCCGAGGACGTCGTGGCGTCGCTGACCGCCTCCTACTTCGACCCGACCCGCGACTCCTGGCTGGCGGTCGACCCGGACGGCACGGTGGTCGGCTGGGCGACCGTGGACAACCCGACCGGGGTCGGCCGGGAGTTCGTGGAGGTCTACGTCGACCCGGTACGCGCCGCGACGGTCCGGGCGCCGCTGCTGGCCCGACAACTGGACCGGGTCGCCGAGCGCGCCGCCGAGCGGGGGCTGCCGTCGCTCACCGTCCGCTGCACGGTCTGCGCGCCGGAACGCCACTGGGAGCGGTACCTGCGGGAGGCCGGTTTCACCCGGGCCAAGCGGTACGTCCGGATGAGCCGGCCGCTGGCCGACCTGCCCGACGAGCCGGCGGCCCCGCCCGGCGTGCGGGTGCGGCCGGTACGCCCCGACGACGAGGCCGACCTGCGGGAGTTCCACCGCATCCACGAGTCGGCCTTCGCCGACACCCCGGATCACGAGCCGCTGCCCTACGACCGGTGGCGGGCCCGGATCGGTGATCTGACCGCCTGGGACGAGTGGCTGGTCGCCGAGGTGGACGGGGTGCCCGCCGGGGCGTTGCAGTCCTCGGACCAGGCGCTCGACCAGCAGGAGGGCTGGGTGAAGAAGCTGTCGGTGCTGTCCGCGTACCGTCGGCGGGGTGTGGGTGCGGCGTTGCTGCGCCGCGCCTTCGCCCGCTACGCCGCGAAGGGTCGACGCTCGGCCGGCCTGGGCGTCGATCTGACCAACCCGACCGCGCCGCTGTCGCTGTACGAGTCGGTGGGCCTGCGGGAGACCCTGTGGACCGACATGTACGAGCGTGTCGTCCCGGCCGCCGGTGTGTGATTGACGACGCCGGTGGGGCCCGACGGAAGCGCCGATCGGTGACGGTTGCAGACTGGGGGCGTGGGATACGCGCTACGCGGACGCGGTGCCGGTGGGGCGGGACCGCAGCTCGTTGACGTAGTCGTCCGGGGCGCCCGCCTTCTCGGCGGCGTTCGCGATCTCCGAGAGATACCACGACGTGGGAAGGCCACCCTCGTACCCGTCGAACACGTAGATCCACGCGGTCACGTCGCCGTCGAGGGTGGAGACCCGCACGTGCAGCTTGCGGTACGTGCCGGCGGTGGCCCCCTCCAGCTCGTCGAGCTGGGCCGCGTCGTACGGGTGGATGTCGTAGATCGCGACGAACACCCGGTCACCGGGGGACTCGACGAGGGTGCTGACCGCGCCCTCCCAGCCGATGACGTCCTCCCCGGCGAAGGTCAGCCGCCACCCCTCCAGCCAGCCGGTACCCACCATCGGCGAGTGCGGGCAGTAGGCGCGCATCCGGGCGGGATCCAGGTTTGAGCCGTAGGCGGCGTGATGACCCACGGCGATGACGATAGCCCGGCCGGCGGGTGGGGGAGAATACGACT
Source organism: Micromonospora sp. NPDC005298 (assembly GCF_040607375.1). NCBI lineage: Bacteria > Bacillati > Actinomycetota > Actinomycetes > Micromonosporales > Micromonosporaceae > Micromonospora > Micromonospora sp. NPDC005298. The sequence continues at coordinate 82,215 of NZ_JBEXGP010000002.1, forward strand.
GTGCGTGTCGGGTGCGTTCGGGAGAAGAAAGTCACTGTGAGCATCAACGAAGGGCGAGCACTGTGAGCCGGATCGTGATCATCGGCGGGGGGCCGGCCGGGTACGAGGCGGCCCTCGTCGCCGCCCAGCTGGACGCCGATGTCACAGTCGTGGAGGCCGACGGGGCCGGTGGGGCCTGCGTGCTCTCCGACTGCGTACCGTCGAAGACCTTCATCGCCAGCTCGGGTGTGGTCACCGGCTACCGGGACACCGAGGAGTTCGGTGTGCACTCGGACGGCCTGGAGGCGGTGACCGTCGACGCGCGGGCGGTGCACGGGCGGGTCAAGCGGCTGGCGCTCGCCCAGTCCGCCGACATCCACGCCAAGCTGCTCAAGGCGGGGGTCACCTTCGTGGCCGGCACCGCCCGGCTCGGTGAGGACGCCCTCGGGCACACCCACCGGGTTGTCGTCACCCCCGCCGACGGGTCCGACGAGTACTCGATCGACGCCTCCTCGGTGCTGGTGGCCACCGGCTCGACGCCCCGGCAGCTCCCCACCGCCGTGCCGGACGGCGAGCGCATCCTGACCTGGCGTCAGGTGTACGACCTGCCCGAGTTGCCCGAGCACCTGATCGTTGTCGGTTCCGGTGTGACCGGCGCGGAGTTCGCGAGCGCGTACCTGGCCATGGGGGTGGAGGTCACCCTGGTCTCCAGCCGCGACCGGGTGATGCCGCACGAGGACGCCGACGCCGCGTCCGCCATCGAGCGGGTGTTCCGCAGCCGGGGCATGGAGATCCTCAACAACTCCCGGGCCGACGCGGTGCGGCGTACCGCCGACGGTGTCGAGGTGGAGCTGTCCGACGGCCGCAGGGTCACCGGCTCGCACGCCCTGATCGCGGTCGGTTCGATCCCGAACACGGCCAACCTGGGCCTCGCCGAGTACGGCGTGGAGCTGGGTCGGGGCGGCTACGTCACCGTCGACCGGGTCTCCCGGACCAACGTGCCCGGCATCTACGCCGCCGGCGACTGCACAGGCGTTCTGCTGCTGGCCAGCGTCGCCGCCATGCAGGGCCGGATCGCGATGTGGCACGCGCTCGGTGAGGCGGTCCGTCCGCTGCGGCTGCGGACCGTCGCGGCGAACGTCTTCACCGACCCGGAACTGGCCACCGTCGGCGTCTCGCAGGACGAGGTGGACGCCGGGAAGGTGCCGGCCCGGCAGGTGATGCTGCCGCTGTCCGGCAACGCCCGGGCCAAGATGGACGACCTCGCCGACGGCTTCGTGAAGTTGTTCTGCCGCCCGGCCAGTGGTCAGGTGATCGGCGGTGTGGTGGTCGCGCCGAAGGCAAGCGAACTGATCCTGCCGATCACGATGGCCGTGGAGAACAACCTGACGGTCAACGAGCTGGCACAGACCATCACCATCTACCCGTCGCTGTCCGGCTCGATCACCGAGGCGGCACGCCAGCTGATGCTCCACGAGTTGGAGTGACGGCGGCGGGCGCTCGCCCCGGAGGCACTCCAGGTGCCCGGGGTGGGAGCCTAGGCGGCGATGCCCCGGGTCGGTGATCCGGAGCGGGCGAGGACGAGTGCCACCGCGGTGAGCACGCCGACCTCGGTGAGGATGAGCAGACGTTCGGCCAGTCCGATCAGCACGCGCTCACCGGGGTAGGCCGACCACACCATGGCCGCGGCCAGGACGAGGCTGGCCACGGCCAACCCGCGCAGCCACCGGGCGGCCGGTGTCAGCTGGTCCCGGCGGGCCAGCAGCCAGCCGCCGACCGGCAGCGACAGGAAGGCGACGACCGAGGCGTACCGGTGCAGGTAGGCGGCGGTGGTCATGGCGGTGCCCGGCTCGTTCGTCGGCACCACGGCGGCCACCGCCAACCCCGCCACCCACGCACCGAGCAGCAGTTCGACAGCCCGGTCGGGCGGCGGTCCGGTACGGCGCAGCCCGTACATCAGCGTCACCGTGGCGAGTGCCAGCACCACCATCGCCACGTCGATGACACCGCCCCGGTCGGAGACGGCGAAGTCGCTGATGGTCAGCGCCCACGGGTTGAGGTCGTCGTTGACTTCCAGGTGACCGATCACGGTGAGCAGCGCCGCCACGGCGATCCCGCCGAGCGCCAACAGGCCGGTGTTCCGGATAACAGGCATGCCTGCAGCCTGTCGCCGCAGGACCCCCAGCCGAATCCGGGACGCCCACCGAATTCCACCCCAGGAACCACCCCTACAGGCCCCGAAAACCAGGCCGATCTTGCACTTTCGGTCGTGCTCATGTGCGCCTTACCCGAGTTGTCGGGGCAGAAAGCGCAAGATCGCGCGGGGAGGGGGTTAGTCCAGGGGGACCTGGGTGGCGGCGGCGGTGCGGGCGTGGCGGGCGCTGATCAGGGTCATCGCCCATCCGGCGGCGGCGAAGCCGGCCGCGGCGGCGGTCGCGATGATGGCCAGCCGCCAGGCCGATTCGGTGAGCGCGGTGCCGCCGAGGTGCCCGACCATGGCGCCGTACGTGGCCCAGCCCAGCGCGGCGACCGCCTCGTAGAGCACGAACAGCCGGTACGGGTACCGGCTGCGGCCGGCCGAGAAGCAGGCCGCCATGCGGCCACCGGGCACGAACCGGCAGAGCAGGATGACCATCGGCCCGGGTTGTCGGAGCCCCTGGGTGACCCGGCTGGCCATCCGGCGGGCCCGGCTCGGCTCGGCGTGCCGGGGTGCCCGGCGGTCGGGGGCGCCCCGACCGAGCAGGTAGCAGGCCAGGTCGCCGGCGAACACGCCGAGCGCGCCGACGGCGATGGTGACCGGCAGGCTGAGCCCGCCGTAGACGGTGAGCGCACCGCTGGTGATCATGACGATCTGGGTGGGGATCACCGGGACGAAGGCGTCCGCGATCAGCAGAGCGAGCAGCACCAGGTACGCCCACGCCGGCGATGCGACGTCAGTCAGTAGTTCGGGCACGCCTGCCACCTCGCCGGATGCGGCCGATTGGGTGTATCGAGCCTGACGGCGTGTCCGCCGTCACCGTGGACAGCCCCGGCCCGGCGTGACCGTCGACACGGCCAGGCCACCCCGGTTCAACGAGGCGAACGGCGTTCAGGTGACGGTTCCGAGGGCCGTGCCACCCGCGCCGGAGCGGTCGGCGGATCGGGGCTCGTCGGCGTACCGTTGTCGGCGCGGCTCCGCCCGTCGGGTCCCCCGTTCCTGACGACCGCGAGCCGCCAGGGCCGCCGGCGGGTCCCGCGCCGGCGGCCCGCCCCTCGCGCACCGCCGTTAATTCGGGTGCGTCCCCGACCGCTCCACGGCTAGCGTCGCCGTATGCGCAGCGCGGTAGTAGTGACCACGACGCCGGGTGTCCCCGGCGCGCCGCTCTGACGTAACCACCGTCGACCAGGCCCCGGGGCGATCCGCCCCCGAGGGCCGCACGGCGTTCGGTGTCCAGGTCGCCTCCGGGTCGTACCCGATCCAGGAGCCCGACATGATCGACCACCGTAGGCTCGGCCGCGAGCTGGACCTCTTCGTCTCCGATCCGCTGGCCGGCGCCGGCCTGCCGATCTGGCTGCCCGCCGGCGCCGCCGCCCGGCACGCCGTCGAGGAGTACGTCCGGGAGTTGGAGCGCCGCTCCGGCCACCAGCACGTCTACTCGCCGCCGCTCGGCAAGCGGGAACTCTTCGAACTCTCCGGGCATCTCGGCTACTTCGCCGACGACATGTTCCCGCCGATGCGCCTGAGCGCCGACGACGAGTTCGTGCTCCGGCCGGCGCTCTGCCCGCACCACGCGCTGGTGTTCCGGGCCCGGGGCCGCTCCTACCGGGAGTTGCCGCTGCGGGTCGCGGAGCTGGGCGGCATGTACCGCTCGGAGCGTTCCGGGGTGCTCGGCGGGCTGTCCCGGGTACGCGCCATCTCGCTCAACGACGCGCACACCTTCTGCGCACCCGGGCAGGTGGGCGCGGAGGTCGTGGAGATCCTCGGGCTGATCCGGGCGGCGCACGCCGCGCTCGGCGTACGCCCGGCCGGTTTCCGGCTGTCGCTGCGCGGGCCGGGCGGGAGGTACGTCGGAGACGACGCGCAGTGGGCGCACGCCGAGGATCTGCTCCGGGGAGCGCTGGCCGGGGTGGAGTACGTCGAGGCGCCCGGGGAGGCCGCCTTCTACGGTCCGAAGATCGACATTCAGATCGTCGACGCGGCGGGCCGGGAGTCGACCATCTCCACCATCCAACTGGACTTCGACAAGCCGGAGCGGTTCGACCTGTCGTACACCGATTCGGACGGCGGCAGGCGTCGGCCGGTCATGGTGCACCGCAGTCTGGTCGGCAGCATGGAGCGCCTGTTCGCGTACCTCATCGAGGTGCACGAGGGCGCCTTCCCGGCCTGGTACGCGCCGGTCCAGCTGGTGCTGCTGCCGGTGGACGCCGGGCAGGTCGACGCGGCGGGCGAGCTGGCCCGGCGGGCCGTCGACGCCGGCCTGCGGGTCGAGGTCGACGTCGCCGGCTCGTTGGGTGCCCGGGTCCGGGACGCGGCCCGCCGCCGCGTCCCGTACCTCGGGGTACTGGGTGCCCGGGAGGTGGCCGACGGGCACCTCGCGCTGCGCCTGCGCGGCGGCGGTGCCCTGCCCCCGATGCCGGCCGCCGCCGCGCTCGCCCTGATCGGCGGGCAGGTCGCGGCCCGCTCGGCGGATCTGCTCCCCCCGGACTGACACGTCAGACCGACGCCGGTTGGGCGGCGGTGGCGGCGGGTTCCTCGTCGACCACCGCCCCGGTGAACTGGGAGCGGTAGAGCCGGTGGTACGCGCCCTGGGCGGCGAGCAACTGCTCGTGGGTGCCCTGCTCGACGATCCGGCCGTTCTCCATCATCAGGATCAGGTCGGCATCGCGGATGGTGGAGAGCCGGTGCGCGATGACGAAGCTGGTCCGGTCCGAGCGCAGCGCCGCCATCGCCCGCTGGAGCAGCACCTCGGTGCGGGTGTCCACCGAGCTGGTGGCCTCGTCGAGGATCAGCAGCGACGGCTCGGCGAGGAACGCGCGGGCGATGGTGATGAGCTGCTTCTCGCCGGCGCTGACGTTGCTGCCCTCCTCGTCGATCACCGTGTCGTAGCCGTCGGGCAGGCTGCGCACGAACCGGTCCACGAAGGTGGCCCGTGCCGCCGCGACGATCTCGTCCTCGGTGGCGCCCGGCCGGCCGTAGGCGATGTTGTCGCGGATGGTGCCGCCGAAGAGCCAGGTGTCCTGGAGCACCATGCCGATCCTGCCGCGCAGGTCGTCGCGGCGCATCGAGGTGATGTCCACCCCGTCGAGCGTGATCCGGCCGGCGTCCAGCTCGTAGAAACGCATGACCAGGTTGACCAGTGTGGTCTTCCCGGCGCCGGTCGGGCCGACGATCGCCACCGTGTGCCCCGGCTCGGCGACCAGCGACAGATCGTCGATCAACGGCTTGTCCGGGTCGTAGCGGAACGAGACGTGCTCGAACTCGACCCGGCCGTGCGGGTCGACGACCCGGGCCGGCTCGACCGGGTCGGGGGTCTGCTCGTCGGCGTCGAGCACAGCGAAGACCCGCTCGGCGGACGCCACCCCGGACTGGAGCAGGTTGGCCATCGACGCGAGCTGGGTGAGCGGCTGGGTGAACTGCCGGGAGTACTGGATGAACGCCTGCACGTCACCGAGGCTCATCGTCCCCGAGGCGACCCGCAGGCCACCGACGACGGCGATCGCCACGTAGCTCAGGTTCCCGATGAACATCATCGACGGCATGATGATCCCGGAGATGAACTGCGCGCCGAAGCTGGCCCGGAACAACTCCTCGTTCTTCGCGTGGAACGCGGCCTCCACCTCGCGCTGCCGCCCGAAGACCTTCACCAGTTCGTGGCCGGTGTACGCCTCCTCGATCTGACCGTTCAACTCGCCGGTGTGCGTCCACTGCGCGATGAACTGTTTCTGCGAACGCTTGGCGATCCGCTGGGTGACCAGCACCGACAGTGGCACCGCGACGAGGGCCACCAGGGCCAGTAGCGGCGAGATCCAGAACATCACGGCCAGGACGCCGACGACTGTCAGCAGGGACGTGAGCAGCTGGCTGAGGGTCTGCTGGAGGCTTGTGGAGATGTTGTCGATGTCGTTGGTGACCCGGCTCAGCAGCTCGCCACGGGGCTGCCTGTCGAAGTAGGGCAGCGGCAGCCGGTTGAGCTTCTCCTCCACCTCGGCGCGCAGCCGCAGCACGGTCCGCTGGACGACCCCGTTGAGCAGCCAGCCCTGCCACCACATGAGCAGGCTGGCCGCGAGGTAGAGCCCGAGCGCCAGCAGCAGCACCCGGCTCAGGGCGTCGAAGTCGATGCCCACCCCGGGCACCACGTCCATCCGGGCCAGCATGTCGGCGAAGCTGGCGTTGCCGCTGGCCCGCGCGGCGGCGACGGCCTGCTCGGTGGTGGTGCCCGCCGGCAGTTGCCGACCGATCACACCACTGAAGATCAGGTCGGTGGCGTGGCCGAGGATCTTCGGCCCGGCCACGCTGAACCCGACGCTCACCAGGGCCAACGTGATGATCGCGGCCAGGTGCAGCCGATGCGGGCGGAGCCGGCCGAGCAGTCGCCGGGCGGACGGCCCGAAGTTCATCGACTTCTCGGCGGGCATCCCGGCGCCCATCCACGGTGGGCCACCGCCCTGACGGCCCGGAGGCAGCCGCTTGGGCGTCGGGCCGTCCGTGGCCGACTTCTGCTCGGGTACGGCCGCGGTGGGCGGCGTCTCGCGGCCGGTCATGCCGGCACCTCCGTCGTCTGCTGGGAGGCCACGATCTCGGCGTACGTCGGGCAGGACTTGAGAAGCTCAGCGTGTCGTCCCACTCCGACGACCCCTCCGTCCTCGAGAACGATGATCTGGTCGGCGTCCACGATCGTGGAGACCCGCTGGGCCACGATCACCACGGCGGACTGCGCGGTGACCGGCCGCAGTGCCGCCCGCAGCCGCGCGTCGGTGCCGAGGTCCAGTGCGGAGAACGAGTCGTCGAACAGGTAGATCTCCGGTTTCCGGACCAGCGCGCGGGCGATGGCCAGGCGCTGCCGCTGCCCACCCGAGACGGTGCTGCCGCCCTGGGCGATCGGCGCGTCGAGCCCGCCGGGCATCTGGGCCACGAAGTCCCGGGCCTGGGCGATCTCCAGCGCCGTCCACAGTTCCTCGTCGGTGGCGTCCGGGTTGCCGTAGCGCAGGTTGCTGGCGACCGTGCCGGTGAACAGGTACGGGCGTTGCGGCACCAGCCCGATCCGTCGCCACAACTCGTCGGGGGCCAGCTCGCGGACGTCCACGCCGTCGACGAGCACGGCGCCGGCGGTGACGTCGACGAGGCGGGGGATGAGCGACAGCAGCGTCGTCTTGCCCGCGCCGGTGCTGCCGATGATCGCCGTGGTGGTGCCCGGGGTGGCCCGGAAGGAGATGTCCCGCAGCACCGGGTCGACCGCTCCCGGGTACTGGAAGCGCACCCCGCGCAGCTCCAACTCGGCCCGGGTGGGCAGTTCGGTGACCGGCGTGGGGGCGGGGACGACCGAGGAGTCGGTGTCCAGCACCTCGGTGATCCGCTCGGCGCAGACAGCCGCCCGGGGCACCATCATCAGCATGAAGGTGGCCATCATGACGGCCATCAGGATCTGCATCAGGTACTGCAGGAACGCGGTGAGCGCCCCCACCTGGATCGCCCCGGCGTCCACCCGCTGCGCGCCGAACCAGAGCACCGCCACGCTGGAGACGTTCAGCACCAGCATGACCACCGGGAAGATCAACGCCAGCAACCGTCCGGTACGCAGCGCGGTGGCGGTCAGGTCGGCGTTGGCGACGCCGAAGCGGTCCGTCTCGTACGGCTCGCGGACGAACGCGCGGACCACCCGGATGCCGGTGATCTGCTCGCGCAGTACCCGGTTGACCGTGTCGATCCGGGTCTGCATGAGCCGGAAGCCCGGCACCATGCGGCGGATGATCGAGCCGAGCGTGATGGCGAGCACCGGCACGCTGACCAGCATCAGCCAGGACAACCCGATGTCCTCGCGCAGCGCCATGAACACCCCGCCGACGCTCATGATCGGTGCCGCGACGAGCATCGTGCAGCTCATCAGCACGAGCATCTGGACCTGTTGCACGTCGTTGGTGTTGCGGGTGATCAGCGACGGCGCCCCGAAGCGGGCCACCTCGCGGGCGGAGAAGCGGTTGACGTGCCCGAACAACCTGGCGCGTACGTCCCGACCGAAGCCCATCGCGACGCGCGCGCCCAGGTAGACGGCGGCGATCGAGCAGACGATCTGGATGAGGCTGACCAGCAGCATCCAGCCGCCGGTGCGCACGATGTAGTCGGTGTCGCCCCGGGCCACGCCCTGGTCGATGATGTCCGCGTTGAGGCTGGGCAGGTAGAGCGAGGCCATGGTGCCCACGAACTGGAGCAGCACCACCGCCAGCAACGGTCTCTGATAGGTGCGCAGTTGGCCGCGCAGTAGTCGGATCAGCACGCCGGGTCCTTCGTGTCGGTAGGTCGTCCGGTCATCCGCGGGTCGTCTCCGCTGCCGATGACCTCGAGCAGGAACTCCCGGATGACCTGGGCCTTCGCCGGGTCGGCGTCGACCGAGGTGAGGGGGCGTCCGGAGTGCATGAGTGCGCCGAGCGCGGCCACCCGCTCCCGCCCGGCGGGGGTGATGGCGAGTCGGATGCTGCGCCTGTCGCTGTCGTCGCGCTGCCGCTCGACGAGACCGTCGCGGGCCAGTGTGTCGACGATGCCGGTCAGGGTCGCGGGGCGTACGAACCCCTTCTCGGCGACCTCGCGGTGGGGCAGTTCGCCGTGTCGGGCGAGCGTCAGCAGGGTGACCATGCCGGCCTGGGTGAGGCCGTGCTCCTCGGCGAGGTAGCGGTTCCAGCGCTGCCCGACGAGGTGCCCGGCGACCACCAGCAGCCGACCGAGCGGCACGTCCTGGAGGGTGACGAGTTCCACGTGGGCAGATTAGCTCCCTGATAGTCAGGGGCCAAACGAAATAACGACAGCAGTGGCGACGAACACGACCTGTAGGGCGGTCCGCTGCCCGAGCGGGGTGACCGGCCGTCCGGCGAGGGTCAACCTCCGGCGCGCGGCCGAGATGTTCGCCGGGAACATCGCGAGCATGAGCAGGGCGAGCCCGGCTGCCGCCACCCGGGCGGTCGCCGGGATCAGCAGGGCGACCGCGCCGACCAGCTCCAGCACGCCGGTGAGTGAGACCAGCAGGTCCGGGCGGGGCAGCCTCGGGGGGACCATGGTGATCAGGTCCGCGCGGCGTCGCCCGGCGAAGTGCGCGACGCCGGTCAGCACGAACATCACCGCCAGCCCGACCCGCAGTGCGGGGTGCCAGCCGTCGAGTGCGGAGATGCCGGCCAGGCCGGCGAGCCGGGCCAGCGCGGTGCCGACCACAAGGGCGAATAGGGGTGCCATCGGATCCTCCTCGCGAGAACTTGTCAGTGACAAGATTGCGTGCCGACGTGGCATCTTGTCAATGGCAAGATAAGATCGCGGCATGACCTCGGTGCGCGGCTACCATCACGGCGATCTCCGCCGCACCCTGCTCGCCGCCGCCGTCGAGGCCATCGACGAGGCCGGCCCGACCGCACTGAGCCTGCGCGACCTCGCCCGGCGGGCCGGCGTCTCGCACGCCGCGCCGGCGCACCACTTCGGCGACAAGGCCGGCCTGCTCACCGCACTGGCAGCCGAGGGTTTCGACAGGCTGGCCGAGGCGCTGGAGGCCGCCGACGACCTGCTGGCCGCCGGCGTGGCGTACGTCGACTTCGCCGTCCGGCACCGGGCGCACTTCGAGGTGATGTTCCGGCCCGAGCTGTACCGGGTCGACGATGCCGACCTGATCGCCGCACGGGGGCGCTCCGGCGCCGCGCTCCGCTCGGGAGTGGCGACACTGTCGACGGACGACGACGCCGACACCGACACCGACGCGCTCGCCGCCTGGTCCATCGCGCACGGCTTCGCCACGCTCTGGCTGGCCGGTGCCCTGCCGGACCGGGTCGGCGCCGATCCGCACGACGCCGCCCGTACGGTGTTGCGGCGCCTGTTCGGTTGACCGTCAGGGCTGCGGGCTGCCCGCCGGCCGGTCGGCGGGGGCGGTGGCGACGTACTCCCGCATGACCTCGGTGACCGCGCGCAGGAACTCGGTGGTCGTCGCCGCCTCCTCCGGGGTCAGCCGGCTCACCACCTGGTCCACGCTGACGAGCATCGGCCGCAGTGCCGCCAGGACCTCGTCGTACGCCTGCTCTGTCACCTCGAGCGCGAGGCGACGCCGGTCGTGCGGGTGTGGCGCGCGGCGTACGTGGCCGGCCTGCACCAACCGGTCGACCAGGTTGGTGGCCGACGCGGAACGGATGCCCAGCCGGTGGCCCAGCTCGACCGGCCCGAGCGGGTCGGAGCTGGAGATCAGGTGGTCGATGGCCGCCGCGTCGGTGGTGCCGATCCCCAGCCGGCGGGCCAGGGCGCCCCGGGTGTCGCCGGCGACGCGCAGCAGCTCACGCAGTGCACGCGCCGTCTCGCTGGTAGGGGTTGACGGGGGCCGCGCCATGGGTAAAAGCTAGCAGCTCGGGTAGCTAGAAAATCTAGCTACTAGAAGGAGGAGCTCAATGGCCGGGAGCGGGCGCGGACGCTGGTGGGGGCTGTTCGCGATCAGCCTGGGCGTCGCGATGATCATCGTGGACGCGACGATCGTGAACGTCGCCGTCCCGCAGATCATCCGGGACCTCGACATCACCTCGACGGACGCGCAGTGGGTCCAGGAGGCGTACACCCTCGTCTTCGCGGCGCTGCTGCTGGTCGCCGGTCGCCTCGCCGACCGGTCCGGACGCCGCCGGATGTTCGTCGCCGGGGTGGGCGTCTTCGTGGCCGCCAGCGTGCTGGCCGCGCTTGCCGGCTCCGGCGAGACGCTGATCGCCTCCCGGGTGCTCCAGGGCATCGGCGGCGCGATGATGCTGCCCACCTCGCTGTCGCTGCTCAACGCCAACTTCACCGGCCGCGAGCGGGGCATCGCCTTCGCCGTCTGGGGCTCCACCATCGGCGGCGCGGCGGCCCTCGGCCCGCTGCTGGGCGGCTGGCTGACCACCGAGTACTCGTGGCGCTGGGCCTTCGGCATCAACGTCCCGGTCGGCCTCGCCGTCGTCGTGGTCACCCTCGCACTGGTCGCCGAGTCCCGCGACGACCGCGCCGAGCGGGGCATCGACATCGTCGGCGCGCTGCTCTCCGTGATCGGCATGACCGGCGTCGTCTTCGCCCTCATCGAGGGCCGCACCTACGGCTGGTGGCAGCGGGAGAAGCCGTTCAGCCTCTTCGGGCTGGACTGGAACTTCACGCTCTCGCCCGTCCCGGTGGCCGGTCTGCTCGGCCTCGCCGCGCTCGCCGTCTTCCTCGGTCACCAGATGCGCCGCAACCGGGCCGGCCGCCCCGCCCTGCTCGACCTGTCGCTGTTCGGGATCGGGTCGTTCCGCAACGGCGTACTCGCCGCCGCCATCGTCAGCCTCGGCGAATTCGGGCTGCTCTTCGCGCTGCCGCTGTGGTACCAGAACGTGCTCGGCTACAGCGCGTTCGACACCGGTCTGGCACTGCTGCCACTCGCCGTCGGCAGCTTCCTCGCCAGCGGCATCGGCGCCCCCCTCACCCAACGCCTCGGTGCCGCGCGGGTCGTCCAGCTCGGCGTCGCCGCCGAACTCGTCGGGGTCGCCGGGCTGGGCCTGGTCGTCGCACCCGACACCAGCTGGTGGGCTCCGCTGGGCTTCCTCTTCGTCTACGGCATCGGCGTCGGAATGGCCACCGCGCAACTGACCGGGGTGTCGCTCTCCGAGGTGCCGGTGCGGCGCAGCGGGCAGGGCTCCGGCGTGCAGAGCACCGCCCGGCAGGTCGGCTCGGCGCTCGGCATCGCCGTGCTGGGCACCGTCCTGTTCGCCAGCCTCGGCGGCATCCTCGGCGACCGGCTGGCCGACCAGCCGGGTCTCGACGCCGGGCAGCGGGACCAGGTGGTCACCGCGGTCAAGGAGAGCGCCGGGGCGGCCATCGGCGGCCTGGCGGACGACCCGCGTACCGCCCCGATCGCCCAGGAAGCCCGCATCGCGTTCTCCGACGCGACCCGGTACGCCGCCTTCGCCGCCGCCGGCTTCCTCCTGATCGGCCTGGTTGCCTGCGCCCGGCTGCCCCGCACCCGCCCCGAGTCGCCAACCCCGACCGGCGCTACCAGCTCGTCGGCAGCGGCATCCCCTCGGTGAAGCCGGCGGCGCTCTGCACACCCACGACGGCCCGCTCGTGGAACTGCGTCAGGTCCCGCGCGCCGGCGTAGGTGAACGCGCTGCGTACGCCGGCGATGATCTCGTCGATCAGGTCCTCGACGCCGGGCCGGACCGGGTCCAGGTACATCCGGGCCGAGGAGATGCCCTCCTCGAACACCGCCTTGCGGGCCCGGTCGTACGGGCTGTCGTCGGCGGTACGGGCGCTGACCGCCCGCGCCGAGGCCATCCCGAAGCTCTCCTTGTACCGGCGTCCGTCCGGCTCGGTGTACAGGTCACCGGGCGACTCGTAGGTGCCGGCGAACCAGGAGCCGACCATCACGTTCGACGCGCCGGCGGCGAGCGCGAGCGCGACGTCGCGGGGGTGCCGCACCCCGCCGTCCGCCCAGACGTGCCGGCCCAGCTGGCGGGCGGCCGTCGAGCAGTCCAGCACGGCCGAGAACTGGGGGCGGCCCACCCCGGTCATCATCCGGGTGGTGCACATGGCGCCCGGCCCGACGCCGACCTTGATGATGTCGGCGCCCGCCTCGACGAGGTCGCGTACGCCCTCGGCGGTGACCACGTTGCCGGCCGCCACCGGCACCCCCGGGTCCAGCTTGCGGACCGCCCGCAACGCGGAGATCATCCGCTCCTGGTGGCCGTGCGCGGTGTCCACGACAAGCGTGTCCACCCCGGCCTCCAGCAGCGCGGCGGCCTTGCCGGTGACGTCACCGTTGATCCCGACCGCCGCCGCGACGCGCAGCCGTCCCCGGTCGTCCACCGCGGGCGTGTAGAGGGTGGCCCGGAGCGCGCCCTGCCTGGTCAGCACCCCGACCAGCCGGCCGTCGGCGTCCACCACGGGAGCGAGCCGGCGACGGCCCGCGGAGAGCAGGTCGAAGCCGGTACGCGGGTCCGCGTCCGCCGGGACCGTGTGCAGCTCGGTGGACATCACGTGCCGCAACTGGGCGAACCGGTCGACACCCAGGGTGTCCGCCTCGGTGACCACGCCCACCGGACGGCCGGCCTCGTCGACCACGATCACCGCACCGTGCGAGCGCTTGGGCAGCAGGTGGATGGCGTCGCCGACGGTCTCGGTCGGCCCCAGGGTGATCGGGGTGTCGTAGACCAGGTGGCGCTGCTTGACCCAGGCGACGACGTTCGCCACCACCTCGATCGGGATGTCCTGCGGGATCACCGCGATCGCGCCCCGCCGTGCCACCGTCTCGGCCATCCGCCGGCCGGCGACCGCCGTCATGTTCGACACCACCAGCGGAATGGTGGTGCCGGTGCCGTCGCCGGTGGACAGGTCGACGTCGAGCCGGGAGCCCAGGTCGGAACGGGCCGGCGCCATGAAGACGTCGGTATAGGTCAGGTCGTGCGCGGGAACCGCGCCGTGAAGGAACCGCACCCGGCCATCATTGCCGCTCGTGCTCCGTCCCGCCGCCGGTGGTCGTGGAAAACACTCCCGCCGCGGTGGCGCCGGTCAGCCCAGCAGGAGCGCCACGGCGAGCCCGGCCATCACGACGGCGATGGCCCCCTCCAGTACCCGCCAGGCGCCGGCACGGGCGAGCAGCGGCGCGAGACGCCGCGCACCGGCGCCGAGCGCGGTGAACCAGACCACGCTCGCGAGGGCGGCTCCGGCGCCGAATACCCAGCGGTTCGGGTGCTGTTGGGCCACCCCGCCGAGGAGCAGCACGGTGTCCAGGTAGACGTGGGGGTTGAGGAACGTGAAGGTGGCGCAGGCGAGCAGGGTCGCCCCCAACGTTGCCGGCGGCCGCTCGGTGGGCAGCAGGCCGCCGGGTCGCAGGGCACGGCGGGCGGCGAGCGCCGCGTAGCAGAGCAGGAACGCCGCGCCGCCCCAGCGGATCGCCGCGAGCAGACCTGGTCGCCCGGTCACCAGCGAGCCGAACCCGGCCACCCCCGCCGTGATCAGCAGGGCGTCCGAGGTGGCGCAGGTGAGCACCACGGGTACGACGTGCTCGCGGCGCAGGCCCTGTCGGAGGACGAACGCGTTCTGGGCGCCGATGGCGACGATGAGGGCGATGGAGATCGAGAAGCCGGCGACGGCGGAGGTGAGCACGGGTCGACGCTAGAGCGGAGCACCATCGGCAGTCCAACTAAAGATTCTCACGAAACGTAAGCTCTCCTGATGGACGGTCTCGACTCGGCGCAGCTGCGGACACTCGCCGCCGTGGTGGCCGAGGGCAGCTTCGACGCGGCGGCCCGACTCCTGCACCTCACCCCGTCGGCCGTGAGTCAACGGATCAAGGCGCTGGAGGAGACCGTCGGGCAGGTGCTGGTCCGCCGGGCCCGCCCGTGCGTGGCGACCGACGCCGGCCGCCCGCTGCTGCGCCTCGCCGGCCAGCTCACCCTGCTCGAACGGGAGGCCCTGGCCGACGCCGGCGGGTCACTGGCCGGCCTCGGGCGCGTCCGGGTCGCCGTGGTGGTCAACGCGGACTCGCTGGCCACCTGGTTCCCCGCCGCGCTGGCCCGACTGCCGCGACGGGCCGGGCTCTTCTTCGACCTGCGGCAGGACGACCAGAACCACACGGCCGAGCTGCTCCGGGACGGTTCCGTGACGGCCGCGGTGACCGCCCAGCGGGAGGCCGTGCAGGGCTGCCGGGTGCTGCGGCTGGGTGCCATGCGCTACCGGGCGCTGGCCACCCCGGAATTCGCCGCCGCCCACTTCGCCGACGGGTTCGGCGCTGCCGCGCTGGCCGCCGCCCCGATGATCGTCTTCGACCGCAAGGACCGGGTGCAGCACCGGTTCGTCGAGGCGGTGGCGGGCCAGCCGCTCGACCCGCCGGTGCACTACGTGCCGTCGGTGCCCGCCTTCAGCGAGACGATCCGGCTCGGGTTGGGCTGGAGCCTGGTGCCGGAGCAGATCGCCGAGGCCGACCTGGCCGCCGGCCGCTGCGTCGACCTCGCACCCGGCCGACACCTCGACGTCCCGCTCTACTGGCAGCACTGGCGGCTGGAGTCGGACGTCCTCAACGACCTGACCGCCGCCGTCCGCGCGGTCGCCGCCGAAAACCTCCGCTGACCGCCGACGGCGGAGCGCTCAGGCGATGGTGCAGATCGCGGCACCCGCGGTGATCACCGCGCCGACCTCGGCCGAGAGCCCGCTGACCGTACCCGCCTTGTGGGCGTGCAACGGCTGCTCCATCTTCATCGCCTCCAGCACCACCACGAGGTCGCCCTCGGCCACGGTGTCGCCGTCCGCCACCGCGATCTTGACGATGGTGCCCTGCATCGGCGAGGTCAACGCGTCGCCGCTGACCGGAGCGCCGGCCTTGGCGCCCCCGCCCCGCCGGCTCGGCTTACGGGAGGCTGGTGCCGCGGTGGTCGTACCCCCGCCGAAGCCGGCGGGGAGGCTGACCTCGAGCCGCTTGCCACCCACCTCGACCACGACGGTCTCGCGGTCGGCCGGCGCCTCGGCGGCGCCGGCGGCGGCGGTGAACGGCGGCACGGTGTTGTCGAACTCGGTCTCGATCCACCGGGTGTGCACGGTGAACGGCTCGGCGGTGAACGCCTCGTCCCGCACGACCAGCCGGTGGAACGGCAGGGCGGTGGCCATGCCGTCGACCACCATCTCGTCGAGCGCCCGGCGGGCGCGCTCCAGCGCCTCGGTCCGCGTCTCACCGATGATGATCACCTTGGCGAGCAGCGAGTCGAAGTTGCCGCCGATCACGTCCCCGGCCGAGATGCCGGTGTCCACCCGCACGCCCGGGCCGGTGGGCAGCCGCAGCGCGGTGACGGTGCCCGGGGCGGGCAGGAAGTTGCGGCCCGGGTCCTCGCCGTTGATCCGGAACTCGATGGCGTGCCCGCGCGGCGTCGGGTCCTCGGTGATCCGCAGCTTCTCGCCGTCGGCGATCCGGAACTGCTCCCGGACCAGGTCGATGCCGGCGGTCTCCTCGGTGACCGGGTGCTCGACCTGGAGTCGGGTGTTGACCTCCAGGAAGGAGATCGTGCCGTCCCTGCCGACCAGGTACTCCACGGTGCCGGCGCCGTGGTAGCCGGCCTCCCGGCAGATCGCCTTGGCGCTGTCGTGGATCTGCGCCCGCTGGGCGTCGGTGAGGAACGGCGCGGGGGCCTCCTCCACGAGCTTCTGGTGCCGCCGCTGCAACGAGCAGTCCCGGGTGCCCACCACGATCACGTTTCCGTGCTGGTCGGCGAGGACCTGCGCCTCGACGTGCCGGGGCTGGTCCAGGTACCGCTCGACGAAGCACTCGCCCCGACCGAACGCGGCGACCGCCTCCCGGGTGGCCGACTCGAAGAGCTGGGGGATCTCCTCCATGGTGCGGGCGACCTTGAGACCGCGCCCACCGCCACCGAAGGCGGCCTTGATGGCGACCGGCAGACCGTGGTCGACGGCGAACGCCATCACCTCGTCCGGGCTCGCCACCGGGTCCGGGGTGCCGGGGACCAGCGGGGCGCCGGCGCGCTGCGCGATGTGCCGCGCGGTGACCTTGTCACCCAGGTCGCGGATCGCCTGCGGGGTGGGGCCGATCCAGGTCAGCCCGGCGTCGATGACCGCCTGGGCGAAGTCGGCGTTCTCACTGAGAAACCCGTAACCCGGGTGTACGGCATCGGCGCCGGCGCGGGCGGCCACGTCGAGCAGCTTGTCGATGCGCAGGTACGTGTCGGTCGCGCTGTCCCCGCCCAGCGCGTACGCCTCGTCCGCGAGGGTGGCGTGCAAAGCGTCACGGTCGGAGTCCGCGTACACGGCGACGCTGCCGAGGCCGGCGTCACGGCAGGCGCGGATGACCCGGACGGCGATCTCGCCGCGGTTGGCGATGAGTACCTTGCGCACCTCGTGGCTCCTCCCGGGAAGTTACTGACCGGGAGTGTATCGGCCACCCGCGCCGGCCCTAACGATCGCTCAGTGTGGGATGGGGCACTGAAGTTAGTCAAACTTGGCTATTACGCTTGTGGGGTGTCTGCGACTCGGATGATGATCCTCGGTCTGGTGCGGTGGATGCAGCCCGTGCACGGCTACGACGTGCGCCGTGAGCTGCTGAGCTGGAGCGCCGACAAGTGGGCGAACGTGCAGCCCGGTTCGATCTACCACGCGCTGCGCAAGCTCACCGAGGAAGGGCTGCTGCGTGCCGTCGCCACCGAGCAGGTGGGCGCTCGTCCGGCCCGGACCACCTACGAGGTGACAGTCAAGGGCGAGGACGAGTTCGAGACGCTGCTGCGCAACTCCTGGTGGAACCTCGTCGAGCCGGCCGACCCCTTCGCGGTGGCCTTCTCCTTCCTGCCCGCCATGCCGCGCGCCGAGGCCGCAGCGGCCCTGCGCAACCGGGCCAATCTGCTGCGCGCCGGTGTCGAGTCGATGCGCGCCTCCCTGGAATCGGACTGGGTGCGTAACCGCAAGCCGGCGCACGTGGGTTGGATGTTCGAGCTGTGGGCGGCGCGGGCGGAGGCGGAGATGGGGTGGTGCGAACGGATCGCGGAGCGGATCGACTCCGGAGTGTCGTACCTGCCTGCTGAGCTGGAGAACGTCGAGGGTTGGTCCGGGTGGAAGCAGCGCCAGGAGGCGCGACCTTCGACAGACACGGAATAATCAACGTTGACTACAAGAGTTATATCGCGTTAGCCTGCTGTCGGCACAGCGGGGGAGTGCGCCGTCCGGCGTCGTCCCACCCGACGGCCGGTTCGACCGGCCCGACCGACCAGGAGCAGAAATGATCGAGACCAGGGGGCTACGGAAGTCGTTCCGCTCCCGCGCGGGTCGAGAGACGAAGACGGTTGACGCCGTGCGGGGGGTCAACCTCGAGGTCGCCGAGGGCGAGATCTTCGGCTTCCTCGGCCCGAACGGCGCCGGCAAGACCACCACGCTGCGGATGCTCGCCACGCTGATCGAGCCGGACGGCGGGGAGGCCACCATCGCCGGGGCCGACCTGCGCAAGGACCCGGCGGAGGTGCGGCGTCGCATCGGGTACGTCCCACAGGGCGGCAGCACCTGGGACGAGTCCACCGCCCGCGAGGAGCTGGTGCTGCACGCCCGCATGTACGGCATCGGCAAGGCCGACGCGCAGAGCCGCGCCGTCAGCGCCCTGGAAGCCTTCCAGCTCATCGAGTACGCCGACCGCAAGTGCAAGACCTACTCCGGCGGTCAGCGCCGGCGGGTCGAGATCGCGCTCGGCATCATCCACGAGCCGAAGGTCGTCTTCCTGGACGAGCCGACCACCGGCCTCGACCCGCAGAGCCGCGCGCACATGTGGGACGAGATCCGGCGCCTGCGCCGCGACGGAATGACCGTCTTCATCACCACGCACTACCTGGACGAGGCCGACGCGCTCTGCGACCGGATCGCGATCATGGATCACGGCGAGGTGGTGGCCGAGGGCACCCCGGCCGAGCTGAAGAGGGAGATCTCCGGCGACGTGGTGCTGGTCGGCCTCGACCTGGCCGCCACCCCGCAGGCCGCGCAGACGCTCGACGGCGAGCCGTACGTCAACAAGCTGGAGACCGCCGACGAGGGCGGCCTGCGTCTCTACGTCGACGAGGGCGCCACCGCCATCCCGCAGGTGCTGCGCCGACTCGACCACGCCGGGCTGGAGCTGCGCTCGATCGAGCTGCACCGTCCCAGCCTGGACGACGTCTTCCTCACCAAGACCGGCCGCTCGCTGCGCGAGTCCTGACCACCGGAGACGACTCTCATGAAATTCGCCCGTGACACGTGGCTGATCTTCCAGCGCCAGACCCAACTCCTGCTGCGCAACCCGGTCTGGGTCTTCGTCGGCGTCTTCCAGCCGGTCATGTACCTGCTGCTCTTCGCCCCACTGCTCAAGCCGGCGCTGAACGCACCCACCCAGGCCGCCGCCTACAAGATCTTCGTACCGGGTCTGCTGGTGCTGCTGGCCATCTTCGGTGGCCTGTTCCAGGGCTTCGGCCTGATCGCCGAGCTGCGCGCCGGCGTCATCGAACGCTCCCGGGTCACCCCGATCAGCCGGCTCGCCCTGCTGCTCGGCCGCTCACTGCGCGACGTGGTCTCGCTCATCGTGCAGGCCGTCATCATCACCCTGCTGGCACTCCTGTTCGACCTGCGGGTGTTCATCGGTGACCTGCTGCTGGCGTACCTGATGCTCGCCCTGATCGCGCTCATGACCTCGGCCGTCTCGTACGGCGTCGCGCTCAAGGTCAAGAGCGAGGACGCGCTGGCCCCGCTGATGAACACGGTGGCGCAGCCGGTGCTGCTGCTGTCCGGCATCCTGCTGCCGCTGACCTTCGCGCCCGGCTGGTTGCAGGGCATCGCCGACTGGAACCCGTTCTCCTGGGCGGTCGACGGCACCCGGGCGCTGTTCGCCGGCGACCTGGGCAGCGACAAGGTCTGGCAGGGCTTGACCATCACCGCCGTGCTCGCCGCGTTGGGCGTCTTCTGGGCCGCCCGCCAGTTCGCCCGCAGCGTCCGCTGACGGGTCGCACGCACCGGGGTGCCCCTTCGTCGTCGCGGGGGCACCCCGATCCGCGTGCGGGTCGTCGTGTCAGTGCACCCGGGCGAGGGTGAGACCGTCCGCGATCGGCAGCATCACCGGATCCACCCGTACGTCGGCCAGCACCTCGTCGTTGAAGGCGGCGATGGCCCGGTCGTTGGCGTCCCGCGGGGCGATCACCCGACCACCGCGCAGCACGTTGTCGACCGCGATCACCCCGCCCGGACGCATCCGGGGCACCAGCTCCGCCCAGTACACCGGATAGCCGGTCTTGTCCGCGTCGATGAACGCGAAGTCCAGGTAGCGCTCGTTCGGCAGCTCCCGCAGCGTCTCCCCGGCCGGGCCGATACGCAGGTCGATCCGGTCCTGCACACCGGCCCGTGCCCAGTAGCGCCGGGCGATGCCGGTGAACTCCTCGGAGATGTCGAAGCAGGTCAGCCGCCCACCGTCGGGCAGCCCCCGCGCGATCGCGAGCGACGACAGTCCGGTGAACGTGCCGACCTCCACGGCCTGCCGTACGTCGAGCAGCCGGGTGAGGAACGTCAGGAAGGCGGCCTGTTCCGGGGCCACCTGCATGGTGGCGTGCTCCGGCAGAACCGACCGGGTCTCCTCGGCCAGGTCCCGGATGATCTCGTCGGGCGGGGCGCCGTGCGCGACCAGGTACGCGTGCAGCTCGTCGGTGAGCGGAATCGACTTGGTTGTCATGACCGGACGTTACCGAGCGGCTCCACGGATTGGCCGCCCGGCGCGACCTTCGTCCACAAGTCTGTGATCCGCAGATCCAACTCGGCGAGGAGGCGGCGCAGCAGCGGCATCGACAACCCGACCACCGTGCCCGGGTCGCCCTCGATCCGCTCCACGAACGGCCCACCCAGCCCGTCGATCGTGAACGCGCCGGCCACCGCCAGCGGCTCCCCACTCGCCACGTACGCGGCGATCTCGTCGTCACTGATGTCGGCGAAGTGGACGGTCGTCGAGCCGACCGCCTCCGCGCGCCGCCCGGCGACCACGTCGATCAGGCAGTGCCCGCTGTGCAGGACGCCGCTGCGCCCCCGCATCCGCTGCCACCGCCGGGTCGCGTCCGCCGGATCCGCCGGCTTGCCGAGGATCTCCCCGTCGAACGCCAGCACCGAGTCACAGCCGATCACCAACGTTCGCTGCTCGGCGCCGGTGCCGGCTGGCCCGGTCGGGCTGCTCGGCCCGGTCGGGCTCAGCCGGGTCAACACGGCCTGCGCCTTGAGCCGCGCCAACTCCAGGCACAGATCCTCGGCCCGGTCCGTCACCACCAGCGACTCATCCACCCCGCTGACCAGCACGTCCGGCTCGATACCGGCGGCGCGGAGAGTCTTACGACGGGCAGGGCTCGCCGACGCGAGCACGAGGCGGAGAGGCAAAGATTCAGACACGGATCCGACGCTACCGGCTGCGGGGCGGCACACCGTGCCCGCCACGTCGTTGCAGCGGGCCGCTGCCCTCGTCCAGCGTCCCGTGTCGGTCAGCGACTGATTCTGGGCGGGGGATCATCACCACGCCGCCGACGTCGCGCCACCAACGCCCAACCGACGCCAGCGGCCACGATCACCGCGAGAGTGACCAGGCCGCGAGCCGTCGCGCCATCACCGTCGTTACCGGGTCGAGCGCCAGCCGTCGTGCTCGTCCCAGCGCTGGCCGGAGCGCTTGCCGACTCAAAACCCAATGGGGGTACGTCGGCCGTCAGTGCCGCCACAAGATCGATGACGCCATACCCGTACTCGTCGTCACGACCCGGCGGCCCCTTGTCGACGGCCGTGGCCGTGATCCGATGCGCCACCTCCCGCGCCGGCAGGTAGGGGTACTTCGACCTGATCAACGCCGCAGCTCCCGCGACAATGGCCGTCGCGTCCGAGGTGCCAGTGCCCTTGCGGTACTTGCCGTTGATGCTCGTGCTGTAGATGTCAACCGATGGCGCAACCACGTCAATCTCTGGCCCGGTCACGGACTCGGCAGCTCGGTTGCCATCGCGATCGATTCCACCGACGGCAATGACGCCAGGGTACGAGGCCGGAAAGCTGACATACCGGTCACGAGGCAGATTGCCTGCCGCCGCGATCACAAGGACGTCCGCTTGTATGGCACTTTCCACGGCTTTCTGTAGGTTCAAATTTGGCCCAGCGACAGAAGAGATGCTGACGACCTTCGCCCCGCGAGAGACGGCATATTCGATTCCCGCAGCGAGGTCGTCGCTGTCGCCTTCCGCATCCGTCACTTGGATCCGAATAGGTAGAACGTTGGATTCTGGGGCGATGCCAAGCGCTCCTAGATTGCCGCCACGTCCATGCGCAGCTATCAGGCCGGCCATTCCTGTGCCGTGGCTACTTAAATCGGCTTTACCGTTACCAGTGCCGTCAGAAGTGACGTCTGTGCCGGAAATAAGGTTGCCTTGCAGATCGGGATGATCGTCTACGCCGGTGTCTGGCACTGCCACAATGACCCCAGTGCCTCGGCTGATCTTAAGCGCATCGTTCACACGAAGATAGTTCAAATGCCACTGATCGCCGCGAATTCTCTCGACTTCTTGACCTTCAGGCGCGGCAGTTGCAACTAAAGCCAGCGGGAGTTGCAGTACGACGATGGCAGCGCTCGCACTGACGATGGCCGCCGTCCAAGCGGCAAGAGGCTTACCGGTCAAAGCCGATGGCAGGGCCGGGGTCGATGGGGCCCTGATTTTCTGGTGGACGGACCACTGGCTCGACGCCCTGGTCAATTTCCCACGGGTGGTCAGGATCCCAAGGACGACTCTTGTCACGGTCGGGTTCCCGTAGGCTCGAACGAGACACGCCGCTGCCTGGAGGGTTCAAGTTCGGGCTGCCGCCAAATGGCGTGAATCCGCTGGAGAGGCCGACACTGCGGCCGCTGCCTGGTCGCGATCCCGCTCCGCCTGTAGGTCCAGTGCCGGCGCCCCCGCCGCCTATCACGCCGCCGACCGGGTTGACACGACGAGGTGTTGGGCTTGCGCCTGGCTGCCCAATTCCAACTCCGGGTATTCCCCCGATCAGACCGCCAGGTGGCATTGAACGCGGTTGCGCTGCCGGCATTGTATGCGGTGGTGTATTGCCTCCGGCCGGGCGGTTGATTGGAGGGAGCTGCGAACGAGCGCCTCTTGGCGGACCGGCAAGAGGGGCGACTCCAGGGGGGAGGGACTGCGGTCCGAGAGTGGATGCTGACCCTGCTGGCGTTGGTGATGTGGATCCAAAGCCTGAGCCGCCGTTCGTCGCCATGCCCGGCAACCCGCCACTTGAGGCGCCGAGTATAGGCCCGGAACCTGGAGCATTCGGCATGGAAACAGGTTGGGTTCTCAAGGCCGGTCTACCTTCGGAGCGCTTCCGCGGCGGTACGGACACGATTGGAGGAATGACTGGACCGCTACTTTCGCCGTAGACATCCGGGTTCGCCTGGTCGGCGACTGGCTTGCCTTTCGGTGGTGGTGGTGGTTTTTGGAGGGTTGCTTGGGCTTGTTGGAGTTCGCCGCTGAGGCCGAACATCATCCCCCGAGCCTGTACGTTCAGCCGTTCCAGTTCGGCGTCTGAAACGGGTGGCTCGGTCATCCGGTTACCCATGATCGCCTTGGGGTCGGCCGCCGTCGTCTCGTACGCCTGCTTCTGTTGGAGTTTGTCGGCGTACTCCTCATAGATCTTGCGGAGCGCGGCGCGGGTGGTGCCGATGGCCTGGGTTGCGGCGGACAGCGCGGTGTAGTTGGCGGCTGCGGCGTCGTGGGTGTGCCGCACCTTGTCGATGAGTTCGTCGAGTTGGGCGAGGTACGTGCCCGAGGCGGCGCTGGTTTCGGGCGGCCACACTGCCGCGAGCCCTCGCCGGTACTCCTGGAGCCGGCCGAGGTGGATCTGTGCCAGGTCGCAGACCTTGCGCCAGCCGGCGACCTGTTTCCAGTGGTTGGCGGTGTCGTGGTCCTGGAGGCACGCCCACATGCTGTTGACGTCCATGAGCTGCCAGTCGGTGCCGGCGGTGCGGCTGTTGCCCCGTTCGATCATGGGAGGACCACCGGGCCGCTGGGGTCGCGGAGCATCGGTGCGGGTGTGGGGGTGTGTGGCAGCACGGCGCCCGGGTCGGCGAGGGCCTGTTGCACGTCGACGACCCGGGCGGCGGAGAAGGCGTCGGTGTCGGCGTACCGGGTGGCGACCCGGTCGGCGGCTGCGGCGAGGTGGCCGGTGGCGCCTCGGACGGCGTACACCATGTCGGCGGTGGCCTGCTGTGTCTCGTGGTGTGCGTGCAGGAAGGTGACCAGCTCGACGAAGGCGTCGCAGGGGTTGGGGATTTCGGCGGACATGTCGGCGGCGATGTACGGCAGGTGCGGCGCGTAGTTGCGCTCGACCTCGGCGGCGAGCTGGTCGGCGAACTCCCGGAGTTGGCGGATGTCAGCTTCGATGCCGCCGTAGTTGCGCAGCCAGGGTGCTGGCCCATCCTCTTCGGGGATCATCGATCCTCCCTACGCGTCACGGCACCGTTTCCCTGAGTGAGGTTAACGGCTCGACGCGACCCTGGCAGCCCCCGCGCGGCGGGTCGTGTCAGCGGGGGAGACCGGCGGTGCGCCAGGTGTCCCGGCTGGCGGGTCGGGCGCTGCGGGCCCACGCGGATGCGGTCGTCGGCGCGGGGGCGGTGGCCGGGCGGGACCGGACGACGATGGCACCCACCAGGGCTGCCAACTCCTCCGCGGTGGGCACGCCGCGAACGACCCGGAACAGCGGCTCTTCGGCAGACATGCCGCCAGGGTACGCGGCCGGAAGTTACGGGGAACGCACAGTGGCGTGCCGGCGGTGTGACGGTCGGGCGGTCCGGGTACCGTCTCACCGATGTCGAACGCGCTTCCCCAACTCGTCGCTGACCGATACCGGCTTCTGTCGCCGCTCGGCCAGGGCGGCATGGGTCGGGTGTGGAAGGCGCGCGACGAGGTGCTGCACCGGGACGTGGCGATCAAGGAGTTGGTGCCGCCGCCCGGCCTCACCGACGAGGAACGCCGCGAGATGCGGGAACGCTCCCTGCGGGAGGCGCGGGCCATCGCCCGGCTCAACCACGCCAACGTCGTACGCATCTTCGACGTGCTGCGCACCGACGGCGACCCGTGGATCGTCATGGAGTACGTGGCGTCGAAGTCGTTGCAGGACACGCTCGCCGAGGACGGCCCGGTGCCGGTGGCTCGCGCGGTCGAGATCGGCCTCGGGGTGCTGGGCGCCCTCAACGCGGCCCACAAGGCGGGCGTCATGCACCGCGACGTGAAGCCCGGAAACGTGCTGCTCGGCGAGGACGGCCGGGTGGTGTTGACCGATTTCGGTCTCGCCACCATCCCGGGCGACCCGAACGTCACCCGCACCGGCATGGTCCTCGGCTCGCCCGCGTACATCTCGCCCGAACGGGCCCGGGACGGCACCGCCGGGCCGGAAGCCGACCTGTGGTCGTTGGGCGCGACGCTCTACGCGGCTGTCGAGGGCAAGTCGCCGTACGCCCGGCCGTCGGCGATCGGCACCCTGGCGGCGCTGGCCACCGAGCCGATCCCGCCGCCGAAGAACGCCGGCCCGCTCAAGGCCGTGCTCAACGGGCTGCTGCGCAAGGACCCGAACGAGCGGATCAACGCGGAGGTGGCGGAGCGGCTGCTGCGCCGCGCCGGCGGCAAGCGGTCGCGCTCGATCTCACTGCTCGACGGCGTACGCCGGCCGGGGCCGAACGGTCCGCGCGAGCCGCGCGTGCCTGTCGTGCCGGCCCCGCGACCCGCCGAGGATTCCACGAGCCGGCCGGTGTCGCCGCCGCCGGTCGCCGCCGCCGAGACCTCCGCCGACGCGACGCCGACGGCCACCGTGCCGTCCGGTGCCGACGCCGCGCCTACCGCGCTGGTGCCGGCCGAGCCCACCGCGACGATCGACCCGCCGGCCACGCCGGACGCCGAGCCCACCGCGCCCGTCGCGGCCGCGGCCGGCACCTCCGGCGACGGTACGACGACCGACGCTGACGACGACGAGCCGACTGTCGTGGACGGTCCACCGGTGGCGCCGGAGCAGCGCAAACCGTCGACTCCGACATCGGTGATGCCTCCGGTGAGTCCGGCCGGGCGCGCGGCGGTGCCGCCCTTGGACGGCACGAAACCGAACAACACCCGGCGTAATCTCCTGATCGGCGCCCTGGTGGCCGTGCTGCTGATCGGCCTCGTGGTGATCGTGCCGATGCTCACCAAGGGTGAGGACGACACTCCGCAGGCCGGCCCGACCGGGGCTGCCGCGACGTCCGCGCCGGCACCGACGAGCCCCCCGGCGGCGCCCCCGCCGACGAGCGGCGCTCCCAGCCCGACCGCGTCGGCCACGCCGTCGGTCGACCCGAACGCGCTGCCGGCGGGCTGGAAGCTGCACAAGGACCCGGCAGGCTTCACCCTGCCGATCCCCGACGGGTGGGTGCGCAGCCAGCCCAAGAGCGACCAGGTCGTCTTCGACCAGTCGAACGGGCCGGGCGAGCTGCTGGTGCAGTGGACTCCCAACCCGAAGGACGACGCCTACGCCGACTGGCAGAGCATCGAGGGTGGCCGCAAGAAACTCGTCACCGACTACAAGTTGATCGGGATCAAGCGGTGCACGTTCTGGAAGACCTGTGCCGACTGGGAGTGGTTGGAGACCCGGGACGGGCAGCGGATCCACGTCCGTAACCGGGGTTTCGTGACGGCCAGCAACCGCGGGTATGCCATGCGGTGGGAGGTCGCGGAGAAGGACTGGCAGGCCAACCTGCCGAACTTCGACCGGATCGCCAAGGGTTTCGTGCCCGACCGCAAGGACTGAAAATTGATTCGCATGACCTTCCGTCGTCCGGGGTAATTGACCTTCGACGACGGAAGGAGGTACGACATGGGTTACCGACGGAGGGACGCCCGGCCCCGGCTGGCACTGTGGATGCTGGTCGCGTTCGGCGACGCGGTCCTGCTGCTGGTCGCCGTGGGGGTTCCGGCGCTCATCGCATTTCTCAGCGTCGTGGCCGTTGCCGTCTGCGGGGTCGGCGCGTGGCGGCTGACCCGGCGGGGTGCACTGACTCCCGATGAGACTCCGGTGCCGGCGATGAGCCGACGGCGGGCCTGACCCGAAACCGATTGTGTGGCGGCAGCCGGACCGATTGTCGACCGTGTGGTGACCGTCGATCCCGCTGCCGCCAACGGCTCGATCAGGTGTTGTTGGCCAGTGCGATCAGCCGGCTGCGGTCACCGTTCCAGTAGTTGCGGTCCACGTTGCCGCTGATCCCGGAGACGGCTCCCGTGCTGGTGTACTGCCAGAAGCTCCACACCGACGCGCCGGCCGGCAGGGCGCCGGGCGCGCTCGCCCAGCGGGCCAGCCAGAGCGGGTGGTTCGCCCAGGGGCCGGTCCAGCTGCCGGTGCACTGGTTCCACCAGCTCGTGGTGGTGTAGATGACCGCGTACCGGCCGGTGCGGGAGCGGTAGGTGTTCAGGAAGTCCTGCACCCAGTTGCGCATCCCGGTCGTGCTGAGCCCGTAGCAGTAGCCACCGGCGTACGGGTTGCCCTCGATGTCCAGCGCCGCCGGCAGGGTGCGGCTGTCCGCCGACCACGCGCCCCCGTTGGACGCGAGGTAGTTGGCCTGGGTGGAGCCGGCGGAGATGTTCGGCCGGGCGAAGTGGTACGCCCCGCGGATCACCCCGGCGTTGTAGGCGTTCACGTAGTTCGCGTTGAAGTTCGGGTCCTTGTAGCTGGTGCCCTCGGTCGCCTTGATGAAGGCGAACTGGACGCCCGCGTTGCGGACGCTGGTCCAGTTGATCGAGCCCTGGTAGCGGGACACGTCGACGCCGGGGGTGGTGGCCGCCGCCGCCGGGCCGGCGGTCACGACGAGGGTCGCCGCCGCGGTGGCGAGGACGGTGAGGCCGGCCGCGAGTACGCGGCGCAGCGGTGAGTCGGTACGGGCCATGAGTGCCTCCAGATGCGCCTGTCTATTGACGCCCATCTTTGGAGGTTACTGCCCTAGATCACAAGAGTTGTCGAGGAAACTTTCATCGACGGGTGTCGGTGGCCTGCCGCAACCGCGGGGAACGATCAGCCGTCGCAGTGGCGGCGAGCCGGTGCGTCGGAAGCGGCACCGAACGCCGCCGGTAGGCTCGCGCCCCATGATGTCGATCGACGGGCTGGGCGAGAAGTGGGACACGCTGTTCGGCGCGCAGCCGGACCCGCCCCCGCTGCTGGTGCTGATCACCGCTGCCGTCGCGCTGGTGGTGGTTTCCACGCGGCTGCCATGGCGGATCGCCCGCAACGCCATCACCATCGCCCACGAGGGCGGACACGCGCTCGTCGCCCTGCTCACCGGCCGTAAGCTGCACGGCATCCGGCTGCACTCGGACACGTCCGGGCTGACCCTCTCCGCCGGTCGACCCACCGGGCCGGGCATGATCCTCACCCTGCTCGCCGGCTACGTCGCCCCGCCGCTCGTCGGGCTTGCCGGCGCCTGGCTGCTCGGCGGTAACCGGATCACCCTGCTGCTCTGGGTGGCGGTGGCGCTGCTGCTCGCCATGCTCGTCATGATCCGCAACGCCTTCGGCGTGGTGTCGGTGCTGGTCACCGGCGCGCTGGTGTTCGCCGTCTCCTGGTACGCCACCCCGCAGGTGCAGGCCGCGTTCGCGTACGCCGGGGTGTGGTTCCTGCTGTTGGGTGGGGTGCGCCCGGTGGTGGAGCTGCAACGCCTGCGCTCCCGTGGCCGGATGCCCGCCTCCGACGCCGACCAGCTCGCCGGGCTCACCCCGTTCCCGGCGTTCTTCTGGGTCATGGTCTTCGCCCTGGTCAACCTCGCGGCGCTGATCGCCGGCGCGCTCCTGCTCGCCGGCCCGTTCCTCACCGACGCCGGCCTGACACTCTGACCGCACGGGGCAGAATGAGGGCCATGCGATACGTGATCATCGGGGCGGGCGCGGTCGGCGGAACCATCGGCGTACGGCTGGCCCAGGCCGGACGGGACGTGACCCTGGTGGCGCGTGGAGCGCACCTGGAGGCGATCCGCGCGCGGGGTCTGACGCTGCGCCAGCCCGACGGTGAGACCACCGCGCGGCTCACGGCGGTGGACCGGCCCACCGACCAGCCGCTGCCAGCGGACACCGTGCTGGTCCTCACGGTGAAGTCGCAGGACACCGCCGGTGCGTTGGCCGCCTGGGTGGATGCGCCGGTGGTCGGCGGCGGCACGGCGGGCGAACGGCTGCCGCTGGTGACCGCGCAGAACGGGGTGGCGAACGAGCGGGCCGCGCTGCGGCTCTTCGCCGACGTGCATCCCGTCTGTGTCTGGCTGCCGGCCACCCACCTCGACCCGGGCGTGGTGGTGGCGAACGGGTACCCGCATCCGGGGATGCTCCACATCGGTCGGTACCCGGACGGCGCCGACGACACCGACCGGGCCGTCGCCGCCGACCTGACCGACGCCGGCTTCGTCGCGCCGGTACGCGACGACGTGCAGCGCTGGAAGTACGGCAAGCTGCTCAGCAACCTCGGCAACGGCCTCCAGGCGCTGCTCGGCGGGGACGTCCCCGACGCGCTGGCCGAGCGGGTACGCGCCGAAGGCGTCGCCGTACTCGCCGCAGCGGGCATCGCGCACACCTCCCCGCAGGAGGAGAAGACCGAACGCGGCGACCTCGTCGGGCAGCGCCCGGTGGCCGGTGAGGACCGATCCGGCGGCTCCACCTGGCAGAGCCTGGCCCGGGGCGCCGCCTCCACCGAGGTCGACCACCTCAACGGGGAGATCGTCCTGCTCGGACGTCTGCACGGCGTACCGACGCCCGCGAACGCGGCAGTGCAGCGCGCGGTACGCCGCGCGGTCCGGGAGGGCATCGGGGCGGGGGCGTTCCCGCTGACCGAGTTGGAGAAGATGACCGCCTGAGCGGGGCAACCGACGACCCCGCCCGGCGCGTGTTCCCTGCGACCGACACGGGGAGGTAGCGGGTGCCGGACGTCGACGGGTTCGACGAGTTCTACCGGGGGAGCCGGCAACGGCTGCTCGGGTTCGTCTACGCCCTGACCGGCGACCGGATCGAGGCGCAGGACGCCGTGCAGGAGGCGTACATCCGGGCGTGGCAGCGCTGGTCGACGGTCAGCCGGTACGACGACCCGGAGGCGTGGGTGCGGGTGGTGGCCAGCCGGGTCGCGGTCAGCCGGTGGCGCAGCCTGCGCAGCCGCGCGCGGGCGTACCTGCGGCACGGGGCCACCGAGTCCGTTCCCGGGCCGGGCACCGACACCGTCGAGGTGGTCGCCGCGCTGCGCCGCCTGCCCGAGGAGCAGCGCACCGCCATCGCCCTCTACTACCTGATGGGCATGCCGGTCGCCGAGGTGGCCCGGGAGACCGCGGCCCCGGTGGGCACGGTCAAGGCCCGACTCTCCCGGGGGCGTGTCGCGCTCGCCGGTCTGCTCGCCGTCTCTGATCTGGAGGAGGCCACCGATGCGTGACGAACTGGCGTTCGTCGAACGGATCCACCGGGAGTTGAACGACGTGCGCTGGCCGGAGCCGCAGGAGATCCGCGCCCGGGCCCGGCGGCGCAGCCGGCGCACCATCGTGGTGGCCACGGTCGCGCTCACACTCGTGGGGGGCTCCGCCGCCGCGCTTGCCGAAGGTGGCCGAGGGCCGGTGCGGACTCCGGTCGCCGCGGCCACGCTGACACCGGCGCGTGGTGAGATCGTGGACGACTCGCTGCTGCGGCCGACCGACCTGGCGCAGGCGGCCCAACGGGAGCTCAGCCAGTCCGGGCTGGGGGAACCCATCCTCGTCGACCACCTGCTGGGCTACTGCCGCGAGAGTCAGGGGCTCACCCCGGTCTGGAAGACGTCCCGCTGGTCACGGTCGCAGACGCTGCTGCGGGAATACCGGCAGGGCGCCGCCACCCTCGGCGGCGTGCTGCTCACCCAGGACCTGTACCGGGTGACTCCGGAGCTGGCGAAGTCGTTCCTCGCCGACCTGGACGGCATGGTGGCCCCGTGCGCCGAGTGGCGCGGCGTCGGGCCGTACGAGGTGGCGGGGGAGACGGGCGTGGGGGAGGCGGTGCACCGGTGGGCGGTGGTCGACCGGAACTTCGCGGGCGACGAGGCCTCGTTGGTGCGGCACACCGTGTCCCGGTCGACCGGTGCGCCAGCCGGCGACGAACCGCAGTCGACGAGCACGGCGATCGTCCGGGTGGGTGATCTGATCGCCGTGCTCAGCGTCGGCCAGGACGGCACCGAAGCAGACCTGCGCCGGTTGGCGACGGTCGCCGCCGGGCGGATGTGCCTCGCCGCCAACCCTTCCTGCTGACCGGATCGGATCAGAGCGGGATGTTGCCGTGCTTCTTCGGCGGCAGGGTCTCCCGCTTGGTGCGCAGGACACGCAGCGCCCGGACGATCTGGGTACGCGTCTCGTGCGGCGGGATCACCGAGTCGATGTAGCCGCGCTCGGCGGCCACGTACGGGTTGGCCAGGGTGTCCTCGTACTCGGCGATCTTCTCGGCGCGGACCGCCGCCGGGTCCTCGGCGCCGGCCAGCTCGGAGCGGTAGAGAATGTTGACCGCGCCCTGCGCACCCATCACCGCGATCTGCGCGGTGGGCCAGGCGAAGTTCAGGTCCGCGCCGAGGTGCTTGGAACCCATCACGTCGTACGCCCCGCCGTACGCCTTGCGGGTGATCACGGTGACCTTGGGGACGGTCGCCTCGGCGTACGCGTAGATGAGCTTGGCGCCCCGGCGGATGATGCCGTCCCACTCCTGGCCGGTGCCGGGCAGGAAGCCGGGGACGTCCACGAAGGTCAGAACCGGGATGTTGAACGCGTCGCAGGTGCGGACGAACCGGGCGGCCTTCTCCGAGGCGGCGATGTCCAGGGTGCCGGCGAAGTGCATCGGCTGGTTGGCGACGACGCCGACCGGGCGCCCCTCGACGCGGCCGTAGCCGACCACGATGTTCTGCGCGTAGAGCGGCTGGACCTCCAGGAACTCCCCGTCGTCCAGGACGTGCTCGATGACCGTGTGGATGTCGTACGGCTGGTTCGCCGAGTCCGGGATCAGTGTGTCCAGTTCCCGGTCCTCGTCGCTGATCTCCAGCGCGGCGGGGGCCTCGACCACCATCGGCTCGTCGAGGTTGTTCGACGGCAGGTACGACAGCAGCGCCTTGACGTAGTCGACCGCGTCCTCCTCGTCGGTGGCGAGGTAGTGCGCGTTGCCGCTGCGCGAGTTGTGCGTGCGGGCGCCGCCCAGCTCCTCCATGCCGACGTCCTCGCCGGTCACCGTCTTGATCACGTCCGGGCCGGTGATGAACATGTGCGACGTCTGGTCGACCATCACGGTGAAGTCGGTGACCGCGGGGGAGTAGACCGCCCCGCCCGCGCACGGTCCCATCACCAGCGAGATCTGCGGGATGACGCCGGAGGCGCGCACGTTGCGGAAGAAGATCTCGCCGTAGAGGCCGAGCGAGACGACGCCCTCCTGGATGCGGGCGCCACCGGAGTCGTTGATGCCCACCACCGGGCAGCCGATCTTCATGGCCAGGTCCATGACCTTGACGATCTTCTCGCCGAAGACCTCGCCGAGGGAACCACCGAAGACCGTGAAGTCCTGGGCGAAGACGCAGACCTGCCGGCCGTCGACGGTGCCGTAGCCGGTGACCACGCCGTCGCCGTACGGGCGGTTCTTCTCCAGGCCGAACGCCGTGGAGCGGTGTCGGGCCAGTTCGTCGAGTTCGACGAAGGAGCCCTCGTCGAGGAGCATCTCGATCCGCTCGCGGGCGGTCTTCTTGCCGCGGGCGTGCTGCTTCTCGACCGCGCGCGCCGACCCGGCGTGCACCGCCTCGTCGACCCGGCGCTCCAGGTCCGCCAGCTTGCCCGCAGTGCTGTGGATGTTGGTCCCGGTCTCGGTAGTCACCCAGGGAATATAACGATGGTTCAGGTCGCCGCGGCTGTGCAGTACGCCTCAGTGCCTCCCCGGGCGTCGCCGTAGGCTGACGGGATGCCGGGCTCCCCGTACACCGATCTGGATCGCCCGCCGTTGTCGGCGGCCCGGCTGCGGCGCGCGCTGGTCGCGCCGAACGGGCCGTGGTCCCGGCTGGAGCTGTACCCCGAGACCGGCTCCACCAACGCGGACGTGGCCGAGGCCGCCGCCGCCGGTGAGCCGGAGGGCCTGGTGGTGGTCGCTGAGCGGCAGACCGCTGGGCGGGGCCGGCGCGGCCGGGTGTGGCAGTCGCCGCCGCGCGCCGGCATCGCGACGAGCGTGCTGCTGCGGCCCGGCGAGGCCGTTCCGGACCGCGGCTGGCCGGTGGCACCCCCCACGGGGTACGGCTGGCTGCCGCTGCTCGCCGGCGTCGCGCTGGTCGAGGCGGTGGCCCGGCTGGCCGAGCTGGACGCCACCCTGAAGTGGCCGAACGACCTGCTGATCGGCGACGCGAAGTGCGCCGGGGTGCTCGCCGAGGCGGTGCCGGGCCGTTCGGCGGCACAGCCGCCGGCCATCGTGCTCGGCATCGGGCTCAACGTGACGCTGCGCGCCGACGAGCTGCCGGTGAACCCCACCGGGCTGCCGGCGACCTCACTGCAACTGGCCGGGGCGGCGGCCACCGACCGCGACCCGCTGCTGCGGGCGCTGCTGCGTTCGGTCGCCGACTGGTACGACCGCTGGCGGGCGGCGGGTGGCGACGCGGTGGCGAGCGGCCTGCGCGACGCCTACCTGGAAGTCTGCGCCACGATCGGCCGTGAGGTACGCGTCCTGCTGCCCGACGGTGAGACCCAGCTCGGCACCGCCACCGGCGTCGACAACGACGGCCAACTCCAACTGACCACCCCCACCGGCCCCCGGGTCCTGGCCGCCGGAGACGTCCTCCACCTGCGCTGACCCTCGCCCCCTCCCCGGCGATCGCGCACTCTGTGTGGTGGCGTAACGGGACGAAAGCCGCGTAACGGCGACCAGGAGTGCAAGATCGTGGCGATCGGGGTGGGGCCGCGTGGCGGATGCCGTGGTGGGGGTTGGGGGGTTTACGGTCTGCGCGTCGAGAAAATGGCGTTGGAGGTTGTCGTGGCGTTTCCCGAAGACGTGCTCACCAAGGACGAGCACGTCGTGCTGCACCTGCACCCGCACTGGAAGGCGCTGATCCGGCCCATCGCGGTGCTGGTGCTGGCCATCGCGGCGGTGGTGGTCGGCGTTCTCCTGCTGCCCGAGAGCAGCGGCGGTTCGATCGCGCTGGCCGTGATCGGGGTGATCGCCCTGGTCGCGGTGCTCTGGCTCGGTCTGTGGCCGTTCCTCGTCTGGCGTACCACCCACTACCTGTTCACCAACGAACGCGTGCTGCTTCAGCAGGGTGTCTTCTCCCGGGACCGGCGGGACCTGCCGCTCACCCGGATCAACGACCACTCGATGAACCAGCACTTCGTGGAGCGGCTGCTCGGCTGCGGCACGCTGACCATCGAGTCGGCCGGCGAGCGCGGCCAGTCGGTGCTGGCCGACGTGCCCGGGGTCAGCCGGGTGCAGACCACCCTGTACGAGCTGGTCGAGGCGCAGCACGACAAGCACTCGCTGGGCGACGGGGAGATGCGCGACATCCTCGCCGACATGCGCGAGGGCAAGCCGCTGCGCGACACCACCACCTGATCCCGAACGGCGGAGATCGTTCCGGCGTACCCGCCGGGGTGGTCTCAGCCGGTCGGCCCAGGCACCGAAGTGCGGGTCGTGGGAGTCCCGTGCGGCGCAGCCCCGGCCGGCTCGGCCGCGGTCGGCTGGGACGCGTCGGCCCCGGGCGGGCCAGGCTGGGCGCGGCCGGATTCGGTCGGGTCGTCCCCGGTCGGGTTGTCCCCGGTCGGGTCGTCCCCGGTCTCGTCGTCCCCGGTCGGGTCGTCCTCGGCCGGGCGCAGGGCGAACCAGCCACGGAACCGGGTCCGCAGCACCTCCTGCTCGGGTCGGCCGTCCGGGCCGAGGCGGAGCATGGTGCCGGTGAGAGTGGCTGTACCGAGCCCGGGTCGGGCGGTCGACGGCCGCGCACCCATCACGTCGACCCGTACGGCGAGCCGGTCCCCGGCGCGTACCGGGGCGAGCCAGCGCAGTTCCTCCAGGCCGGGGGAGGCGTCCGCCGCCGCCCGGGACAGCAGGTGGTCGACGTACGCCCGCATGAAGAGGCTGACCGTGTAGAAGCCACTGGCGATCACGCCGCCGTGCCGGCTGGCGGCGGCCAGCTCCTGGTCGACGTGGTACCACTGCGGGTCGAACCGGCGGGCGAAGGCAACCATCTCGTCGCCGTCGACGGTGACCACCCCGAGGTCGACGGTGAGCCCCGGGACCAGGTCTTCGAAGAACAGCTGTGCGGGAGTCCCGGTGCCGGAGCGGGCGGCTGACGTGGTCACCGGCGGGGTGAGCGGCGGGTGCCGGCGTGCAGTTCGGCGGCGAGTTCCGCGTCCAGGTCGGCTGCGAGGCCGGCGGCCAGCGGCGTGGGCCGGCCCTGCACGGGTGTTGCGGTCGGACCGGCGACCGGGTCCGGACGGTCGTCGGCCGCCTGCGCCTCTTCCAACTCGGTGACTGATTCGGCGAGTTCGGCGACTGGGTCCATGCCGGCCATGGTGTCCCATTCGTCGCGCGGGATGTCGTGCCAGGTGGGCTCGGTCTTCGTCTCCTCCTCGGCCGGTACGACCGGCTGGAAGACGAACGTCCGGTAGGACCAGAACCGGAACAGTGTGGCCAGCAGGACGCCTGCGGTCTTGGCCACGTTGAGCGCGAGGAGTCCGTGGACGCCGAGCCCGTACTTGGCCGCCGCCACGGCGCCGAGTTCGATGAGCAGGCCGGCCCCGTTGAAAAGGAAGAACAGGACGTACTCTCGGCGAAGTGCCGATTTCGGGCGATCCCGGTACGTCCAGTGGCGATTCATCAGATATGACGTGATCGTGGCGACGAGGGTCGCGATCACGGTCGCCTTCAACTGACCGTTGACGAAAACGGTAAGTGCAAGGACATTGAACACCGCGTAATTGATGACGGTGTTGATGCCGCCGACGATGCCGAACTTGAGCGCCTCGTGGATGAACTTCTGCCAGCGCTCAGGCAGCAGACGGACAAGACGCATGCGAAACACCTTAGGGCAGTCGGAGAGGCCGGCGATCACCGGCAGGGACGGAGTGGGCGGCAGGTCACGCCCCGTGGTCACGGTCGTGCTTCACCTGCGGAACGGTCGGGGTTCCCGCTTCGACGAAGACGAACCGCCGGTAGGACCAGAATCGGAACAGCGTCCCCAGGCCCGTGCCGACGACGAAACTGGCGATGTTGTCGGCCAGCTGCGTCTGGAACACGGCAGGCCAGATGCTGCCCAGCCCGTACCGGCTGACCGCCAGGCAGGCCACCGCGATGCCGAGACCGACCGCGTTGAAGAAGAAGAACAGCGCGTACTCCCGGGCGGGGTTCTTGCGCTGGCGGTGTCGCCACGTCCAGAACCGGTTCCCGACGAAGGCGACGGTGGCCGCGATCACGGTGGAGATCGTCTTCGCGGTCACCTGCTCGACCCCGCGGGCCGTGGTCAGGTAGTTGAACAGCGCGAAGTCGAGCAGGAAGGCGATGCCGCCCACCGTCGCGAACTTGCTCAACTCGCGGAAGAGGTGACCGAAACGGTCGAGCAGCGCCCGAAGGGGACCCCGTCGGGTCTGCCGGGGGCCCGGTTGCTCCCCGGTCATCGTGGCGGCCACGGGCCGAGCCTACCGGCTGCTGACCAGTCAGCGGGGGAGCAACGACGAGTGGACGTCGACGCTCGTGCCGGCCGATCACCGGGTGCGCCACCGTTGTACAGAGCGTAACCAAGTGGGATGACTGACACGCCGCCGAACGGGAATCCACGGACCGGTCGGCGGGGCAGTGCCGAGACCGACCGCACCTCACGTCGGCCGAGGTGCACAACAAGATTTGCGTGAAACTGCGCGGGAAAGCGGGTATCAGATCGTGATGCCGCAGCGTGGCCGTACCTTGTGCAGTTCTTCACAACCAGTCCCACTGACTCGGAAGGCTGCCCGGTTTACGCTGAGGCCAATCCCAGGTTTCCACGAAGCGACGCATCGCGCCGCTGAGTCTCGTGCATCCCATAGATCGGTCAGCGTCGACCACAAGGAGATGTGTCATGGTTGCTCCGGCTGTTGTGCGGGGTATCGATCAGGCCCCGACGTCCCATCCGAAACTGCTCGCCTGGGTCCGTGAGGTCGCAGAACTGACCACCCCCGACCGGGTCGTGTGGGTGGACGGGTCCGACGACGAGTGGCGCCGCCTCACCGATGAACTGGTCGAGGCCGGCACGCTGATCCGGCTGAACCCCGAGAAGAAGCCCAACTCGTTCTACGCGCGCACCGACCCGACGGACGTCGCGCGGGTCGAGGAGCGCACCTTCATCTGCTCCGTCGACGAGGCGGACGCCGGCCCCACCAACAACTGGATGGCGCCGGCCGAGATGAAGCGGACGATGACCGAGTTGTACCGCGGCTCCATGCGGGGCCGCACCATGTACGTCATCCCGTTCGTGATGGGTCCGGTCGAGGCCGAGAGCCCGATGTTCGGCGTCGAGATCACCGACAGCCCGTACGTGGTCGCGTCGATGCGCATCATGACCCGGATGGGCGAGAAGGTGCTCGAGGCGATGGGGAACGACGCGGACTTCGTGCACGCGTTGCACTCGATCGGCGCACCCCTCGCACCGGGCCAGCAGGACGTGGCGTGGCCGTGCAACGAGACCAAGTACATCTCGCACTTCCCGGAGACCCGGGAGATCTGGTCGTACGGCTCGGGTTACGGCGGCAACTCGCTGCTCGGCAAGAAGTGCTACTCGCTGCGGATCGCCAGCGTGATGGGGCGGGACGAGGGTTGGCTCGCCGAGCACATGCTGATCCTCAAGATCACCTCGCCGGAGGGCAAGGTCCACCACATCGCCGGAGCCTTCCCCTCGGCCTGCGGTAAGACCAACCTGGCCATGGTGGAGCCCACCATCCCGGGCTGGAAGGTCGAGACCATCGGTGACGACATCGCCTGGATGCGGTTCGGCCCGGACGGCCGGCTCTACGCGGTCAACCCGGAGTACGGCCTGTTCGGCGTCGCGCCCGGCACCGACTGGAAGACCAACGCGAACGCCATGCGCACGCTGGACCGGGGCAACTCGATCTTCACCAACGTGGGCCTCACCGACGACGGCGACATCTGGTGGGAGGGCATGGGTGAGCCGCCGGCGCACCTGATCGACTGGAAGGGCAACGACTGGACGCCGGAGAGCGAGGGCCTCTCCTCGCACGCGAACAGCCGTTTCTGCACCCCGATCACCCAGTGCCCGATCCTCGCCGACGAGTACTTCGACCCCAACGGCGTACCGATCGACGCGATCCTCTTCGGTGGCCGCCGCAAGGACACCATCCCGCTGGTGACCGAGGCCCGCGACTGGGTGCACGGCGTCTACATGGGCGCGACGCTCTCGTCGGAGACGACGGCCGCCGCGTCCGGCGCGGTCGGCGTGGTCCGCCGGGACCCGATGGCGATGCTGCCGTTCATCGGCTACAACGCCGGGGACTACTTCCGGCACTGGATCGAGATGGGCAAGGGCGCCGACGGCGACGAGGCGAAACTGCCGAAGATCTACTACGTCAACTGGTTCCGCAAGGACCCGGACGGCTCGTTCCTCTGGCCGGGCTTCGGGGAGAACTCCCGGGTGCTCAAGTGGATCGTCGAGCGGATCGAGGGCAAGGCCGACGCGGTGGAGACGCCTGTCGGCATGGTCCCGGCACCCGACGCGCTTGACGTCGAGGGCTTGGACATGACTCCGGAGGACGTCCGGATCGCGCTCAAGGTCGACCCGGACGAGTGGCGCGAGGAGCTGCCGATGATCACCGAGTGGTTCGAGAAGTTCGGTGACAAGCTGCCCGGCGTGCTGTGGGCCGAGCTGGACGCGCTGCGCGCCCGCCTGGACGCCGCGCAGCCGCAGCGGTAGGTGTGAAAGACGCCCTTCGCGGGCATCATCGGATCCCATGAGGACGGCCGCCGAGACCGAGGTCCGGCGGCCGTCCGCCGTCCGGGTTCTGACCTTCCTGCTCGCGACGACCGCGGCGGCCACCGTCGTGGTCGAGCTGCTCAATTGGTGGTACGCCCCGGAGCAGGGCTTCGGGCTGGCGGTGCGGACCGGCTGGGCGATGCTGCGCTCGTTCGGCTTCCTGCTGCTCATCGGCCACGTCCGGAGGGGCCGTACGGTGGCCCGCCCGTTCGGGCTGATCCTCGCGGTCACCACGATCTTCGCCGTCGGCCGCCTGATCGTGCCCCGGCAGGGGGTGCCACCGCTGCCCGGCCTGCTCGGCTTCGGTGTCCTCACCGCGCTCTGCGTGGCGGTGGTCTGGCTGCTGTACCGCTCGTCCGCGTTGGCCGGGCACCTGGTCCGGCACCGGCCGCGCCTCGTCATCGACCGGGAGGGCATCTCCTGGCGGGAGACCCCGCCGCGCCGACCGCAGGCCAGCGCCTGGCTGCTGACCAGCCGGGTGGCGGCGTTCACCTACAGCCCGCTGATGCTGGTGCCGGCGCTGGTGGCCGGGGGCTCCATCCTGGACGGTCGGCTCAGCGCCGTACCGGCCGTGCTGTTCTGGTTCGGCGCCGGCATCGCCGCCAGCTACGCGGTGCTGTTCTGCACGGCCTTCCTGATGCGCGGCAAGGACTGGGCACGCGGCCTGCTGGTCGCCGTCACCCTGGTCGTACTCGCGGTGGATCTGCCGTTGTGTTGGTGGCTGCTGGGGGTCGACGGCCTGGTCCGCGACGGAGGTCCGCTGATCGCGGCGGCCGGGCTGACCCTGTACGGCCTGCGCCGCGCCGCCCGCGCCCCCGACGCCGCGCTCCCCGAACCCCGCCCCTGACAGCGGCGAGGGCCCGCACCGACGACGCCGACCCGGCGGTCGGCCCACGGCCCTGCCCCTACCTCTGCCCTCCTTTGCTCTGCACCCCGATAGGCGCCGGTAGCGGACCGTGAGCGTCGCGTCCGTGGGTGCAGAGCAAAGGGGGCGGGTGGAGACCGGCCGGTCGGTGCGGGAGTGGCCCCGCGGGCGGGTGGAGACCGGCCGGTCGGTACGGAGCGGCCCCGCGGGCGGAGACCGGCCGGTGCGGGAGCGGTCCCCGCAGGCGGACAGGGGGCAGGATGACGGATGGCGTCGGTCACAACGGTCGGCGTCGGGCGGCTGCGGAGATCGTCGGCCCGGCCGGCCGCAACGCCGACCGGGCCGCCCGGCGGGAGCGGCCGCGCCGCGTTCGGGCTGAAGGGAGGCGCGCGGTGGGCGACGAGTTCGACGTGGTGGTGGTGGGGGCTGGTCCGGCCGGGGCGGCCGCCGCGCTGACGGCCCGCCGGGCCGGTGCCAGTGTGCTGCTGCTGGACCGGGCCGACTTTCCCCGGGACAAGGCGTGCGGCGACGGGATCGCGGCGCACTCGGTGGATGTGCTCGCCGAGCTGGGGGTGCCCGAGGCCGTGGCGGGTTACGCCCCGCTGCCCGCGCTGCGGATGGTCGCCCCGGGTGGCGGGTCGGTGGCCCGGGCGTTGCCGCGCCCGGCGTACACGGTGCCCCGGGAGGTCTTCGACGCGCGGCTGGTGGCGGCCGCGGTGGCCGCCGGCGCGCAGCTGCGACGGCACACCGTACGCCGGGTCGAGCCGCGCGTGGACCGGGTCGTGCTCGACGGGGAGGTTTCCGGTCGGGTGGTGGTGGGCGCGGACGGCGCCGGGTCGGTGGTGCGCCGGGCACTCGGCCATCCGGTGAACCCGGACCGGCACCTGGCACTCGCCATCCGCGGGTACGCGCCCGCGCTGCCCGGCCCACCCGAGCAACTCATCGTCACCTCGAAGGCGCGCTGGCCGGCGTACGCCTGGTCGTTTCCGATCGGCGACGGGCGGGCGAACGTCGGGTACGGGGAGGTGCTGCGTGGCGAGCCGTTGAGTCGCGGCTACCTGCTGGACCGGCTGGTCGCGCTGCTGCCCGGCACCGATCTGGGCGCGGTGACCGCGCTGCGCGCCCACCACCTGCCGCTGTCCACCCACCGACCGGCGCCGGGGCAGGGCCGCACCCTGCTGGCCGGCGACGCGCTGTCGTTGATCAATCCGTTCACCGGGGAGGGCATCTTCTACGCGCTGCTCTCCGGTGCGCTGGCCGGTTCGGCCGCCGCCGGCGCTCCGGAGAACGCCGCCCGCCGCTACGCCGACGGGCTGCGCCGCCGCCTCGGCACCCATCTGCGGCACAGCTCGGTGGCGGCCTGGCTGGCCCGGCGACGCAGGGTGGTCGACGCGGCGGTGCGGGCGGCCCGTCGGGACGACCGCGTCTTCGACGACGTGGTCGAGTTGGGGCTGGGTGACGGTCGGCTCACCGCCCGTACGCTGGCCATGATCGGTGCCGGTCTGCCCGGCGGTGATCGGGCTCCGAGGCAGTGATCCGGCTGGCGGGTCGCTACGCTGCTAGGTGATGACGCTGCGGAACCTTATCTACTCCGTGTACGAGCGCCGGCTCACGGCGAAGCTCGCGGGTAAGCCGGTGCCCCGGCACGTCGGGGTGATGTGTGACGGCAACCGTCGGTGGGCGAAGGAGATGGGCTTCGTCGACCCGAACGACGGGCACCGGGTCGGCGCGGCGAAGATCAAGCACGTTCTCGGCTGGTGCGACCAGGCCGGCATCGGGC
This sequence comes from Micromonospora sp. NPDC005298, assembly GCF_040607375.1. Taxonomy (NCBI): domain Bacteria; kingdom Bacillati; phylum Actinomycetota; class Actinomycetes; order Micromonosporales; family Micromonosporaceae; genus Micromonospora; species Micromonospora sp. NPDC005298. Next base: position 123,504 of record NZ_JBEXGP010000002.1, read on the forward strand.
ACGTGACCCTCTACCTGCTGGCCACGGACAACCTGCGCCGCCCGGCAAGCGAACTGGATCCGCTGCTGAAGATCATCGAGGATCTGGTGGTGGAGCTGGCCGAGGAGGGCAACCCCTGGCGGCTGCGCATCGTCGGGGCGCTCGACCTGCTGCCGGCGCAGACCGCTGCGGCGCTCAAGGGCGCCGAGGAACGCACCCGCGACCGCAGCGGCGGCGCGGAGGTCAACATCGCGGTGGGGTACGGCGGCCGACGGGAGATCACCGACGCGGTCCGCTCACTCCTGCTGGAGCACGCGGCCGCCGGTGGCACCATCGAGGAGCTGGCCGAGGTGCTGGACGTCGAGCACATCTCCGAGCACCTCTACACGCGCGGCCAGCCCGACCCCGACCTGGTCATCCGCACCAGCGGCGAGCAGCGGCTGTCCGGCTTCATGCTGTGGCAGTCCGCGCACTCCGAGTTCTACTTCTGCGAACTCAACTGGCCGGACTTCCGGCACATCGACTTCCTGCGGGCCCTGCGCTCGTACGCCACGCGCCAGCGCCGCTACGGCGCCTGACCCGGGCAGCCTCCCGCCGGAGGCGGAGCACGGGCTCGTCAGGGCAGGTGGGCGAGCGCCTCGGTGAGGAAGTCACCCAGGGCGGCCGGGGACTCGATGGTCAGGTCGGCGGCGTTGGCCACCTCGTGACCGGTCTCCGGGTTGGCGACCGCCACGCAGACACCGAAGAAGTCCGGATCGGCGGCGGCCCGTGCGCGTAGCGCGGCGAACGCCTTGATGTCCGAGACGTCGTCACCGAAATACCACGCGCCGGTGGCGTCCCGGATGACCTCGCCGATCACCATGCCCTTGTCCCGGTCGACGGGGGGCTTGAGCTCCAGCACCATCCGCCCGGCCTGCACCCGCAGCCCCAGCCGGTCGGCCTGCGCCTGACCCCACTGCTGCACCGTCGAGCCGAGCTGCGGCGCCGTACGCCAGTGCAGCGCCACGGACAACCGCTTGTACTCGACGAGCGTGCCCGGCGGCAGCTCGGCGCGGGCCAGGTCGGCCAGTTCCGCCATGGTCGGCACCCAGGGCAGGGCGGCGGGCTCGGTGACGATGTCGCCGTCCGAGTGGCTGTGCTCCAGGCCGTAGAGACCGTAGAGGTCCACGCCGGTCAGCCCGCCGAGGCGTTCCCGCAGGAACTCGACCGGTCGGGCGGAGACGATCGCGACCCGTTGCACGACCGGGGCCAGCGCCTCGATCGCGGCCAACGCCTTGGGCGCGGGGCGGACCGCGGTCGGGTCGTCGTCGACGGGCGCGAGTGTCCCGTCGAAGTCGAAGAAGAGGACCGTCCCGGCGGCCCGACCGGCGGTGGTTCGCCAGGCCTGGTCGGCGTTCAACGGGGTCCTCGGCTGCTGATTGCCCAGATTCAACGGCGGCACGCGCGTCAGCGTACCCCGGCGTGCGGGGCTCATTCCTGGCCGAGCGGACCCACCCGGCGGCGCTTGTCAGCGTTCGGCGGCTCCCCGTCCGCGACGCCCGAACGGCACCACCGCCGCCTCCTGGCCGTGGCTCAACAGGTAGCCCTCCACGAACCCGGTGTTGCGGTCCCCGGTGTGGCTCTCGATCTCGTTGAGGCGTGCCACCAGGAACTCGGTGAGGGCGCTGATCCGGTCGTTGAGGCGCTCGTGCAGCTCGGCGACGACGGCCAGGATGACCGCGGTGCCGGCGCTGATGAGTGCGAGAAGGTTGACGAACAGCGGAAGCTGCCCGCCGTTGACCACGAGGGTCACCACGTTGCCGGTCGCCCACAGTGTCATCGACACCGTGGCGACCACGACTGCCAACCACTTCAGGGTCATGGACAGACCCCTCCTTCTGTCCCGCAGGGCTGGGTTCGGCCTTGTCCCGTCCCCCCGCCGACGACGAGCCCAAGCAGTAACGAATAGGGACGCTAGCGTGCCCGTTCCGGCCCCGGAGGGAAACGAATGAACCCGACCAGGCGTTCTTTCGCCATCTGAGGAACTAGCCTGCCTGATTCCCTCTTTTTCGGACATCGACCGGCAACGTTGGGCGGTATGCGAGGTACCTGATGGTTTCGCGGATGTGGAACTTCTCCGCGTCCGACACGTTGGGGTCGATCAGGCGGCGCAGGAGCGCCTCCACGTCGGGGTCCATCGGAGGGGCGGGTTGGCCGGCGCGCGGGCCGGTCGCGGCGCGGTCCCAGCCGAGTGCGGCGAAGGCGGCGGCCGGGTTGAGGCCCAGGCCCTCGCAGAAGGCGACCACCCGTTCGGCCTCCGGGTCACTGGCCCAGTCGCCGCGGACCCACCGGTTGATGGTCTGCCGGGAGACGCCGGTGCGCCGCGACACCTCCGTGCCGCTCCAGGCCCGGGTCGCCCGCGCCTCGTCCAGGGCGCGGCGGACGAAGGTGGCGAAGGCGATCTTCCGCGCATTGGCCGTCTCGGTCACCCCGTGACGGTACGGCGAGGCGTGCGCGGGCGCGCGTTCGGGCGCGCCACTGTCACGCGAACGTGACAGGGTCCTCGGATTTCCGGTAAACGATCCAGTGCCACTCTTGAGGGGTATCACGCGGGCAGAATAGATGCCCGTAGTGGTGAAGGTAAACAGACGAAAAGCTGATACTGTCACGCTCATGGGACAACCTACGGTGTGTCACGTGCATGAGACGATTGGTGCTCACATGCGTCACGCCCCCGGTTCGGAGGGGGTGTGGTGACCGAGCTCGCCACCCGAGCCCAGGCCTTCGGGCTGATCGCCGAGGGGGTCGCCGCCGGGCTGACCGCCCCATGGCGCCTCTACCTCGCCCGAGGCTGCCGCTATCTGTCGCTGAGTGTGGGCGACCGCACCGAGTGGAACGCCTGGCGTACCCACCTCGGCTGCCCGGAGCTGAGCGTCCGCGTGTACGACGCCGGCGGCGAGATCCGTCGCTCCTCGGTCGCCGAGGTGGTGCTGGACGGCTGCCGGATCAGCGTCGAGCTGGTCGAGGAGGTCAGCACCGACGACCTGGACCGGCTGCTGGTCGCGGACCCCACCGCCATCGAGCCGGAGGAGCGATGATCCGGCGACCGGGCCGGGCCGGAGCCGCCCGATGAGCCCGTTCCTCGCGGTCTTCCTCGTCCTGGTGCTCGGCGCGACAAGCTACGCGGCCGGACGGCTGCACGGGCAGCTCAGCTACCGCATCGGCTACCGCTTCGGCTACCGGCAGGGCTACTTCGACGGTGACCGGGGTGCGTGGAACCGGCGCCGGCGCGACGCCCAGGCGGCGATCGCCTCCGCCCTGTCGGTGGCCCCGACCGGTGTCGTGCGCCCGGCGGGCACGGTCGCCCGTCCCGGCACCACCTACACCGGCTCGTCGTTCACCGCGCCGGCCGCCCCGATCACCGGGCGGCACCCGACCGGCACGCTCGTTCGACGGACCGGCTGAGCCGGCCGGCGGGCCGCCGGGAGCGGCGGTCCCGTCGACCGGCACCACGATCGCGGTGCGTCGTCCGCGGCGGACACGCACCGTCGGGGTCACGTCAGACCGGTGACGGTGGCCCCACCGGCCGGGATGCGCGCAGGGGGCATGCATCCCGGCCGGATCCGCCGCGTCCACTCGGATCGTGCCCGGCCGTGTTCACGCGGCCGTCTCCGGAGATCCACGATCGCCCTCTAGCCGCGACGGTCCGGCGGGGCTAGCGTCTAGGCATGGCACGGGGTTCTCCCGAGCCAGCCGGTCCGCCCGGATCTGCGACCTCGCACACGGGGTTCCGCATCCGACCCCGTGTCCCCGGGCACCGGAGGAGGCGGAACACGGGTGGCGGGTGCCCATCCGTCGGAGCAGGCCTGTGACGACTCGCCGTACCACCGCCGGTGCCGATCAGACCCCGGCCGCGACTGCCACGACCCGCCGCGCCACCAGGAGCCGCCGTACGGCGGCGACCGCGCCGGCCGACCCCAAGGAGCCGCGACCAGCGGGCCAGGCATTCGTCCTGGACACATCCGTGCTGCTCTCCGACCCGGCGGCGTTCCACCGGTTCGCCGAGCACGAGGTGGTGCTGCCGCTGGTGGTCATCACCGAGTTGGAGGGCAAGCGGCACCATCCGGAGCTGGGCTGGTTCGCCCGACAGTCGCTGCGCATGCTCGACGACCTGCGCGTCCGACACGGCCGGCTGGACACGCCGGTGCCCGCCAACGACGCCGGTGGCACCCTGCGGGTGGAGCTGAACCACACCGACGACGGGGTGCTGCCGCCCGGTTTCCGCACCGAGAGCAATGACGCCCGGATCCTCTCCGTGGCACTCAACCTCGCCGCCGAGGGGCGGGAGGTCACCCTCGTCAGCAAGGACATGCCGCTGCGGGTCAAGGCCGCCTCGGTGGGCCTGCGGGCCGACGAGTACCGGCACGGCCAGGCCAGCGACCCGACCTGGACGGGCATGTCCGAGCTGGAGCTGGGTGAGGAGCAGATCTCCTCGCTGTACGCGGGGGAGACGCTCGACGTCGACGAGGCGGCCGGGTTGCCCTGCCACACCGGCCTCGTGCTGCACTCGACGCGGGGCTCCGCGCTCGGCCGGGTGCTGCCGGACAAGTCGGTCCGCCTCGTCCGGGGGGACCGGGAGGCGTTCGGGCTGCACGGCCGCTCGGCAGAGCAGCGGATCGCCCTCGACCTGCTGCTCGACGAGTCGATCGGGATCGTCTCGCTCGGCGGGCGGGCCGGCACGGGCAAGTCCGCGTTGGCGCTCTGCGCGGGCCTGGAGGCGGTGATGGAACGCCGCCGGCACAAGAAGGTGATCGTGTTCCGTCCCCTGTACGCCGTCGGTGGCCAGGAGTTGGGCTACCTGCCGGGTTCGGAGTCGGAGAAGATGTCGCCGTGGGCTCAGGCGGTCTTCGACACGCTCGGCGCGGTGGTGCACGAGAACGTGCTGGAGGAGGTCACGTCGCGGGGCATCCTGGAGGTGCTGCCGCTGACCCACATCCGGGGGCGCAGCCTGCACGACGCCTTCGTGATCGTGGACGAGGCCCAGTCGCTGGAGCGGGGTGTCCTGCTGACGGTGCTGTCCCGGATCGGGCAGGGTTCCCGGGTCGTGCTCACCCATGACGTGGCCCAGCGGGACAACCTGCGCGTGGGGCGGCACGACGGGGTGACCGCGGTGATCGAGGCGCTCAAGGGTCATCCGCTCTTCGCCCACGTCACGCTCAGCCGGTCGGAGCGGTCGCCGATCGCCGCGATGGTGACGGATCTTCTGGAGGACATCCCCCTGTGATGGTGCTTTTGTAGCACTTTATCCGCATTTTACGTGTGGCGCAGATCACAAAGCGCGTGGTCCGTTTCCCATCGGCCTCACTGTGCGCGATGGTGTCCCACGAGCGCCCACGCACCACGAGCATCGTTGACCGTCGTTCGTCCCGAGACGAGCGACATCGGCGGAGATCGGTGCGTCGGCGCGACCGGCAACCGGTCGGGGCGCTCGCGGCACGGCCGACGGCCAGATGTGGCTGGCGCCGCGCCGCGTCCTTTGCCCCCGACGAAGGGACCACTTCGTGAGTCGGCTGTGGAGCCGGTTGGGCGCCCGTACGGCCGCTGTCGCGTTGCTCTCCGTGGGCGTCGCCGGTGGCTTCTACCTGGGCGAAGACCGGGAAACCCAGCAACAGGGCCTGACCGAGCAGGTCAGCCGCGACGTCGACCGGGCCGACCTCGCGTACCAGCGCGAGCGGCACGCCGCCCACCAGGTGGAGTTCGCCAAGCGGCGGGCCGCCGAGTACCAGGCCAAGCTGCGGGCCGCGCAGGCCGCCAAGGAAGCCGCCGAGCGGGCCCGCCGGGCCGAGGCCGCGGCCGCGTCCCGCAAGCGTGAACGCGAGGCGGCGAAGGCGGCCGTCACCAAGCCGTACGACGGACCGATCCCCGCGTCCTGCGCGGAGTACAGCGGCAACCGTAAGACGGGTTGCGCGCTGATGATCGACGCGGGCTTCGGCATCGCCGAGTTCCCTTGCCTGGAGAAGCTCTGGACCAAGGAGAGCGGCTGGAACCACAAGGCCAGCAACTCCTCCTCCGGCGCGTACGGCATCCCGCAGTCGCTTCCGGGCAGCAAGATGAGCTCGGTCGCGGACGACTGGCGCACCAACCCGGCCACCCAGATCAAGTGGGGGCTGGGCTACATCAAGGGCAGGTACAAGACGCCCTGCGGCGCCTGGAACTACTTCCAGAACAACGGCCACTACTGACGTTGTCGACGGCGGGGCGGGTGGACGACCACCCGCCCCGCCGTCGCGCGTACACCCGCTGGCTGGACGGAACGTGAGTGGCGGTCGGCCCCTTTTGCTGATAGCAGTTGGGGGGTGAGCCTGCACCCGCCAAGCGGCGACCCGTTCCGGTTCGGCACCGAGGCGTTCTACGCCGCGCTCGGCCGGGCCTTCGTCGCCATGTGCGCGGTGGTCCCGTTCCTCTTCCTCATCGAGGCCGTGGACCAGGGGCTCGCGTTCGGCCTCGACGCCACGGCCGGCATCATCCCGCACCGCATCGACGGCCTGGACGGGGTCTTCTTCTCCCCGTTCCTGCACCACGGCTTCGACCACCTGTACAGCAACAGCATCCCGCTGATCCTGCTCGGCACGTTCGTGCTGGCCGCCGGCGCGCGCCGCTTCCTCTGGTCGACGCTGATCATCATCCTGGTCAGCGGGCTCGGCGTCTGGTTCACCGGCTCGCCCAACTCGGTGGTGGTCGGCGCCAGCGGGGTGATCTTCGGGTACCTGGGCATCCTGCTCACCCGGGGCATCGTCGAGCGCAGCTGGTGGAACTTCGCGGTGTTCCTGCTGGTCGGCCTCCTCTACGGCTGGCAACTCGTGGGCATCCTCCCCACCGACGAGCGGATCTCCTGGCAGGGGCACCTGTTCGGGCTGCTCGGTGGGGTGGTCGCGGCGATCCTGTTCCGACGCCGCCGTCCGACGGTCGACGGTCCGGACTACTCGGGGTCCACGCTCAGCCTGCCCTGACCTGCTCGTCGGCGCGCCTCTGGGACATGCTTGCCCGACCGCTGCCACCCGCCTACGGTCGAGATCAGCAAGCGTTGATCCGTGAGCGGAAAGCGACGGTACGCCATGCGTGAGGTCGACATCGCCGTGATCGGGGCCGGGCCGTCCGGCCTCTTCGCCGCGTACTACGCCGGGTTCCGGGGGCTGTCGGTGGCGGTGATCGACGCGCTGCCCGAGCCTGGCGGCCAGGTCACCGCCATGTACCCGGAGAAGCTGATCCTGGACGTGGCCGGCTTTCCCGCCGTGAAGGGTCGTGACCTGGTGGCGAACCTGGTCGCCCAGGCCGCTCCGTTCGGCCCGGAGTACCTGCTCGGCACCCGGGCCGAGAAACTGTCGTACGCCGACGAGCGACCGGTGCTCGGCCTGGCCGGTGGCGAGCAGCTCGGCTGCGGCGCGGTGGTGGTCACCGGCGGGCTGGGCAGCTTCAGCCCTCGGCCGTTGCCCTGCGCCGACGCCGCGCCGGGCAGCGGGATCGTCTACTTCGTCACCGAGCCGGCCGAGCTGACCGACCGGGACGTGCTGATCGTCGGCGGCGGCGACTCCGCGTTCGACTGGGCGTTGGCGCTGCAACCGCTGGCCCGTTCGGTGACTCTCGTACACCGGCGGGAGAAGTTCCGGGCGCACGCCTCGACGGTCGCCCGGGTGCTGTCCCTGCCGATCCGGGTGGTGGTCAACGCCGAGGTCACCAGGCTCTTCGGGGAGGACGCGGTGACCGGCGCCGAGGTGACCGTGCGCGGTGGCGCGACCGAGACGTTGCCGGTGGACACCGTGGTCGCCGCGCTCGGCTTCACCGCCGACCTGGGCCCTCTCGCCGAGTGGGGGCTGCGGCTGGACCGCCGGCACATCCTGGTGGACAGCGCCATGGCCACCAACCTGCCCCGGGTCTTCGCGGCCGGCGACATCACCGAGTACCCGGGCAAGGTGCGGTTGATCGCCACCGGCTTCGGTGAGGCGGCGACCGCGGTCAACAACGCGGCGGTGGCCATCGACCCGGGCGCCCACCTCTTCCCGGGGCACTCCTCGGACGCCGGCTGACCGTCGGTATCGGACCCTGATCGCCCCGTGTCCGGATCGAGACGGGCCGACCGGACCCTGAGGGGATGACGAGCCCCGCGACACCGCACGACGGCGCTCCGACGACGTTGGCCTGGCTCTGCCACCCCACCACGCTGCTCGCGTTGGCCGTGCTGCTGGTCAACGACCACGTGCTGAAGGCGGCCTTCCCGGGCCTGCTGACCGGCAAGCTCAGCGATGTCGCCGGTCTGGTGCTCGCCCCGCCGCTGGTCGCGGTGCTGCTGACCCTCCTGCTGCCGCGGATGCCGGCGCGGGCCGCCGCGCTTGTCGCGCTGGCGTCGGTGGGCGCCAGCTTCGCGGTCGTCAAATCCAGCGGGTACGCCGCCGAGCTGGCCTCGTCGGCGTGGACGCTGCTGGCCGGACCGTCGCTGGTCCGGGCCGACCGGACCGATCTGCTCACCCTGCCCGCCCTCGCCGTGGCCTGGTGGAGTTGGACGCGTTCGCGCCACCGACCGGTGCGTCGACGGACCGCCCGGACGGTCCGGCTGCTGGTGGTGCTGCCGCCCGCGGTGCTGGCGGTGGCCGCCACCAGCGCGGTCTACTACCCCTACGCCGTGGGCACCGCGCTGCTCGACGGTCAACCGGCCATCTCGGCCGGCATGGGATACGACAGCCAGGACTGGCCGACCCGGCCGGCCGACGGGTCGTGGCTGGTCAGCGAGAACCGGGGGATCACCTGGCGGAACGCCACCCCTGCCGAGGAGCAGCGGCTGTCCGGCCAGGGCGCCGGGCAGCGGCAGGCGTGCGTGCCGGCCGAGCCGCAGCGGTGCTACCGGGCGGTCGAGGGTCACCTGCGGGTGGAACAGAGCGACGACGCGGGTACGACGTGGCGGGTGGCGTGGGAGGTGTCCGACGCGCGCCGCGAGGGGCTGGCCCGCCAGTCCCACAACCCGGGCGACGTCAGCCGGCACTTCGCCTCCCGGGACCTGATCGTGTATCCCGCCGCCGGCGGAGGCCACGAGGTGCTTGTCGCCAACGGCCGGGACGGCATCCTGCACCGTGGGTCGGATGGCGCGTGGCAGCGGAAGGGCTTCCTGGAGGGGCGGTACTCGAAGGAGGCCCGCTGGGAAGATCCGCCCCCGCTGGACGGCGGCCCCGGTGACCGTCAGACGGACCTGCTGCTCGCCGTGGCGCTCGCGCTGACCCTCGGCTGCGCGGTCACCGTGCTCGCCGGTCACCTGGCGATCCGTCGTGGTGAGGGCCCACGCTGGTGGGGTTACGCGGGCGGCCTGTCGATGCTGATCGCGGCGACGGCGCTGGCCGCGGTCTGGGACCGTGCGGACGACGGCCTCACGTTCATGGCCCTGGCGGCCGTCACCCTGCCGCTGGGTGTGCTGGTGGCGACGACACTGCTCGTCCGGGCCCACTACCAGGGGGCATCGTCCCGCTGGGTCGGTTGGGCGCTGGCCGGGCTCCTGCTCACCGCTCTCCTGGCCGGGCTGCCGCTCGCCGGTTGGCTGGTCGGCAACCCTCCGCAGAGCAGGGTCGCGGTGGGGATCGCCCTACTGGCCGTGGTGCCGGGCGTGTTGCTGGCCATCAGGATCTCCCGGCTGGTCGACCCGGCCAACGCGTACGAGCGCCGGTACCGGCCGTACCCGCCGTACCCTCCGGGGCCACCGGCGGTGCCGGATCCGCCCTACCCGGCGCAGCTGCCACCGCGCTGAGCAGGTCGTCCGGCTGGCTGCCGCGTCGTGCGGTCCGGCGGCGGCCTGGTCAGCGTCGGGCGGGAGGCGCGAGCGCGGCGATCAGCACGGCCACCATGGCCAGCGCGGCGCCGAGCAGGGTGTTCGGCCCGGGGTGCGAGGCCGCCGTCGGCAGCACCACGTCCAGCAGGACCGCCCCCACGATCTGACCGGCGATGGTGGCCAGGCCGAGCAGCAGGACACCTGTGAAACGCACGATCGCGGCGGCGATCGCGATGAACACGATGCCGATCGGGCCGCCCAGGTAGAGCCACGGCTCGCTCGGCAGGTCGCCGGTCGGCCAGCCGCGTACGGCGATGTCGATCGTGAACGCGACGAGCAGGGTGACCGTGCCGACGGCGAAGTTGACGAGGGTGGCGGTCAGCGCGCTGTCGGCCGCCGCCCGGACCCGTCCGTTGACCGCCTGCTGCCAGGCGGTGCCCACACCGGCGATCAGCGGCAGCAGCGCCAACGCCAACGTTCCCGGGGCACCCAGCCGGTCACCCACCGCCAGACCGACCGCGAGCACGGTGAGCAGGGCGCCGGCCAGCCGTTGCCGGGTGACCGGCTGCCGCCCGGTCGGACCGATGCCGGCCCGGTCCACGGCGAGGCTGCTGCCGCTCTGTCCGGCGACCACGGCAACGGTGAAGACCGCCACCCCGAGCGCGCCGATGGTGAGCCCTTGGGAGGCGACCAGGAACGCCCCGCACATGCCGCCGAGGCACTGCCACGGCCGGAGCGTCCCCGTCACGAGCGCGCGCCGCACGGCGACCAGTCCACGCCGCCCGCCGGGGGTGGCGGGCACGAGCACCAGCAGCACCAGCAGTCCCAGCCCGAACGAGACGACCGCCGCGGCGAACCCGTCGGCCAGCCGTACCCCCAGCTCGCCGTTGATGCGCGACTGCACCGCCACCGCGACCCCGGAGACCGACGCCAACGCGACGCCCGCGATGCGGCGGGTCGTGGAGAGGGCCTGCGGGGTCGCGACGCCGGTCTCGATCACTCCTGCTCGGCCAGCGGCCGGCCGTCGAAGTCGACGGCCGAGTAGAGGGCCAGCTTCTCCAGCCGGTGGTACGAGTCGATGACCCGGATCGTGCCGCTCTTGGAGCGCATCACGATCGACTGGGTGTACGCGCCACCGGCCCGGTAGCGCACCCCGCGCAGCAGGTCGCCCGAGGTGACGCCGGTGGCCACGAAGAAGCAGTTGTCGCCCGTGACGAGGTCGTCGGTGCTCAGCACCCGGTCGAGGTCGTGCCCGGCGGCGAGCGCCTTCTCCCGTTCCTCGGCGTCGCGCGGCCAGAGCTTGGCCTGCATCGCCCCGCCCATGCACTTCAACGCGCAGGCGGAGATGATGCCCTCCGGGGTGCCGCCGATGCCCATCAGCACGTCGACGTCGGACTCTCCCCGCGCGGCGGCGATCGAGCCGGCGATGTCGCCGTCGGAGATGAAGCGGATGCCCGCCCCGGTCCGGCGGATCTGCGTGACGAGGTCGTCGTGGCGGCTGCGGTCCAGCACGCAGACGGTGACCTCGGAGACGTCGGTGCCCTTGACCTTCGCGATCCGGCGGAGGTTGTCGGTCACCCCGGCGTTGATGTCGATCACGTCGGCGTACGCCGGCCCGACCGCGAGCTTCTCCATGTAGAAGACCGCGCTCGGGTCGAACATCGCGCCCCGCTCGGAGACGGCGAGCACCGCGAGGGCGTTCGGCATGCCCTTGCTCATCAGCGTGGTGCCGTCGACCGGGTCGACCGCGACGTCCACCTCCGGGCCGGTGCCGTCGCCGACGTGTTCGCCGTTGAAGAGCATCGGCGCGTTGTCCTTCTCGCCCTCGCCGATCACCACGACACCGCGCATCTGGATCGAGTTGATCAGCTTGCGCATGGCGTCGACGGCGGCTCCGTCGCCGCCCTCCTTGTCGCCCCGGCCGACCCATCGGCCGGCGGCCATCGCCGCGGCCTCGGTGACCCGGACCAGGTCGAGGGCAAGGTTGCGGTCGAGATCCTGTGGGATCCGCGTCCTGGTGTTCGTCATGACGGCTCCTCCTCGCGACGGTGCGGGGACGACCGGTTGCGGGGCGTTCCCCGCTGCCGGCTCTGTCGCTGATCCTCACACGATGGCCGACCGGGCCTCGGCGCGGGGCGGTGATGGCCCGGATACCGCCGGTCGGGCGGCTGCGAAGATGACGGGGTGGAACCCGCACAGCCAGCTGACCGCGTACCCGCCGACCGCACGCCGCCGGACGGCCAGCCGCCGGCCGCCGCCGGTGGTGAACCTGCCGTGACCGGCCCGACGTCCCCGCCGGACGGCGAACCGGCCCTGGTCGAGCCCGGTCCGGACGGCGAAGCGGCCCTGGTCGAGCCCGGGCCGGCCGCCGAGCCGGGCCGGGGCGACGCCGCCACCGGGACCGGTGAGCGGCCGGTGCCGCCACCGCGAGCGCAGGCCGCCAGGTCCGAGCGCTCGCCGAAGGACATGGCGATCTCGCTGCTGGTGCTGCTCGTCCCGATCGCTCTGCTGCTGGCGTTCTACCGGGGATTTCTCGGCGGCGACCAGGCCACCACCGTCGACCCGGCCCCGGCGATCGAGCAGGCCCGTTCGGCGAACGTGTTCCCGGTGAGCCAGCCGCAGGGGCTCGGCTCGGACTGGCGCACCGTCAGCGCCCGCTACCAGACCGTCGACGGGGGAGCGAACCTGCGGATCGGCTATCTCACGCCGGAGGGGCGGGGCGTCCAGCTGGTGCAGAGCAGCGTGCCGGCGGAGCGGCTGCTGCCCGCCGAGCTGACCGACCAGGGGCAGCCGCAGGGGCCGACGGAGCTGGCCGGGCGCACCTGGCAGCGCTACACCGCCCGGGGCAACCAGCAGGCGCTCGTTCTGCTGGAACCGACCCGTACGGTGCTGGTCATCGGCGACGCCCGGGACAACGAGCTACGCGAACTGGCCGGCGCGCTGCGTTGAGCCGGGTTCCGCCGATCGGCGGACCCCGGACGGTGACGAAGATCCGTTACGCTCCCACGGCTCAGGTCCGGCAGATGTCGCGGCCGGATACTTTTCCCTTTCTTAGAGTGGAATCTTCGTGAACATTCGACGGTGGAGCTACGGCTTCCTCGCCGCCACCCTGCTCGTGCCGGCTCTCGCTGCGTGCGGTTCCGACACGGACGACAAGCCGGCGGCCTCGGGTTCGTCCCCGTCCGCCCCGTCGGTCCCGGCCGACCCCAAGGAGGCGCTGCTCGCCTCCACGAAGGAGCTCGGCAAGGGCTACTTCACCTTCACCCTGGCCGGCGCCGACACGACCGGCGGCGGGCTGGTGCACAAGCCGAGCAACAGCGCGCAGTTCACCGTGAAGTTCGGTGACGCGTCCGAGGATGTGTCGATCGAGATGGACATGATCTACATCGACTCGGAGAGCTGGGTGAAGATGGACATGGGTGGCGCCATGGCCGACGCGATCCCCGGCGCGAAGAAGAACAAGGGCAAGTACCAGCACCTCGACAAGACCAAGATCAAGGACATCAAGGATCTCCAGTTGGACCCGGAGACCCTCGACCCGCTGGCCAGCGACGCGCTGGTCAAGGGCGTGACCGAGGTGCAGAAGACCGGCGAGGGCGCCTACGCCGGCAAGATCGACATCACCGCCGCCGCCACCGACTCGGCCGCCCTCGACGAGGAGGTCGTGACGGCCCTGGGCGCCCAGGCCAAGGCGCTGCCGTTCACTGCCAAGCTGGACCCGCAGGGCCGGCTCACCGAGCTGGTCATCACGGTTCCGGCCGCCGGCGACACCGCCGCGCACGAGGTCAAGATCGGTTACACCGGCTACGGGGCCGGCACCGGCGCGAAGAAGCCGCCGGCGGACAAGGTCGTCGAGGCTCCGGCCGAGACGTACGAGATGTTCAAGTAGGTCTGATCCACGGAACCGGGGTGGCCGCTGGCCGCCCCGGTTCCGCTTTTGCGGGTCAACCCTTTCGAGCAACCGGACAGAAGGGTGATTGTCCGACCCGCCGGCAGGGAACAGAGAGGGAGTGACCCCGGGCGCGCAGCTCGGCCCGGGTCGCGCGGCGCAGCCGACGGTGCTGCTGCGCCGCCCGGTTTCCGGCGCCGTCCAGGTCGTCGGGTGACCCTCTTGGGAGACACGCATGACTGTTCGACGACTCGGCGCAGGCCTGGTAGCCGCCGCCCTGTTCACGCCCGCCCTGGCCGCCTGCGCCAGCGGCGGCACCGGCACCGCCGGATCGACGGCGTCCCCGACCGTGAGCGCGTCCGGCTCGGCGAGCCCATCCGGCGGAGCACCGGTGGCGGGCGACGCCAAGCAGGCTCTGCTCGACTCCACCAAGGAGATCAGCAACGGCAACTTCCGGTTCACCCTCACCGCCGCCGGCTCCACCGCCGAGGGGCAGGTGCACCAGCCGAGCCAGAGCGCGGCCATGAAGATCGCCATCGGCGGACCCTCGTCCGACCTGGCGATGAAGCTCGACGTGATCCACTTCAAGCCGGACAGCTGGGTCAAGCTGGAGCTGACCGGCCCCACCGCCAACAGCCTGCCCGCCATCAAGCAGCTCAACCTGGGCAAGTACCAGCACCTCGACCAGGCCCGGATCAAGGGCAACCGCAACCTGGGCTTCGACTTCGACAAGGTCGACCCGGCCGGCAGCGCCGTGCTGACCCAGGGCATCACCGAGGTACGCAGCACCGGCACCGGCGCGTACGCGGGCACCATCGACGTCACCAAGGCCGCCGAGGCTGGCTCGCTGAACGCCGCCACGATCGCCGCGCTGGGCACCCAGGCGAAGACCGTCCCGTTCACCGCGAAGGTGGACCCGCAGGGCCGGCTCAGCGAGCTGGTGTTGCAGCTCCCGGCCGCCGGGCAGACCGCCGCCCAGGAGATCAAGATGACGTACTCCGACTACGGCACCGCCACCGCCGCGCAGAAGCCGCCGGCGGACCAGGTCGTCGAGGCGCCGGCCGAGCTGTACAGCCTGTTCAACTGACGCTCGTACGGGTGGGGTGGCTCCGGCCATCCCACCCGACGCTCAGGAGGCCTGCTCCTGCCGGGCGGAGTCGATCCGCGCCCGGGCACCGTCGAGCCAACGCTGGCAGATCACCGCCAGGGCCTCACCACGCTCCCAGAGCGCCAGCGACTCCTCCAGGGACGTGCCGCCGGCCTCCAGCCGCTCGACCACCGACGCCAGCTCGGCGCGGGCCTGCTCGTAGCTGAGCCGCTCGTCCGGCCCGGTGTCCTTTTCGTCGCTCATCGAGCCCATCCCACCACACCGGCGGCAGGCTGCCCGGCTGTGGGTCCGACTGCCGGCCGGCGCGTCGTGGTACGCGAGAAGCGCGGCCGCCCAGGGTCGACCGTGCTCAGGAGGTGTTCGTGCTGCCGGATTGGCTCCTGCCGTCCCTGCGCGTCCTTCGTCGGGCCTATCCGTACGGTCTGCCGGAGACGGACTACCTGCCGCTTCTCGCCGTGATGTCCGAGGACTTCTCCGAGCGAGGGCTCGCCCGTCTGGTCGCGGAGTTCATCGACGGCGAGGTCGTCGTCGTGGAGAACGATGCCGCTGCCGCGTTGAGCACCCGGCGGCCACTTCCGGCGGATGTGGAGCGCGTTCGGGCTCACCTGGCCGCATCGGGTTACGAGCCGGATGTATGACAGTTGAGTCAGCTCACGGAGAGGAGCGCACGCCGTGAACGTCATGTCGCACAGGCCATCCGCAGGGGGAGCGCTCCGCCTCCGCTCGGTTGACCTGACGCCGGTCCGCGACGACGACGCGACGAACGCGGTCGAGTGATGGCGGACCGACGCTCCGGGGAGTTCCGACTACTTCGGCAGGCAGCTGGACGAATGACTTTCGCCGAGATCCGGGTGGAGGTCACCCGGGCCGGGGATGCGCCGTCAGGTGTGGTCTGGGCAGTCGATCCACGGGACCGCACATCTGCTCAGCCCGACGGGGAATCCGACCTGGCGCGGGCCGCCCTGGAGGGTGCCACCATCGGGTTGCAGGCCGTTGCCGACATGGGGCTGGACGTGTCAGGTCACAGGGTTCACATAACGTGGGTCGGGATGAACGTCGTGGATACGGAAGCCACGGCGGTACGGGCAGCAGCCTGCGCTGCCACCGCGGACGCCTTCGGCCTGCTCGATCGATTCGAGCTGTCCGGCGATGCGCGGGGATGGCGGTGCGAGCCGAGGCGGCGATGACCCGGCCGGGGCGGATGGCTTCTCGACCCTACGGTCATGGCCTTCAGCCGTCGACAGTGGCGGCCAGTTCGCCGTCGGCCAGTCGTACCCGCAGCGGGTCGCCCTTGCCCACCTCGGTGGCCGCGCGCACCACGTGGCCGTCGGCGCGCTGCACTATCGCGTACCCCCGGTCGAGGGTTGCGGCGGGGGACAGCGCGCGCAGCCGGGCCAGGGTGTGCCGCAGCTCGTCCTCGGCACCGGCCAACCGGTGGTCCAGGCAGCGCCCGGCCCGTTGGCGCAGCGCGGTCAGCTCGGTCGCCCGCTGTTCGACCATCACCTGCGGACGGGCCAGCACCGGTCGGGACCGCAGACTGTCGAGGCGGTGGGACTCCCGGTCGACCAGGTTGCGGACCGCCCGGTGCAGCCGGTGCCGGGCCTGGCCGATGAGGCGTACCTCCTCGGTGAGGTCGGGGACCACCCGCTTGGCCGCGTCGGTGGGGGTGGAAGCCCGGACATCGGCCACGTAGTCGATCAGCGGCGCGTCCGTCTCGTGGCCGATGGCGCTGACCACCGGGGTACGGCAGCCGAACACCGCCCGGCAGAGCGCCTCGTCGGAGAAGGGCAGCAGGTCCTCGATGCCGCCACCGCCCCGGGCGATGATGATCACGTCGATGGTCGGGTCGGCGTCCAGCACCTTGAGCGCGTCGACGATCTGCGGAACGGCGGACGGGCCCTGCACCGCCACGTTGACCGTGCGGAACTCCACAGCTGGCCAGCGCCGGCGCGCGTTGGTCAGCACGTCCCGCTCGGCGGCCGAGGCGCGACCGGTGATCAGGCCCACCCGGCCGGGCAGGAACGGCAGCCGACGCTTGCGGGCCCGGTCGAAGAGCCCTTCGGCGGCGAGCAGCTTCTTGAGCTTCTCCAGCCGGGCCAGCAGCTCACCCAGGCCCACCTGGCGGATCTCGTCGGCGCGCAGGCTCAGCGTGCCCCGGGCGGCGTAGAACTCCGGCTTGGCGTGCAGCACCACCCGGGCGCCCTCACGCAGCTCCGGAGCACCGATGTCGAGGACGTCCCGGTTGGTGGTGACGGTGAGACTCAGGTCGGCCGACGGGTCACGCAGGGTGAGGAAGACCGTGCTCGCACCGGGCCGGCGGCTGATCTGCGCCACCTGCCCGTCCACCCAGACCCAACCCAGCTTGGCGATCCAGGCCCCGACCTTCTGGCTGACCACCCGCACGGGCCAAGGCTCCTCCGCGCTGCTCCGCGCCCCCTCGGTCACCCGCCCACCCTACGGACCCTCGCGGTGATCAAGAAGTTTGCGTCAGCATCGGGCGCGTTTCCGACGCAAACCTCTTGATCGCCGGGTCTGGGGACCGGCACGTAGGATGGACGGGTGACTGATCTCCGGACTGGCAAGCGCGTGCTCCTGGCCAAGCCCCGCGGCTACTGCGCCGGCGTCGACCGCGCCGTGCAGACCGTCGAGGAGGCGCTGAAGCTCTACGGCGCCCCGATCTACGTCCGCAAGCAGATCGTGCACAACAAGCACGTCGTACAGACCCTGGAGGCCCAGGGCGCGATCTTCGTGGAGGAGAACGAGGAGGTGCCCGAGGGCGCCACGGTCATCTTCTCCGCGCACGGGGTGGCGCCGGAGGTCTACGAGCAGGCCAAGGCGCGCTCGCTGAAGGCCATCGACGCGACCTGCCCGCTGGTCACGAAGGTGCACCAGGAGGCGAAGCGGTTCGCCGCCGAGGACTACGACATCCTGCTCATCGGCCACGAGGGTCACGAGGAGGTCATCGGCACCGCCGGTGAGGCTCCCGCGCACATCCAGCTCGTGGACGGCCCGGACGACGCCGACAAGATCACCGTCCGTGACCCGGAGAAGGTGGTCTGGCTCTCCCAGACCACGCTCTCGGTGGACGAGACGCTGGAGACGGTGGCCCGGCTCAAGCAGCGGCTGCCCCTGCTCCAGTCGCCGCCCAGCGACGACATCTGCTACGCCACCTCCAACCGCCAGCACGTGGTCAAGGAGATCGCCGCCGACTGCGACGTGGTGCTCGTCGTCGGCTCGACGAACTCCTCCAACTCGGTCCGCCTGGTCGAGGTCGCCCTGGACGCCGGCGCCCGCGCCGGCCACCTGATCGACTTCGCCCACGAGATCGACGACGCCTGGCTGGAGGGCGCCACCACGGTCGGCCTGACCTCCGGCGCGAGCGTCCCGGAGGACCTGGTCAAGGACGTGCTGGCCCACCTCGCGGCGCGCGGCTTCGGCGACGTGGAGGAGATCACCACCGCCAACGAGCGGCTCACCTTCTCGCTGCCGCAGGAGCTCAAGCGGGACATGAAGGCCGCCGCGGCGCGCGGCTGAGTGCCGGAGGGAACGGCTCGGCGACGCGGCACGTCGGATACGGGTATGAGGATCCCTCGGCTCGCCGTCCCCGCCCTCGTGCTGTGCGCGGCACTTGCCGCCTGCGGCGAAACGAACGACCCCACCGCCCCCGGCCCGAGCGCGCCGGCGACCGGTCAGCCCAGTGCCGAGCCGTCGCCGTCCACCGCCGTGCCGGCGACCTCCGACCCGGCCGTGACCACCACCCCGTCCGCGCCGGTGCGCCGGCCGAAGCCCGGTGGCCCCACACTGCCGCCGCCGGTGGGCGCGACCACGCTCACCGGCACGATCACCGCCGGTGTCGAACCGAACTGTGTGCTGCTCGACGGCTACCTGCTGCTGGGCGGCCCACGGGACCTGCTGGTCTCCGGCGCGAAGGTCACCGTCACCGGTCGGGTGGAGGCGGGCGTGATGACCACCTGCCAGCAGGGCACCCCGTTCCAGGTGGAGACCGCCCTGCCCGCCTGACTCAGGGACGGGTCGGCTCGCCGGCCGCCACCTCGTCGTCGGCCGCGTCGACAAGCTCGGGTGCCTGCGGTTGCCGGGGCGTCAGCTCGACCTGGGCCGGGGTGGCCAGCTCCTGGTCGGAGACGCCCAGCTCGGCGAGCTTGCGGGCGCTGACCAGCACCCGCGCCTCCAGCGAGCCCACCGCCCGGTTGTACGCGGTCACGGCCCCGGCCAGCGACGACCCGAGCTTGCCCACGTGGTCACCGAGCGTGGAGAGCCGGCCGTACAGCTCCCGGGCCAGGGTGTGCACGGCGAGCGCGTTGCGGGCCAGCGCCTCCTGCCGCCACGAGTAGGCCACCGTGCGGAGCAGGGCGACGAGCGTGGCAGGCGTGGCGAGGACCACGTTGCGGGCGAAGGCGTGCTCCAGCAGCGACGGGTCACGCTGCAACGCGACGTCGAGGAACGGGTCGGCGGGCACGAACAGCACCACGAACTCCGGTGAGTTGTCGAACGCCGACCAGTACGACTTCGCGGCCAGGGCGTCCACGTGCCCGCGCAGGTGCCGGGCGTGCGCGTCGAGGTGGGTGTCCCGGCCGCGTTCGTCGCGGGCCTCCATCGCCGTCAGGTACGCGTCGAAGGGCGCCTTCGCGTCCACCACCACCGACCGCCCGCCGTGCAGCCGGACCACCAGATCCGGGCGGACGACCTGCTGGTCGGTGCTGGCGGTGACCTGCTCGGAGAAGTCGCAGTGCTCCAGCATGCCGGCCGCCTCGACGATCCGGCGTAGCTGGTGCTCACCCCACCGGCCCCGGACCTGCGGCGCACGCAGTGCCGCCACCAGCTGTTTCGTCTCGGTACGCAGCTCACCGGAGACCGCGCTCATCGAGCGCACCTGCTCCCGCAGCTCGGCGTACGCGTCGACGCGGTCGTGCTCCAGCTCGGCCACCCGCTGCTCGTAGCGGCGCAGGGTGTCGTGCAGCGGAGCGACCGCCCGGGCCACCGCCTCCTGGGACTGGGCGGTGGCCTCGTAGCTCAGCGCCCGCATGGACTGCTCCAGCCGCCCCTCGCCCTCGCGGGTGGCGGCCAGCGTGGCGTCGAGGCGGGCGATGTCGGCCACGGACCGGGACCGGGCCGCGAGCCAACCCACCGCCCCTCCGACGCCGAGGCACACGATCACCAGGAGCAGCGTCGAGACGTCCATCACCGGAGCTTGCCAGACGGGTACGACGTGACACCCGGGGGTACGTTCGTTGACATGGAACTTGTGCTCTGCCTCGCGGTTGTGCTGGTCGGCGCGCTGGGCGCCGGGGCGCTCGTCCGCGCTCAGGCCACCGCCCGTCGACGCACCGAGCTGGGCGACGCCCGCGCGGAGGCGCACCGCTGGTACGAGCGTCTCGGCGGCCAGTTGATGAACCTGCACGGCGAGGACCCGGCGGTGCGGCAGGCGCTGGCCGATGCCGGCGAGCGGTACAACGCGGCGGGTTCGCAGCTGGAGCAGGCGTCCACGCCGAACCAGTTCGCGCTGGCCCGGGAGACCGCGCTGGAGGGGTTGGCGTACATCCGGGCGGCGCGTACCGCCCTGGGCATCGACCCCGGCCCCGAGCTGCCGGCGTTGGCCGCCGCGCGCGGTGTCGGGCAGCTCACCAAGGAACGGACTGTCGACGTGCAGGGGCAGACCTTCCGGGCCGGTCCGCAGCCGGGTCGGGAGACGCCCTACTACTACCCGGGTGGGCGTTACCAGGGCCGGCCGGTGCCGGCCGGGTGGTATTCGACGCCGTGGTGGAAGACGGCGTTGGGCGCGGGCGCCGGTGTGCTCGGCGGCATCCTGATCGCCGACGCGCTGTTCTCGCCGGCCTTCGCCGACCCGGGGTACGGGTACGACGAGGGCTACCAGGAGGGCTTCGGTGACGGGGTCGACCAGGGCGGGGACGGCGGCGACCAGGACTTCGGCGGTGACCAGGGTGGCGACGTCGGCGGTGACTTCGGTGGCGGCGACTACGCCGGCGGTGACTTCGGCGGAGGATTCGGCGGGGGCGACTTCGGTGGCGGTGACTTCGGTGGCGGCGACTTCGGCGGGGGCGACTTCTGACAGTCGGTGAATGACCCGCGAAGCAGGCCCCGGTCGTGGCGACCGGGGCCTGCTTCGTCGTTCCGTCCGGTCAGCCGGTGTTGCGCATACCGGCGGCGATGCCGTTCACCGTGGTCAGCAGCGCCCGTTCCAGGGCGGTGCCGTCGCTCGGTGCGCGACGGCCGCCCGGCGCGGTGGCCACGGCCCGCCCGGCGGCACCCGAGTCCCGGTACTGCCGCAGCAACGCCACCTGGAGGTGGTGCAGCGGCTCCAGGTAGGTGTCGCGGACCGCGAGGGTGCGCTGGAGCACCGGCGAATTCTCCAGCAGTGCGGGTGAGGCGGTCACCGCCAGCACCTCCCGCTTGGTCAGCTCGTACTCCCGCTCGATCTGCTCGAAGATCGGGTGCAGCTTCTTCGGCACCAGCGTCTCGACGTACCGGCGGGCGATGCTCAGGTCCGTCTTGGTCAGCATCATCTCGACGTTCGACAGGAACGTGCGGAAGAAGTGCCAGTTGCGGTTCATCTCGGCCAGCACGTCGGCCAGTCCGGCCTCGCGGGCGGCGGCCAGCCCCGAACCGACGCCGAACCAGCCCGGCACGATCTGCCGGGTCTGCGTCCAGCCGAACACCCACGGAATGGCCCGCAGGCCGGACAGGCCCGCGCCGGTGTTCGGGCGCTTCGCCGGGCGGGAGCCGATGTTCAGTGCGCCGAGCAGTTCGGTGGGCGTGGACGCCCAGAAGTACTCCGGCAGGTCCGGATCCTCCACCAGCGACCGGTACGACCGGAAGGCCGACTCGGACACCACGTCCATCGTCGCGTCCCAGCGTTCCAGCATCTCGGCCGGCTGCCGGGGTGCGGTGTGCAGCAGCGTCGCCTGGAGCACCGCGGCGAGGGTGAGTTCGAGGTTCTCCCGGGCCAGCGAGGGCAGCGTGTACTTGTCGGAGATCACCTCGCCCTGCTCGGTCACCTTGATCGCGCCGTCGAGCGTGCCGTACGGCTGGGCGAGGATCGCCTCGTGCGTGGGCCCGCCGCCACGCCCCACCGTGCCACCCCGGCCGTGGAACAGCCGCAGGTGCACACCGTGCCGGGCGGCCACGTCCCGCAGGGCGCGCTGCGCCCGGTGGATCGACCACTGGCTGGTGGTGATCCCGGCCTCCTTGTTGGAGTCCGAGTAGCCGAGCATGACCTCCTGCACGTCACCCCGGGCCGCCACCAGCGCCCGGTACGCGGGCAGCGACAGCAGCTCGTCGAGGAGTTCCCCGCCGGCGTTCAGCTCGGCGGGGGTCTCCAGCAGGGGCACGAACCCGATCCGGGCCCGTCGGCTGTGCACGTCCACCAGCCCGGCCTCGCGGGCCAGCACCACGGCCGCCAGGACGTCGTCCACGCCCAGGGTCATCGAGATGATGTACGACTCGATGACCTCGGCGCCGAACCGGTCCTGTGCCTCGCGGATCGTGCTGAACACGTCGAACGTCTTGCGCGTCGCCTCGGTGAGCGGAGTGTCCAGGGTGGACAGCGGCCGGCGGCCGGTCAGCTCGTCGGCGAGCAGCTTGGTGCGTTCCAGCCGGGTCAGCGCCGGGTAGTCGGCGACCTCACCGACCGCCTCGTACAACTGGGCGAGGACCGCGTGGTGCGCCTCGGCGTGCTCCCGGACGTCCATGGTGGCCAGGTGCAGGCCGAACGCGGACACCGTACGGATGGTGGAGGCCAGCCGGCCGACGGCGGTGAGCTGCCCGGAGTTGCGGGCCAGCGAGGCGCGCAGCAGCTCCAGGTCGGCGACCAGCTCGGCGGAGCCGCGGTAGTCCCGTCCCGGCACGTGCGCGGTGCCCATGCGCAGCCGCTGCCGGGTGTTGGCCAGCTTCGCCTTCACGCAGCGCGCCTTGAGCCGGTACGGCTCCTCCGCGTTGACCCGGCGGAAGCGCTGCGCCACCTCGGGCAGCGCGTCCAGGTCGGCGGCGAGGCTGGCGGAGAGGTCCAGCGACACCCCGCGCAGCCGGCGGGAGACGGACACCTCGTTGATCAGGTGGTCCATCGCCTTCTCGGTGGCCGCGATGCCGTGCTCGTGCTGGATGGTCAGCACCTCACGGGTGACCGCCGGGGTGACGAACGGGTTGCCGTCCCGGTCGCCGCCGATCCAGGTGCCGAAGCTCAACGGGCGGGCCGTCGGCGAGGTCTCCACGCCGAGCGTCCGCAGCGTGTCGGCGAGGTCGTCGAGCACCTGCGGGGCGGCCTCGGCGTACAGGTCGCGCAGGTAGTAGATGGCGTTGCGGGCCTCGTCGGTCGGGTCCGGTCGGTCCAGCCGCAGCTCGTCGGTCTGCCACATCAGGTCGAGCAGCTCGGCGAGGCGGCGGTTGGCCGGGCCCTCGTCGCTGGCGCCGTAGAGGATCGCGTTCGCGGTCTCGGTGTCCAACTCGTCGGCGATGGCCCGCAACTTGGACAGGATCGAGCGGCGGGCCGCCTCGGTGGGGTGCGCGGTGAAGACCGGCCGGACGGCCAGCCGCCGGGCGGCGTTGGCGATCTCCTCGGCCGGCACCCCGCGCTCGGCGATCATCTTGGCGGCCTGGTCCAGCCAGCCGCCCTGTACCGCGCGGCGGCGGCGCAGGTCGCGGGCGCGGTGCACCTGCTCGGTGATGTTGGCCAGGTGGAAGTAGGTGGAGAAGGCCCGCGCGAGCTTGGTGCCGGTGGTCACGTCGAGCCCGCCGAGCCGCTGGGCGGCAGCCGGGGCGTCGCTGCGGACCTGGGCGCGGATCTCCTCGACGAGGTCGAGCAGCGGGCGGCCCTCCTGGCGGGCCAGGGTCTGCCCGAGCAGGGTGCCGAGCCGGCGGATGTCGGCGCGCAGCGCGGCGTCCGGGCCGTCGTGGTCGTGCTGGTCGGTCACGATGCGCTCCTTACGTTGGTACGAAGGACAGCGCTGTCCGACTCCCTGGATCGTATCCGCGCGGACCCGGATGGCAGGAGGGGCCCCGCCGGATCTCCTGTGCCGGAGGGGCCGATTCGGACGTGATCTCAACCACCGTCCCCGGCCGGGGTGGGGTGGGCAGCGCCGGCCCGGCGACCGCGGACCAGGCTGGCGGTGACGAGTCCGACCGCGCCGGCGACCGCCCAGAGGCCGAGTGCCACCGCAGGCCAGCCCGCCGACCGCCAGTCGAAGTACACGGCCGCCTTGGTGAGGTCGTTTGCGAGCCCGGGGATGTTCCACCGGTGCATGCCCCGCAGCAGCGAGGGCAGGAACTCCGGCGCGTAGACGCCGCCCGAGCCGGGGTTGCCGAGCACGACGAGCAGCAGGATGACGAGCGCGGTGCCGGCGACGCCCAGCCACCCCTGGATGGCGCTGGCGAGCATCGCGGCGGCGAAGACGGCGAGCGCGCCGATGGCGGCGATGGTCGGTACGTCGTGGTGCCAGATGTCCAGGCCCGGGCCGACCACGAGCGCGCCGGCGACGCCGAGCAGCACGCTGTAGACGGCGAGCGCGGCGATGCGCAGACCGGCCCGACGCGCCGTTCGCGGGGTGGTGCCGGCGGAGATGCCGAGCACCGTGGAGGCGAGGTAGCCGCCGAGTACGAACCCGACGTTCAGGTAGAAGGGCACCACCCCGCGCGGGTCGGTCGAGGGGACCGGCACCTCGTCGACGACCTCGAGCGGCGCGTTGGACCGGGCCGCCGCGGTGGTCAGCACCGCACGGATCGCGCTCGTCGCGGACGGGCCGGACGCACTGGCGACGGTGAGCAGCAGACCCCCGTCCCGACTGCTGAGCACCGCGTACACCGAGCGGCCGAGCAGGCCGTGCTCGGCAGCGCCCGGGTCGTCGTACCCGATGGGTTTGATGATGTCGCTCTGGTCGCGCACGGCGGCGAGCGTCGCCTCGGCGCGTTGGTCGCCGGCGACGACGCCGACCGGCAGGTCCCGGGGTGTGGGTTGGTGCAGCGCCCCCACGTAGGCCGCGATGAACGCGGTGGCCAGCGCGAGGGTGCCGAGGAGCAGCCCGAGGCTGCGCGGCGCCCAGTCGCGGGATCGGCCCTGCGGTGCCTGGTCCACCTTGTCAGCTTATGACCCGTTCTGCGATTCACCGGGCAGAAACCGGTTGGCCGGGCGGCTAGCGTCTGATCATGGTGTCGCTCAGCTACCCGCCGAAACCGCGGCCAGGCGACCGGGTCGCGGTCGTCTCACCCTCCGCCGGCCTACCGGCCGTCTTCCCCCACGTGTACGAGTTGGGGCTGCGCCGGCTGCGCGACGAGTTCGGCCTGGAGCCGGTCGAGTACCCGACCACCCGCGCCGCCGGAGCCGACCCGCGCGACCGGGCCCGCGACCTGACCGCCGCCTTCGCCGACCCGGGCATCACCGCCGTGCTCGCCACCGTCGGCGGGGACGACCTGATCACGGTCACCCCGCACCTCGACGACGACGTGCTGCGGGCCAACCCGAAGCCCTACTTCGGCTACTCGGACAACACGAACGTGCTCAACCACCTGTACCGGCTGGGCATCGTGGCGTACCACGGCGGGTCGGTGCTGGTACACCTCGGCCGGCCGGGCGCGCCGCACCCGCTGACCTTCGACTCGCTGCGCGCCGCGCTGTTCACCAGCGACTGGTACGACCTGACCCCCGCACCGCTCTGGGGCGACCGGCCCAACCCGTGGGGCGAACCGGAGACGCTGGCGTACGAGCCGGAGATGCTGCCCGGCGACGGCTGGCGGTGGCACGGGCCGGCGCGGGTGGTGCAGGGCCGCACCTGGGGTGGCTGCCTGGAGATCCTGCACTGGCTGATGGCCACCGACCGGGTGCCCACCGCCGACGAGCTGACCGGATCCGTGCTGGTCTTCGAGACCTCGAACGAACTGCCCGACGCCCGGGAGGTGTTCCGGATCGTGCGGAACATGGGAGAACGGGGACTGCTCGCCGCCTTCCCCGCAGTCGTCGTGGGCCGACCCAAGGCGTGGGACTTCGCCAAGCCGCTCCCGGTGCCGGAACGGCTCGCGTGGGGCGAGGCCCAACGCGATGCGATCAGCCGCGCGCTCGCCACCTACAACCCGGACGCGGTGGTGGTCTTCGACGTCGACCTCGGCCACACCGACCCGCAGCTGATCATCCCGTACGGCGGCGCGATCCGGGTCGACGCCGTCGACCAGCGGATCGCGGTGCGCTACTGACCTGTCCCGCCTCGGGCCGGCGTGTGTCGGCTCGGGGCTCGGCTGAATGAGCAATTTTGTTCAAGACCGGGCGGTGGGCGCCTCGGCAGGATGGTCGTGTCGGTCCGGGAGCCGCCAGCGGGACAGCTGGCGGAGCGCGGCACGCGGACCTGTTCGGGGAGGTCCGACGCCCGTCCGGACCTGTGACGGGCCGCCTCGGTGCGCGCCTGCGGAGGTGCCGTACACCCCACGTACGGCACCTCGGCGCGGTTGTTCCGCCCGTCGCGGCCCCGCTCGCGGTCGCCCCGGCGAGGGTCCGGCCGGGTCAGCTCGTACCCCTCGGGTCGTCACCGTCGGCGGCGGTGAGCAGCCGGCGCAGTCGGGCCGGTGGATGGCCGACGTGGTCGCGGACCACGCGGGTCAGGTGCGCCTGGTCGGCGAACCCGTACTCGGTGGCGAGCGCGCCGAGCGGGCGGCCGTCGGGCTCGGCGAGGGTGTTCAGCACCTCCCGCACCCGCAGCCGGTTCCGGTAGGCGGTCAGGCTGCTGCCGGTCATCCGCTGGAACACCCGACTGAGGTGGTGCGGTGAACTGCCGACCTCGCGCGCCACCTCGTCCAGACCCAACGTGAAGCCGGAGTTGGCCAGCACCTCGCGGGCCCGGTCGGCGAGTCGCCGGTGCGCGGCAAGTGTCGCCGGTCGTCGTCGTACCGCACGCTCCACCTCGGCGCCCGCCTCCTCCGGGCCGAGGGTGCTGTGGTGCAGCAGCCGGGCCAGGAACCGTTGCAGCCGTTCGGCCATCTCGAACCCGTCCAGCCCGCGCCGGAACTCGGCGACCAGCAGGCGGTGCGCCAGGTCCAGCGTGGCGTCGGAGGTGCCGGCCCAGCCGCTGCGGTCCAGCCAGCGCTCCGCGTCCTTCCGTTCCGCCAGCACCGCCGGATCGATCTCCAGGCAGGTGTACGAGTCGCCGCAGCCGAACGGGTGCGCCACCGACATCTCGTCACCGGGTCGGGTCACCAGTACCGAGGTGGCGTCGGAGAGCCCGACCCGCCCGTTGAGCCGGCGGCGGTACGCCCCGGACCGGCCAAGCACGATCTTGTGGCGGTCCTCGGCGGCGGTCTCCGTCCAACCGTGGTTCTCGACGATGCAGTGCACCTGGTAGATCAACATTCCGTCCGGGTGCCCCAGAACCCGCCACCGCGCGGGCGTGGTGCGACGGCGTGGATCGCTCCCCGTGCCTTCTGCGGGCATCGTTCCCCCTGGCTCACCTTCGCTCTGCCCCGATGGTGTCGGCTCACCAGTCCCCGGTCCACCCCTCTTCCCGACCTGGACCGAGGGCCGGCCTGCCGGCGTGCCGGCGTCAGCCGTCGACCACGGCGAACGCGCGGACCGGGAAGGTACCCATGCCCACCACCATCGGCGGGGCCGCCGTGAACCGGAAACCGTCCGGCGGCAGCGCGTCCAGACCGGTCATGTGCTCCACGATCGGGATGCCGGCGGCGAGCAACGTGCTGTGCGCCGGACGTTCACCGCCGGACGCGGCGCTCATGTCATCGATGTTGATCGAGTCGATCCCGACCAGGGCGGCGCCGGCATCAACCAGTGCCCGGGCGGCGTCCCCGGTGAGGTATGGCGCCTCCGGTGCGGCGTACCGCTCGGTCCCGAAGTGCACATCCCACCCGGTGTGCAGCAGCACGGCGTGCCCCGCCACGTCGTACGGCGCCAGCATCAACCGGTCCACCGCCCGGGTGCCGGCCGGTACCCGGACCACCACCCCTGGCAGGTCGGCGAGCCGGTCCAGCGGCACCCCGGACAGGTCGTCACCGCCAGCCCACCGGTGTGCGGGAGCGTCCACGTACGTGCCGGTGTTGGCGATCATGTCGATCCGGCCCACCTGGAACTCGGTGCCCGGCGCGTAGCGCGCCCGGGACTCCGCGAAGGTCAACCAGTGGCCGATCCGCGGCGCCGTCCAGCCGGGCAGCGTCACCATTCCGTCGCTGATCCGATGGCTCAACTCGACGAGCCGGCGGCCGGTGCCGGGTACGCCGGTGACACCCCGGCCGCCCTTGTGCGGCTCCTCGATGACCGTCTTCTCGCTGATCCGTACCTCGGAGACCATCAGCAGCCCGAGGTGCCGCACGAAGAGCGCGGCCAGATCCTCGTCACTGATCTCCCGACCCGGAATGTCCAGCCGGAAACCCTCGGTGCGCAACCCGCCGCCGTTGGCGAAGCTCACCTCCGCGTCGAACTGTGCCCGCCACTGCCTACCCATGACCGAAACCCGATCACGACCCAGCGCCCCAGGTCAAGATCGCGGACTCCAGGAGGCGGGGGTCCGGGTGAGTTCGTGCGCCGGGTGGGCGCCGCGCCTGGCTCGCGCGCAAGATCGCACTCGATCCAGGAAACAGTGGCATCGACCCGCCGGCGGGGCCACTACTTCCGGGATCGAGCACGATCTTGGCGCGGGGCGCGGGGCGCGGGGCGCGGGGCGCGGGGCGCGGGGCGCGAAGCGCGAAGGTGTGGGGTGGGGGCGCGGGGGCGCGGGGCGCGCGGTGGCGGACCTGGGGCGGAAAGGGGTCGCTGTCGGTGGACGGGGCTAGTCTGGTTGTCGTGCACCCCCCGTCCGACCGGACGAGGGGCAGCCGTCGTGTGCGTCGACTCCCCTGGAAGTGATCACATGCTCACCGGTCTGTTCTCCGCCGCCCTGGCCGACCCGGGGCTGGCCCGGGCGCGTGACCTGGCGCGCTCCGGTGCCGCCCAGGTCGACGGCCTCGACATCACCGCCCCTGCCGCGCTGCGCCCGTTCGCCGTCGCGGCGGTCGCCGCCGACAACGAGGGGGCCGGGCGGCCCGTGCTGGCGGTGACGGCCACCACACGCGAGGCCGACGATCTGGCCGCCGCGCTGGGTGGGTTGCTGCCGTCCGAGCAGGTGGTGGTGTTCCCCTCCTGGGAGACGCTGCCCCACGAGCGGCTCTCGCCCCGCTCCGACACGGTCGGGCGGCGGTTGGCCGTTCTGCGCCGGCTGGCGCATCCGGAGTCGACCGACGCGCACGGCGGCACGGGTCCGCTGCGGGTGGTGGTGGCGCCGGTCCGTTCGTTGCTCCAGCCGCAGCTCAAGGGGCTTGGCGATCTGGAGCCGGTGCAGCTCGCGGCCGGCGAGGAGGCGGACCTGGAGGAGGTCGCCCGCCGGTTGACGGACATGGCGTACGCCCGGGTGGACCTGGTCACCAAGCGTGGCGAGTTCGCGGTGCGCGGCGGGATCCTGGACGTCTTCCCGCCCACCGACGAGCACCCGTCGCGGGTGGAGTTCTGGGGCGACGAGGTGGAGGAGATCCGCACCTTCGCGGTGGCGGACCAGCGGACCATCGAGCAGGTGCCGCTGCTGTGGGCGCCGCCCTGCCGCGAGTTGCTGCTGACCCCTGCGGTCCGGGAGCGGGCCGCCGCGCTGGCCGAGCAGCACCCGGAGTTGGCCGAGATCCTGGACAAGCTGGCCGAGGGCATCCCGGTGGAGGGCATGGAGTCGCTGGCGCCGGTGCTGGTCGGCCCCGACTCGCTGGAGCTGTTGCTGGACGCGATGCCGGCCGGCACCCACGTGCTGCTGTGCGACCCGGAGCGGATCCGCACGAGGGCGCACGACCTGGTGCGTACCTCGGAGGAGTTCTTGCAGGCCAGCTGGGCCGCCGCCGCGGTCGGCGGCCAGGCGCCGGTGGATGTCGGCGCCGCCGCCTTCCGCACCCTCGCCGAGGTGCGCGCCGCCGCCGGCAGGCTCCGCCAGCCGTGGTGGACGTTGTCTCCGTTCGGCCTGGTGGAGGCGGAGACCACCGAGACGCGGCAGCCCTGGGAGGACGCGCCCGAGCAGGCGTCGGTCTCCCCGGACGACGCCATCGCGGTGACCCTCGCCGCCCAGCCGGCCCCGCTGTACCACGGTGAGACCAGCCGGGTCGTCGACGACCTCAAGCGGTGGGCGGGCGAGGGCTGGTCGATCGCGCTGGTCTTCGAGGGGCACGGCCCCGCCCAGCGGGCGGTGGAGGTGCTGCGCGACGCGGGCCTCGGCGCCCGGTTGACCGAGGAGGTGCCGACCGCGCCCGCTCCCGGCGAGCTGCTGGTGACGTGCGGGGCGCTGAGCAGCGGGTTCGTCGACGAGGCGTCCCGTTTCGTGCTGTTGACCGGCAACGACGTGACGGGTGGTCGGGGCACCTCGACGCGGGACATGCGCAAGATGCCCAGCCGCCGACGCAACACCATCGACCCGCTGGAGCTCAAGGCCGGCGACTTCGTGGTGCACGAGCAGCACGGCATCGGGAGGTACGTCGAGCTGGTGCAGCGCACGGTGAACGGCGCGAGCCGCGAATACCTGGTCATCGAGTACGCGGCCAGCAAGCGCGGCCAACCCGGCGACCGCCTGTTCGTCCCCACCGACCAGCTCGACCAGCTCTCCCGTTACGTGGGCGGCGAGCAGCCGACCCTGCACAAGATGGGCGGCTCGGACTGGCAGAAGTCCAAGGCCCGGGCCCGCAAGGCAGTGCGGGAGATCGCCGCGCAGCTCATCCAGCTCTACGCCGCCCGCAAGGCGTCCAAGGGCCACTCGTTCGGCCCGGACACCCCGTGGCAGCGGGAGTTGGAGGACGCCTTCCCCTGGCAGGAGACGCCCGACCAGCTCGCCGCGATCGACGAGGTCAAGCGGGACATGGAGCAGACCGTCCCGATGGACCGGCTGATCTGCGGTGACGTCGGCTACGGCAAGACCGAGATCGCGGTCCGGGCGGCGTTCAAGGCGGTGCAGGACGGCAAGCAGGTGGCGGTGCTGGTGCCGACCACCCTGCTGGTGCAGCAGCACTACAACACGTTCGCCGAGCGGATGAGCCAGTTCCCGGTGCAGATCCGGCAGCTGTCGAGGTTCCAGACCCCGAAGGAGACCGAGCGGACGCTGGAGATGGTCGCCGACGGCACCGTCGACATCGTCATCGGCACGCACCGGCTGCTCCAGACCGCGACCCGGTTCAAGCAGCTCGGTCTGGTGATCGTCGACGAGGAGCAGCGCTTCGGTGTCGAGCACAAGGAGCACCTGAAGACGCTGCGCGCCTCGGTCGACGTGCTGAGCATGTCGGCCACCCCGATCCCGCGCACCCTGGAGATGGCGATCACCGGCATCCGGGAGATGTCCACAATTGCCACCCCACCGGAGGAGCGGCACCCGGTGCTCACCTTCGTCGGCGCGCAGGACGACCGGCAGGTGGCCGCGTCCATCCACCGCGAGTTGCTCCGCGACGGGCAGGTCTTCTACCTGCACAACCGGGTCGAGTCGATCGACCGGGCGGCGCGGCGGCTGCGGGAGCTGGTGCCCGAGGCGCGGGTCGCGGTGGCGCACGGCCAGATGGGCGAGGACGCTCTGGAGAAGGTGATGGTCGGCTTCTGGGAGAAGGAGTTCGACGTCCTGGTCTGCACCACGATCGTCGAGTCGGGCATCGACATCCCGAACGCCAACACGCTGATCGTGGAGCGGGCCGACCTGCTCGGCCTGGCGCAGCTGCACCAGATCCGTGGCCGGGTCGGCCGTGGTCGGGAGCGGGCGTACGCGTACTTCCTCTACCCGCCGGAGAAGCCTCTCACCGAGCACGCCCACGAGCGGCTGGCGACCATCGCGCAGCACACCGAGCTGGGCGCCGGCATGTACGTGGCGATGAAGGACCTGGAGATCCGGGGCGCCGGCAACCTGCTCGGCGGCGAGCAGTCCGGGCACATCGAGGGTGTCGGCTTCGACCTGTACGTACGGATGGTCGGCGAGGCGGTGTCCGCGTTCAAGGGTGAGCGGCCCGAGGAGGAGACCGACGTCAAGATCGACCTGCCGATCGACGCGCACCTGCCGCACGACTACGTGAGCGTGGAACGGCTGCGCCTGGAGATGTACCGCAAGCTCGCCGAGGCCCGCGACGAGGAGCGGCTGAGCGAGGTCGTAGCCGAGATGACCGACCGGTACGGCGAGCCGCCGGCCCCGGTGCAGAACCTGGTGGAGGTGGCCCGGTTCCGTCTTCTGGCCCGCCGGTACGGCCTCACCGACGTGTCGATGCAGGGCAAGCACGTACGGTTCGGCCCGCTGCCGTTGCCGGATTCGAAGCAGCTGCGGCTCAAGCGCTACCACCCGGACGCGGTCTACAAGCAGGCCACCGACCAGGTCAGCGTGCCCCGGCCGAGCACCCGTCGGATCGGCGGGGAGCCGCTGCGTGACCAGGCGCTGTTGCAGTGGTGCGCCCAGTTGCTCTCCGATGTGCTGGGCGCACCGGCCGCGCTCGCCGGCGCGGCCACGTGAGATTGCGGGCGTCCCGGCCGCGCTCGCTGGCGCGGCCACGGGAGTCTGCGGGCGGCGCGGTGCGGTGGGGGCCGTCACAGCGACCGGGAGGGCATGAGAGAGTGACGGGCATGCGTGCTCGCCGTGTGATCGCCGCCGCCAGCGTCGCGGCTCTGGGTGTCCTCTCCCTCGCTGCCTGCGGGAAGTCCGCGCCGGACGTCGCCGCGTACGTCGGTGACACGACGTACTCCCTGGACCGGGTCGACGCGATCTACGACGACGTGCAGGCGAAGTACGGCGACGCGGTCCGTCAGGAGGCCGGGCAGGCGGGCGCCACGCCGTCGCCCGAGCAGCTGCGTTCCACCGTCACCCGGCAGGACGTGGTGAACCTGCTGGTCAGCCTGGACCTGGGCAAGCGGGTCGCGGCGGCGAAGAACCTCCAGGTGCCCGACGAGGTCACCCCGCAGCAGTTGGAACAGAACCTGCGGGTGCCGGCCAGCACCGAGTACGCCAAGCTCTGGGGTGAGTGGATCGACCTGCTCCAGGTGCTCAACCAGCAGCTTCCGCCGGCCGACCTGAGCGACGACTCGCTGATGGCGGTGTACGGCGCGCTCACGAAGACCGGCGCGATCCAGGGCGGTATGCAGGTGGCCGACGTGCGGCGGGCCTTCGGCGACGGCGGTTTCGTGCGCAGCGCCACCGCGCTCAGCGCCGCCCTGGAGGAGGAGGCCGACCGGGTCGACGTCACGATCAACCCGCGCTTCCGGGCGGTGGGCGTGCCGTCGGTGGTGAGCACCGGCCAGTCGCTGGTCTTCTACTCGCTGCCGTACATCAACGAGGAGGGTCCGGTCACGGACATCTCCACCCCCCAGTCGGTGCCGTCGAGCGCGAACCCGGACGCCGAGGGCACGGCCAGCTGAGCATGTCGGCACGGATCGTCCTGCTTGTCACCTCGCCCCGGCTTCCCGCCGGTCTGCTGACGGCGGCCGCCTGGGACGTCGTACGCCAGCACCCGGTGCTGACCGGCGCGGAGAGTGAGCTGGTCACGGCCGTGCGCCAGGCGGGCGCCGAGGTGGCCGTGGTGGACGGCCCGGCGACGCAGCGGCTGCTGGACCTGGTCGCGGCGCACGGCACGGTGGTCTGGTTGGCCGGTCCGGCGGGCGACGAGGCGTTGGCCCGGGAGTTGGGTCTGCGGCTGGCGCGGGAGCCGGGGCTCGCCGAGATGGAGTTGATGTACGGCTCGTGGGATCCGCCGGGCGCCCGGCTGCTGGACGCGGTGGCCGTGATGGACCGGCTGGCCTCGCCGGGTGGTGATCCGTGGAAGCGTGCGCAGACGCACCGTAGCCTCGCCCGGTATCTGCTGGAGGAGAGCTACGAGGCGTACGACGCGATCGACGCCGACGACACCGACGCGCTCCGCGAGGAGTTGGGTGACGTGCTCCTCCAGGTGGTGTTGCACTCCCGGCTGGCCGAGGACCTGCCCGAGGGTGAGCGGTGGACCATCGACGACGTGGCCGGTGGCCTGGTCGACAAGATGATCCGGCGCAATCCGCACGTCTTCGCCGGTACGGAGGCGGGCACGTTGGAGGAGATCACCGCCAACTGGGAGCGGATCAAGCGGGCTGAGAAGGCGCGCGATTCGGTGCTGGACGGCGTGGCGTTGAGTCAGCCCGCGCTGGCCCTGGCCGCGCAGATCCTGGAGCGCGCTGCCCGCGTCGGCCTGGCCGTCCCGCCTCCACTGGCGGACTCCCAGGTGGACGAGGAGGCGAGGCTGGGCGCGAGTCTCCTGGCGGCGGTCGCCGCGGCCCGCGAGGCCGACCTGGACCCGGAACATGCGCTCCGCCGGGCGACCCTGGCGTACGCCGAGGCCGTCCGTACCGCCGAGGGCGGTCGACGGGCCGGATTCTGACGCGAGCCGCTTGATCAACCTGACCGGCGGAGGTGTCGGTAGGGTGATCGGGTGGAGGCGTTTGAGGTACTCGCTGAGCGGGTTGTCGAGGCACTGCTGGAGACGCGGCCGGGGCTTGCCACCTCGGTGGGGGACCATCGGTACGACGATCGGCTGCCGGACCTGTCCGCCGACGCGCTCGCCGCCGACCGGGCGATGCTCTCCGACGCGGCGAACGCGCTGTCCGAGTTGGATCCCGATTCGCTCGACGTCGACGAGCAGGTCGACCACGCGCTGCTCAGCTCGTTCGTCGACCGGGAGCTGTTCGAGGCGACCGAGATCCGGGCGCACGAGTGGGACCCGCTACGGCACAATCCCGGGCCACTGCTGCACCCGCTGCTGGCCCGCCCGTACGCCCCGGCCGAGGTGCGGCTGACCCAGCTCGCCGGCCGGCTCGCCGCCGTACCCGATGCCCTCGCCACCGCCCGCGCGACCCTGCGGGACATGCCGAGGATCCACGCCGAGACGGCGGTCGGGCAGTTCACCGGCACGGCCGCGCTGATCCGTGACGAGTTGCCGGCGCTGATCGCCCAGGCGCCGGGGAGCCTCGACCGGGTGGAGCCGGCGGCCACCGCCGCGGTCGCCGCGCTCGAGGAGTTCGTCGCCTGGCTGCGTGCCGGCCTCGCCGCCGACGCCGGCCCGGGCCGCGACCCACGGCTCGGTCGCCGCCGCTGGGAGGCCCGGCTCTGGCACACCCTCGACACCGAGCTGGGCGCCGCCGAGATCCAGCGTCGCGCCTGGGCCAACCTGGACCGGGTCACCGAGGAGATCCGCGCGGCGGCCGTCGAGCTGGTCGGTGGCCGGGCCGACGACGAGGCGGTACGCCGGGCCCTGGACGTCCTCGCCGCCGAGCACCCGGACGACGCGACAATCGTCGAGCTGGCCGGCGTCACCCTCGACGAGGCGACCGACTTCGTCCGCCTCCACGACCTCGTCAGCCTGGTCGACGACAGGTGCGTCATCCAGGAGATGCCGGAGTTCGCCAGGGGTGTCGCCGTCGCGTACTGCGACTCGCCCGGCCCGCTGGAGACCGCGGACCTCCCCACGTTCTACTGCATCGCCCCCACCCCGTCGGACTGGCCGGCGCGGCGGGTCGAGTCGTTCTACCGCGAGTACAACGACCACATGATCCGCAACCTGACGGTGCACGAGGCGATGCCCGGGCACTTCCTCCAGCTCGCCCACGCTCGCCGCTACGTCGGTGGTACGCGGGTGCGGGCGCTGGCCGAGTCCGGTCCGTTCATCGAGGGCTGGGCGGTGTACGCCGAGGAGCTGATGGTCGGGCTCGGCTTCGGCGGGCTGCCGGTGCGATTGCAGCAGCTCAAGATGCAGCTCCGGATGACGATCAACGCGCTGCTCGACCAGTTGGTGCACGCCGAGGACATGCCCGAGGCCGACGCGATGGCGCTGATGACCGGGCGCGGTTTCCAGGAGGAGGGGGAGGCGGCCGGCAAGTGGCGCCGGTCGTTGCTCACCTCCACCCAGCTGTCGACGTACTTCGTCGGGTACAGCGAGGTGGCCGAGATCGCCGCCGCCCGTCCGGACGGTGTGTCGGTGCGCGAGTGGCACGACGCGATGCTCGCCCACGACTGCCCGCCCCCGCGCCACCTGCGCACCCTGCTCGGGGTCTAGGGGCCGGCCGCGCCGGTCAGGAGCCGCCGGGGCGGCGGTCCACCACGTTCGCGCCCGCGGGCGGGTCGAACGCGTCCTGCGGGACCGTCTCGGAGTAGCGGCTCAACGCCAGCTCCATCGGCTTGCCGTCGACCGGCCCGGTGAAGCTCCCCAGCACGCCCTCGGTGGTCACGCAGGCGGTGAAGTCGCCGTCCGACCGTTGCACCTCGACGCAGGTGGCGTGCCGGCCGGCGACGGTCGTGTCGGTCTGCTTGATGACCGCCTGCGGGTCGAGCGCGGCGGCGGTCAGCAGCCCCACCACGACCGGTGGGGTGGCCAGGCCCTGCTGGTTCGCCTCGGTGAACAGCGCCACGGTGGGCTTGCCGGCCGAGGTGGGCGGTGTGACGAGCGTGCAGTCGGTGCGGGCCCCGGTGGCGGTGCAGCGGGTGACCGCCTCCGGGGTGACGGTGAGCCGCCCGCCCGGGTAGGTGTACGAGGAGCGGGCCGGGTCCTGCGCCTGCGCGATCGCGGCGCTCCGGCCGCCGGGGAGCTGGTAGTCGGCCGAGTAGGTCAGCTCCAGCGCCCGGTCGAGGCGGGCCGCGAGGTCGTTGACGAGTTCGGAGCGTTCCAGGGCGATTCCGGCGTCGTCGAATGTCTGACAGCCGGTGACCGTGAGCGACGCGATGACCGACACGGCGAGCATGCGGAGGGTGGTCGAGGCGGCGGGCATGACGACCAGCCTGGTGGATCCGGTCCACGCAGCGCAAACCAGTTGCCGGTTGACGCCCGGAAATCCGGGAATGTCCGTCAGCGCGGGGCGGCGCGGGTGCGCGGGCGACGCCGTGCCCGTTCCCGTGGCCCGATACGCTGCGTTCAACACCTGCCTCAGCCGCACCGTCGCGGCCCACCCACGGACCGGATCACAACAACGAGGAGCGACTCAGTGGCAACCATCGAGGGAATCGTCGCCCGGGAGATTCTCGACTCGCGGGGCAACCCCACGGTCGAGGTCGAGGTCGGCCTGGACGACGGCACGGTGGCCCGCGCCGCGGTGCCCTCCGGCGCCTCCACCGGCGCGTTCGAGGCGATCGAGCTGCGCGACGGTGACGCCGACCGCTACCAGGGCAAGGGCGTGGAGAAGGCGGTCTCCAACGTCGAAGACAAGATCGTCGACCAGATCATCGGGTACGAGGCCAGCGAGCAGCGGCTCATCGACCAGAAGATGCTCGACATCGACGGCACCGACAGCAAGTCGGAGCTGGGCGCGAACGCCATCCTCGGCGTCTCCCTGGCCGTGGCGAAGGCCGCCGCCGGCAGCGCCGAGCTGAGCCTCTTCCGCTACCTGGGCGGCCCGAACGCGCACCTGCTGCCGGTGCCGATGATGAACATCCTCAACGGTGGCGCGCACGCCGACTCGAACGTCGACATCCAGGAATTCATGATCGCGCCGATCGGCGCGCCCACGTTCCGTGAGGCGCTGCGCTCGGGTGCGGAGGTCTACCACGCGCTCAAGTCGGTGCTGAAGAAGAAGGGCCTGTCCACGGGGCTCGGCGACGAGGGCGGCTTCGCGCCGAACCTGCCGACCAACGCGGCAGCCCTGGACCTGATCGCCGAGGCCGTCGAGAAGGCCGGCTACCGGCTCGGCACCGACATCGTGTTCGCGCTCGACGTGGCGGCGACGGAGTTCTTCGAGAACGGCACGTACACCTTCGAGGGTGCCGGGAAGTCCGCCGAGGAGATGAGCGCCTACTACACCAAGCTCGCCGACGAGTACCCGATCGTGTCGATCGAGGACCCGCTGGCCGAGGACGACTGGACCGGCTGGCAGACGCTCACCGCCTCGATCGGCGACCGGGTGCAGATCGTCGGCGACGACCTGTTCGTGACGAACCCGCAGCGCATCGCCCGCGGCATCGCGGAGAAGGCGGCGAACGCCGTCCTCGTCAAGGTCAACCAGATCGGTTCGCTGACCGAGACCCTGGACGCGGTGGACCTGGCCCACCGGGCCGGCTTCAAGTGCATGATGAGCCACCGTTCCGGCGAGACCGAGGACACCACCATCGCCGACCTGGCGGTGGCCACCGGCTGCGGTCAGATCAAGACCGGCGCGCCGGCCCGCTCGGACCGGGTCGCCAAGTACAACCAGCTGCTCCGGATCGAGGAGGAGCTGGCCGACGCGGCGCGCTACGCGGGTGCCGGAGCGTTCCCGCGCTACCGTTCGGCCTGAGACGTGGTCGGGAAGCCCCACCGCGGGGCTTCCCGGCAACCTCTGTAAGCACGAAGCCTCGGGGGAGGGGTGTGACGATGCAGCAGCGGCGCACACCGGGTGGTCAGCGTCCCGCCCGCCGGCCGGGTCAGTCCGGCCGGCCGGGTGGCGGCCGGGCCACCCGTGGGTCGGTCCGGGAGACCGGTGTACGCGCCGAGTCGCGGGGTGCGGCAGGCCGGGCGCCGGGCGCGGCCCGGGGCGCCGACGGTGTGCGCTCGGCGAACCGGCCGGCCGCCGCTCGGCGTACCGCCGCCGGTGGCGCCGTCAAGCGGCTTTCCGCACCTCATCCCCGTCGCTTCACCGGCCGGGCCACTGTGCTCTTCGCGGTGCTGATCGCGCTCGCCCTCGCGTACACCTATCCGGTGCGGGTCTACCTGGACCAGCAGGCCGACATCGAGCGGATGGAGGCCGCGCAGGCGGTGCAGGAGGAGGAGATCGCCAAGCTCGCCGCCGAGGCCGCGAAGTGGAAGGACAAGGCGTTCATCGAGACCAAGGCCCGGGAACGCTTCTTCATGGGTCGGCCGGGCGAGAAGATGATGGTGGTCCTGCACGATCCGGAGGGCGCCGCCCGGGACGCCGGGAAGTCGGCCGGTCCGGCCACCGACGCGGGCCCGACCACCTGGTACGACACGTTGTGGTCCAGCGTGCAGGCGGCGGACAACCAGCAGCCGGGCAAGTGACCAACCGACCAGCACCAGGAGAGATGGGCACCGTGACTGTCGTACCACCGTCGGAGCCGGCGGCGGATTCCGTACCTCCGCCGAAGCGGGAACCGGCCACGGAGGCCGACCTGGCCGCGGTGGCCGCGCAGCTCGGCCGCCCGCCCCGGGGCACCCGGGCGGTGGCGCACCGCTGCCCGTGCGGCCTGCCGGACGTGGTGGAGACGACGCCGCGCCTCGCCGACGGCACCCCGTTCCCGACGCTCTACTACCTGACCTGTCCCCGGGCCACCGCCGCGTGCAGCCGGTTGGAGTCGGCGGGGCTGATGAAGGAGATGGCGGACCGGCTGACGACGGATCCCGAACTGGCCGCCCACTACCGGGCGGCACACGAGGACTACCTCACCCGCCGGGAGGCGATCGGTGAGGTACCGGAGATCGCCGGGATCTCGGCCGGCGGCATGCCGGGCCGGGTGAAGTGCCTGCACGTGCACCTGGGGCACGCGCTCGGCGCGGGACCGGGTGTGAACCCGTTCGGCGACGAGACGCTGGAACTGGTCGAGCCCTGGTGGTCGGCCGGTCCGTGCGTGGACGTGCCTCCCGCCGAATGACAGCGCAGGTCGAGGGTCAGATCCTGGTGCGGCGCGCCCGCACCGGTGACGTGCGGGGCATCCGGCGGCTCGTCGACACGTACACCGACGACAGGCGGCTGCTCAGCAAGGCCACCGTCACCCTGTACGAGGACGTGCAGGAGTTCCGGGTGGCGGTCCGCGCCGACGACGGCGTGGTGGTGGGCTGCGGTGCGCTGCACGTGATGTGGGAGGACCTGGCCGAGATCCGTACGGTGGCGGTGGATCCGTCCTGCCGGGGCCGCCGGATCGGTCACCGGCTGGTGGGTGAGCTGATCGATGCGGCCCGCGAATTGGGCGTGGCGCGGATCTTCGTGCTCACCTTCGAGACGCGGTTCTTCGGCTCGTTCGGTTTCCGGGAGATTGACGGCGCTCCGGTGCCGCAGCCGGTGTACGAGCAGTTGCTGCGCTCGTACGACGAGGGTGTCGCGGAGTTCCTGGACCTGGAGCGGGTGAAACCGAACACGCTCGGCAACAGCCGGATGCTGCTGCGCCTGTGATCCGGGCCGGCACCGGGCTGTCGTAGGGTGGCGGGGTGACGACGCGTGTGGCGGCCATCGACTGCGGGACCAACTCGATCCGACTGCTGGTGGCCGATCTGCCCGAGGCGTCGGCCGGTCCGCAGGCGCCGTTGACCGACCTGACCCGGCGGATGGAGATCGTCCGGCTGGGGCAGGGTGTGGACCGGACGGGCCGGCTCGCGCCGGAGGCGATCGAGCGGACGCGGGTGGCGCTCGCGTCGTACGCCGCCGACATCGAGAAGTTGGGCGCCGAGCGGGTGCGGATGTGTGCCACCTCCGCCTCCCGGGACGCGGCGAACGCGGCCGACTTCACCGACATGGTGCGGGCCACCCTCGGGGTCGAGCCCGAGGTGGTGAGCGGCGACGAGGAGGCCCGGCTGTCGTTCACCGGCGCGGTGCGCGGGTTGCCGGCCGACGCGAAGGAGCCGTTCCTGGTCGTCGACATCGGTGGTGGGTCGACCGAGTTCGTGGTGGGCGACCGGGCCGCCGGGGTGGGGGCGGCGATCTCGGTGGACATCGGCTGTGTCCGGATGACCGAGCGTCACCTGGCGGGTGACCCGCCGACGCCCGAGCAGGTCGCGGCCGCGCAGTCCGACATCGCGGCCGCAGTGGACCGGGCGCTCGCGGTGGTGCCCGGCCGTCAGGCCGCCACGCTCGTCGGTCTCGCCGGGTCGGTCACGACAGTGGTCGCCATCGCGCAGGGCCTCCAGGGGTACGAGCCGGAGCGCATCCACCACGCCCGAGTGTCGTACGAGGCGGTGGCCGGGGTGACCGCTGACCTGCTGGGTCGTACCAGCGCGCAGCGGTTGGAGATCCCGGTGATGCACCCGGGTCGGGCCGACGTGATCGGCGCGGGCGCGCTGGTGCTCCGCGTGATCATGGAGCGGGCCGGGATGCCGTCGGTGGTCGCCTCGGAGCACGACATCCTCGACGGCATCGCCTGGAGCCTCCAGTAGGCCGCGCGCGGCCCTGATCGACGTTAATCCCGTGTGTCGGGGGCCGGATCGTTGACGGTATTTCGCATTGCACAGTAGTGTGCACTGCGTGGACACCACACAGTTGCTGAAGGGCGTGCTCGACCTCGCCGTCCTCGCCGTGCTCCGGGAGGAGGACGGCTACGGCTACGACATCCTGCGCCGGCTCCGCGAGGCCGGGCTGGAGGAGGTCGGCGACGCCTCGGTCTACGGCACCCTGCGCCGCCTCTTCGCCGCCGGCCTGCTCACCACGTACGTCGTGCCGAGCGAATCCGGGCCGCACCGCAAATACTACGCACTGAACGCCGCCGGGCGCGACCAGTTGACCCGCTCCGGCAAGCTTTGGCGCTCGTTCGCCACCACCATGGACAGTCTGCTCGACGATCGGGGGATGGCGGCATGACCGTCACGGGGCAGGACATCACCGACTACGTGGCGCGGGTCCGGGCCGCCCTGGCCGACCTGCCGCCCGCCCAGCGCGACGAGCTGACCGAGGATCTGGCCGACCATCTCGCCGAGTTCGCCGCCGAGACCGACGGCACCCTCGTCGAGCGGTTGGGCGAGCCCGAGACGTACGCCGCCGAGCTGCGTTCCGCGGCCGGCGCGACCGGAGGCGGTGGACGCAACCTGGACCAGCGGGTCGCCACCGCACTGGTCCAGGTCCGCGGCCAGCTACGCGCCATCGACACCCGGCTCGGCCCCGCCCTGGGGTACGAGACGGCGAGCGAGTTCCTGCGGCTGCTGCGGCCCGCCTGGTGGGTCCTGCGTGGCTACCTCGCGGCGATGCTTGTCACGGTGATGTCCACCGGTGGCAGCATCGGGCTGCTGCCCCGGTTCGGCGGCGAGCTGCTCGCCGGCCTGTTCATGCTTGTCGGCTTCGTGCTCGCCTCGATCTGGCTCGGTCGCCGTTCCGGCGGGCTGGCCCGCTGGCCGCGTTCGGCCGTGCAGGTCGGCAGTGCGGTGCTTGTGGCCTTCGCGTTGGTCGCGCTCGTCAACGCCGAGGACCGGCTCGGCTACGACGACTACTACTACGACCAGACTTCGGTCGACAGTCAGTACAGCCAGGTCCGGGACGTCTTCGTCTACGACAGCGAGGGCCGCCTGGTGGAGAACGCCCGGCTGTTCGACCAGAACGGCAACCCGATCCGGCTGGGCTACCCGGACTGCTCCAGCCCGATCGACGAGGACGGCAATCCGCTGCTGCGGCCCTACCCGTACTGCGTCGACCAGGCGCCCTTCGGTCACCGGGCGCCGGGCGCGGCCGTCCCGACGCCGACCGGTACGCCGGAGCCCGGCGTGACCCCGTCGACCACCCCGACGGCGACCACCACGCCCCCGGCGACTCCGGCTATGCCTCCAACGCCGACCCCGACGGGCTGACCGACCATGTGAACTGGATCATGTGGGGGAAGCTGGGAAATAGCTGAACGGACGAGGCGAGCGGGACGGCACCGAAAATCAATGATCGTTACGGTGTCGTCTGCTCATCAACCCCTCGGAAGGAACCCCCGTGCCAGAGCAGGTCGCACCGTCCTCCGCCCCCGACTCGACGCCGCAGCAGCCGGACGACCAGACGCCGCAGCAGCCGGCCGACGAGACGGCGAAGCCCGCCGTCGAGACGCCGCAGCCCGCCGTCGAGACGCCGCAGCCGGTCGAGCCGGAGGCGAAGAAGTCCGGCGCGAAGAAGGCGCTGGGCATCATCGGCGCGATCGTCGTGGTCCTCGTCATCGCCGGCCTGAAGTTCGGCATCGCTTCGGCGATCGGCAACTTCCTCAACAAGGACGAGACCGCCGACGCCAAGGCCGGTGACTGCATCGCGGAGCTTCCCGAGGTCACCGGCACCAAGGAGGAGAAGGTCGACGGCGCCAAGGTCGTCTCCTGCACCTCCACCGAGGCGGCGTACAACGTGGTCGGTCGGGTTGACGGGCAGACCGAGGCGCAGGCCAAGGCGCCCACCTCGTGTGAGCAGTTCCTCAAGGAGGGCGACGAGGGCTACGTCTTCTACAACATCGAGCCGGGCAAGACGGGCTACGTGCTCTGCCTGACCAAGAAGGTCTGACCGAACGTCAACGCTCGACGACGGCGGCGGCGGGGAGGAATCCTCGCCGCCGTCGGCGTACCCGCAGTCATCGGCAGCCGAACAGGAGGTGAACGCCACTGTTCGCGCGTCTTCCCGCCGGACGTCAGGCGTGGCAGGCTACCGGCACGTAGGACCACTGGGCGACCAGCCAACGATGACTGACCGCTAGGAGGACGGCCGATGGGCGAGATGGTGCGCTACCGGAGCAACGGGGGCACGAGCGAGGGGTATCTCGCGATACCCGCCAGCGGCACGGCCAGTCCCGCGGTCATCGTCATCCAGGAATGGTGGGGCCTGGTCCCGCACATCCGCTCGGTGGCGGACCGGTTCGCCGAGGCCGGCTTCGTGGCCCTCGCACCGGACTTCTACCACGGTGAGACCACCAGCGAGCCGGACGAGGCGCAGCGGCTGCTGCTGGCGATGCGGATGGACGAGGCGGCCAAGGACATCGCCGGCGCGGCCGACTACCTCGCCGAGCGGCCCGAGGTCACCGGCAAGGTCGGCGCCGCCGGCTTCTGCGCCGGCGGCAGCCTGGCCCTCTGGTCGGCAACCATCTCCGAGCGGATCGTCGCCGCCGCCGGCTTCTACCCGGTGCTGCCGTGGGAGTCGATGCGCCCCGACTGGGCCGACTACGCCGGCAAGGCCGCCGTCATCCACTGCTCCGAAGAGGACGGCACCTCCACCGCCGAGGGCGTGCAGACCGCCCGCCGGGCCATCGAGGAGGCCGGTGGCACCTGCCACCTCTACGACTACCCGGGCACCTCGCACGCGTTCTTCAACGACGACCGGCCGGAGGCGTTCGACCAGCGTGCCGCCGCCAGCGCCTGGGCCCGGACCCTGGAACTCTTCCGGGCCAAGCTTGGCTGAGTCGCGTACCCCCGAGCAGGTGGTCGCCCGCGCAGCGCGGGCGACCGACCTGGCCGATCTCGACGCGGCCGTGAGCGACTGTTCCGCCTGCCCACGGCTCGTCCGGTGGCGGGAGGAGGTGGCCCGCACCCGCCGGGCCGCCTTCCGCGACCAGGAGTACTGGGGTCGGCCGGTCCCGGGCTACGGCACCGCCGACGCGCGGATCGCCATCCTCGGGCTGGCGCCCGCCGCGCACGGCGGAAACCGCACCGGCCGGATCTTCACCGGTGACCGCTCGGGCGACGTGCTGTTCGCCGCCCTGCATCGCGCCGGGCTCGCCAACCAGCCGACGAGCGTCGCCAGCGACGACGGTCTGACCCTGCGCGACCTGCGGATCTTCTCGGCCGTGCGGTGCGCGCCGCCGGACAACAAGCCCACCCCGGACGAACGCGACACCTGCGCTCCCTGGCTGCACCGCGAGGTCACGCTGATCCGGCCCACCCTGCGCGTCGCGCTCGGCGCGTTCGCCTGGGCCGCGTGGTGGCCGGTGCTGCGCCAGGTGTACGGGCAGCGCCCGCCCAGCCCGCGACCGGCGTTCGGCCATGGGGCACACTGGTCCGCAACGGGCGCGCCGGAGTTGCTCGGCTGCTACCACGTCAGCCAGCAGAACACCTTCACCGGGCGGCTGACACCAGAGATGCTTGACGATGTCTTCGGCCGGGCCAAGCAGTTGGCCCGAGTGGACTGAGAACGCGTGGGGCGGTGGCAATGACTGACGGTACGCGCCCGCCCACGCCGTACCCGGCTGCCGAGCAGGGGGTGCTGCGACCGGCGGTCGGCCTGCTGCGCCGCTGGTGGCCGGTTGGCGTGATCGCCGTCCTGCTCGCCGGCGCCGCGCTGGCGTCCGGCAACTC
Source organism: Micromonospora sp. NPDC005298 (assembly GCF_040607375.1). Taxonomy (NCBI): domain Bacteria; kingdom Bacillati; phylum Actinomycetota; class Actinomycetes; order Micromonosporales; family Micromonosporaceae; genus Micromonospora; species Micromonospora sp. NPDC005298. The sequence goes on from NZ_JBEXGP010000002.1 coordinate 168,192, forward strand.
GTCGATCGGGGCCAGCCGGATCCCGCCTGTGGAACAGGTGCCGTGGGTTCCGGAGTACCCGACAGCCGAGCCGCCACCGTCGATCCCGGTGGAGCCGCGCGACGCCGGTGAGGCGACCCAGGCGCACATCCCGCAGTGGATCGCGACCGTGGCGATGGTGCTGCTCGGGTTGGCCATCCTCGCCGCCCTCAGCTATCTGGGCTGGATCCTGCTGCGCGGTCTGCGGCGCCGCCGGGCGACCCGGGCGCTGCCCGCGCAGTTCTCCAGGCGTACGGCCGAGGGCGCCGCCCGCGAGGTCGTCGCCGCGCTCGACGCCGGTCTGGTGGACCTCGACGACCGGGACACCGACCCCCGGGTGGCGGTGATCGCCTGCTGGGTGCGTCTGGAGGAGGCCGCCGCCACGGCGGGTGTTCCCCGACGTGCCGGTGACACCCCCACCGACCTGGTCAGCCGGCTGCTGCGCGGTGACCCGGCTGCGGGTGTGCCGGCGATCGTCAGCGCCGACGTGCTGGCCGAGCTGGCGTACGTCTACCGCGAGGCCCGGTACGCGACCCGCCCGGTCGACGAACGCACCCGCGACCAGGCCCGCTCCGCGCTGCGTCGGTTGCGCGGCGAGCTGACGGTGGCGGTGGGTTCGTGAGCAGCACCAGCATCGACGACCTGCTCGCCTTCGAGGAGGAGGAGGCGGCACCGGCCGGCCCGCAGGAGCGGGGCTCACGGTTCCGTCCGGTGCTGCGTTCGCTCGCGGTCGCCGCCGGGGTGGTCGCGGTGCTGCTCGTCGGCCTCCGCGCGGTCGGGCTCCAGGTCTCGCTTCCGGTGCTGGTCGCCGGGGTGCTCGCCGTACTCGCGGTTCGCCGGGTCACCGCCCTGCTCGCGCCGCCGCCCCCCGCGCCGCCCGCCCGCCGGATGGCCACCGGCGAGGAGGACGGCAGCTACCACTGGACCTCGCGGGACGCCCTGCGCGCGGCGATCAACGGCTGGGAACGGCCCCTGGACTGGTCGTCGGGCAACCGTGAACGGTTCACCGAACGGATCCTGCCCCGCCTCGGCGAGCTCGCCGACGAGCGGCTGCGCCAGCGGCACGGCCTCACCCGCGAATCCGATCCGACCCGCGCCCGGGCGCTGCTCGGTGACCAGCTCTGGAGCTTCCTCTCCACCCCCTCCCGCCGCCCCCCGTCGCCGCGCGACGTCGCGGCGATCGTCGCCGAACTGGAGAAGATCTGATGAACGACGTGGACCGGACCATGCCCGCCGCCGAGGTCGGCCACCTGGCGCGGGCGGTGCTGGACGCGGTCGGCACCGTCGTGGTCGGCAAGCGGGACGCGTTGGAGCTGGTCCTCGCCGGCATCCTGGCCGGCGGGCACGTGCTCCTGGAGGACCTGCCGGGGCTCGGCAAGACGCTCACCGCGCGTTCCTTCGCGCAGGCGCTCGGGCTGGACTTCCGCCGCCTCCAGTTCACCCCGGACCTGCTGCCCGCCGACGTCACCGGTTCCTTCCTGTACGACCAGCGCAACGGCGACTTCACCTTCCGGGCCGGGCCGGTCTTCACCAACCTGCTCCTCGCCGACGAGATCAACCGGACGCCACCGAAGACGCAGTCCGCGCTGCTGGAGGCGATGCAGGAGAAGCAGGTCTCGGTGGAGGGCGTGACGTACAAGCTGGACGAGCCGTTCCACGTCCTGGCGACCGCCAACCCCATCGAGTACGAGGGCACGTACCCGCTGCCCGAGGCGCAACTCGACCGTTTCCTGCTGCGGGTCTCCTTCGGCTACCCGGAGGGCGACGAGGAGTGGGAGGTGCTGCGCCGCCGGATGAGCCGCCGCCGCGAGGAGGCCGACATCAAGCCGGTGGTCGACGCGGCCACCCTGCGGGCGATGCAGGCCGCCCTGGAGGACGTGGTGGTGGAGGACTCCATCGGCCGGTACATCGTGGCTCTCACCGCGGCCACCCGGGAGCACCCGTCGGTGCTGGTCGGGGCCTCGCCCCGCGGCTCGCTGGCGCTGCTGCTGCTGGCCCGCGTCCGCGCCGTGTTCGGCGGTCGGGACTACGTGGTGCCGGAGGACGTCAAGGAGGTGGCGGCGCCCGCGCTCGCGCACCGGATCACGCTGCGCCCGGAGATGTGGCTGCGCCGCGTCGACCCGGCGTTCGTGGTCGGCGAGGTGCTGGACGCCACGCCCGCGCCGGCCAGCGGTGCGCTGCCGAGCTACGCCGCCGGCGGGCCCCGGCACTGATGACCGGATCGACCGTGCCGCACGCTGCCGAGCCGGAGCCGGCCGCCGGCTGGGCGCCCACCCGGGCGCTCGGCCGGGCGGTGCTGCTCGCCGGCCTGCTGCTGGTGGCGGGGGTGCTGCTGGGGCGGGTCGACCTGATCGTGCTGGCGGCGCCGTTCGCGCTCGGCACCGCGTACGCGCTGCGCCGCCGGCCCACCGCGCTGCCGCAGGTCTGGATCAGTCCCGGCGACGACGGTCCGCTGGTCGAGGGCGGCGACGTGGCGGCGGCGGTGAGCGTCGGCAACCCGGACACGGTCGACTACGACCTGGTGGTGGTGCGGTCCCGGGTGTCGCCGTGGCTGCGGATCGACCGCGCGGGCTTCGCCGGTACGGCGTCCGCCGACGACGCGCCGACGGCGGTGGAAGCGGCGCCGGCCGGCCGGTCCGCCGCCGACCGGCCGTTCGTGACGTCGGTGCCCACCGGCGCGGCCGTGGACCTGGAACTCGCCGGCCGGGCCCTGCGCTGGGGCCGGCATCCGGTCGGGCCGGCGGGCGCCCGGGTCGCCACGGCGGGCGGCCTGCTGGTCTCCCGCGCGGTGATCACCGAGCCGGTCGGGGTGCGGGTCTACCCGCGCACCGAGCCGTTCGAGGCGGTGGAGGCGATGCCCCGGGCGGCCGGCCTGGTCGGAGCGCACCACTCCCGCCGGCCCGGCGAGGGCGGCGAGCTGGCCGGCGTACGGATCTTCGCTCCCGGCGACCGGCTGCGCCGCATCGACTGGCGGGTGTCCCTGCGCGCCCGGCAGCTGCACGTCGCGGCCACCCTCTCGGACCGGGACGCCGAGGTGGTGGTACTGCTCGACGTGCTCGCCGAGGCCGGGCGCTCCGGCGGGGTGGGCGGTGCCGCCTCGGTGCTGGACACCACCGTGCGGGCCACCGCCGCGATCGCCGAGCACTACCTGCACCGGGGCGACCGGGTGTCGTTGCTGGAGTACGGGCCGGGGGCGCGACGGCTGCGCCCGGCCGCCGGCCGCCGGCAGTACCTGACGGTGTTGGAGTGGCTGCTCGACGTCCGTGCCGACTCGTCCCCGCACGAGCCGTACGACCAGGTGTTTGGCCCGCAGCTGCTCTCCTCGGACGCGCTGGTGGTGGTGCTCACGCCGCTGCTGGACGAGCGGTCCGCGCAGATGCTGGCCCGGCTGGCCCGCGCCGGACGGTTCGTGGTGGCCGTCGACACGCTGCCGGCCGACCTGGCGCCCCCGAAGGACCGGGGCTGGGCGGAGGTGGCGTACCGCCTATGGCGGCTGGACCGGGAGACCATGATCGGCCAGTTGCGGGAGCACGGCGTACCGGTGGTGCCGTGGGCCGGCGCCGGCAGCCTGGACCAGGTGTTGCGCGACGTGGCCCGGCTGGCCACCGCTCCGAGGGTGGGTGGCCGGTGAACGCCGTCGCCGAGCGGGTCCGGGCGGCCCAGGCCGCCTTCGGCCGGATCAGTCTGGTACCACTGCTGGTCCGTGGCGGGATCTTCGTCACGGTGCTGGCCGGGTTCGCGCTGGCGTTCCCCGCCGAGGTGCTGCCCGGGCGGCCGTTGCTCTTCCTGACGGTGGCCGCGCTGCTGCCCGCGGTCGGGCCCCGCCGCGTCTGGTCGACCTTCACGGCTCTCGTCACGGTGGGCGGCTGGCTGCTCGCCACCGACGGGTACGGCCGGCCGGTGGCGCTCTGGCGGCTGCTCGCCATCGCCGCGCTGCTCTACCTGGGGCACACCCTGTGCGCGCTGGCCGCGCTGCTGCCCTACGACGCGGTGGTGGACCCGGATCTGATCGTCCGCTGGCTGCTGCGGGCCGGCGCGGTGCTGCTGGGTTCCGCGGTGCTCGCGGTGCTGCTGGTGCAGGTGGCCGGCCTGGGCGGCGAGACCGGCCACCAGTGGGTCACGGTGCTCGGACTGCTGGTCGCGGTGGGTACCGCCGCGTTGCTGGGCTGGCTGCTGCGCCGCAGGTAGCCCGGTGGGGCAGCAGGGTTACGCAGGTCACAGGGGTTGTGCTCCGTCACAGATGGGGGGCGCGAGCGGGATTACCTGAGCAGGCCGGGGAAAGATAGATGACGTGAATCCGAAGCGGATCCTTGTGGTGGGTGCCGGGCACGTCGGTCTGTACGCCGCCCTGCGCCTGTCGAAGAAGCTCAGCTCCCGTGAGGCTGAGGTCATCGTCGTGGACCCCCAGCCGCACATGACCTACCAGCCGTTCCTGCCCGAGGCTGCGGCGGGCAACATCTCCCCGCGGCACTCCGTGGTGCCGCTGCGGCGGGAGTTGCGCCGGTGCAAGGTGGTGGCCGGCACGGTCACCCGCATCGAGCACGACCGCAAGGTGGCCACCGTGCAGCCGATCATCGGCCCGGCCCGGGAGATCGCGTACGACCACGTGGTCGTGGCTCCGGGCTCGGTGTCCCGGACGCTGCCGATCCCCGGCCTGCACGAGCAGGGCATCGGGTTCAAGACCATCGGCGAGGCGATCTACCTCCGCAACCACGTCCTGGACCGGCTGGACGTCGCCGCCGTCACCCCGGACCCGGACGTCCGCCGCTCGGCGCTGACCTTCACCTTCGTCGGCGGTGGTTACGCCGGCATCGAGGCGCTCGCCGAGATGGAGGACATGGCCCGTGACGCGCTGCGCTACTACCCGGAGCTGAAGCCGGAGGACATGCGCTGGGTGCTCGTCGAGGCGACCCAGCGGGTGCTGCCCGAGGTGGACCGGGACATGGGCGCCTACACGGTGCAGCAGCTCCTCAAGCGGAACATGGACATCCGACTGGACACCCGGCTGGAGTCCTGCGTCGACGGCGTGGTCAAGCTGTCCGACGGTGACAGCTTCCGTTCCGACACGATCGTCTGGACCGCGGGCGTGAAGCCGTCGCCGATGCTCGACGCCACGGACTTCCCGCGCGACGATCGCCGGCGGGTCACCTGCATCCCCACCCTCCAGGTGGTCGACGGCGACCGGGTGATCGAGGGCGCGTGGAGCGCGGGCGACTGCGCCGCGGTGCCCGACCTCACCAAGGAGCCCGGTAACTTCTGCTCGCCGAGCGCCCAGCACGCGGTGCGCCAGGCGGCGCGGATGGCCGACAACATCGCGAACGTGATCCGGGGCCGCGAGCCGGTCAACTACAAGCACAAGCACGTCGGCAGCGTGGCGAGCCTCGGCCTGCACAAGGGCGTCGCCCAGGTGTACGGGATCAAGATGACCGGCTGGCCGGCGTGGTTCATGCACCGGACGTACCACATGAGCCGGATCCCGTCGCTCAACCGCAAGGTCCGGGTGGTGGTCGACTGGTCGCTGGCGTTCTTCCTCAAGCGTGAGGTGGTCGCCCTGGGCCAGTTGCACGATCCCCGCGAGGAGTTCGTGGAGGCGTCCCAGCCGGTAGGCGCCCCCCGCGTCTAACCCCGCACCACCCCGCCGATCTTGCACTTTCGTACGCCGTCATGCCCCTTCCGTAGGGGCTTGCCGGGGCGAAAAGTGCAAGATCGGCGGCGTTTGTGGGGGGTTTCAGACCCGCCAGGTCCAGGCGTCGGCGATTCTGGTGGGCTTGCCGTAGAGCTGTTCCAGGGTCGCCTTCAGGCTCTCCGCGTGCGGGGCTCCGTCGGGCAGGGCCACGCAGGACGCGCCCCAGAAGTCGGCGTCCTTGGCAGCCTGTCGACGCTGTTCGTCCCCGATGGCCGGCTGGTCGCCACGCCGCGCGACGTCCGCCAGCAGCGCCGAGGTGGGCTGCTTGAAGGTGCCCATCGCCGCGGTGCCGCCCCGACCGTACGGGCCGATGAAGAAACCCTCCGGCATCCCGAACTCGGCGTCGGCGGCGACCGCCCAGCGCATCGGCCACGGCTCCTTCGGCGTGGGCAACGGCACCGGGACCAGCACCCCGCCGGGTTTGACGCACTGCCGCCACCCTCCGCCGGTGATGAACTCCGGCACGGGGGGCCGCTCGGCGGTCGGCAGCGGCGTCGGGAAGATCGGCAGCAGCGCGGCGATCACGGCCAGCGGCACGAACCGTCGGACCCGACCGGTGCCGCGCAACGCCCGGTCGACCGCCAGGACGAGCAGCGTCGCGACGATCGGCAGGAGCGCCAGGCCGAACCGCATGGGCAGCGCCCCGTCCACCACGGGCAGCCCGGCGAGCAGGGCGTACGGGCCGGGCAGCGCGGTGCGGGTGCCGCCGAGCACCACCTCCGGGCCGAGCGACAGGGCCCCCATCACGAGCCCGGCGGCCACGCAGGCCAGCACCAGTCGCCGTCGACCGGCCCAGAAGGCGCAGGCGACGGCGGCCAGCAGCAGCGGCCAGCCGAGGAAGGTGTTGTACTCCGACGGGCCGGTGGTGAGCCGCGCGGACTCGTCGTTGCCGAGCACCGACAGCGGGGAGACCGTCCACCAGCTGCTCAGGTCGGCGGAGAAGTAGGCGGGGCTGAACATCCCGTCGGCGACGCCCTGCGGGCCGGCGAACTGGAACCACAGCGGATAGCCGAGCACGAGCAGCGCCAACCCGGCGGCGACGGCCAGCCCGGCGGCGAAGGTGGGCAGCGTCCGCCGCGTCAGGTCCCGGTCGGTGAGCGCGTAGCTGACCGCCATCACGAAGAGGGCCACGGCGGCGAGGAAGAGCACCTCCTCGCCGACGAAGACCTGCACGGTGACGGCGGCGGCCAGGCCGGCCGCGGAGCTGAGAACGCGCCGCCGGTCCGGTCCGCCGAGCGTCGTCGTCCCGGGGTCGGACGCCCGCAGCAGCCGGACCACCAGCCAGACGATCACGGGTACCAGCCACTGGGCGGTCATGTGCAGGTGACTGTTGGTCTGCGACACCATCCCGGGGCCGAAGCCGCACAGCCCGCCACCGAGCGCGGCGGCGAGCCGGCGGGCGCGCAGCGTCCGGTGGAACAGCAGGTACCAGGCGAGCGCGGTGCCGGCCAGGTTGGCGGCGGCCAGCAGCGCGAAGGTGACCGGAGCACCGAGCAGAAGGGTGACCGGTGCGCAGACGACGCCGAGTGCGATGACCGTCGTGTTGGCCATGAGGTTGACCCCGTCCGGGGCGTTGAGCCGGTCGGTGAGCAGCCCGAAGTCACCCAGCAGCGCTCGCGCGTCGACGGCGAGGAACCACTCGTAGAGGGCCTGGTCCTCCGGGTTGAGCGCCAGCGTGCGGCCACCCGGGTCGGGCCACAGCCCGTGGGTGAGCCAACCGGCCAGCACCACGAAGAGCAGGGCGACCACCAGGTCCCCCCGACGGCGACGCACGGCGGTCAGCAGCCGGACGGCCAGAGGCCGCCGGTTGCCCTGATCGGCGAGGCGCAAGGCCTGCTCAGGGGCGGCGTCGGGGGCCGTGGGGGCTGCGCTGCTCACGGCATCGACCCTAATGTGGCAAGCCCGGCGGGGTACGTCGGGTCGCCGCAGACCGGCTACGGTGACACTGCACCGTGCGTGTCGGCGCGCCGGTGCCACCCCGCCCGGGTGGTGGAACGGCAGACACGGCCGCCTTAAAAGCGGCTGCCGCAAGGCGTGCGGGTTCGACCCCCGCCCCGGGCACCAGTGGGCCTCGTGCGCTTTCTCATTCGTGATCACCAGGACTTGGCAGCGCCGTTTACTCTTGGAGGGCACGTTCACGTGCAAACGACCCCCTGAGGGAGGCCAGACAGTGAAGACCTCGAACCCGGTGCTCGCCCGGCTCGGCCAGGCGGCCGAGCGGGAGCGCTCCGCCGGGTACGCCCCGGCCGGGCCGTACGGACAGCCCGGCATTCCCCAGCAGTACCCCTCCCAGGCCGGTTACCCGGCCGCACCGCCGACCGTCGCCCCCATGACGATCGACGACGTGGTCGTCAAGACGGTCGCCCTGCTCGGCATCCTCGGCATCACCGCCGCGGCGGCCTGGGTGCTCGTGCCCGACTCGCTGGTCAGCACCGCCTGGATCGGCGCGGCGGTGGTCGGCCTCGTCCTCGGCTTGATCATTTCGTTCTCCCGGATGGCGAACCCGGCGCTGGTCATCGCGTACGCGGTCGTCGAGGGTGTCTTCGTCGGCATGGTCAGCAAGGCGTTCGAGACGCGCTACGACGGCATCGTGCTCCAGGCCGCCGTGGCGAGCTTCGGCATCTTCTTCCTGATGGCCATGCTCTACAAGGCGAAGGTCATCCGCGCCACCCCGGCCTTCGTCAAGGGCATGATCGCGGCGATGGTCGGCCTCTTCGCCGTCATGATGATCAACCTGGTGCTGGCGCTGTTCGGCGTCAACACGGGTCTGCGCGACGGCAGCCCGCTGGCCATCGGCTTCAGCCTGGTCTGCATCGTGGTCGCCTCGCTGAGCTTCGTGCTCAGCTTCAAGGAGGTCGAGGACGGCGTCCGGATGGGCCTGCCGCAGCGCTACTCCTGGGTGGCCGCGTTCGGCATCCTGGTCAGCCTGGTCTGGCTCTACATCGAGATCCTGCGCCTGCTGAGCTACTTCCAGGGCGACGACTGACCTCGTCCGCACCTCGACCGGCGCCCGCTCCCGCTCTCGTGGGGGCGGGCGCCGTCGTCCGCGCCGTTTGCCCGCCGCCGCCGGCCCGCCCGGGGCAGAGTGACTGCGAGGGGTACGCGGGCGAAGGAGGCGGCGGTGCGCAGCAACAACCCGGTGCTCAACCGGCTGGACGAGACCGGCCGGTTGGAGTCCCGGGTGCTCGGCGCCCGCGACGTCGAGCCGATGACCGTCGACGACGTGGTGGTCCGTACCGTCGGGTTGCTGCTCGTCACCGGGGTGGCCGCCGCGGTGTCCTGGGTGGTGATCCCCGACGCGGTGTGGCTGGGTGCCGCGCTTGCCGGCAGCGCCCTGGCGTCGATCGCGCTGGTCCTGGTCATCTCCCTGCGCCGGATCACCAACCCGGTCCCGATCGTCGGTTACGCCCTGCTCCAGGGGCTGCTGCTGGGGGTGGCCAGCCGGGCTTTCGAGCAGATCTACCCGGGCATCGTGGTGCAGGCGGTCGCCGGTACGTTCGGTGTCTTCTTCGGCATGGCGGCGCTCTACCGGGCCCGGATCATCCGGGCGACGCCCCGGCTTGCCCGTCTGGTGATCGGCACGCTGCTCGGCATCGTCGTGCTCAGCGTCGTCAACCTGGTGTCGTACCTGATCTCCGGACGGCCCGGACTGGAGGTCTACAGCGCCAGCGGGGAGGTCGGCTGGCTGCCGTACGCCTTCTCGGTGGTGGCGATCATCGCCGGGGCGTTCAGTTTCATCCTCGACTTCGACCTCGTCGAACGGTCGGTACGCGACGGTCGGCCCCGCCGGTTCGCCTGGCTGAGCGCGTTCGGCCTGCTCACCGGGTTGGTGTTCCTGTACTGGCAGTTGCTGCGGCTGCTCAGCTACCTGCGTCGCTGACCGGTACCTGCGTCCTGACCGGCCCAGGCCCGTCGTGACCCGTGCCGGCCGTAGACTCGGCGCCGATGAGCGCTACGGAGTTGGGTCAGGCTGTGCGGCGGCTGGTCGGCCAGGTCGGGCACTGGGAGCAGCCGCGCTGGGCGGCGACCGCGACCACCGGCAACGTGCCCCGCGCCGACCTGGTGCACCGTCTCGTGCAGGAGATCGCCAACCTGGGCGCCGACGTCGAGGGGCAGCCGCGCCGGGTGGTGCCCCGGCTCGACAACGACCTGGCCCTGCCCGACCAGCTACGGGTGGTGACGGCCGACCTGGTGGCCGCCGGGCCGGCTGACGAGGTGCTGGCGCGGGCCGCCGCCGAGGTGACGGCGACCCGCGGAGCGCTCTGAGCTCAGCTCAGCCGCTCAAGCACCATGGCCATGCCCTGTCCGCCGCCGACGCACATGGTCTCCAGGCCGATGGTCTTGTCGTGCCATTCCAACGCGTTGAGCAGGGTGCCGGTGATCCGGGCGCCGGTCATGCCGAACGGGTGGCCGACGGCGATCGCGCCGCCCATCACGTTCAGCTTCTCCTGCGGGATGCCCAACTGCCGGTAGGAGGGGATGACCTGCGCGGCGAACGCCTCGTTGATCTCGACGAGGTCGACGTCGTCGATGGTCATGCCGGCCCGGCGCAGTGCCTGCCGGGACGCCTCGACCGGGCCGAGGCCCATGATCTCCGGCGACAGCGCGGTCACGCCGGTGGAGACGATCCGGGCCAGCGGGGTCAACCCGAGTTCCTCGGCCCGCTGGGCGCTCATCACGACCACGGCGGCGGCGCCGTCGTTGAGCGGGCAGCAGTTGCCGGCGGTGATCCGGCCGTCCGGGCGGAACACCGGCTTCAGGCCGGAGACGGCGTCCAGGGTGACGCCGGCGCGCGGACCGTCGTCGGTGCTCACCACCGTGCCGTTCGGCGTGGTGACCGGGGTGATCTCCCGGGCCCAGAAACCGTCGGCGATGGCCTTCTCGGCGAGGTTCTGACTGCGGACGCCGAACTCGTCCATGTCGGCGCGGGTCACGTCGTACACCTGGGCCAGGTTCTCGGCGGTCTGCCCCATGGTCAGGTAGATGTCCGGCAGCTCACCGGACTCGCGCGGGTCGGTCCACACCTCGGCGCCGCCCTGCGCGCGTCGCTTGGAGCGCTCGGCGGCCTCGGCGAACCGCGGGTTCTCCCAACCGCCGCCGACCAGGGCCTGCGCCTCCGGCGGCAAACCGTCGGAGCTGCCCCGGGCGTACCGGGAGACCATCTCCACACCGGCGGAGACGAAGACGTCGCCCTCTCCGGCGCGGATGGCGTGCAGGGCCATCCGGGTGGTCTGCAACGAGGACGCGCAGTAGCGGGTCAGCGTCGCGCCGGGCACGGTGTCGAGCCCGAGCAGGGTGGCCACCACGCGGGCCATGTTGAAGCCCTGCTCGCCACCGGGCAGGCCACACCCGAGGTAGATGTCGTCGATGGTGGTCGGGTCGAGCTGGGGGATCTTGTCCAGTGCGGCCTGGACGATTGTCGCGGCGAGGTCGTCGGAGCGGACGTCGCGCAGGGACCCCTTGTGCGCCCGGCCGATGGGGGAGCGGGCGGTGGCGACGATGACGGCGTCGCGGGACGACTCAATCGGCATGGACCAACGTTAACCCGCCGGTAACATGGCGGGAAGAAGCGAGCGCGGCGGGAAATGTCACCCCACCCGGGGCCTAGCGCCGCGAGGCGACCGCGGCGGCCGCCGCGATGGCGGGCAGCAGCGCGTGCGCCCACACCCGGTAGCCGTCGGCCGAGGGGTGGAAGCCGTCGTGGCAGAGCGTCCCCGCGTCGGCCCGGAACACCGGCCCGGTCTCGGTGGCCAGGTCGACCACGGTGCCACCGGCGTCCAGCACGGCCAGGGTCTGCGCGCGGGCCATCCGCCGGCCGGACCAGCCGATCACCTGGCGCAGCGGGGGAGCGATCGCCCGTACCGCCCCGAGATCGGGGCACGTGCCCACCACCACCTCGACCCGCGCCTCCCGGAGCCGGTGCACCGCCGCCCCCAGGTACGCCGCCGCGTCGGCCGGCCGGCGCAGCGCGGTGGCGTCGTTCGCGCCGATCAGGATCAACGCCACGTCGGGCCGCTCGCCGAGCAGGGCGCGGGCCACCTGGGTGGCCAGGTCAGTCGAACGGGAACCGGAGACACCGACGCTCGACAGGTGCACCCGACGGCCGGCCGGCCCCTCGGCGAGCAGGTGGGCCAACTGCCCGCCGATCGTGTCCTCCAGGCGTTCCACGCCCACGCCCAGGGCCGACGAGTCGCCGAGCAGCACCAGCCGCAGCGGCGCCGCACCGGCCCGACCGACCGTGGCGCGCAACGCCAACCCCAGTTCCGGCTGGGCGTACCGCCGGTGACGGGCCGCGAACGCCTCACCGGCCAGGACGGCGGCCCCGCCCACCGTGCCGGCGAGCAGCGAGAGTGCCGCCGCCCGACCCAGTCGGCCGGGGAGGCCGGCGGTCACGTCCCGCCCGCTGCGCTCGTTCATGCCAGTCCCTCCACTGTCGAGGCGTCCGGGGCGGAGCCGCGCTGCGGCACCGCGCCGACACCGAAGAACGCCCGGCGGCGCAACTGCGCCCACCGGCCGGCCGGACCTCGGTCGTGGCCCCGGACCTGCGTGCCACTGACCTCGGTGCCGGGGTGCCGGGCCGCCTCCTGCGCGGCCTCAGGCAGCGACCGTACGCCCTCGCCGCGCGCCTGTGTAGCCCGTCTTTCCTGCCCGGCGCCCAGTGCCGAGAGCATCGTCGGCAGGAGGGCGGCGGCGGCCATCGCGTACCCCTCGGCGGAGGGATGGAACCGGTCCCAGGCGAACATCCGGGCCGGCTCGGCGGCGAACCGGGGACCGAGCAGGTCACCGAGGGAGACAGTCCAGCCGCCCGCCTCCACGACCGCCACCGTCTGGGCTGCGGCGAGCTGCCGGCTCCAGCGGTGCGCCAGCCAGCGCAGCGGCGGTTGGATCGGCCGGATCGCGCCCAGGTCGGGGCAGGTGCCGACGACCACCTCGCACCCCTCGTCCCGCAGGGTGTGCACCGCCTCGACCAGGTACCGCACGGCCAGCCCGCGCGGCGTGCGGTTGGTGATGTCGTTGCCGCCGATGAGGATCACCGCGATGTCCGGCTGGTGCTCCAACGCCGCCTCCACCTGGTGCCGCAGCGCCGACGAGATGGCGCCGACCACGGCGAAGCGGTGCAGGTGCACCGGCCGGTGCAGCCGGCGCGACAGGCCGGTGGCGAGCAGCGCCCCGGGGGTCTCCCGGCGGCGGTGCACCCCGTAGCCGGCCGCCGACGAGTCGCCGAGCACGACCATGGTGAGCGCGGGGCCGGGGAACTTCGCGCCGTACACCCCGTCGCAGCGCGGCGGCGGGGCCTCGGCCATCGGGATGGTGCGCCGGGCCTGCCGGGCCTGGCCGAGCAGCACCCCGCCGGTCGCCATGGCGGCCGCCGCGGTGGCGCCCGTCCAGATGGCCGCCAGGCGGGCGACCCGCCGGGCCTGTCGCCAGCGCGGACCTACGGGTACGACGAAACCAGCCACCCCCATACAGCGACATTATCGCGCCGGCCCGACACGCCGCTGTCGTCGTGACGCCACCCGGGTGCCTGGAAACCGACGCCACGGGGTACCAGTACGGGGGAGGCCGGCCGACTTGCGCCGACCCGCCACGCTGATCCGGCGGAGAGGAGCGCGACGATGGGTAAGACACTGAAGCGCAGTGCGGCGTTCACGGCACTGGCCCGGGCACTTGCTGCCGGGGCGCGCGGGGGCCCGTCGCTGGGCACCCGGTTGGCGGCGCTGCCCCGGATGATCAGGGCCACCACCAGGGGCGAGTACGACGGTGGTCTCCGGCTGGCCCTGATGACGGCGGCGACGGCGTACATCGTCTCGCCGATCGACCTGCTGCCGGAGATCCCGCTGGCGATCTTCGGGCTGGCCGACGACGCGGTCATGATCACCTGGTTGGCCGGCAGCGTGCTCGCCGAGACCGACCGCTTCCTGGAGTGGGAGGCCCGCCGCAGCTCGGTCATCCCAGGGGGCCTGGTGCCCTGACGACACGTACGCTTGGCGGGAGGAAACGTCTGCCCGGCCGCCGTCGCCGGCGCCGCAACGAAGGGCACACCGTGCAGTACTACGACAACGTCGTCGACATGATCGGCAACACCCCGCTGGTACGTCTGCGTAACGTCACCGAGGGCATCCAGGCCACCGTGCTCGCCAAGGTGGAGTACGTGAACCCGGGCGGCTCGGTGAAGGACCGGATCGCGCTGCGGATGGTGGAGGACGCCGAGGCCGCCGGCCTGCTCAAGCCCGGCGGCACCATCGTCGAGCCGACCAGCGGCAACACCGGCGTCGGGCTGGCCCTGGTGGCCCAGCTCAAGGGCTACAAGTGTGTCTTCGTCTGCCCGGACAAGGTCAGCCAGGACAAGCAGGACGTGCTGCGGGCGTACGGGGCCGAGGTGGTGGTCTGCCCGACCGCCGTCGCCCCGGAGGACCCGCGTTCGTACTACAACGTCTCGGACCGGTTGACCCGGGAGATCCCCGGCGCCTGGAAGCCCGACCAGTACAGCAACGCGGCCAACCCGCGCTCGCACTACGAGACCACCGGTCCGGAGCTGTGGAAGCAGACCGAGGGCGGGCTCACCCACTTCGTGACGGGTGTCGGCACCGGTGGCACGATCTCCGGCATCGGGCGGTACCTGAAGGAGGCCTCCGACGGTCGAGTGAAGATCATCGGGGCAGACCCGGAGGGTTCGGTCTACTCCGGCGGCACCGGTCGCCCGTACCTCGTGGAGGGCGTCGGCGAGGACTTCTGGCCGGAGACGTACGACCGGGGTGTGGCCGACGAGATCGTCGAGGTGTCGGACAAGGCGTCCTTCGAGATGACCCGGCGGCTGGCCCGCGAGGAGGGGCTGCTGGTCGGCGGCTCCTGCGGGATGGCAGTGGTCGCCGCGCTGGAGGTCGCCCGCAGGGCCGGGCCGGACGACGTGATCGTGGTGCTGCTGCCGGACGGCGGCCGAGGTTACCTGTCGAAGATCTTCAACGACTCGTGGATGGCCCGGTACGGCTTCCTCGACAACTCCGGCGCCGAGCCGACGGTGGCCGACGCGCTGGCCAGCAAGCCGGGTGGGCTGCCCGAGCTGGTGCACGTGCACCCGACCGAGACGGTCCGCGACGCGATCGACTACATGCGTGAGTACGGCGTCTCGCAGCTGCCGGTGCTCAAGGCCGAGCCGCCCGTGGTGACCGGTGAGGTCGCCGGGTCGATCGCCGAGCGGGACCTGCTCGACGCGTTGTTCACCGGTCAGGCGCACCTGCACGACACCATCGAGCGGCACATGGCCGATCCGTTGCCGATGATCGGTGGGGGGCAGCCGGTGAGCGAGGCCGTCGGCCTGCTGGAGAAGTCCGACGCGGCGCTGGTGCTGGTCGACGGCAAGCCGAAGGGCGTCCTGACCCGCCAGGACCTGCTGGCCCACCTCGGCGCCCACTGAGTTCGCCCGGCGTCCCACCTGGTGTCCCGCCCGTGGGCGGGACACCAGGTGAGCCCGCCGCTCCCTTTGCTCTGCATACGTATATGCACCATCGCAGCCATCCGCGTCGCTGGTGCCTACAGGTAGGCAGAGCAAAGGGCGGTGGGTGAGCGCTGCTCAGAGCGGACGGGCGTAGCGCAGTTGCGGGGTCCGGGCCGTGCCGATGTGCTCCTCGCGCTTCGCGCCGGTCGGTGTCCAGCCGCCCCGCTCGTAGAAGGCGCGGGCGTGCGCATTGTCCTTGAGCACCCAGAGCACCGCACGGCGCCAGCCCAGCGCGCGCATGGCGTCCAGCGCGTCCACCATCAGGGCGCGGCCGGTGCCCCGGCCCTGCTCACCGGGGTCGAGGTGGATCGCGTTGAGCAGCCCGGTCGCTGGGTCGTCCTCGTCGTCCGGGCCCAGGTAACTGAACCCGACCACCGTTCCGGCCCGCTCGGCCACGGTCATCCGGTGGTTGTCCCGCTCCCACTGCCACCGCTCGACCCAGTACCGCCCCATCGCCTCCGGCGTCGGGTCGGCCAGGGCCTCGGCCGGCAGGAAGGCGGAGTACGCGGCGACCCGGGAACGCTGGTGCAGCGCACCCACCCCCATCAGGTCGTCACCGGTCGCGGGACGGAGCGTGACGGTCACCCGGCCGAGGGTACCCGGCGCGGCGGAACCTGCACCGTCGTCAGGTCCTCGGCGATGATCAGCTCACCGTCGAAGTGGGCGCGCGCCTCGTCGTGGAACCGGCGCGGGTCGGGGTAGCGCTGGGAGAAGTGGGTGAGCACGAGTCGGCGTACCCCGGACTCCGTTGCCACCCGGGCGGCCTGCGCCGCGGTCAGGTGGCCGACCTCGGCGGCGAGCGCGGCCTCCGACTCCAGGAACGTCGACTCGATGACCAGCAGGTCGGCGTGCTCGGCGAGGGCGTACACCCCGTCGCAGAGGCCGGTGTCCATCACGAAGGCGAACCGCTGCCCCGGCCGGGGCACGCTCACCTCGTCCCGGGTGACGCGGCGTCCGTCGAGGTCGAGGTGCCCGACGCGGATCAGCTCGCCGACGGCCGGCCCGGCGATGTCGTACGCGGCGAGCTTCTCCGGCAGCATCCGGTGACCGTCCGGCTCGACCAGCCGGTACCCGTACGTCTCGATGGGGTGCCGCAGCCGGCGTGCCTCCAGGAAGCCGCAGCTCAGCGCGATCCGTTGCCCGTCGGTCTCGATCGGGGTCACCGCCAGCTCGGCGGTCTCGTAGAACGAGGTGGCGTGCCGCAGCCGGGCGAAGTACTCGGCGCCGCCGGCCGGAAAGTGCACGGCCACCGGCTGCGCCACCCGGTCCAGGGAGAGTCGCTGGATGGTGCCCGGCAGCCCCAGGCAGTGGTCGCCGTGGAAGTGCGTGACACAGATCCGGGTCAGGTCCGTGGCGGTGACCGTGGTGTGCAGGAGCTGCCGCTGGCTGCCCTCTCCCGGGTCGAAGAGGATCACCTCGTCGTCCCAGCGCAACACGTACCCGTTGTGGTTGCGCTGCCGGGTCGGCGCCTGGCTGGCCGTCCCCAGCACCACCAGCTCGCGCATCGACATCGGCCGGCCCTCTTTCGGATATGAAGCGACCCCCGGGGCGCTCCGCGCTGTCGCGCGGGCCGGCTGGACTGGGCCGGCGCCCCGGGGGTCGGGTGGCTGCCTGGAATTCGCCGCACCGCTGCCACACGGTCTCGACGATGGTGCTGGTTGCCCGCCTTTCGGCGAACCGTTCACTGTCGAGGACAGCGGCTAGCGGACAGCCACCTCACGAGTCCGATTGCTATACAAGTCTGGACCACCTCCCTTCACGTGTACGGCCACGTTATCGAGTTCCCGGCGGGCTCGGCAACGGATTTCGATCACAGGGTCAGATGGGAATGCCCGGCCGCCTCATATAGGCGGCCGGGCATCATGCCGGTGCGGGTGGCGGTGGTCAGCCGCCGACGCGGGCCACGCCGACCGGGCAGCTCAGCCCGTTCGGGCCGTGGTTGCAGTAGCCGTTCGGGTTCTTCGTCGGGGCCAGGTACTGCTGGTGGTAGTCCTCTGCGAAGTAGTAGCTGCCGAGCGGGGCGATCTCCGTGGTGATCTCGCCCTTGCCGGCCCGCGTCACGATCGGCTGGAACGCGTCCCGGGACGACTCGGCGATGGCCCGCTGCTCGTCGGTCGTCGTGTAGATCGCCGACCGGTACTGGGTGCCCACGTCGTTGCCCTGGCGCATGCCCTGGGTCGGGTCGTGGTTCTCCCAGAAGACCTTCAGCAGGTCCTCGTACGTGATCTTGCTGGGGTCGTAGACCACCTGGACGACCTCGGCGTGCCCGGTGCGGCCGGAACACGTCTCCTCGTACGTCGGGTTCTTGGTGATGCCACCGGCGTAGCCGGCGGAGGTGGTGTACACGCCGGGCAGCGTCCAGAACAGCCGCTCGGCGCCCCAGAAACAGCCCATCCCGAACACGGCCACCTGAAGGCCCTCGGGGAAGGGACCCTTGAGCGGGGTGCCCAGCACCTCGTGCCGGTCGGCGACCGGCATGGCGATCGGGCGGCCCGGCAGGGCCTGGTCGGGCGAGACCATCTCGGCGTTCATACGGCGCAGGAACACGGTGGGACTCCTCTCGTACCTCTCCCAGCGTGTAACACCGGTGGGTACCCCTTCCTTACCCGCGTCGGTGTGACTCAGGCCCCTGCCGGCAGGGCGGCGGCGACCCGCTCGGCGTACGCCCGGGCCTCGGTGTCGTCGTCGTAGCGGGTCCGCGGCCAGAAGAAGCCACGCAGCCCGTCGCCCTTGGTCCTCGGCACCACGTGGGTGTGCAGGTGCGGCACCGACTGGGACACCTTGTTGTTCATCGCCACGAACGTCCCACCGGCGCCCAGACCGGTCTCCACCGCCACGGCCAGCCGTCGGACCAGCGCGAAGTAGCCGGGCAGCAGGTCGGCCGGGAGCTCGGCCAGGGTCACCAGGTGCACCCGTGGCACCACCAGCACGTGCCCCCGGAACACCGGCCGGGTGTCGAGGAACGCCACCCCGTCCGGCTCGTCGGCGACCCGGAACGCCGGCACCGCACCCGCCACGATCCCGCAGAACACGCACCCGCTCATCGGTCCAGGCTATGCCGGCCACCCGGCTCCGCCACGCCCCGCCGGGCGGGGCACTAGCCTCACCAGAATGAGTCACGGCTTCGAGACGCTCGCCATCCACGCCGGTCAGGACCCTGAGGCCCGCACCGGCGCGGTGATTCCACCGATCTATCTGACCAGCACGTACGCCCAGGACGCCGTCGGCGCGCCCCGGCTCGGCTACGAGTACAGCCGCTCCGGCAACCCGACCCGCGACGCCCTCCAGGAGTGCCTGGCGGCGCTGGAGGGCGGCCCGGTCGGGCTCGCCTTCGCCAGCGGACTGGCCGCCGAGGACACCCTGCTGCGGGCCGTCTGCCAACCCGGCGACCACGTGATCATCCCGGACGACGCGTACGGCGGCACGTACCGGCTCTTCGCCCGGGTCGCCCAGCGTTGGGGCCTGGAGTTCACCCCGGCCAAGGTCTCCGACCCGGCCGCGATCCGGGCCGCCGTACAGCCCGGCCGAACGAAGGTCGTCTGGGTGGAGACGCCCACCAACCCGCTGCTCGGCATCGCCGACATCGCCGCCCTGGCCGGTGTCGCGCACGACGCGGGCGCGCTGCTCGTCGTCGACAACACATTCGCCTCGCCGTACCTGCAACAGCCGATCGCGCACGGCGCCGACGTCGTCGTGCACTCCACCACCAAGTACATCGGCGGGCACTCCGACGTGGTGGGCGGCGCCCTCGTCGTCGCCGACGCCGCGCTCGGTGAGGAACTGCGCTACCACCAGAACGCGATGGGCGCGATCAACGGGCCGTTCGACGCCTGGCTCACCCTGCGCGGCATCAAGACCCTCGGGGTACGGATGGACCGCCACTGCGACAACGCCGAGCGCCTCGCCAGCTACCTCGACGGGCACGCCAAGGTGTCCGAAGTGATCTATCCGGGGCTGCCCTCGCACCCCGGTCACGAGGTCGCCGCGAAGCAGATGCGCCGCTTCGGTGGCATGATCTCGTTCCGCGCCTCCGGCGGCGAGGACCATGCCGTGGAGATCTGCAACCGCACCAAGCTCTTCGTGCTCGCCGAGTCGCTCGGCGGCGTGGAATCCCTGATCGAGCACCCGGGCCGGATGACACACGCAAGTGCTGCCGGCTCGCCGCTTGAAGTTCCCGGCGATCTCGTGCGACTGTCTGTCGGCATCGAGACGGTCGACGACCTGCTCGCCGATCTGGAGCAGGCACTGGGCTGACCGCTGGGGAGGATGGCCGTGCAGGACATCAAGGCGACCTGGGTCGGGACGACCGCCAAGCAGATCGCCCGGGGCGTACGCCGAGGTGACGTCTCGGCCACCCAGGTCGTCGCCGACCACCTTGAGCACATCGCCTCGGCCGACCGCGAACTGGCCGCGTTCCGCGCCGTTCGCGGCGGCGAGGCGATCACCGAGGCGGAGAAGGTCGACGAGCAGGAGGACCTGGCCAACCTGCCCCTCGCCGGGGTGCCGGTGGCGGTCAAGGAGAACACGCCGGTCGCGGGGCTGCCCACCTGGAACGGGTCGGCGGCCGCGCGTACCGACGTCGCGGAGGCCGACCACGAGGTGGTCCGTCGGCTGCGCGGCGCCGGCGCCGTGATCCTGGGCGTGACGAGGATGCCGGAGCTGGGCCTCTGGGCGCTCACCGACGACGGCAGCGCGGTCACCCGCAACCCGTGGGACAGCTCGCGTACCCCCGGTGGCTCCTCCGGCGGCGCGGCCGCCGCGGTGGCGGCTGGCCTGGTGCCGATCGCCCACGGCAACGACGGGCTCGGCTCGATCCGGATCCCCGCCGCCTGCTGCGGTCTGGTCGGGCTCAAGCCCGGCCGGGGCGTGGTCCCCTGCCAGCTCGGCGCGGACGACTGGTTCGGTCTCACCGAGCACGGCATGCTGACCAGCACGGTCGCCGACGCGGCGGTCGGCTTCTCGGTGCTCGCCGGACGGCGACCGGAGAAGCTGGTCCCCCCGCAGCGGCTGCGGGTGGGCGTCTCGCTGCGCTCACCCGTGCGGGGCGTGTCGCCGGACGCGCCGAACCGCGACGCGGTCGCCGCCGCCGGTCGGCTCCTCGCCGCCGCCGGGCACGACACCGTGCCCGCCGACCCGGTCTACCCCACCGCGCTCGGCCTCCAGGGCATCGCCACCTGGCTCGCCGCCGCCGCCACCGACGTACGGGCCGCCGGCCTGGACCGGCGCGGCCTGCAACGGCGTACCCGACGGCACGTCGCGCTCGGCGAGTGGGCCCAGCGTCGGGGGTACGTGCGGGAGGCCGAACGGGCCGCGTGGCGGCAGCGGTCCGTGGACTTCTTCACCGACCACTCGGTCGACCTGCTGCTCACCCCGGCGCTGGCCTCCGCCCCGCCGGAGGCGGCACGCTGGTCCGACCGGTCCTGGCGGGCGAACATGACGGCAAACATCAGGTACGCCCCGTACGCGGCGCCGTGGAACATCGCCGGCCTGCCGGCGATCGTCGTGCCGGTGGGCCGCCGCCCGGACGGCCTGCCGGTGGCCGTGCAACTCGTCGGCCCGCCCGGCTCGGAGCTGCTGCTGCTCGGCGTGGCCGGTCAGTTCGAGATGGCCGCGCCCTGGTCGCGTCACGCCCCCGGCTATCCCCGCGTCGGAACGGGGTCACCGGCCGCCGCGTGATCGTCGGGCCGGTCGGCGCGGGCAGCCCAGTGGCCGGGTGGCACGATCGGGGCATGACGGAACTGGTCGGCCTCGACGACGTGCGGGCTGCGCGGAAACTGCTCGACGGCGTCATCCGGACCACCCCGCTGGAGCCCTCCCGGCCGCTGAGCGCGCAACTGGGTGGGCCGACGTGGCTCAAGTGCGAGAACGTGCAGCGCGCCGGCTCGTACAAGGTGCGCGGTGCGTACGTGCGGATCTCCCGCCTGTCGGCGGACGAGCGGGAGCGCGGCGTCGTCGCGGCGAGCGCCGGCAACCACGCGCAGGGCGTGGCCCTCGCGGCCGGCCTGGTCGGTACGCACGCGACGGTCTTCATGCCGGTCAACGCGCCGCTGCCGAAGGTCGCCGCGACCAAGGGGTACGGGGCGCAGGTCGAGTTGGCCGGCAACACCGTCGACGAGGCGCTGGTGGCCGCCCAGACGTACGCCGAGCGGACCGGCGCGGTGCTGATCCATCCGTTCGACCACCCGGACGTGATCGCCGGGCAGGGCACGGTGGCGCTGGAGATCCTCGAACAGTGCCCGGACGTGCAGACGATCATCACCGGGGTGGGTGGCGGCGGGCTGATCTCCGGGATGGCGGTGGCGGCGAAGGCGTTGCGGCCGGACATCCGGATCATCGGTGTGCAGGCGGCGGGTGCGGCGGCCTTCCCGCCCTCCCTGGTGGCCGGGGAGCCCGTCCGGCTGCCCGCCTTCGCCACGATCGCGGACGGCATCGCGGTCGGCCGGCCCGGTGAGATCACCTTCAACCACGTCCGCGAGCTGGTCGACGAGATCGTCACGGTCACCGAGGAGGACATCTCCCGGGCGCTGCTGTCCCTGCTGGAGCGGGGCAAGCAGGTCGTCGAGCCGGCCGGCGCGGTCGGTGTGGCCGCGCTGCTGGCCGGCGTGGTGGAGGTACGGACACCGGTGGTCGCGGTGCTCTCCGGCGGCAACATCGACCCGCTGCTGATGATGCGGGTGATCGAGCACGGACTGGCCGCCGCGGGTCGCTACCTGCGGGTGACGGTGCGCTGCTCGGACCGGCCGGGGCAGCTCGCCTCGCTGCTCAGCCAGATCGCCGAACACCGGGCCAACGTGGTGGACGTCGAGCACCAGCGCGCCAACCCGCACCTGAGCCTCGGCGAGGTGCAGGTGGCGCTGTCGGTGGAGACCCGGGGTGTCGAGCACTCCGACACGCTGATCTGCGCGTTGCGGGCCAGCGGCTACCAGGTGGACTTCGCAGCCGAGGCGTGACACCTGTTCGGTGTCACGCCTCGGAAGCGGTGTGCGTCAGCGAGCGGCCTCAGCCGGAGAAGGGCTCGAAACTGACCACGGTCACCTTGATGTCGGCGCCGCTGGGCGCCGTGTAGGTGCAGGTCTGCCCGGACCGACCGCCCAGGATCGCCTTGCCGAGCGCGGACTCGGGGCTGTAGACGGTCAGGTCGGTGGTAGCCGCGATTTCCCGGGAGCCGAGCAGGAACGTCTCGGTGTCGTCGGTGTCGTCGTCGAAGTAGATCGTCACGACCATGCCGGGCGACACCGCGTCCGCCGTCGGGGCCTCGCCGACCTTCGCGGTACGCAGCAGCTCCTGGAGGTAGCGGATGCGACCCTCGGCCTTGCCCTGCTCCTCGCGGGCGGCGTGGTAGCCGCCGTTCTCCCGAAGGTCGCCCTCCTCGCGGCGAGCGTTGATCTCGGCTGCGATCGCCGGGCGGTTGGCGATGTGCTCGTCGAGCTCGGCCTGGAGGCGGTCGTACGCGTCCTGGGACAGCCAGGTGGCGGGCGCCTCGTTGCCAGTGGACACAGGCGGTCTCCTCAGTTGTGCGTGGCTGGCTGACAGGTGAACTACCAAGTTACCAGTGCGGTACGACACAGCGTGTCGGCCATCACCGGCGGTGCCCGTCCGCACCACCACGGGTAGCCGACCTCCGGCCCGCCCCGGAAGCGACGTCTGCCCAGCTCAGGCCGGGGGTCGGCAGCGCAGCACCTCGCCGATGAACGGCCGTGCGGTGGTGGCGAGCCGGTGTCGGGTGGTGACGTGCCGGTCGCCCGGGGCCGCGGTGACGGTGACCTCCTCGCGGGCCACCTCGACACCCGCGCGGTCGCGGGCGCGCAGCACACACACCGCCGAGCCGCCCGGCGGCACTGTCACCCGGAAGTCGAGGAGCACCTGACTTTCGGTGATGTCGGTGTACGTGATCACCTGTGCGTCGTACGCCGGGTCGCCGTACTGCTTGTAGAGCCGTACCGAGATCAGCGTCAGCGCGGCCACCAGCACCAGCAGGGCCAGCGCGGCCAGCAGCGTACGACGGGTCCTGCCGCCCGGTTCGCGGCGGCGGCCGTAGCGCCCGGCGGGGAATGGTGGCGCGCCCGGGGAAAGTGTGGCGTGCGTCTCGGTCACCGGGGGGCATCTCCTGGCGTTGTTGTCGGCGGCATCGGCAAGAATGACAGAGTCCATCCTCCCACCCGGCTCAACGGCAGGATCGGCAGGTCGGGCCCCGCTCGGTGCGACAGGCGGGCGGGGGCGGGAGGATCCCCGGCAGGTCAAGCCGGTCGAGTCCGGTCGGGTCCACCCGTCCGGCACAGACGAGGAGCGCCGAAGTTGGCAGAGCAACTGCGTCTCATGGCCGTCCACGCGCACCCCGACGACGAGTCGAGCAAGGGTGCGGCGACCATGGCGAAGTACATCGCCGAAGGGGTGGACGTCCTGGTGGTGACGTGCACCGGCGGTGAGCGCGGCAGCGTGCTCAACCCCAAACTCGACAGGCCCGACGTGTGGGCCAACATCGCCGAGATCCGGCGTGCCGAGATGGACGCCGCACGCGCGATCCTCGGCATCGACCAGGCCTGGCTCGGTTTCGTCGACTCGGGGCTGCCCGAGGGTGACCCGCTGCCACCGCTGCCCGAGGGCTGCTTCGCCCTCCAGGACGTCGAGGTGGCCGCCGGTCCGCTGGTACGGCTGATGCGTGAGTTCCGGCCGCACGTGGTCACCACGTACGACGAGGAGGGTGGCTACCCGCACCCCGACCACATCATGTGCCACAAGGTCAGCGTGGCCGCCTTCGAGGCCGCCGGCGACCCGGAGCGCTACCCCGACCTGGGCGCGCCGTGGCAGCCACTGAAGCTCTACTACGACGTGGGCTTCTCCCGGGCCAAGATCCTGGCCCTGCACGAGGGCATGCTCGCCGCCGGTCGGGAGTCGCCGTACGACGACTGGGTCAAGCGCCTGGAGGACAGGCCGGACAAGGGCCAGCGGATCACCACCCGGGTGGACTGCGCCGACTACTTCCCGGTCCGTGACGCCGCGTTGCTCGCCCACGCCACCCAGGTCGACCCGGACGGCTTCTGGTTCCAGGCACCGATGGAGTTGCAGCAGCGGGCCTGGCCGACCGAGGATTTCCAGCTGGCCCGATCGATGGTGGACACCCCGCTGCCCGAGTCCGACCTCTTCGCCGGTGTCCGGGAGACGGTGCACGCGCGCTGACAAACCGCAGCGCTACCCTGGTAACACACCGCACATCGGAGGAACGCCATGCTGACCGCTGCCCAGGTGCTCGCGGAGAACAACTTCGGGGACACCCGCACGGGTGGGCTGGCCGGCCCGATGGGCCTCTTCCTCATCCTGCTGCTGGCCACCGCGACCATCCTGCTGATCCGCAACATGAACGCCCGGCTCCGCCGGCTGCCCGACCGGTTCCCCCAGCAGGGGCGGCCGACCGACCCGACCAGGGCCGACGCGGCAGTCGCTGATCCGACAGACGGGACCGGCGGCCGTGATTCATCCACGCCCGCTCCCAACGGGCACCAGCAGCACCGGAACGGGTAGTCCCCGCATGATTCACGCCCAACCGGGTGGTCGCCCCCTGTTGCGACCACCCGGTTTGGCTTAGCCTTCCGCCGGGGGGACCAAAAGTCCCCGAGCCGTGCGCGGGAGGGGGCGCCGATGAGAGTCACAGCACCGGCCGCCCGTCGTACCCTCACGCGGTCGCCTGACGGGGGAGGTCGATGACCTCCGGCCCGGTCGGCGACCGGCTCGGTCTGCGCGGCACGCCGGTACGCCTGCTCGTGCTCACCGCCGCGGTCACGTTGACCGCCGTCGCCGCCGCCACGGTGGGGTTGACCCTGCCGGCCAGCCTGCCGTCGGACGACCCACTCGGTGGTCCGGCGCGCTTCGGCATCGTCGTCGGCGTCGTCGCCGTCGCCCAGCTCGCCCGGCTGCGGTTCCGTTCGCCCGCCGGCATGGTCAGCATCACGTGGGGCGAGGCGGCGTTGATCGTCTGCCTCTACCTGGCGCCCGCCGGCTGGCTGCCGTCCGCCACCCTGCTCGGCGCCGGCCTGTCCTGGACGGTGCTCTCGCTGCACAACGACCGCCGCCCGGCGCTGGAGATCGTCCGGATCGCGGCGTCGCTGGCCGCCGCCACGGCGCTGGCCGTGTCCGTGGCCACCGCGCTGGGGGAGCCGCTGCTCGCCGCGCCCACGCCGATGCTGGCGCTGGCCGTGATCGCCGGCTCGGTGACCTACCTGCTGGTGACGGCCTGGCTCGGTGGGGTGACGCTGGGCCTGCGGCACGGTCTGCCGATCGGCCCGCCCCTGCTCGCGGCGCTGCGCGGCAAACTGCTGATGTTCGTCGGCAACGTGGCGGTCGGCCTGGTGGTGGTCGCTCTGCTGGAGTTGGACGCGCGCTGGCTGCTCCTGCTTCCGCCGCTGCTCTGGCTGCTCCAGCAGACCTACCGCTACCGGCTGCGGGCCGACCAGGAACGCCGGACGTGGCGGGCCTTCGCCGAGGCCACCGCGGCCCTCAACCAGCTCGACGAGCGGGGCGCGGCCAGCGCGGCGGTCACCGGCGCGCTGGCGCTGTTCAACGCCGAACTGGTGGACGTCGACGTGGCGCGTGCGGACGGCCGGTGGCGCCGCTACCGGGGTGACGCGGGCGGCCAGATGGTCGACCGGGAGGTGGGCCCACCGGACCTGTCGGAGCCGGACGAGCACGAGCTGGTCCGGGCCCTCTCGGTCGGCGCCGCGCCGGTCGGCCGGCTCCGGGTCCGGTTCCCGCGCTCCGCCCCGCCCAGCAACCGGGAACGCGACGCCGTGGCCGCGTTCGGCGACGCGCTGGCCGCCGCGCTGCACGACGCCGCGACCCACCGCGAGCTGCGGCTGGTGACCGCACGGTCGTCGTACGAGGCGGTGCACGACCCGCTCACCGGGCTGGCCAACCGGGCGGCCATGCTCGGCAAGGGCGACCAGTCGTTGCGTCAACTCGCCCACGACCATCCGGTGGCGCTGCTGCTGCTGGACATCAACCAGTTCAAGGAAGTCAACGACACCCTCGGGCACGCCGCGGGTGATCAGCTGCTGCGGCTGACCGCGAACCGGCTCAGCGCGATGGCCCGGTCCGGCGACCTGCTCGGCCGGCTCGGTGGCGACGAGTTCGCGTTGCTGCTCACGTCCGTGCCGGTGCTCGGCGACCGGGCAGCGCCGCTGGCACACGCGCTGCGCCAGGCCCGGGAGATCGCCGAGCGGCTGGCCTCCCCGACCGAGGTGGCCGGGGTGCGGATGTCGATCGAGGTGTCGGTCGGGGTGGTCGTCGCCGACGCCGGAACGGCCGACATGACCGAGCTGCTGCGCCGGGCCGACATCGCGATGTACCAGGCCAAGGAGGGCGGGGGCAGCGTCGCCGCGTACGACGGCAGCCGGGACGCGGCGAGCACCGACCAGCTCGCCCTGCTGGCCGAGCTGCGTGAGGCGTTGAAGGTCGACGACCAGCTGGTGTTGGCGTTGCAGCCGGCGGTGGACCTGGCCACCGGCGCGCCCACCGGTGTGGAGGCGCTGATCCGCTGGCAGCATCCCCGGCGGGGCTGGTTGGGCCCGTCCGACTTCATCCGTCCGGTGGAGAACAGCGAGCAGCTCGGCACTTTCACCCGGTACGTGGTGGACAAGGCCCTCGGGGTGGCCGCCGGCTGGGCGCGGGACGGGCTGGACGTACCGATCTCGGTGAACCTGTCGGCGCGCAGCCTCCTGGACCCCCGGCTGCCGGCGGAGATCGCGGACGCCTTGCGCCGACACCAGGTGCCACCGCACCGGCTCGTGTTGGAGATCACCGAGACCGTGGTGATGAGCGAACTGGAGGTCATCGACGAGGTACTGGCCACCCTCCGGTCGATGGGCGTACAGCTCGCCGTGGACGACTTCGGCACCGGGTTCTCCTCGTTGACCTTCCTCACCCGGATCGCCGTGGACGAGTTGAAGGTGGACCGCTCGTTCGTGATCCGGATGGCCGACTCGCCGGAGGCGGCGGCGATCGTCCGCACCACCGTGGGTCTCGCTCACGAGCTGGGCCTGCGGGTGGTCGCCGAGGGCGTGGAGACCGCCGAGCAGCGGATGGCGTTGGCCGAGCTGGGCTGCACCTCCGCGCAGGGCTACCACTTCTTCAAGCCGATGCCGGCGGACAAGATCGGCGCGGTGCTCGGGTCGCTGCGCGACTCCGCCGAGTCGAACGTCTTCCGGCTCCGCGCCGACGGCGCCTCCTGACCGCCGGGCACGCCCGGGCGGGTGTGGTTATGGTCGTCGGGTGAACCGACTCGCCGACGCCACCAGTCCGTACCTGCTCCAGCACGCCGACAACCCGGTCGACTGGTGGCCGTGGTGCGACGAGGCGTTCGCCGAGGCGAAGCGGCGCGACGTTCCGGTGCTCATCTCGGTGGGCTACGCCGCCTGCCACTGGTGCCACGTGATGGCGCACGAGTCGTTCGAGAACGAGCAGGTCGGCGCGCTGATGAACGACAACTTCGTGTCGATCAAGGTGGACCGCGAGGAGCGTCCGGACGTGGACGCGGTCTACATGACCGCCACCCAGGCGATGACCGGGCAGGGCGGCTGGCCGATGACGGTCTTCGCCACCCCCGACGGCACCCCGTTCTTCTGCGGCACCTACTTCCCGCGCGCCAACTTCGTCCGGCTGCTCCAGTCGGTGACCACCGCCTGGACGGACCAGCGCCAGGAGGTGCTGCGCCAGGGCGCGGCGGTGGTCGAGGCGATCGGCGGTGCGCAGGCCGTGAGTGGTCCCACCGCGCCGCTAAACGCCGCGCTGCTCGACGCCGCGGCCGCCACGCTGGCCGGCGAGTACGACGCGACGAACGGTGGCTTCGGGGGCGCCCCGAAGTTCCCGCCGCACATGAACCTGCTCTTCCTGCTGCGCCACCACCAGCGCACCGCCGACCCGCGCAGCCTGGAGATCGCCAGGCACACCGCCGAGGCGATGGCCCGGGGCGGCATCTACGACCAGCTCGCCGGCGGTTTCGCCAGGTACTCGGTGGACGCGCACTGGACGGTGCCGCACTTCGAGAAGATGCTCTACGACAACGCGCTGCTGCTGCGCGTCTACACCCAGCTGTGGCGGCTCACCGGCGACCGTCTGGCCCGCCGGATCGCCCGGGACACCGCCCGGTTCCTCGCCGACGAACTGCACCGGCCGGGGGAGGGGTTCGCGTCCGCGCTGGACGCCGACACCGAGGGCGTAGAGGGGCTCACCTACGCCTGGACGCCCGCCCAGCTCGTCGAGGCGCTGGGGGAGGACGACGGCCGCTTCGCCGCCGACCTGTTCACCGTGACCGAGGCCGGCACCTTCGAGCACGGTATGAGCGTGCTCAAGCTCGCCCGGGACGTCGACGACGTGGCGCCGGAGATCCGCGCCCGCTGGCAGCGGATCGTCGGGCAGTTGCTCGCGGCCCGCGACACCCGCCCCCAGCCGGCCCGCGACGACAAGGTGGTGGCCGCCTGGAACGGCCTGGCGATCACCGCCATCGCCGAGTTCCTCCAGGTCGCCGCGCTGTACGCGTCGCCGCAGGACGACGACGTGAACCTGATGGAGGGCGTCACCATCGTCGCCGACGGCGCGATGCGCGACGCCGCCGAACACCTGGCCACCGTGCACCTGGTGGACGGTCGGCTGCGCCGGGTCTCCCGCGACGGCAGGGTCGGCGAGCCGGCCGGCGTCCTGGAGGACTACGGCTGCGTGGCCGAGGCGTTCTGCGCGCTGCACCAGCTCACCGGCGAGGGCCGCTGGCTCACCCTGGCCGGTCAGCTGCTGGACGCCGCGCTGGAGCACTTCGCGGCGTCCGGCGGCGCCTACTACGACACGGCCGACGACGCGGAGCGGCTGGTCGCCCGGCCGGCCGACCCCACCGACAACGCCACCCCGTCCGGCCGGTCCGCGTTGGTCGCCGGGCTCGTCGCGTACGCGGCCCTGACCGGGGAGACCCGCTACCGGGAGGCCGCCGAGGAGGCCCTCGCCACCGTCGCGCCGATCGTCGGGCGGCACGCCCGGTTCACCGGGTACGCCGCCACGGTCGGCGAGGCGCTGCTGTCCGGGCCGTACGAGATCGCAGTGGTGACCGACGACCCGGTCGGCGACCCGCTGGTGGCCGCCGCCCGCCGGTACGCCCCGCCCGGCGCGGTGGTGGTGGCCGGGCTCCCGGACCAGCCCGGCGTGCCGCTGCTCGCCGACCGGCCGCTTGTCGACGGGCGTTCCGCCGCGTACGTCTGCCGGGGTTTCGTCTGCCAGCGACCGGTCACCTCGGTCGAGGAGCTGGTCGCCGAACTCGGTAGCGCCGGGTAGCCGCCGCCCCTGCCACGGCGGTGCCGACACGTGGTCGCCCGCACCGGCGCCGCCGGCCCTGCGGGTGGCCACGCCGGTGGCCCGGATAGGCTGGCCGCGCTATGGATTCCCGTACCGGACTACCCGTTGTCGGCATGGTGGGTGGCGGCCAGCTGGCCCGGATGACCCACCAGGCCGCGATCGCCCTCGGCCAGTCACTGCGCGTGCTCGCGGCGGCCCCCGACGACGGCGCGGCGCTGGTCGCCGCCGACGTCCAGTACGGGGATCACACCGACCTCGCCGCGCTGCGCACCTTCGCCAAGAGCTGCGACGTGGTCACCTTCGACCACGAGCACGTGCCCAACGAGCACATCCGCACACTCGCCGCGGAGGGCGTGTCCCTGTACCCGCCGGCGGACGCGCTGCTGCACGCCCAGGACAAGCAGGTCATGCGGGAACGCCTGACCGAGCTGGGCGCACCGAACCCCGCGTGGCGGCCGGTCGGCGAGCCGGCCGACCTGGTGGACTTCGGCACGCGGCGCGGCTGGCCGGTGGTGCTCAAGGCCGCCCGGGGTGGCTACGACGGCCGGGGCGTCTGGATGGTCGACGACGCAGCCCAGGCCACCGAGCTGGCGACCACGCTGCTCGCCGGCGGGACTCGACTGATCGTCGAGGAGCGGGTGCCGCTGCGTCGGGAGTTGGCCGTGCAGGTGGCGCGATCGCCGTTCGGTCAGGTGGCCGCGTACCCGGTCGTCGAGACCGTCCAGCGCGACGGCATCAACGTCGAGGTGCTGGCCCCGGCCCCCGGCCTCGACGAGGACCTGGCGGTCGCCGCCCAGCAGCTCGCCATCGACCTGGCCACCGCGCTCGGCGTGGTCGGACTGCTCGC
Organism: Micromonospora sp. NPDC005298; assembly: GCF_040607375.1. Taxonomy (NCBI): domain Bacteria; kingdom Bacillati; phylum Actinomycetota; class Actinomycetes; order Micromonosporales; family Micromonosporaceae; genus Micromonospora; species Micromonospora sp. NPDC005298. The sequence goes on from NZ_JBEXGP010000002.1 coordinate 198,567, forward strand.
CGTGGAGCTGTTCGAGGTGCGCGACGCGGCCGGCCGCCCCGCGATCGTGGTCAACGAACTGGCCATGCGCCCGCACAACTCGGGGCACTGGACGATCGAGGGTGCCCGGACCTCCCAGTTCGAGCAGCACCTGCGGGCGGTGCTGGACTACCCGATGGGCGACACCGCGCTGACCGCGCCGGTCGTCGTGATGGCGAACGTGCTCGGTGGCGAGCCGGGCGGCATGTCGATCGACGAGCGGCTGCACCACCTCTTCGCCGCCGAGCCGGGTGCGAAGGTGCACCTGTACGGCAAGCAGGTGCGGCCCGGCCGCAAGGTCGGGCACGTGACGGTGCTCGGCGACGACCTGGACGACGTACGGGCGCGGGCGGCGCGTGCCGTGCGCTGGCTGCGGGAGGGGCACGAGTGAGCACCGTCGGGCTGATCATGGGCAGCGACTCGGACTGGCCGACCATGCGGGCGGCGGCCGAGGTGCTCGACGACTTCGGTGTGCCGTACGAGGTCCGGGTGATCTCGGCGCACCGGACCCCGGTGGCGATGATCGAGTACGGCCGCGACGCCGCCGACCGGGGCCTCAAGGTGATCATCGCGGGCGCGGGTGGGGCCGCCGCGCTGCCCGGCATGGTCGCCTCGGTGACGCCGCTGCCGGTGATCGGTGTGCCGGTGCCGCTGAAGCACCTCGACGGCATGGACTCGCTGCTGTCGATCGTGCAGATGCCGGCCGGTGTGCCGGTGGCCACGGTGTCGATCGGCAACGCCCGCAACGCCGGCCTGCTCGCCGTACGGATCCTCGGGGCGGCCGACGAGGCGCTGCGCGCCCGCATGGTGACCTACCAGCAGGATCTGGAGAAGCTGGTGGCAGAGAAGGAAGCAACCCTCCACGCCACCCTGCCCTGACCCCCGCAGGGCAGGGTCGCAGCGGCCCACGAGCCCGGCCGACTCACCGTCCCCACTCATCCACGCTGCCGTGACCCTCCGGTTTCATCTCATGCCTCTCAGGGCTGTCTGGAGGCGTTCCTGGGCGCGGCGGCGGCGTTCGTTGCTGGCGCCGAGCACCAGCAGCAGGATGCCGACGGGGATCAGCGCCAGCCACGGGCCGAGATTGAACAGGGCGTGGATGGCGGCGATCGCGGTGACCGACGCGCCGACGATCACCGGTGCCTGCTGACGGCTGGACGAGCCGAAGATCAGCACCGCGACGGCGCCGAGCAGCAGGAGCATCTGCCGCAGGGTGCTCGACTCGGTGGCCAGCACGATCGCCAGGGTCGGCACGAAGGCGGCGACCAGCGCCGGCCCGTACGCCACCCAGCTGCTGAGGTCCGGTCGGTGGCGCAGCTCCAGGACGCCGACCAGCAGGGCCAGCGCGGCGAACGGCAGCGTGTACGCCTCGGGCAGCGCCACGTCGGCGACCCGCATCAGGATCCACCAGGCGGTGATCTCGCAGGCCACCACCGACCAGAACAGGATCCGGCGTTCCACCGGCCGGCGGCCGGGTCGGGTGGCGGCCACGCCGAGGACCGCACCCCAGGCGGCCAGCAGGGCGGCGATGTGCCGGGGCGAGTCGAAGGCGAGGGCCAGGGCGATAAGTGCCGCCGCGTACCCGCTCCACTCCACTGTGGAGGCCTCGCGCTGGGCTTCCGGCCGGCGCAGGCGGGGCAGGGTCGCCGCGCACACCTGGAGTGCCGCCCCGACGGCGAGCACCCCGAACGCGGACCAGACGGCGGCCAGCCCGGCGACGAGGCCGGCGGTGAGCACGAAGAGCTGCGCCATCAGTGAGGCGAAGAGCCAGCCGAGGATGCGGGCCCGCTGGGTGGTGCCGTAGAACGCCGCCACCGCGCCCACACCGACCGCGCTGCCGAGGGTGAACAGGGTCATGTTCCGGGTGGCCAGGCTGCCGGCCAGACCGGCGCTGCCGGCGGTCAGGCCGATGACGAACACCAGCACCCGGGCGAGTCGCAGCGAGCGGGCCGGGTCGACGAGCGGCGGCGGCGGGGTCAGGGCGAGGCCGAGCATCGCGATGGTGAAGACGGAGAGCGCGGCGACGGTGCTCGCCGGCCAGCCCCGACCCAGCGCGATGGGCGTGATCAGCAGCGTGACGGCGGCGCCGGGCAGCACCACCGGAACGGCCCGGGACCGTCGTCCGCCGCTGAAACCGGTGGCGGCCAGCGCCGCGGTCGCCGTGAGCAGCAACGCGGTCAGCACGTGGGTGGGGTTGATCACGTCCGGGGGCGGGGTGAGCAGTTCCGGTGGTGGTCCCTGCCAGATCCGGGTCAGCGTGCGGTGCGGCTCGACCAGGGCGGTGAACAGGGCGGGCGCGATCGACACGAGTGCCAGGACGGTCGGCAGGGCCGCTGCCGCCAGCGCGCCGGCGGACGGGCTGACCCGCCACCGCCGGTTGTCCGGGTCGTCGGGCAGCCGGCGCAGCGCGCCGTTGAGCAGCACCGACCACCGGCGTACCGGCTGGGCCGAGGCGGTCGGCGGCACGGTCGCGGCCCGGATCAGCTCGGCGAGCACGCCCAGCAGGGCGGCGGCGGCCGCGTAGACGCCCGCGGCGAGACCGGTGGGGATCGCCGCGAGTGCGCTGATGGTGGCCCCGCCGACCACTGCCACGCTGACCCAGGGCAGGTACTGCGGGACGTGTCGGCGGACCGCCGCCGCGGCGGCCAGGCCGAGGCTGGTGGCGGCCAGCGCGGCGGTGAGCACCACCTGCGCGGAGTGGTCGAACTCGGCGGACAGGGCCGCCACCGCGCCCGGCAGGGCCAGCAGGGCGGCACCGGTCGCCGCGCCGCCAATCTGCGCCAGGTGCGGTGGCATCCCTTCGGTCTCGATGTCGGTCACCTGTGGCCCGGCCAGGACGCGGGCCAGCGAGGCCACCACCATGCCGATCAGCGCGATGCTGCCGAGCGCCAGCGCGGTTGTCCACGGCCGGACCAGGCCCGCCCCGGCGGCGTGCAGCGCCACCACCCCGGCGACGGTGGCCCGGGACAGCGCGGCGCGGGCCTCCTCGGTCGCCACCGAGGCCATCCCGAAGACGGTGGCGACCATTCCGCCGACCAGGACCGGTGACCACCAGGGCAGGTCGAAGGCGGCCGGCGCGCCGATGGTGGCGAGCACCACGGCCGCGCCGGAGACGTCCCACCGCCACGGCGGCGGGAGCAGGATGCCCGCGGCGACGGCCAACAGCGCCAGCGCGACCGGGGCCTGCCAGGTGGAGCCGCCGGTCGGCGCGGCCGGCCAGCCGCTCAGGTCGCCGTCCCAGATCGGACCGGGGGTCGCCAGCACGCCCACCCCGCCGCGCAGCGCCGACCAACCGGCGAGCACACCGATGAGTACGCCGCCGACGGCGATGCCGAGGATCGGCCCCCGCCGCCACTCCTCAGGCATGGCGCGGGCGCCCACGGCGACCACGAGCACCAGGCCGGCGGCCACCGCCAACTGCCCGCCCGGTGTGAGCACCGCGGCGATGCGTACCAGTGTCGCGATCAGCGCGGTGGTCACCGCCGCGGCGGCCAGGTCGGAGCCGTCCAGGGTGAGGTCGGAGCGGCGGCCGGCGTCGATGGACGGCGCCAGGAAGAGCAGCACGGCGGCGACCAGCAGCAGCGCGCCGACCCAGGCGTCGGCGACTGTCGCGCCGGGCGCGCCGAAGGCGGCGGCGGTGACCACCAGCGCGCCGAGCCCGGTGCCGACCGACAGCGGCGGGGGGATGCGCCGCTGGGAGACCTGCACGACGGCGGCGTACCCGAGGGTCACGCACACGGCGAGGAAGCTCGCCGCGAGCACCGGGACGGTCGCCTCACGGAGGCTGGCCGGGGTGGGGGTGGGATCGACCGGCACGGTGGACGCCACGAACGCGGCCACCGCGCCGGGCAGCGCGAAGGCGGCGCCGCCGGCGGCCCAGGCGCTGACCGTGTCGGCGGCCTCGGAGGCGAGTCGGACCCGGGGTGCCAGCGCTACCAACGCGCCGGCCGCGAAGAGGGTGAGCAGGACCGCCGCGGTGAGCGTCGGCCGCGCGAGGCTGGCGCCCGCGCCGAACAGGCCCACCACGGCCGCGCCGACACCGTGGGCCAGAGCGGCCCGGCTGGTACGCGCGGAGAGACCGGTCACCCCGATGCCGACCGCGGTGAGGACCATCGGCCAGGGCGCGGACGCCCAACCGAGGCCGAAGGAGGCAGGTACGGCGAGCGCGGTCAGCGCGGCGCCGGCGACCGCGAACTCGCGGCGGATCTCCGGTGGCAGGGCCAGGACGGCGGCGATGGTGAGCAGGAACGCGGCGGCGGCGAGCTGCCAGGTCGTGGGGCCGACGGCGGCCGCCAGCTCGGCCGGGTGGCGGTCCAGGTCGGCGGCCCAGGCGGGGAGTGACGCCCGGACGGGTGCCACCCCGGCGCGCAGCGCGCCTCCGGCGACCACCAGCCCGCTGACGGTGAGCGCCACCGCCGAGGCGATCTGTGGGCCGCGCCGGGCGGCCTCGGGGACGGCGCGTACGGCCAGCCCGGTGACCGTGATGACCGCCGCGATCAGCAGCAGCGACCGACCGGGCAGCGCCACCGAGACGACCCGGCCGAGCGCGCCGATGATGGCCAGGGTGAGGATGCCGGCCCCCACGTCCGGCAGGGGCGGGCGCCGCAGCACCAGCGAGCCGGCCAGCCCCACGGTGGCGGCCAGCAGCAGCGCCGCTCCGGCGCTGACCGCCGTCGGTACGGTCTGTGCGCGCAGCAGGGCGGTGACCGCGTACGCCAGGGCGACCGCGACCGCCGCAGCGTGCAGCAGCCAGATCAGCTCGCGCAGCCCGGGCACCGGGCGGGTCGGTCGGATGTCGGGGCGCGCGGGGGTGGCGTCGACCACCTCGGCGGCTTCCTCCGGGTCGGCCTCCGGTCGGCTCTCGGTGTCGCGTTGGCGGGGTGCCGGGGGTGTGGCCGGGTCCGGCAGGTCCTGCCGGACGGGTCGTTCGAGCGCCACGCCGGAGCGGGTCAGCCACAGGTCGAACAGGGCGACCAGGGTCAGCACCAGGGCCCAGCCGGCCGGACCGGTGACCCGGTCGTACGCGAGCAGGGGCAGCACCGGCTGCGCGGCGAGGACGGTGGCGAAGCGGGGTACGCGCAGACCTGTCCACCTGGCGTACCCGAATGCGACGGCGGCCGTGACCGCGAAGATCACCCCGGCGAAGATCGCGCCGGTGACGCCGACCCGGTCGACCGCCCAGAGCGCGTTGCCGGCCAACGGCACCAGCAGCAGGCCGACCGCGGAGATCGTCTCGGCGGTCGACGTGAGGCCGCGCCGGGCCAGCGCCGGTGGGGCGAGCAGCATCAGCGCGGTCGCCAGGAGCAGGATGCCGAGTCGGGCCAGCGCGTCCATCGAGCTGGTCGCCACCGCGGCGAACACCACGGCGGCCACGCCGAGCAGCAGCGCGCCCAACCCGAGGGGGATGTTCTGTACCTCCCGCGACGACGCCTCCGGCGGGTGCTCCGGGTCGTCTGCGTCCAGCCAGGACGGTCGGGGCGGGGGTGGCGGCGGGTCCTCCGGCGTGTGCGGTGTGCCCTGGCGGGGCACGCGTGGCGGGGCGCCGGTGGTGGCGGTCGGTGGGCGGCGGCCGGGGCGGCGACGCAACACCCGGCGGGGCCGGGTGGCCTGTTTGATCCGTTCCTCGCCGGCGTGCGCGAGGATGTCCCGCTGGAAGAGCGCGGCCTGCATCTTGGCGGCGATCTGCCGCTGTTCGCGGGCGATGGCGGCGTCCCGCGCCTTCATCTCCGCGATCGAACGCTCGATGTCGGCCAGGTGCTCGACCCACTGCGGCTGGTCGGCGCCGCAGTGCGGGCAGCGCACGGCCGGCTTGATCTCCCGACCGCACGAGGTGCACTGAAAGGTCGCCACGACACCCCTCCGCTCGCACTGTGGACTCCCACTGTCGCAGCATGCCCAAAGCTGGCGCGGATTTCGACACTTGTCGGCGGGTCCGGGGCAAACAACGTCAACGGCCGGTCGCGGAGAGTGCTCCGTGACCGGCCGTTGACGTCGGGTCCGTCAGGGGCGGCCCATGCCCCGGTACTCCCAGCCGGCCTGTGTCCACAGTGTCGAGTCGAGGCAGTTGCGGCCGTCGACGACCTTGCGGCCGGCGACCAACTCGCCGAGGGCGACCGGGTCGGCGTTGCGGAAGTCGGCCCACTCGGTGAGGACGCAGACCAGGTCGGCGTCGGCGACCGCCTCGTTGATGCCGACCTCGTAGGTCAGCTCGGGCACGGCGCGCCTGGCGTTCTCGGTGCCCTGCGGGTCGTACACGTGCACATCGGCGCCGGCCTTCTGCAACAGTGCGGCGACGGCGAGCGCCGGGGCGTCGCGGACGTCGTCGGTGTTCGGCTTGAAGGTGGCGCCGAGCACGGCGATCCGGGTGCCGGAGAAGTCCGGACCGGCCGGCCCGGAGCGGCGGCCGAGCAGGTCCGCGGCGAGCTGGAGGACCCGGGTGCGGCGGCGCAGGTTGATCAGGTCGACCTCGTGCAGGAACCGCAGCGCCTCGCCGGCGCCCAGCTCCTGGGCGCGGGCCTGGAAGGCGCGGATGTCCTTGGGCAGGCACGCGCCGCCGAAGCCGAGGCCGGCCTGGAGGAACCGGTTGCCGATGCGCGGGTCGTACCCGATGGCCCGGGCCAGCTGGGTGACGTCCCCGCCGGAGGCCTCGCAGACCTCGGCCATCGCGTTGATGAAGGAGATCTTGGTGGCGAGGAAGGCGTTCGCGGCGACCTTGACCAGTTCGGCGGTCGCGAAGTCGGTGACCACCAGGGGCACCTCGCGGTCCTCGGTGGCGGCCAGGTCGAAGACGCCCTTGTGCGCGGCGTAGAGCATGCTGTTGGCCCACTCGCTCTTCACGCCGACCACGATCCGGTTGGGGCGCAGCACGTCGTCGACGGCGAAGCCCTCCTGGAGGAACTCGGGGCTCCACGCCACCTCGACGCCCAGGTCGCCGGGGGTGTGCTTGCCGACCAGCTGCTCCACCCACTCGGCGGTGCCGACCGGCACGGTGGACTTGCCGACGATCAGCGCCTTGCGGGTCAGGTGCTGCGCGAGGCTGGTGACGGACGCCTCGACGTACGACAGGTCGGCGCCCATCCCGCCGGCCCGCTGCGGGGTGCCGACGCAGATGAAGTGCACGTCACCGAATTCGGCGGTCTCGGCGATGTCGGTGCTGAACCGCAGCCGCCCGGCGGCGAGGTTGCGCTTGAGCAGCTCGTCCAGGCCGGGCTCGTGGATCGGCACCTGACCGGCGTTCAGCATCGCGATCTTGTCGGCGTCGACGTCGAACCCGAGCACCTCGTAGCCCAGCTCGGCGTAGCAGATGGCGTACGTCGCACCGAGGTATCCGGTCCCCAGGAACGTCACCCGGGGCCGAGGCGCACCCGAGGGCGGCGACACCGCGGCGATGGCGGGGGTCGGCTGGGTGGTGGGGTAGGGGATCGTCACGCCTGTCTTCTCCGCTCGCACTGGCGGCGCGTCGTCGCGTCGCATTCTGCTGCGGCGCCTGGGCGGGCACCGGAGGGTGGCTCACTTGTCTGTCTTCCATCATCGCCCAGCCGCGTGGGTGCTCCGTCATGCCCATACCTACGCGCCGGTAACATCACCTGAACTGCAGTCGCTAGTCTTCAGTCTGCGCGTTCGGCGGTCAGGAGACGTCACAGACTGCGCATGATAGCGGTGAAGGGGAGGGGCCGACATGGCCGCAGGCGAGTCGTTCGACGTCTACCAGTTGCCCGAGGAGCACCAGGCGATCCGGGAGGCGGTCCGTGAGGTCTGCGCGGCGAAGGTGGCCCCGCACGCCGCCGAGGCCGACGAGACCGCCGAGTTCCCCAAGGCGTCCTACGACGCCCTGCGGGCAGCCGACTTCCACGCGCCGCACATCCCCGAGGAGTACGGCGGGGCGGGCGCGGACGCGCTGGCCACCGCCATCGTGATCGAGGAGGTGGCCCGCGCCTGCGCGTCCTCGTCGTTGATCCCGGCGGTGAACAAGCTCGGCACGATGCCGCTGCTGTTGTCCGGTTCCGAGGACCTCAAGCGCCGCTACCTGACGCCCGTCGCGGCCGGCGAGGCCATGTTCTCGTACTGCCTCTCCGAGCCCGAGGCGGGCAGCGACGCCGCGTCGATGACCACCCGGGCGGTGCGTGACGGGGATCACTGGGTGCTCAACGGCGTGAAGCGCTGGATCACCAACGCCGGCGTGTCCGAGTTCTACACCGTCTTCGCCGTCACCGACCCGGCCGCCCGGTCCCGGGGCATCTCGGCCTTCGTCGTCGAGAAGTCCGATCCCGGTGTGAGCTTCGGTGCCCCGGAGAAGAAGCTCGGCATCAAGGGCTCGCCGACCCGCGAGGTCTACCTGGACAACGTGCGCATCCCCGCCGACCGCATGATCGGCGCGGAGGGCACCGGCTTCGCCACCGCCATGAAGACCCTGGACCACACCCGGGTCACCATCGCCGCGCAGGCCGTCGGGATCGCGCAGGGCGCGCTCGACTACGCCAAGGGGTACGTGGCCGAGCGCAAGCAGTTCGGCAAGGCGGTCGCCGAGTTCCAGGGCGTCCAGTTCATGCTCGCCGACATGGGCATGAAGCTGGAGGCGGCCCGGCAGTTGACGTACGCGGCCGCCGGGAGGTCCGAGCGTGGTGACGCGGACCTCACCTACTTCGGCGCGGCGGCCAAGTGCTTCGCCTCGGACGCCGCCATGGAGATCACCACCGATGCGGTGCAGCTGCTCGGTGGCTACGGCTACACGCGGGACTACCCGGTGGAGCGGATGATGCGGGACGCCAAGATCACCCAGATCTACGAGGGCACCAACCAGGTGCAGCGCATCGTCATGGCACGTCAACTGCTGGCCGGCATCGCCTAGCCGCCACCCGCTCGCGTCCCCGGCCCCACCGCCACGCCGGCGGTGGGGCGGTCGTCGTGCGTCCGTGAGTCCCCCCACAGTGGGGATGTCATACGGGTCTGTGACGTTGTCAGCACGTGAGAATCACCGAAACCGATCCCCACCACTGCTCGCCCGACGACGCACGACCTAACCCAGAGAGATCGAGATGACGAAGCAGTTGGTGGAGAAGACCGCCCCCGACGTGGAGGCGCTGCCCGGCGACCTGATGACTAACCGTCAACGCGTCCAGCTCGTCCTGGTGCTCGGCGCGTTGATCGCGATCGGCCCACTGACCATCGACATGTACCTGCCGGCGCTGCCCGCCATCACCGCCGGTCTGCAGACCACCGAGACCGCGGTGCAGTTGACGTTGACGGGCACGCTGCTCGGCCTCGCGCTCGGCCAGCTGCTGATCGGGCCGGTCTCCGACGTCGTCGGCCGGCGCCTGCCACTGCTCGCCGGCCTGGCCGTGCACATCGTGGCGTCCGTGCTGTGCGTCTTCGCACCCGACATCGCCGTGCTCGGCGCGCTGCGGGTGCTCCAGGGTCTCGGCGTGGCCGCCGCCACCGTGGTCGCCACGGCCGTCGTCCGCGACCTGTTCAGCGGCGCGTCCTTCGCGCGGATCTTCTCCCGCCTGATGCTGGTGATGGGGCTGGCGCCGATCCTCGCGCCGACGCTTGGCAGCGGCCTGCTGCGCTGGACCGAGTGGCGGGGCGTCTTCGCGGCGCTCGCGGTGCTGGGCGCCCTGCTGATCGTCGTCGCCGCGCTGCGACTGCCGGAGACCCTTCCGGTGACGCGACGCCGCCACGGCGGGGTGGCGGCGACCGTGCGCGACTACCGGGGGCTGCTCAACGACCGGGCCTTCGTCGGTCTGGTGCTGGTCGCCGGGCTGGCCATGGCGTCCCTGTTCGCGTACGTGTCCGGGTCGTCCTTCGTCCTGCAGGACCAGTACGGCCTCGACGAGCAGCAGTTCGGCCTGGCCTTCGGGGCCGGCGCCGTGGGCCTCATCGCGGCCACCCAGTTCAACGTGCGGCTGCTGCGCCGCTACACCCCGCAGCAGATCCTCATGAGCGCCCTGGTCGCCGGTACGGTCGCCGGGCTGCTGCTGGTCCTGTTCGCCGTCACCGGCATCGGTGGCCTGGGCACCCTGCTCGCGTCGCTGTGGCTCGTCCTGGCCGCCGCCGGCCTGGCCCTGCCGAACGCCCCGGCGCTGGCCATGAGCCGGCACAGCGAGGCCGCCGGGACCGCCGCTGCGCTGCTCGGGGCCGTGCAGTTCGGCGTCGGCGCGTTGTCGGCGCCCCTCGCCGGCCTGTTCGGCACGGGGAGCGTACCGATGGCGATCGTCGTCGCGGGCGGTATGGCCGCGGCGCTGGCGGTCATGGTCCTGGTCGTTCCTCGCGCCGACCTCGGCACGGTCGACCCGGACCTGGCAGTCGCCATGCACTAGGGGCGGGCCGGTTGCCCGGCCCGCCCGACGATCAACGGATCTCGGTGGTGTCCTCGGGGCGCGGTTGGCCGCGCGGCGGGGCAGACCACGGTGATTCGCCGCCGACCCGGCGCGGCAGCGGCTCGGTGGGCGTCGGTTCGGCCGGGTAACCGAGGGTGAGCGGAGCGGCGTCGCGGTCGGCGGGCTCCGCGGGCGGCCAGTCGGTCAGGGTGAAGTTGTCGCTACGCGGGCCGTCCGACGGCGTGGTCACGGCCGCCTCGACCGGTGTGGCCGCCGGCTGAGGCCACTGCCGCCAACGCTGCCGGCTGAACGTCGCCATCAGCAGCAGCATGCCGATCAGGAAGAGTGTGCCGTTCTCCACCGGCAGCCGAAGCGGCAGCGGGTCGCCGAACACCTTCCAGTCCTGCGGGACCGCGTCGCGCACCTCGAACGGCGCCACGAACATCCCGACGTACGGGATGACCAGCAGCAGCCCGGCAACCAGCGGGCCCAGCGGCGAGAGCCGCAGCGTGCCGAGCAGACCCAGCAGGACACCGCCGACGCCGAGGTAGACGGCCGGCTCGATCAGGTTGGCGGTGTTGAAGGTGCCGATCTCCACCCAGCGGTCGACCGTCCGGCTCGACCCGTCCTGCCCCAGTGTGACGAGCACCCAGGTGATGGGCGCCACCACCAGCCCGGCGAGGAAGCTCCAGAGATGTCGCATCCGCGCACCGTACCGTTTCCGGCATGACCGAGCACCTCTCCGCCGCTCCGACCGGCAAGCCGACGTCGTACTCCCGCGTCACCCTGAGTAAGATCATGACCGCGGTCGACGTGAACCTCTACGGCACCGTGCACGGTGGAGTTCTGATGAAGTTCGTCGATGACGTGGCGGGAGCCTCAGCCGCCCGGCACAGCGGCGGTACGGCCGTCACCGCGGCGATCGACGAGATCGTCTTCTCCGAGGCGGTACGGGTCGGCGACCTGGTGCACGCGCACGCCCAGGTGAACTGGACCGGGCAGACCTCGATGGAGGTGGGCGTACGGGTCGTCGCGGAACGCTGGGACTCGGCCGAGGACGAGCCGGTGCGGGTGGCCACCGCTTACCTGGTCTTCGTCGGCGTGGACGTGGGCGGGGCGCCCCGGGTGGTCCGCCCGGTGCTGCCCGAGACACCGGAGGACGAGCGCCGGTACCGGGAGGCGGAGATCCGTCGGGCGCACCGGCTGGCCCGCCGCCGCGCCATCCAGGCCCACCGCGCGGGCTGAACCACATGGGTCGGCCAGGTGGAGTGTGGGCCGCGCACGCGTCGATCGGCGTACCCGGTGCGCAGAATGGCGCTTCGAGGTAGGGCAAGATGGCGCCACGGCCCATTCACAGTGTCGTGCCGGGCCAGGGGGAGGGTGGAGCAGTGGGTGACATGCTGTGGGCGCCGCCGGCGGACGTACGCGAACGGTCCCGGATCGGCGAGTACCTGCGCTGGCTGCGGGAGCACCGCGGACTGGACTTCGCCGACTACGACGCGCTGTGGCAGTGGTCGGTCACCGACCTGGACGGCTTCTGGCGTTCGATCTGGGACCACTTCGAGGTGATCGCGCACACCCCGCCGACCGCCACCCTCGCCGAGCGGGGCATGCCCGGGGCGCGCTGGTTCCCCGGGGCAACGCTCAACTACGCGCAGAACGTGCTGCGGATGCCCGGCCGCGCCGACGACGACCCGGTGGTCGTCGCGCACGGTCAGACCCGCGCGCCGGTCACCCTGACCGCCGGGGAACTGCGCGAGCAGGTCCGTCGGGTGTCGGCCGGGCTGCGCCGGCTCGGCGTCACCGTCGGGGACCGGGTGGCGGCGTACGCCCCGAACATCCCGGAGACGTACGTCCTGCTGCTCGCCACCGCCAGCCTGGGCGCGGTCTTCTCGTCCTGCGCGCCCGAGTTCGGCACCCGCAGTGTCACCGACCGCTGGCAGCAGATCGAGCCGACAGTCCTGGTCGCCGTGGACGGCTACCGGTACGGCGACAAGCCGGTGGACCGGCGCGCCGAGGTCGCCGCGATCCGCGCGGCCCTGCCGTCGCTGCGGCACACCGTCGGCATCGCGTACCTCGATCCGGCTGCCACCCCCGAGGACGGCGTGCTGAGCTGGGCGGAGTTGGCCGCCCCCACCGACGAGCCGTCGACGTTCACGCCGGTGCCGTTCGACCACCCGCTGTACGTGCTGTACTCCTCGGGCACCACCGGGCTGCCCAAGCCGATCGTGCACGGTCACGGCGGCATCCTGCTGGAGCATCTGAAGATGCTCGCCCTGCACCACGACCTGGGCCCGTCCGACCGGTTCTTCTGGTTCACCACCACCGGCTGGATGATGTGGAACTTCCTGGTGTCCGGGCCGGCGGTGGGGGCGGCCATCGTGCTGTTCGACGGCAACCCGGGCCACCCCGACCTGGGTGGGCTGTGGCGGCTGGCGGCCGAGACCGGCACCACGTACTTCGGCACCTCCGCGCCGTTCCTGCTGGCCTGCCGCAAGGCCGGCCTGGTGCCCCGGGACATCGCCGACCTGTCCGCGCTGCGCGGCGTCGGTTCGACCGGAGCGCCCCTGCCCGCCGAGGGCTTCGGATGGGTGTACGACACCGTCAGCGACCGCGTGCAGCTCCAGTCCCTCTCCGGCGGCACCGACGTGTGCACAGGCTTCGTCGGCGGGGTGCCGCTGCTACCGGTGTACGCCGGTGAGATCGCCTGCCGGGCGCTGGGCGCCAAGGTGGAGGCCCGGTCCGCCGACGGCACCCCGGTGATCGGCGAACTGGGCGAGCTGGTGATCACCGAGCCGATGCCGAGCATGCCGGTGGGCTTCTGGAACGACCCGGACGGCACCCGCTACCGCGAGGCCTACTTCGACGTCTACCAGGGCGTCTGGCGGCACGGCGACTGGATCACCATCAACTCCCGTGGCGGCTGCGTGATCACCGGACGCTCCGACGCCACCCTCAACCGAGGCGGGGTGCGGCTGGGCACCGCCGAGTTCTACTCGGTGGTCGAGGGCCTCGACGAGGTCGTCGACTCGGTCGTCGTGCACCTGGAGGACGACGAGGGCGGCGCCGGTGAGCTGCTGCTCTTCGTGGTGCTGACCGACGGCCTCGAGCTGGACGACGCGCTGCGCAAGAAGATCTGCCGGGAGTTGCGGACCGCGCTCTCGCCCCGGCACGTGCCCGACGAGATCCACCAGGTACGCGCCGTCCCCCGCACCCTGTCGGCGAAGAAGCTGGAGGTCCCGGTCAAGAAGATCCTCACCGGCACCCCGGTCGACCGCGCGGCGGCCAAGGGTGCCCTGGCCAACCCCGAGTCCCTGACCGCGTTCGCCACCTTCGCCCAGTCCCGCCCTCGAACCTGACCCCCGCTGGCCTCGGTCACGGAGTTGTGGTGCCGCGCGAAAGGTGCGCGGCACCACTCGTCGCCCACCACGGCGGGGCGGTGGGGTCAGGGGAGGGTGTGGGTGGTCTTCTCGGTGGACTGGCGGGCGGTCACGCGGGCCGGGTCCAGGTTGGCGCAGAGGACCACGGTCGCGGCGCGGGTGAGCGGGGCCAGCAGCCAGTCGACCGGGTCGGTGTAGCGGTCGGCGTCGATCAGGACCCGGGCGCCGGGCTCGACGCCCAGTTCAACGGCCCGTGCCTCGGCGCGGGCCAGCAGGGTCGCGTCGGCGGGGCCCGCGCCGGACTGCGGGGTGAAGTGGTCGCCGTGCCGGCGTACCTCGACCACGTAGTCGGCGAACCCGGCCGGCACCTGCCGCAGCGGGGCGGCGAGCGGGGACAGGCCCAGGGCGTACCGCTCGTCGGCCGACCAGGACTGAGCCTCGTCGAACCGGTCGGCCGCCGCGAACAGCACGTCCACGTCACCCGGCGTGTCGGTGACGATCAACTTGGCCGACCAGCAGCCCAGCAGCACAGCCGCCGTCTGCCAGTGCGGCGGCAGCAGCACCCCGGCCGGTGTGCCCGGCGCGAGACCAACCTCGTCGACGAGCAGGTTCGCGGTCTTCGCCACCCAGTTCGCCAGTGTGGCGCCGGACAGCTCGGTGCGGTCGCCGCTGGCGTCGTCGTACCAGGTCAGTAGCGGTCGGGTCGGGTCGGTCGCGATCGCGTCGGCGAACACCCGGGCAATGTTGTCGGCCATCGGCGCGAACGATACGCCCCCGGGAGCCGTACTCGAAGACGATGACAAGTCGGCGTACCGTCGGGTCGCAGTCAGCGTCGGCCCCGTACTCCGGCGTAGGCTTTACCCCCGGAGTGTTGTTCCCCACAGACCCGCCAGTGCAAGGAGTCGCCCCGTGACCGCCGGTCGCCCGCCCCGCGTGCTCATCGACGCCACGAGTGTCCCCGCCGACCGCGGTGGTGTCGGTCGATACGTCGACGGTCTGCTCGGTGCCCTCGGCAAGGTCTGCGGGTCGGGGGTGGAGCTGGCCGTGGTCAGCCTCCGCACCGACCTGGAGCGGTACACGCGGATGCTGCCCGGCGCCGAGATCATCCCGGCGCCGGCCGCCGTGGCGCACCGCCCGGCGCGCCTCGCCTGGGAGCAGACCGGCCTGCCGCTGCTGGCCCAGCAGGTGGGCGCGCACGTGCTCCACTCGCCCTTCTACACCTGCCCGCTGCGCGCTGGCTGTCCGGTCACGGTCACCGTGCACGACGCGACGTTCTTCACCGAGCCGGAGCACTACGACAAGTCGCGCCGGACGTTCTTCCGCAGCGCCATCAAGACCTCGATGCGGCGCGCCAACCGGGTGATCGTGCCCAGCAAGGCCACCCGGGACGAGCTGATCCGGCTGCTCGACGCCGACCCGACCCGCATCGACGTGGCCTACCACGGGGTCGACCACGCCGCCTTCCACGCGCCGAGCGAGGAGGAGAAGGCCCGGGTACGCGCCCGGCTGGGGCTCGGCAACAGCAGCTACGTCGCCTTCCTCGGCGCCAAGGAGCCGCGCAAGAACGTGCCGAACCTGATCCGTGGTTGGGCGCGTGCGGTGGCCGACCGGGACGACCCGCCGGCCCTGGTGATCGCCGGCGGGCAGGGCCACGACGACGACATCGACCGCGCCGTGGCCGAGGTCCCCTCGCACCTGCGCCTGCTGCGCCCCGGCTACCTGCGCTACGGGGACCTGCCCGGCTTCCTCGGTGGCGCGCTGGTCGCCGCCTACCCGTCGTACGGGGAGGGGTTCGGCCTGCCGATCCTCGAGGCGATGGCGTGCGCCGCGCCGGTGCTCACCACCCCCCGACTGTCGCTGCCCGAGGTGGGTGGCGACGCGGTCGCGTACACCTCTGAGGACGCCGAGCAGATCGGCACCGACCTGGCCGCCCTGCTCGACGACGAGCAGCGCCGGTTGACGCTGGCGAAGGCCGGTTTCGACCGGGCCAAGGAGTTCACCTGGGAGTCCAGCGCCGAGGTGCACATCGCCGCCTGGAGTCGCGCCCGCTCGTGAGCGTCGAGGGCGCGGTGGGCGACCCGGCCACCGGCCCGACGTCCGTCGGGCATGATGTGCGGATGCTCTATGCGGTCATCCCGGCGGGTGGCAGCGGCACGAGGTTGTGGCCGTTGTCCCGCGCCGGCCACCCCAAGTTCCTCCACCCGCTGACCGGCACCAACGCTTCGCTGCTCCAGGCGACGGTGACCCGGCTCGCGCCGTTGACCACCCCCGAACGCACCCTTGTGGTCACCGGCGCCGCGCACGTCACGGCGGTGGCCCGGCAACTGGCCGGCCTGCCCGAGGAGAACATCCTCGTCGAGCCGTCCCCACGGGACTCCTGCGCGGCGATCGCGCTGGCCGCGGCGGTGATCGCGTTGCGCGAGCCGGAGGCGGTGATGGGCAGCTTCGCCGCCGACCACCTGATCGGCGACCCGGAGAGCTGGGTGCGCACGGTTCAGGAGGCCGCCCTCGGTGCCGAGCGAGGTCTGTTGATGACCGTCGGGATCACCCCGACCCGACCGGAGACCGGCTACGGCTACCTGGAGACCGGCGAGGAGACCCCCGGCACGCCGTGGCGGGTCGTCACCGAGTTCAAGGAGAAGCCGGCCGTCGACGTCGCCGAGGCGTACGTCCGCTCCGGACGCCACCTGTGGAACGCCAGCATGTTCGTGTGGCGGGTGGACGTCTTCCTCGCCGAGCTGGCCCGCCAGCAGCCGGCGCTGCACGCGGGTGTCACCGCGATCGCCGCCGCCTGGGGCACCCCCGAGCAGGACGAGGTGCTCGGGGCAGTCTGGCCGACCCTGCCGAAGATCTCCGTCGACTACGCGGTCATGGAGGGCGCCGCCACCGCGGGTCGGGTGGCCACGGTGCCTGGCGACTTCGGCTGGAACGACGTCGGCGACTTCCACACCCTCGGTGAGGTGCTGCCGGCCGACGAGGCGGGCAACGTGGTGCTCGGTGGCGCCGACGCCAAGCCTGCCGTACTGCTGCACGACACCGCGGACCTGGTGGTGGTCCCGCAGTCCGGCCGGATGGTGGCCGTTCTCGGGCTTCGCGATCTGATCGTGGTGGACACTCCGGACGCGGTGCTCGTCTGCCCGCGCGACCGGGCGCAGGACGTCAAGGCCCTGGTCGACGAGCTCAAGGAACGAGGCGAAGAGGGTTACGTCTGAGGGCCGCGAGGCCCGGAGCGACGAGCTGCGCGGTCCCGCCGGCCAGCGGGTCGGGCAGCGCGTCCGGCGGGAACCACCCCAGCGCCTCGGCCTCGTCGCTGACCTGTTCCACCGCGCCGGGCGGCGCGAGTACGGCGAACCGGACGTCGAAGTGCAGTGAGCCGCCCTGGCAGCCGACCTCGTGGACGTCCACGTCGATCGGCACGGGGTCGATGCGCAGGCCGTCGATCCCGGACTCCTCGGTGGCCTCCCGCAGCGCGGTGCCCACCAGGGTCTCGTCGGTGGGTTCGCAGTGCCCGCCGAGCTGCACCCACATGCCGAACTTGCCGTGCAGGCAGAGCAGCACCCGCGAGCCGGTCGGGTCGAGGATCAGCGCGCTGGCGGTGAGGTGCCCGGGACGGTGTTGTCGGCTCATCGCGACCGGGCCGGCGGCCAGTGCCGCGAGGGTCCTATCGCGCGCGGCGGCGGCGTCCGGGCTGGTGGGCTGCCAGCCGCCGAGCAGCGCGGCGGCGTCGGCGTGCAGCGCGGCGTACGCCTCGGGGTCGGTCGGGTGGGCGGCGGGTCCGGTGAGCACGGTGTCGGGCACCTCGTCACTGTACGAGCGTCCGCTCCGTACCCTGGCTCGGTGACCCTGCGGCTCGTCGAATTCGTGGTGGCCGGCAACGAGGCCAGTGATCTGCTGCCGGTGCGTTCGGCGGCGCTGCTGCGCGCGTACGGCGCCCGGCGGGGCTTCTGGACGGTGCTGGACGAGGGACCGGTGGAGCGCTGCCTGGCGCTGCTGCTGGAGCTGGAGGACGGCGAGTGGACTGCCCGGCACGTGGTGGCGGACGCCGGGGGTGAGAACGGCCGCACCGAGGACGGTGAGGCGCTCGCCCACCACGACGGCTGGGTGTACGTCTTCGGCTCCCACTTCGGGTCCAAGGGCGGCCCGCTGCGCCCTCGGCGTGCCTTCGTGGCCCGGTTCCGGGAGGACGACGCGGCGGGCGGTCCGCTGCGGGTGCAGGTGGTCCGGAACCGGTTCCGGCTGCACCGGGCGGTCAACGACGCTCTCGCCGTGGCGCCGTTGAGCCTGCTGCCACCGGGGGAGCGGGTGCGGGACCGGTTCATCGTGGAGACCCTGGCCCGGGGGACCGCCCGGGCGAAGAGCTGGGTGGCCCGACTGGCCCCGGACGACCTGCCGCTGAACGTGGAGGCGGCGGCGTTCACCCGGGCCGGGACGGTGCTGCTGGGGCTGCGCTTCCCGGTCACCTCGGCCGGTGAGCCGATCGTGGTGGAGGTGGCCGACGTGCCTGGCATGTTCGCGGCGGAGCCGGTGTGGCCCCGGGCGGTGGGGGCGTACGCGGTGAGCGGGGTGACGCCTCCGGGGGCGTTGACCGGGTTCCGGGCCATCACGCCGAGCGCCGACGGCGGGTACGACGCGGTGATCGGGTCGATCGACGCGCTGGGCAAGGGCTCGGTGCTGCTCGACGACCATCCGGGTGGGGGTGAC
This sequence comes from Micromonospora sp. NPDC005298, assembly GCF_040607375.1. Classification (NCBI taxonomy): domain Bacteria; kingdom Bacillati; phylum Actinomycetota; class Actinomycetes; order Micromonosporales; family Micromonosporaceae; genus Micromonospora; species Micromonospora sp. NPDC005298. The sequence continues at coordinate 216,982 of NZ_JBEXGP010000002.1, forward strand.
GTCACGTCGCGGCACGTCCGGTTCCGGCTGCCGGCCGGTGGAGTGTCGGACGCGTACCGGCTCGACGGGGAGGTGGTGGCGGAGCTGGCGCCGTTCCACCACGTCGAGGGGCTGGCCACGCTCGACGGGCGGGTCTTCTACGTCACCGACGAGGACCACCGGGTCGCGCTCTGGGTGGGGTGAGCGGGCGCGGAGGCGAAATGATCGGACGGCACCTCTGCGGAGCAAGGGCCGCAGACCCTCGTGGTGCCGCCCGATCACCGGACCTCCCGGTCCCGGTGCCCAGGCGTCGAGACGTCCATGACGCATCGGTGCCGTGTTCGGGCACTGGAAGCATGCCGAACTGTTCCGGGAGGCGTCGAGGTTTTTCATCCCAGGCTTAAAGATGGAGATAACTGCCGGGCAGGTAGAGTCGAACGGTCACCCGGTATCCCCCTGCCGGCGACACGGGAGTGCTCCATGCTGAAGATCCACTTTTCGGGCGAGGACATCCTCCGGACCCGGGTGGCCCCGGCGGCGGACCCGGTCTGGGAGCTGGTCCTGAGCCTGCACACGTTGCAGGGTCGCAACCGCGACCCACTGACGTCTGCCTGGCGACGCACAGTGAGCCGGGAGCTACGCCAGGACGCCGCCTCCGAGCAGCTCAAACTGCTCTTCGCGCTGAACCCGCCGCGTGGGTACTTCCCCGACTTCCTCACCCCGTACGCGAGTGTCGACGGTTTCGAGGCCGGACTGGACGCGGTCCGCAGCACCCCGATCGAGCTGCTGCGCCGGGACCTGGGTGTGCTGGCCGCCGAGACGCCGCTGCCGTCCTCGGCCGCCGCGCTGGCCCGTGGCGACGTGGCGGTGCTGCACCACCTCGCCGAGTCGATGGAGCAGTACCGGTCGTTGGCGATCGGCCCGTACTGGCACCGGATCCAGGCGGCGGTGGCTGCGGACCGGTCCCGCCGGGCGCGGGCGCTGCTCGACGACGGTGTGGAGGGGCTCCTCACCAGCCTGCGGCCGGCGATGCGCTGGGAGGGCGGCGTCCTCGAGGTGCGCGACTACCCGCACCACCGCGAGCTGCACCTGGACGGCCGGGGGTTGCTGCTGGTGCCGTCGTTCTTCTGCGCGAGCACCCCGGTCGCCCTGCTCGATCCGGCGTTGCCGCCGGTGCTCGTCTATCCGGTGGACCGGCTGGGCGGGTTGGCCCCGACCGACGGCACCGCACCCGGTGCGGCCGGCGCCGGCCGGGACTCGCTCGCCGCGCTGCTCGGGCGGACCAGGGCGGCGGTGTTGCAGGCCACCGACGACGGCTGCACCACCGGTGAGGTGGCCCGGCAGCTCAACATCTCACCGGCGGCGGCGAGTCAGCACGCCACCGTGCTGCGCAACGCCGGCCTGCTCGTCAGCCACCGTGACCGCAACCGGGTGCTGCACACGCTGACCCCACTCGGCCGGGCCATGCTCGACGCCTGAGCGCGGCGGCGCCTGAGCGCGGCCGGGGCGGATCACAGGGCCAGCGCGGCGCTCGCCGTACTGCCGGACGGCGGGGGGAGCAGGGCCGATCCGATGCCCTCGGCGGCCAGGGCGACGCGCAGCCGGTGCAGGTCGGCGCCGAAGCGGACCAGGTCCATCGGGTCGACCGGGGCCGGCGGCGAGCCGAGCACCAGGGCGGTGGCGCCGTCCGGCCACCCCGGCACCTCGGCGATCAGTCCGGCGCGTACCTCGGATTCGTCGACCAGGGTGAAGACCGTGCCGGGCGCGACCACGCCGGCGACCGACTCGAGCGCCCGTCGCGTCGCCGCCGGATCGGCAGGCGTCCGGCCGGGACCGTCGGCCAGCGTGACGGCGTCGGCCAGGCCGGCCGCCCGGGCCTCGGCGGTGCCGAGGGAGAAGAGGTCCTGTGCGGCGTCGCGCACCAGCACCTTCGCGCCATCGCCGTCCGGGGCGTCGGCGGCCGAGAGATAGCCCCGGACCACGGCGACCGGGACCTGGTCACACTTGCCCTTGATCAGCTCGCCGGCGGCGGCCAGTTCGTCCACCACGGCCATCTGCGTCAGTTGCAGCTCGTTGCCGTACGGGTCGACCTCGCCCCGGTGGTCGCGGATGGCCGGCATCCCCGCCACGCCGAGCGCCACGTCGGTGAGCCCGTTGCGCCAGGGCCGCCCCATCGTGTCGGTGACGATCACGGCGACGTCCAGCCCGTACTGCTCGCGCAGCGCGGCGCGCAGGGCGCGGGCCGACGCGTCCGGGTCCACCGGAAGCAGCACCAGCCGGGTCTTGTCCACGTTCGACGCGTCGATGCCCGCGGAGGCCATCACGAAGCCGTGGTGGGTCTGCACGATCCGGGTCGCTCCCCGGCTGGCGACCACCCGCGCGGTCTCCGCCGCCAGCACCTCGTCGCGCGCGGCGAGCCGCTCGGGCCCGTCCGCCGGAACGTCGACCAGCCGCCCCTCGGCCTTCGAGACGATCTTGCTGGTGACCACCAGCACGTCACCGTCGCGCAGCCAGGGCGCGGCGGTCGCGATCAACGCCGCCAGGTCGTCGCCCTCGGTCACGTGGCCGATGCCCAGCACCGGCAGGATCTCCAGCCTCACGTCAACTCCACCGCGGCGCGGACCATCGCCGCCGTCGCCGCCTCGTCGGTCATCCGCAACGGCACCGCGCGGACCGTCACCTCCGGCACCACCGTGCCCGCGTCCTCCTCGGCGACCAGCCAGCCGTCCAGCAGGCCACCGGCCGCGCGGCCCCCGTAGAGCCGGCCCACCCCCGCCGCGCTGCACTCGGCACCGAGCACGGCCAGGCACCGGTCGGCCATGCCCCGCACCGGCGCGCCGCCGATGATCGGCGAAACACCCACCACCGGCGCCGGGCCGTCGGCCACCGCCTCACGCAGACCGGGTACGGCCAGCACCGGCGCGACGCTCACCACCGGGTTGCTCGGTGCGACCAGCACCAGATCGGCCGTGCCGATGGCGTCCAGCACCCCCGGTGCCGGCTTCGCCGTCTCCGCGCCCACGAAGACGAAACGGTGCGTCGGAATGTCCGCCCGGTACCGCACCCACCACTCCTGGAAGTGGATGGCCCGCTGACCCTGGTCGTCCTCGACCACCGCGTGGGTCTCCAGCCGGTCGTCGGTCGCCGGCAGCAGGCGTACGCCCGGCTCCCAGCGGGTCGCCAGCGCCTCGGTGACCGCGCTGAGCGGGTAACCGCCGTTGAGCATGGTGCTGCGGACCAGGTGGGTGGCGATGTCCTTGTCGCCGAGGCCGAACCAGGTCGGCTCCGCCCCGTACGCGGCCAGCTCCGTCTTGACCGTCCAGCTCTCCCCGACCCGGCCCCAGCCCCGCTCGGGGTCGGCGCCGCCGCCGAGGGTGTACATGACGCTGTCCAGGTCGGGACAGATCTTCAACCCGTGCAGCCACAGGTCGTCGCCGACGTTGACGACGGCGGTCACCTCGGCGCCGACCTCGCGGGCGTACGCCCGGACGCCGAGCAGGAACCGGGCGCCGCCGATGCCGCCGGCCAGAACCACGATGCGCATGTCGACCATCCTCGCGCACGAGACGCCTCCGGTCCGCCGGTGCCCGGGGAGACTAGGCTCACGTGCGCCCTGTCCGTCCACGCCCCGAGGGGGAGCTCGTGACCAGCCCCGCCGAGCCCGCGTCCACCGACGCGACGCAGGCCCGCCAGCTGACCAAGCCACTACGCGAACTGGGTGCGCTCGCCCTGCTCGGCGCGAACGCCGTGTTCCTCTTCGTGGGCCTGCTCCGACTGATCGCGCCGAACGACTACAGCGACTTCACCGACCGCGCGGGCAGCGCCTTCTTCGCGTTCGTCGGGATCGAGGCGGTGGTCCTGCCGCTGCTGGCCGTGCTGCTGGCCACCCACATCTCCCCGGTGCTGCCGAAGGCCAAGCTGATCACGCAGGTGGCTCTCGGCGAGTACGCGGTCAGCGCGCTGTTCGGCACGTTGACCCTGCTGGTCTGGACGGTGGGCCGGCTGGCCGAGACCGAGGTCCTCGACGCGCTGCTGGGCGTACTCACCCGGTTCGCCTGGTTGGTGATCTTCGCGGTCGCCGCCTGGGTGGTCTTCACGCTGTGGCGCACCCTCTACTACGTGCCCAAGCCGAAGGCGCAGCCGGGCGTGTACGGCCAGCCCCAGCCGGGTTGGCCGCAGCAGCAGGGAGGGTGGCCGGGTCAGCCCGGTGGTCAGCCGCAGGGCGGGTGGCCCGCTCCCGGTCAGCCGGGTGGCTACCCCCAGGCCGGTCAGCCGGGCGGATACCCGCCGGCCCAGTACGGGCAGTCCTCGCCGCCGTTCCAGGCCCCGCAGTCGGCCCACCCGCAGTCGGCCCCGCCGTTCCAGTCGGCTCCGCAGTCCGCGCCGCCGTTCCCGCAGTCGGCCCCACCGGTGAACCAGGCGCCGCAGTCCGGGCCGCCCGCTCCGCCGTTCGGGCAGCCGCCGTCGGCGGACCCGACCCAGGCCATCCCGCGCCAGTCCGCCGAGCCGGGCGCCGCCGACCCGACCCAAACCATCCGTCCCGCCAACACGGACGGCGACCGTACCCAGCACATCAACCCCGACGGCCCGCGCTGAGCCAGCACCGACCATCCCGCGCCGATCTTGCACTTTCGGTTGTCGACATGAGCGGTATACCGCTTTTGCCGCGACCGAAAGTGCAAGATCGGTAGGGCGGGGGCGGGGCCGGGGCGGGTGGGGACCTGTTGCGCATAGGCTGAGTGGATGGTTGATCGCACCCACTCCGGTCCCAGCGAGGCGAGTGTGCGGCGGGCGCTGGGCCGGGCCGCGACCGGACGGGCCCTCGACGTCGACGAGGCGACCGCGTTGCTCTCCGCCCGCGGTGACGCCCTCGACGAGCTGCTCCGGGTGGCCGGTGGGATCCGCGACGCCGGGCTGCGTGAGGCCGGGCGGCCGGGCGTCGTCACGTACTCGAAGAAGGTCTTCATCCCGCTGACCCGGCTCTGCCGGGACCGCTGCCACTACTGCACGTTCGCCACCGTGCCGCACCGGCTGCCGGCGCCGTTCCTCGACCGTGACGAGGTCCTCGCGATCGCCCGCGAGGGCGCGGCGCAGGGCTGCAAGGAGGCGCTGTTCACCCTCGGCGACCGGCCCGAGGAGCGCTGGCCGGCGGCGCGGAGCTGGCTGGACGAGCGCGGGTACGACTCCACACTTGACTACCTGCGCGCCTGCGCGGTGGCGGTGCTGGAGGAGACCGGACTGTTGCCGCACCTCAACCCGGGTGTGCTGTCCTGGTCGGAGCTGCAACGGCTCAAGCCGGTCGCGCCGAGCATGGGCATGATGCTGGAGACCACCGCCACCCGGCTCTGGTCCGAGCCGGGCGGCCCGCACTTCGGCTCACCCGACAAGGAGCCCGCCGTCCGGTTGCGGGTGCTCGATGACGCGGGCCGGGTCGGGGTGCCGTTCACCACTGGCATCCTGATCGGCATCGGCGAGACCCCGGCCGAGCGGGTGGACGCGCTCTTCGCGATCCGCCGCGCCCACCGGGAGTACGGCCACCTCCAGGAGGTGATCGTGCAGAACTTCCGCGCCAAGCCGGACACGGCGATGCGCGGCATGCCCGACGCGGAGCTGCACGACCTGGCCGCCACGGTGGCGGTGGCCCGACTGCTGCTCGGCCCGAAGGCCCGCATCCAGGCCCCACCGAACCTCATCGCCGGCGAGTACGACCTGTTGCTGCGCGCCGGGATCGACGACTGGGGTGGTGTCTCGCCGCTCACCCCGGACCACGTCAACCCGGAGCGTCCCTGGCCGCAGATCGAGGAGTTGGCCCGGCACACCGAGCTGGCCGGGTTCACGCTGCGGGAGCGGTTGACGATCTACCCCGAGTACGTGCTGGCCGGCGACCCGTGGCTGGACCCTCGGCTGTCGCCGCACGTGAACGCCCTCGCCGACCCGGCAACCGGCATGGCGGTCGAGTCGGCGATGCCGCAGGGCCACCCCTGGCAGGAGCCGGAGGAGGTGTTCGGCGGGCGGACGGACCTGCACGCCACCATCGACACCACCGGCCGGACCGACGACCGGCGGGGCGACTTCGACAGCGTCTACGGTGACTGGTCCGAGGTCGCCGGCAAGGTCACGCCCGAGGCGGCGGCGCGCCGCGACGGCGTACCCCCGGTGTCGGTCGGCGGTGGCGCGGACCGCGACCTGGCGGCCGGGCTGCGGCTCGCGGCCGACGACCCGGCGGCGCTTCTGGAGCCCGGCAACACCGACGCGGCGCTGGCGCTGTTCGGGGCGGACGGGCCGGCGCTGGACGAGTTGTGCCGGCTCGCCGACGACGTGCGCCGCGACGCGGTCGGCGACGACGTCACCTACGTGGTCAACCGCAACATCAACTTCAGCAACGTCTGCTACGTGGGCTGCCGGTTCTGCGCGTTCGCCCAGCGTGAGCGGGACGCCGACGCTTACCGGCTCTCCGTCGACCAGGTCGCCGACCGGGCCGAGGAGGCGTGGGCCGCCGGTGCCAGCGAGGTGTGCCTCCAGGGCGGCATCGATCCGAAGATGCCGGTCACCGGGTACGCGGACATCGTGCGCGCGATCAAGGCCCGCGTGCCGGAGATGCACGTGCACGCGTTCTCCCCGATGGAGATCGTCACCGCCGCCGCGAAGGCCGGCGTGCCGGTCCGCGACTGGCTGACCCAGCTGCGCGAGGCCGGGCTGGACACCATCCCGGGCACCGCCGCCGAGATCCTCGACGACGACGTGCGCTGGGTGTTGACCAAGGGCAAACTGCCGGCCGCCGCCTGGGTCGACGTGGTCAGCACGGCCCACGAGCTGGGCATCCGGTCCAGCTCCACCATGATGTACGGCCACGTCGACCATCCCGGGCAGTGGCTGGCGCACTTCCGGGTGCTGGCCGGGGTGCAGGACCGCACCGGCGGGTTCACCGAGTTCGTGGCGCTGCCGTTCGTGCACACCAACGCCCCGATCTACCTGGCCGGCATCGCCCGCCCCGGCCCGACCTGGCGGGAGAACCGGGTGGCGCACGCCATGGCCCGGCTGCTGCTGCACGGTCGCATCGACAACATCCAGTGCTCCTGGGTGAAGTTGGGCGACGAGGGCACTGTCGCGATGCTCCAGGGCGGCTGCAACGACCTGGGCGGCACGCTGATGGAGGAGACCATCTCGCGGATGGCCGGCTCCGACAACGGGTCGGCGCGTACCGAGGAGCAGTTGCGGGCCATCGCCCTGGCAGCCGGGCGACCGGCGCGCAAGCGGTCGACCGCGTACGGTCACGTCCGGCCCTGAGGTCGAACCTTTTCCCGCCGGCACCCGTACCAAGCGGTGCCGGCGGCGGTCGCGGCGAGGATCGCCGCCGGTGTCCCCCGAGGGGCCGGCGGCGTCGGTAGACGGCACCGGACCCGTCCGTCACCGCGGGCGCGTTCGCGCCGCAGCCGGAAAGGTTGCCCATGACCAGTGATCAGCGGAAGCGGCAGTGGCCGCGACTGACCCGCAGGCAGACGTTGACCGCCGCGGCCAGCGCCACCCTCGGCGCCGCCGCGCTCACCGTGCCGGGTCTGTCGGCCGCCCAGAACGCCCCGGGCGCGAGCGCCGGTGCCGACGAGCCGATCGTCGTGCACCTGCGGGACGCCGCCTCCGGAACGCTCGACGTCTTCGTCGGCGAGTCCCGGATCGAGGTACGTGACCGTGGCCTGGCGGACCGGCTGCGGCGCGCCGCCCGGCGCTGACCCGACGCGTCCCACCCCGCCATCCGCTCCCGCCCAGTGAGGTTGGTCCGCCATGTCTTCCCACCGCGAGGCACCGGAGATCGCCAAGGATCCGGTCGCCGACAGCTCCGACCTGTACGCGTTCGTCAGCCCGGACAAGCCCGACACGGTCACGCTGATCGCCAACTACGTGCCGTTGCAACTCCCCTCCGGGGGGCCGAACTTCTTCGAGTTCGGTGACGACGTGCGCTACGAGATCCATATAGACAACGACGGCGACGGCCGTCCGGATGTCACCTACCGGTTCGAATTCACCACCGAGATCACCAATCCGAACAGCTTTCTCTACAACACCGGTCCGATCGACTCGCTCGACAGCGAGACCTGGAACCGGCGGCAGTTCTACAGCCTGACCCGGGTGGCCGACGGCCGGGAGCACCGCCTGGCGCACAAGTTGCCCTGCCCGCCGTGCAACGTCGGCCCGCTGTCCACCCCGAAGTACGCCGACCTGGTCCGGCAGGCCACCTACTCGCTCTCCACCGGGGAGCGGGTCTTCGCCGGGCAGCGCGCGGACGGCTTCTTCGTCGACCTGGGGGCGATCTTCGACCTCGGCACGCTGCGGCCGTTCCAGCAGCTGCACGTGGCCGGTAAGAAGATCTTCAAGGCCGAGGGGGAACCGGTAAACGCCACCGACCGGATGAACGTGCACAGCCTCGCCGTGCAGGTGCCGCTGAACCGGGTGCGCCGGCGTGCCAACCGGTACGGCGCCGGTGACCGGGCGTCGGTGATCGGGGTGTGGACGTCGGCGTCGCGTCGGCAGGTGCGGGTGCTCGGCGACCGGGGTGGGGCGGACACCGCCACCGGCCCGTTCACCCAGGTCTCCCGGTTGGGCAATCCCCTGTTCAACGAGGTCATCGTGCCGATGTCCAAGAAGGACCTGTGGAACTCGTTGCCACCGTCGGAGGACAAGCGGTTCGCCCAGTTCGTCGAGCAGCCGGAGCTGGCCGCGTTGCTGCCGGCGCTCTACCCGGACGTCTTTCCCAACCTGGACCGGCTCACCAAGTCGAAGAAGGCCCGCGCCGACCTGGTGGCGATCCTTCTCACCGGTGTGCCGGCCGGGCTGATCGACGGCTTCACCAACGCCACCGGCGACGTCCAGGCCGACATGCTGCGGCTGAACACGGCGATCCCGCCGACGCGTCGGCCGGACCGCTTCGGGGTGCTCGGTGGTGACCTGGCCGGCTTCCCGAACGGGCGGCGCGTCGGCGACGACGTGGTCAGCATCGCGTTGCGGGCCATCGCCGGGCTGACCGTCCCGTTGGTGGACCGGACGTTCCGCCCGGACGCGGCCGCCGCGGCGGTGACGCCCGGGTTGAGCGCCGCCGACGTGACCGCGCCGTTTTTCGGAAACTTCCCCTACCTGGGTACGCCGTACGACGGGTTCAACAACCCGCCGGCGGCGCACTGATGGCGGCGGGGGAGCGGCCGATGCACGAGCACACGTACGGGCCGTCGGAGACCGGGACCGTCGTCCTCGAACTGGGCGGCGAGACCGGCGCGTTGATCCTCTACACCGGCCCGGATCTGCACGGGCGGGAGATCGAGATCAGCCGGGGCGACGACCGGCGCGTCCACTCGGCGGTGCGCGAACGCCGGGTGCGGGACGGGTCGTTCCACAGTGCGGTCTATCCGGATCTGCCCGCCGGCATGTATACCGTCTGGTGGGACGATGACACGTCTGCCGGGACGGTGTCCGTCCATGGTGGATCGATTGCCGAGTTTGTCTTTCCCACCAGCGGTTTCGGGACGGCCGACTGAACCTCACCGCGCTGTGTTCACCATCACGTCCCGTCCACATCGTGGGCGGGACGTGAATGCTGTGCCGGGCTCGACGGGCGGTCTGCGCCGCGCCGCGTTAACCTGTCCCCCACCAAGATCAGCTTGACGGGAGGGGGCGTCCGATGTGTCTGGCGCCGTTCTGGCGGCGGCTCGTCGGAGGCGCGCCACGGCAGAAAAGTCGGGCAACTCGCCGGAGAGGGCGTTACTCGGCCGGGGTCTGAATCGATAGGGCAGGTTGCGAGGCTGGACGACCTGAGTGGTCGGCCGGGGGTGTCGGGAGGGCGACTCCATTATCAAGTTTGGCTTGACGGCGCACGCATTACACGCGTGTAATTTGAATGGGGTTGTTCGCACGGAACGCAACAAAACGGGACCGGACGGACAAGCACGCCTTTCGCGTGGGGGGTTGCAGCGGCGATGACGCCGGTGCGCGACAAGGAGGCATTTGATGGACGGCCAGCTTGAGGTGGCCGACCTGCTCGGAAACGCGCCGGAGTGGCAGGAGCGGGCGCTGTGCTCGCAGACCGACCCCGAGGCGTTCTTTCCCGAGAAGGGCGGCTCGACCCGCGAGGCGAAGCGAATCTGCTCGCGCTGCGAGGTCAAGACCGAATGCCTCGAATACGCTCTCGGGCACGACGAGCGGTTCGGCATCTGGGGTGGGCTCTCGGAGCGGGAGCGGCGCAAGTTGAAGCGGCGGGCCGCCTGAGCGGTGCGGGGTCGGGGCGGTGGGGGCCGCCCGGCTCAGGCCAGCTCGTCGGGGTCGACCCCGAGCAGGTTCGCCACCTGTTCGATGATCACATCGTGGACGAGGTCGGCGAGGTCCTCACGGTCCATCGCCCGGAACTCCAGAGGCCGCCGGTACAGCACGATCCGCGGCGGCACCTCCTGCCGGCCCGGCCGGCCGGGGAGCAGCCGGGCCAACGGGACCTCGCCGTCCTCCAGGACGTCGGAGTCGTAGACGTTCAGATCCGGCGGGACGTCCTCGACGGCGAACTCGACACCGGCCAGCTCCTTGGCGAACCGCCGCTCCAGCGTCTCGACGGTGTCCAGGACCAGATCGTCGAAGACCTCCGCCTTGGTGCGGGCCAGTGGCACCGTCGCCGGCACCAGCCGTCCGCGCAGGCCGCGCCCGTGCCGGTCGCGGTGCGCACGCCGGCCGGAACCGGGGCGGCGGTGTTCCGGACTCGTCATGAGGCAAAGGGTAGCCCCCACGCCGGGCTGGCCAGCGGCAGCGCCGCTCGCGTGGCGCGGCGCGTACCGGACGGGCGGATTGTGATCACCACGACGGGCGTGTCGCAACGCGAAGCGATGCGCCGGACCCGGTAATGGAGATACCCTGCCGCACGTGAGGTCACCACGGCGCTGCTCCCGTAACGGCTGCCCCCGGCAAGCGGTCGCCACATTGACCTATGTCTACAACGAGTCGACAGCGGTGGTGGGTCCGCTTGCGGCGTTCGCCGAGCCGCACACGTACGACCTGTGTGAGCCGCACGCCCGCAGCCTCACCGCCCCCCGGGGCTGGGACGTGGTCCGGCACGAGGGCGAGTTCGAGCCGCCGCCCCCGACCACCGACGACCTGGTGGCGCTCGCCGAGGCGGTCCGCGAGGCCGCCCGCCCGGCCCCCCGCCCGCCGGAGCCGGACCAGCACCACGAGAACCCCCACCAGACCGGCCGCCGAGGTCACCTCCGCGTGATCCCTCCCAACCACTGACCCCGGCGGCCGAGGAGTCTCAGAGGCGTGCCCAGGCTTCGGTGAGGACCGTCCGCAGGATCTGCTCGATCTCGTCGAAGTGCTGCTGCTCGGCGATCAGCGGCGGGGCGAGCTGCACGACGGGGTCGCCCCGGTCGTCGGCCCGGCAGTAGAGCCCGGCCTGGAACAGGGCGGTGGAGAGAAAGCCGCGCAGCAGTCGTTCCGACTCGGCCTCGTCGAAGGCCTCCCGGGTGGTCTTGTCCTTGACCAGCTCGATCCCGTAGAAGTAGCCGTCGCCGCGGACGTCGCCGACGATCGGCAGGTCGTGCAGCTTCTCCAGGGTGGACCGGAAGGCGTCCTCGTTGGCGCGTACGTGGCCGACGAGGTCCTCGCGGGCGAACACCTCCAGGTTGGCCAGGGCCACCGCACAGGAGACCGGGTGGCCGCCGAAGGTCACCCCGTGGGCGAACATGCCGGTCTCGGTGAGGAACGGTTCCATCAGCCGGTCGCTGGCGATCATCGCGCCGAGCGGGGCGTACCCGGAGGTGATGCCCTTGGCGGTGGTGATGATGTCCGGCTGGAAGCCGTAGCGCACCGCGCCGAAGTACTCGCCGAGCCGCCCCCAGGAGCAGATCACCTCGTCGGAGACGAGCAGCACGTCGTACGCGTCGCAGATCTCCCGGACCCGTTGGAAGTAGCCGGGCGGGGGCGGGAAGCAGCCGCCGGAGTTCTGCACCGGCTCCAGGAAGACGGCCGCGACGGTGTCCGGCCCCTCGCGCTCGATGGCCCGGCCGATCTCGTCGGCGGCCCAGCGGCCGAACGCCTCGGCGTCGTCGCCGTGCTCGGGTGCCCGGTAGAAGTTGGTGTTCGGCACCTTGATCGCTCCCGGTACCAGCGGCTCGAAGTCGCTCTTGATGCCCGGCAGGCCGGTGATCGACAGGGCGCCCATCGAGGTCCCGTGGTACGCGATGTACCGGCTGATCACCTTGTACTTGTTCGGCTTGCCGGTGCGCTTGAAGTAGGCGCGCGCCAGCTTCCACGCCGCCTCCACCGCCTCGGAGCCACCGGTGGTGAAGAAGACCCGGTTGAGGTCGCCGGGCGTGAGGGTGGAGATCTTCTCGGCCAGCTCGACGGCCGTGGGGTGGGCGTACGACCAGAGCGGGAAGTAGGCCAGCTCGCCCGCCTGCTTGGCGGCGGCCTCGGCCAGCTCGGTGCGCCCGTGGCCGGCGTTGACGACGAAGAGCCCTGCGAGCCCGTCCAGGTAGCGGCGGCCCTGCGCGTCCCACACGTAGGCGCCCTCGCCGCGCACGATGGTCGGCACCTCGCCGGCGGAGTAGCTCGCCATCCGGGTGAAGTGCATCCAGAGGTGGTCGGTGGCGTTGGCCATGTCAGCCCCATCGGTCGTCGGGCCGGTCCAAGGGGTGGCACCGGCCGCTCTGCCAACGGTTATCGCACAGTCCCGGGGCCGGAGGCAAGTGGGATCAGTGGCACGATGGGCTGCCAACGACGGATTCAGCGAGTGGCAGGGGTCATGGCAACGGATTCCGCATCGTCGCGCTGCGGCGCTGTCGAGGTGCCGTCCTGCGGCCCGCCGTTCGGGGGTGGGACGCTGTCGACCTGCCCCAGATATGGGGCACGTGCCTGACACTGCGCCCACGTTCGCCCCGCGCCGCATGGGTTGATCCACTCCGGTTCGCCGATGTCGCGGTGCCGGAGCGCGGTTGACACCGCGATTTCGGCGACATCGAGTGGATCAACTTCTGGCCGGTGCGGGTGGGCGTCGGGACGCCTGCGGGACGCCTTTGGGCGGTGCTCCGGCGGCACCCTGACCTTCGCCCCGGCCGCGTGGACGTCCTTTGTGGGCGGCGTCCGCCGGTCCGGTCAGGCCGTACCCCAGGTGTAGGTCTGCTTGCGCAACTTGAGGTAGACGAACGCCTCGGTGGAGAGCACGCCGGGCACCGCGCGTAGTCGTTGCAGGATCTCCAGCAGGTGGTCGTCGTTGCGGCAGACCACCTCGGTGAGCAGGTCGAACGACCCGGCGGTGATCACCACGTAGTCGACCTCGTCCAGCTCGGCGAGCCGGTCCGCCACCGCCTCCAGGTCGCCGTCGGTACGCAGCCCGATCATCGCCTGCCGGGGGAAGCCGAGCTGGAGCGGATCGGTCACCGCGACGATCTGCATCACGCCCGAGTCGAGCAGTCGCTGCACCCGCTGGCGGACCGCCGCCTCGGAGAGCCCGACCGCCTTGCCGATCGTCGCGTACGGGCGGCGGCCGTCCTCCTGGAGCTGTTCGATGATCTGCTTGGCCACGTCGTCCAGCAGAGCGTGATTGGCACCTTCACGGACAGCGACACGGCGGCCGCCGTTGCCGTTCTCGTGCTGCCGGTTTGTCATCGTGCGCTCCCCATGTCCCGGATCGTGATGTCGCGCGTGTATCACCGCGTAGTCTGGCGTATTTCGTCGTGCATCGCTAATCCCGCAACGGAATCCCTTGTAAGGGAGGTCACCTCATGTCAGGATCAGTCGTCCACGGCACCGACCCCTAGGAGTCGTCATGCGTACTCCCCTCCGGCCCCTCTCCCGGCGTGGACTGCTCACCGGCACTCTCGGTTCGGCCGCACTGCTCACCATGGGCGGCAGCCTCGCCGGCTGCGGCACCAAGGGCGCGCAGCAGACCGAGGCCGGCTGCGTCAGCGAGGACCTGTCCGGCACCGAGAAGAAGCTTGCCTTCTCCAACTGGCCGCAGTACATGGACGTGGACGAGAAGGACGAATCCAAGCGGCCCAGCCTGGACGAGTTCGTCACGAAGACCGGCATCCAGGTCACGTACACCGAGGACATCAACGACAACAACGAGTTCTTCGGCAAGGTGCAGAACCAGCTCGCCGCCTGCCAGAGCACCGACCGGGACATCATCGTGCTGACCGACTGGATGGCGGCCCGGATGATCCGGCTCGGCTGGATCCAGAAGCTCGACCCGGCGAAGATCCCGAACGTGCAGGCCAACCTGCTCCCGTCGCTGCTCAACCGCTCCTTCGACGCCGAGAACCGCATCTCCATCCCGTGGCAGTCCGGCCTCGCCGGCCTGGCGTTCAACGGCAGTGTCACAAAGGAGCTGCGTACCGTCGACGAGCTGCTCACCCGCCCCGACCTCAAGGGCAAGGTGACGGCGCTCAGCGAGATGCGCGACACCATGGGCCTGCTCCTCGGATCCAACGGCCACGACCCGGCCAACTTCACGGCAGCCCAGTTCGACGACGCCCTCAACAAGCTCAAGAAGGCCGTCGACTCCGGGCAGATCCGCAAGTTCACCGGCAACGACTACGCGCCCGACCTGGCCAAGGGCGACATCGCCGCGTGCATCGGCTGGTCCGGCGACGTCATCCAGCTCGCCAGCGAGAACGAGAAGGTGCGGTTCGTCGCGCCCGACTCCGGCGTGATGCTCTACAGCGACAACATGATGGTGCCCAACAAGGCCACCCACAGGGGCAACGCCGAGGCGCTCATCAACTACTACTACGAGCCGGCGGTCGCCGCGAAGCTCGCCGCGTACGTCAACTACATCTGCCCGGTCAAGGGCGCCCAGGCCGAGATGGAGAAGATCGACCCGGAGCTGGCGGCCAACCCGCTGATCTTCCCCGACGAGGCGCTGCTGTCGAAGTCCAAGGTGTTCATGGCGCTGGACGAGAAGCAGGAACGGGAGTACGAGGGCAAGTTCCAGCAGGTCATCGGGGCGTGACTCCGATGGCGCGCGAGACACCCGCCGGCGATCTGCGCCTGGCCAACCTCACCAAGCGGTTCGGCATCTTCACCGCCGTCGACGACCTCAGCCTGACCGTCGCGCAGGGCTCGTTCTTCGCGCTGCTCGGCGCGTCCGGCTGCGGCAAGACCACCACGCTTCGGATGATCGCCGGCCTGGAGGAGCCGACAAGCGGCCAGGTGCTGCTCGGCGACACCGACATCGCCCGGCTGCGACCGTACAAGCGGCCGGTCAACACCGTCTTCCAGAGCTACGCGCTCTTCCCGCACCTCAGCATCTTCGAGAACGTGGCCTTCGGGCTGCGTCGACGTGGCATCCGCTCGGTCGACGACGAGGTCACCCGGATGCTGTCGCTGGTCCAGCTCGACGGGTACGGCGCCCGGCGTCCGGCGCAGCTCTCCGGCGGCCAGCAGCAACGGGTCGCGCTGGCCCGCGCGCTGATCAACAGGCCGCAGGTGCTGCTGCTCGACGAGCCGTTGGGCGCGCTCGACCTGAAGCTGCGCCGGCAGATGCAGATCGAGCTGAAGCGCATCCAGACCGAGGTCGGCATCACCTTCGTCCACGTCACCCACGACCAGGAGGAGGCCATGACGATGGCCGACACCGTCGCGGTGATGAACGCCGGTCGGATCGAGCAGCTCGGCGCACCGGCCGACCTCTACGAGTTCCCCGCCACCGCGTTCGTGGCGAACTTCCTCGGCCAGTCGAACCTGCTCGCCGCCGAGGCCGCGGGCACCACCGGTGGCGACGTCGCGGTGACGGCGCACGGCGCGCGCTTCTCGGTGCCCGCCGGCCGCGCACGGGCCGACCGGGGTCCGGTCCACCTGGGGGTACGCCCGGAGAAGCTGCATCTGGTCGGCTCCGCCGACCAGGTGCCCCAAGGACACCAGCACGTCACAGGTGTCGTCACCGACGCCTCCTACGTGGGGGTCAGCACGCAGTACCTGCTGCGTACCGGCTGGGGCACCGAGCTGTTGGTCTTCGCCGCGAACAGCGGTGCGGTGGCGCAGGTGCCGGTCGGCAGCGAGGCGGTGGCGTACTGGGATCCGCGGCACGCGTTCCTGCTGCCCCGGGACGCCGACGACACCGACCGGACGTCGCCGGTGCTCGACGAGCCGGTGGGCGCGTCGTCGTGACCCTCCTGGCACCCACCCGGGCGGGGCAGCCGCCGAGCGTGCCACCGGCGGCCCGGCCCGGGCGGCGCCGGCTCCTGCCGTACCTCCTGCTGTTGCCGGGCGCGGCCTGGCTGCTCATCTTCTTCGGGGTGCCGCTGGCGCAGCTCGCCGCGGCAAGCCTGTACGACCCCAGCGGCTCGCTCTCCACCGGGTACACGCTGACCTGGGCGTTCGGCAACTACCCGGACGTGCTCCAGGCGTACTGGCCGCAGTTCCTGCGCTCGTTCGGCTACGCCGGCCTGGCCCTGGTGCTGGCGTTGCTGCTCGGCTACCCGTTGGCGTACGCCATCGCGCAGAAGGCCGGCCGGTGGAAGAACCTGCTGCTGGTGTGCGTGGTCGCGCCGATGTTCACCAGTTTCCTGGTCCGCACGCTGGCCTGGAAGACGATCCTGTCGGACAACGGCGCGCTCGTCGGTCTGCTGCGGGACGTGCACCTGCTCGCCCCGGACGGCCGGCTCCTGGCCACCCCGTTCGCGGTGGTGCTCGGCCTGACGTACAACTTCCTGCCGTTCCTGGTGCTGCCGCTGTACGCGAGCCTGGAGCGGCTGGACCCCCGGCTGCTGGAGGCGGCCACCGACCTGTACGCGAGCCCGACGCAGGCGTTCCGGCGGGTGACGCTGCCGCTGTCCATGCCCGGCCTGGTCGCCGGCACGCTGCTGTTCTTCATCCCGGCCAGCGGCGACTACATCAACGCGGAGCTGCTCGGCACCCCGAACGAGTACATGATCGGCAACGTCATCGACTCGGCGTTCCTGGTCCGGCTCGACTACCCGCAGGGTGCCGCGCTGTCGTTCCTGCTGATGGCGGCGATCCTCGCGGTGGTCTTCGGCTACCTCCGCCGGGCCGGCACGGAGGAGGTCCTGTGAGGGTTTCCCGCTGGTTGGCGGACCGCTGGGTGATGATCGTGGCTCTGCTGGTGCTCGGGTACCTGGCGCTGCCGATCCTGGTGGTGGCCGGGCTGTCGTTCAACCGGCCGTCGAGCCGGCTGTCGTACGACTTCAACGAGTTCACCCTGGACAACTGGCGTCAGCCGTGTGCCACCTCGGACATGTGCGACGCGGTGGTCCGCAGCGTGCAGATCGGCTTCATCGCCACGGTGGTGGCCACCGTGCTCGGCACCCTGATGGCGTTCGCGCTGGTGCGGCACCGCTTCCGGGGCCGGTCCGGCATCAACGTGCTGATCTTCCTGCCGATGGCGACCCCCGAACTGGTGATGGGCACGTCGCTGCTGGCCCTGTTCGTGTCCGCCGGGGTGCCGCAGGGCTTCTGGACCATCGTGATCGCGCACGTGATGTTCTGCGTGTCGTTCGTCGTGGTCACCGTGAAGGCGCGGCTCGCCGGGATGGACCGGCGGCTGGAGGAGGCCGCCATGGACCTCTACGCCAGCGAGTGGCAGACGTTCCGGCGGATCACCCTGCCGCTGGTGCTGCCCGGTATCGTGGCCGCCGCGCTGCTGGCGTTCTCGCTGAGCTTCGACGACTTCATCATCACGAACTTCAACGCCGGCACCACAGTCACGTTCCCCATGTACGTCTGGGGCGCCGCCCAGCGGGGCATCCCACCGCAGGTCAACGTCATCGGCACGGCCATGTTCGTGATCGCCCTGCTGCTGGTCGGGCTCAGTTCGCTGCGCGGCCGGCGGGAACGCCGCGCCAACCTGCTGGCCGGTACGGCCTCGGTTCGCCGGCCGTCATGACCCTCCCGCAGGTCGGCCGGGCGCTCGCCGACGCGGCACCCCTGCCGTACTGGCTCGACCGACCGGAACGCCCCGACCCGCTGCCGCCGCTCACCGGCCCGCAGGACGCCGACCTGCTGGTGATCGGCGGCGGATACGGCGGCCTCTGGGCGGCGCTGCTCGCCAAACAGGCCGACCCCGACCGTGACGTGCTGCTGGTCGACGCCGGCACCTGCGGCTGGGCGGCGTCCGGACGCAACGGCGGGTTCTGCGCCGCCTCGCTCACCCACGGACTGGCGAACGGCGTCGAGCGGTTCCCCGACGAGGTCGGCGAACTGGACCGCCTCGGCCGGGACAACCTGGACGCCATCGCCGCCACCGTCGCCGAGTTCGGCATCGACTGCGACTTCGAACGCACCGGCGAACTGGCCGTCGCCGTCGAGCCGTACCAGGTCGACGGGTTGGCCGCCGACGCGGAACTGGCCCGCCGGTACGGCCACCGGGTGCGGCTGCTCGACCGCGACGAGGTACGCGCCGAGGTCAACTCGCCGACGTACCTGGGCGGGATGGTCGACGCCGACCGGGTGGCCATGGTGGACCCGGCGAAGCTGGCCTGGGGACTCCGCCGCGCCTGTCTCGACCTCGGCGTACGCGTGCACGAACACACCCGGGTCACCGGGCTGCGGGCCGACGGCACGGCCCTGCACGCGCGGACGCTCGGTGGCCGGGACGCCGCACCCGGCTCGGTACGGGCACGGCGGATCGTGCTGGCCACCAACGCGTTCCCACCGCTGCTGCGCCGCCTACGGGCGTACGTGGTGCCGGTCTACGACCACGTGCTGATGACCGAACCACTCACCCCCGCCCAGCGGGATTCGATCGGCTGGCGCAACAGGCAGGGGCTGGCCGACACCGGCAACCAGTTCCACTACTACCGGATCACCGTCGACGGGCGGATCCTCTTCGGCGGCTACGACGCCGTCTACCACTACGGCAACCGGGTCGCCCCCGAGTTGGAACAGAACCCGGCCACCTTCACCACCCTCGCCCGGCACTTCTTCACCACGTTCCCGCAGCTCGCCGACGTGCGCTTCAGCCACCGCTGGGGCGGCGTCATCGACACCTGCACCCGGTTCTGCCCGTTCTTCGGCACCGCGTACGACGGTCGGCTGGCGTACGCGGCCGGCTACACGGGCCTCGGCGTCGGAGCCACCCGCTTCGGCGCGCGCGTGCTGCTCGACCTGCTCGACGGCGGGAACACCCCGCTGACCCGGCTCGACCTCGTTCGTCGCAAGCCCCTGCCGTTCCCGCCGGAACCCGTGCGCGCGATCGGCATCAACCTCACCCGCTGGTCACTGGCCCGCGCCGACGCGCGCGACGGCCGGCGCGACCTCTGGCTCCGTACTCTCGATCGTCTTGGTTTGGGGTTTGATTCCTGATGCGTGTCCTGCTCGTCGGCGCCGGTGGCGTCGGCTCCGCCGCCGTAGCCATCGCCGCCCGACGGACCTTCTTCGAGACGATGGTCGTCGCCGACCACGACCCCGGCCGTGCCGACCGCGCGGTCGCCGAGTACGGGGACCGGTTCGTCGCCGCGCGGGTGGACGCGTCCGACGCCGAGGCGGTCGCCGCGCTGTGCCGGGAGCACCGGATCACCCACGTGCTCAACGCCGTCGACCCCCGCTTCGTCCTGCCCATCTTCGACGGCGCGTACGCGGCCGGCGCGGACTACCTGGACATGGCGATGTCGCTGTCGCACGCCGACACCGGCGTGAAGCTCGGCGACGACCAGTTCGCGAAGGCCGAAGCCTGGGCGGGCGCCGGCCGGCTGGCACTGTGCGGCATCGGCGTCGAACCCGGCCTGTCCGACGTGTTCGCCCGGTACGCCGCCGACGAACTCTTCAGCGAGATCGACGAGATCGGCGTCCGGGACGGCGCGAACCTCACAGTCGACGGGTACGACTTCGCGCCCTCGTTCTCCATCTGGACCACCATCGAGGAGTGCCTCAACCGGCCTGTCGTCTGGGAGAGGGACCGGGGCTGGTACACCACCGAACCGTTCTCCGAGCCGGAGGTCTTCCACTTCCCCGAGGGCATCGGACCGGTCGAGTGCGTCAACGTCGAACACGAGGAGGTGCTGCTCATACCGCGCTGGGTCGACGCGCGGCGGGTCACCTTCAAGTACGGCCTCGGCGACGAGTTCATCGGGGTGCTCAAGACGCTGCACAAGCTCGGCCTGGACGCGGTGTCCCCGGTGCGGGTACGCGGCGTCGACGTGTCCCCGCGCGACGTGGTGGCCGCCAGCCTGCCGGACCCGGCCACCCTCGGCGCGCGGATGCGCGGCAAGACCTGCGCTGGCACCTGGGTCCGTGGCCTCGGCCCGGACGGGCAGCCCCGGGAGGTGTACCTCTACCACGTCGTCGACAACGAATGGTCGATGCGGGAGTACGGCCACCAGGCGGTCGTCTGGCAGACCGCCGTCAACCCGGTCGTCGCACTGGAACTGCTCGCCACCGGCGTCTGGTCCGGTGTCGGGGTGCTCGGGCCGGAGGCGCTGCCCCCGATCCCGTTCCTCGACCTGCTGACCGACTACGGGTCGCCGTGGGGCATGGAGGAGCGCTGAACCGCCCTCGTTGACAACATCCCGACACGGCCACCGGTCGCCGCCGCAGAGCGAACCCGGTGCGGCGTGACAGGTGCGGATATGCGGCTTTGGTCGGTAGATGTGGCGGCACGATCGGCCCTGCCCGACCGGCCTGAAGACTTACCGCAGGTGTCGACTCGTCGCCGGGAACACCGCCCACCGATCATCCCGCCGGGGCGAACGACGCAGGTGACAGACGCGACGGTGGATATTGCACACGGTGTTTGCGACGACACTCATCGCCGTGACGATGCAACCACCGCCGAACCCCGGTCCGCCGTTCAGCCCCGGACCGCCACCGCCGGCCGCGCCGAACTGGTTCCGCCGCGCCAGCCCGGGCCACCGGGCCGCCGTCATCATCGGCTCGATCACCCTGTCGGTCCTGCTGCTCTGCTGCACCGGTACCGCAATCGTCGGGGCGCTCACCGGCGAACCCGAACCGACCCGGACCGGCACCGCCGCCGAACAGGCAGGGCAACCCATCGTGGCGGCACCCGCCGAGCCGTCCGAGGAGGCGGCGCCGCCCGTCACCGATGCCCCCACCCCGGCCGCACCGACCCCGTCCAGCGCGGCGCCCACACCTGTGGTGCAGGTGACGACGGTGACGGAGCGGGCCACGATCCGGTACGGCGAGCGGACCGTCAAGGACTCGTCCCTGGCCGAGGGCAAGCGAGTGGTCCGCACCAAGGGCGTGAACGGTGTGAAGACCCTGACGTACGAGGTGACCACCACCGACGGCGTGCCGACGGCCAAGAAGCTGGTCAAATCCGTGGTGACGAAGCCGGCGGTGACCCAGGTCGTCGCCGTCGGCACCAAGAAGGCCCGGTCATCGAACTGCGACCCCAACTACACCCCCTGCGTCCCGATCGCCAGCGACGTCGACTGCGCGGGCGGCAGCGGCAACGGCCCGGCCTACGTCAGCGGGGTCGTCAAGGTGATCGGCGAGGACATCTACGACCTGGACCGCGACAACGACGGCTACGGCTGCGACTGATCCCTCGTCACGGTCATCGGTGCCGGGTCACGTCAGCTGAGGGAGACACCGGAGAGAGCGATATACCTCTGAGGCATAAATATGACTCAGAGGTATATCGCTCTCCTCGACTGTGCCGCCGAACTCTGCGTCACCCGCCTCAGGGGGCGAGACGCGATCGGATGAGGAAGCGGACTCCTTCGGGTGCCTCCAGGGAGAAGCCGCTGCCTCTGCCCGGCACCACGTCGACGGTCAGCGTGGTGTGTTTCCACAACTCCCACTGGGACGTCGACATCCAGAACTCGACCGGCTCGGACACCCCGTCGACCGAGAGCGACGCGAGCAGGATGTCGGACGCGCCGGTGCGGAACTCGCCCGCCAGGAAACACATCGGGGCGCTGCCGTCGCAGCAGCCGCCGGACTGGTGGAACATCAGCGGCCCGTGCCGTCCCCGCAGCGACCGGATGAGGTCGGCCGCGGCGGGGGTGACGGAGACGACGGGGTCGACGGGCATCAGAAGAAGCCGAGCTTCTGGGTGGAGTAGCTGACCAGCAGGTTCTTGGTCTGCTGGTAGTGCTCAAGCATCATCTTGTGGTTCTCCCGCCCGATGCCGGACTGCTTGTAGCCGCCGAACGCGGCGTGCGCCGGGTACGCGTGGTAGCAGTTGGTCCACACCCGGCCGGCCTGGATGGCCCGCCCGGCCCGGTACGCGGTGTTCATGTCGCGGCTCCACACGCCCGCACCGAGGCCGTACAGGGTGTCGTTGGCGATCTTCACGGCGTCGTCGAGGTCGGCGAAGGAGGCCACCGAGACGACCGGCCCGAAGATCTCCTCCTGGAAGATCCGCATCGAGTTGTCGCCCTCGAAGATGGTCGGCTCGACGTAGTACCCGCCGGACAGGTCTCCGCCCAGGTCGGCGCGGGAGCCGCCGGTGAGCACCCGCGCGCCCTCCTGCCGGCCGATGTCCAGGTAGGACAGGATCTTCTCGAGCTGGTCGTTGGAGGCCTGCGCCCCGATCATCGTGTCGGTGTCCAGGGGGTGTCCGGCGACGATCGCCTTCGTGCGGTCCACCGCCGCGGCGAGGAAGTCGCTGTAGTGGCCCTGCTGGATCAGCGCCCGCGACGGGCAGGTGCACACCTCACCCTGGTTGAGCGCGAACATGGTGAAGCCTTCCAGGGCCTTGTCCAGGAAGTCGTCGGAGGCGGCGCTGACGTCGTCGAAGAAGATGTTCGGGCTCTTGCCGCCCAGTTCCAGGGTGACGGGTTTGATGTTCTCGCTGGCGTACTGCATGATCAGCCGCCCGGTGGTGGTCTCGCCGGTGAACGCCACCTTCGCGACCCGGGCCGAGGACGCCAGCGGCTTGCCGGCCTCCACGCCGAAGCCGTTGACGATGTTGAGCACGCCCGGCGGCAGCAGGTCCGCCACCAGCGACAGCCAGTAGTGGATGGACGCCGGGGTCTGCTCGGCCGGCTTGAGCACCACGGCGTTACCGGCGGCCAGCGCGGGCGCGAGTTTCCAGGTCGCCATGAGGATCGGGAAGTTCCAGGGGATGATCTGCCCGACCACGCCGAGCGGCTCGTGGAAGTGGTACGCCACGGTGTCGTCGTCGATCTCGCCGAGCGAACCCTCCTGGGCCCGGATCGCCCCGGCGAAGTAGCGGAAGTGGTCGATGGCGAGCGGGATGTCGGCGGCCAGGGTCTCGCGGACCGGCTTGCCGTTCTCCCAGCTCTCCGCGATGGCCAGGGACTCCAGGTTGTCCTGCATGCGGTCGGCGATCCGGTTGAGGATCAGCGCGCGTTCGGCCACCGAGGTGCGTCCCCAGGCGTCGGCGGCGCCGTGCGCGGCGTCCAGGGCCTTCTCCACGTCGGGGGCGGTGCCTCGGGCGACCTCGGTGAAGGTCTGCCCGGTGACCGGGGTGGGGTTCTCGAAGTAGGCACCACCGTGCGGCTTGACGTACTCGCCGCCGATGTAGTGGTCGTAACGGGACTGCCAGTGGGTGGGCGCGTCGTAGCGCGTCATGGTGACCTCCGCCGTCGATGGGGGATGACGGCGGGAAGGCTAGTTTCGCGGACGTTGCAGGAACGTTGCGCGCTCCAACGCGTACTCCCTGGCGAGCTGGTCGATGCGCGCGAGCGCGAGGGGCCGACGCGGCGCGCCCACCGGCAACGCCCGCGCCAGGGCCTGCCACGCGGCCAGGTCGTCGGCGCCGGCCGGTGTCGCGGTCCAGGCCGCGAGCAGCGCCGGGTCCGCGCTGGCCAGCACGGCCGCGCGGAGCTGGCCGTCGACCAGCCGGCGTAGCCGCGTCACTCCCGGCGCATCCGAGCCCGGCAGCAACGGCCCGGGGTACGCGTCGAGCGCTCCCGCCGGATCGCCCTGGTCCAGCCGGTCGGCGACGGTGCTGAAGTCGGCGCGGACGGTGCCGCGCAGCCGGTAGGGGCGGGAGTCGAGCAGTTCGGGACCGAGTACCCGGCGCAGCCGGGACAGCTCGGCGCGCACGGTGACCGGGTGCAGCCGGTCGTCGCCGTAGAGGTCGAGGCCGAGCTGTTCCCCGGTGCGTCCCTCGGGGTGGTGCAGCAGCAGCACCAGCAGTTCGCTGTGTCGACGGCCGAGCCGGATCCGCCGGCCGTCGACCCGCAGTTCCGCCTCGTCCCGGCCGAGCGCGGTCACGGTCGCGACGCCGGGCTCCACCGGCCGGCCGGCGGCGAGCTGCGCCTCGGCGGCCCGGGCGGTGGCGCGGACCAGCGCCAGGCTGTGCGGGTTGGCGAGGTGGTCCCCACCGGTGATGTCGACCGCTCCGAGCAGTCGACCGGTGGTCGGGTCGTGGATGGGCGCGGCGGCGCACGTCCAGCGCTGCACCGGGCGACTGAAGTGTTCGGTGGCGAAGATCTGCACGCTGTGGTCGACGGCCAGAGCGGTGCCGGGCGCGTTCGTGCCGGCGTGTGTCTCGTCCCAGCGGGCGCCGGGCACGAAGTTCATCCGCTCGGCGTGCCGGAGCACACCCGGATGCCCCTCGACCCAGAGCAGTCGCCCGTACGCGTCGCAGACCGCCATCAGGTGCGCGCCGTCCTGGGCGATGCCGCCGAGCAGGTCCCGGAACAGCGGCAGCACCCGGGCCAGCGGGTGGGCGGCCCGGTACGCGGCCAGGTCGTCATCGGTCAGGTCGACCGGCGGGGTGGCCTCGGGGTCGAGCCGCGCGGAGCGTTCCCAGGAGCGGCGGACCACCTCCCGCACCCGGTGTGGGGCGACGCCGGCGGAGAGGAAGGCCTCGTGGGCGGCACCGACCTGCGCGATCCGCTCTGCCGGATCGACGCCGAATTCCAGGGCGAGCCACGGGTCAGCCATCGGGCGACCTCCTCGACCCCATCGTGACGCAGCTCACCCTCGATCGCCAACCATCGAGGTCGTCGGGACGGCCGGCGCAGAGATTGCCCGGACCGGATGAACGGTAGGGAGCTCGGATCCGTACCAGGCGGTGAAGGACACCACCGAGGGCGGGAGTGACGGCGATGAGGGTGCAGCGCAGGCACGTGCTGGCGGCGACTGTGGCGGTGCTCGCCGCGGCGGGAGTGGCCGTGGGGACCGGGTTCGGGTTCGCCGGCACCGCCCCGACGCGGGCATCGGTCTGCTCCGGCTCGGTCACCTTCTCGGCGGAGGGGGGCGCGCCGGCGGCGACCAGTGACCGGTTCCCGGTGGGTACGCGGCTGCGGGTGACGAACCTGGACAACAACCGGGCCGCCACGGTGACGGTGACCGGCCCGTCCGGCAGTTGCGTGCTGCTCAACGCGGCGGCCATGGACCTCGTGCGGGAGCCGGGCAAGAACGTGATCCGCCGCAACGTCGTCGAACGCGTCGACGCCGCCGCCCCGCCGGCCGGTGCCCCGGCACCCGGCACGGTACGCCCCGGCGCGGCGTCTCCCGGCGCGTCCGGCCCGGCACCCCGTTCGGCCTGCTCGGGGGCGATCACCTTCTTCGAGGAGGCGGCCGGTCCGGCGGCGACCAGCGGGCAGTTCCCGGTGGGTACGCGGCTGCGGGTGACCAACCTGGACAACAACCGGGCGACCACCGTGACGGTGACCGGCCCGTCGGGCAGTTGCGTGCTGCTCAACTCCGCCGCCATGGAGCAGATCCGCGAGCCCGGCAAGAACCTCGTCCGCCGGAACACGGTCGAGGTGCTCCGCTAGGCGTCCGGCCACCCGAGGGCGCCGTCGAGGATGTCGGCGCCCCGGGTGAGCTGCTCGTCGGAGATCACCAGCGGCGGCAGGAAGCGCAGCACGTTGCCGTACGTGCCGCAGGTCAGGGTGAGCAGGCCTGCGGTGTGGCAGGCGGCCGAGACCGCCGCCGTGGCGACCGGGTCGGGGACGAGGGTGCCGGGCTGCACCAGCTCCACGGCGAGCATCGCGCCCCGCCCGCGTACCTCGGCGATCCGGGGATCCCGCTCGGCGGCGGCCCGCAGCCGGGGGACGAGTACGGACTCGATCCGGCGGGCGGCGGTGGCCAGGTCCAGCTCGTGCATGGTCTCGATGGTGGCCAGCGCGGCGGCGCAGGCGATCGGGTTGCCGCCGTACGTGCCGCCGAGGCCGCCGACGTGCACCGCGTCCATCAGCTCGGCCCGTCCGGTCACCGCAGCGAGCGGCAGTCCACCGGCGATGCCCTTGGCCAGGGTGACCAGGTCGGGTTCGACGCCCTCGTGCTGGCAGGCGAACCAGTCGCCGGTACGGCAGAAGCCGGTCTGGATCTCGTCGGCGACGAACACCACCCCGGCGGTCGTGGCCCAGGCGCGCAGCGCCGGCAGGAATCCGGGCGCGGGCACCACGAAACCGCCCTCACCCTGGATCGGCTCGATGAGCAGCGCTGCGACGTTCTCGGCACCCACCTGCTTCTCGACCATCTCGATCGCCCGCGCGGCCGCCTCGGCCCCGGAGAGCCCGCCGTCGCGCAGCGGGTACGACATCGGCACCCGGTAGATCTCCCCGGCGAACGGCCCGAACCGGTGCTTGTACGGCATGTTCTTCGCGGTCAACGCCATGGTCAGGTTGGTCCGGCCGTGGTACGCGTGGTCGAACACGACGACCGCCGGCCGACCGGTGGCGTGCCGCGCGATCTTGACGGCGTTCTCCACCGCCTCCGCGCCCGAGTTGAACAACGCCGAGCGCTTCTCGAACCCGCCAGGCGTGAGCGCGTTGAGCTGCTCGCACACCGCCACGTACGACTCGTACGGCGCGACCATGAAGCAGGTGTGGGTGAACCGCTCGGCCTGCGCGCGTACCGCCTCGACCACCCTCGGCGCCGAGTTGCCGACGCTGGTCACGGCGATGCCGGCGGCGAAGTCGATCCACTCCCGGCCGTCGACGTCGGTGATCGTCCCACCGGACGCGCTGTCCACGTAGGACCCGATGACGCTGCCGACGCCCCGGGCGACCGACGCGCCCCGGCGCTTGTGCAACTCCTGCGAGGTCGCCACCGCGCCTCTCTTCGTTCGCGGCTGCGGGGCTCGCAGACCCGGCTCACTCCTCGCGCTCACGGGTCAGCCCTCGATGTTGTGCATGACGTGCTTGATCCGGGTGTAGTCCTCCAGGCTGTACACCGAGAGGTCCTTGCCGTGCCCGGAGTGCTTGAAGCCACCGTGCGGCATCTCCGAGACGAACGGGATGTGCGTGTTCACCCAGACGCAGCCGAAGTCGAGCCGCCGGGTCATCCGCATGGCCCGGCCGTGGTCCCGCGTCCACACCGACGCGGACAGGCCGTAGTCGACGCCGTTGGCCCAGCGCACCGCCTCGTCCTCGTCCGAGAACCGCTGCACGGTGATGACCGGCCCGAACACCTCGTCCTGGATGATCTCGTCGGCCTGCCGCAACCCGGAGACGACTGTCGGCGCGTAGAAGTAGCCGCGCTCGCCCTGCCGGGACCCACCGGTCTGGATCGCCGCGTGGTCCGGCAGTCGGTCCACGAAGCCGCTGACCCGGGCGAGCTGGTTGGCGTTGTTCAGCGGCCCGTAGAGCACGTCCGCGTCGTCCGGGGCGCCGGTCTTCGTGGAGCGGGCCTGCTCGGCGAGCGCCGCCACGAAGTCGTCGTGGACGCCCGGCCCGGCCAGCACCCGGGTCGCCGCCGTGCAGTCCTGCCCCGCGTTGAAGTAGCCGCCCATCGCGATGGCCTCGGCCGCCGCCGCCACGTCGGCGTCGTCGAAGACCACCACCGGGGCCTTGCCGCCCAGCTCCAGGTGGGTGCGCTTGAGGTCGGGAGCAGCCGCTGCGGCGACCTCCATGCCCGCGCGGGTCGAGCCGGTGATCGACACGAGCTGCGGCGTCGGGTGCGACACGAGGGTACGACCGGTGTCCCGATCGCCGCAGACCACGTTGAACACCCCCGGCGGGAAGAACTCGGCGGCGATCTCGGCGAGCAGCAGCGTCGACACCGGCGTGGTGTCCGACGGCTTGAGCACCACCGTGTTGCCGGCTGCCAGCGCCGGGGCGATCTTCCACACCGCCATCATCAGCGGGTAGTTCCACGGTGTGACCTGGGCGCAGACGCCGATCGGCTCGCGCCGCACGTACGAGGTGTGACCGGCCAGGTACTCCCCGGCGGACCGACCCTCCAGCAGTCGGGCCGCACCGGCGAAGAACCGGAACTGGTCCACCGCCGGCGGTAGCTCCTCGTCGGCGGTGAGCTGGCGCGGCTTGCCGGTGTTGCGGACCTCGGCGTCGACCAGCTCGGCCGCGCGGGCCTCCACGGCGTCGGCGAGCTTGAGCATCGCCCGCTGCCGCTCGGCGGGGGTGACCTCCCGCCAGCTCTCGAACGCGGTGGCGGCGGCACTCATCGCCGCGTCCACGTCGACGGCGCCGGACACCGGGGCCTGCGCGAACACCTCACCCGTACAGGGGTCGATCAGGTCGGCGTACCCGCCGTCGGCCGGTTCGACGTAGGAGCCGTTGACGAAGTTGCGCAGCTGCTGCTGATCACTCATGACGGGATCTCTCCGAGGGGCCGGGGGCGCGGTTCTGCGGCGGTTATCGCAATCTCTCTGCCATCTTGGCCACTGAATTCGCGGCAGACAAGGGCTGCGGCGACTGTTTCCGTCGACCGCTGACTCGTCTACGCTGCTCGGCGTGGAGCCCACCGCCTTCTTCGTCGCCTCCCGACCCGCCGCTGGCGAAACGGAGCTGACCGTCCACCACCCGTACGACGGTCGCCAGGTGGGGCGTACCACCTTCGCCACCCCCGACCAGGTCGAGGCCGCCGTCGCCGCGGCGGCCGGGGTGGCCGCGCAGGCCGCGGCCCTGCCCGCGCACGCTCGCGCGGCGGCCCTGGACCACGTGTCCCGGCGGCTCGCCGAACGCGCCGACGAGGTCGCCGCGCTGATCACCGCCGAGAACGGCAAACCGGTGAAGTGGGCGCGCGCCGAGGTGGGACGGGCGGTGTCGACCTTCCGGTGGGCCGCCGAGGAGGCCCGCCGCTTCTCCGGCGAGCTGCAACGCCTCGACACCGACCCGGCCGCCACCGGCCGGATCGCGCTGGTCCGGCGGGCGCCGAAGGGGCCGGTGCTGGGCATCGCGCCGTTCAACTTCCCGCTCAACCTCGTCGCCCACAAGATCGCCCCGGCCGTCGCCGTCGGCGCGCCGATCATCGTCAAGCCCGCCCCGGCGACGCCGCTGTCCGCGCTGCTGCTCGGCGAACTGCTGGTCGAGACCGACCTGCCGGCGGGCATGTTCTCGGTGCTGCCGCTACCGAACGACCGCGCCGCCGAACTGGTCACCGACCCCCGGCTGCCGGTGGTGTCGTTCACCGGGTCCGGGCCGGTCGGCGCGGCCATCCGCCGCCGGGTGCCCGACAAACACGTCACGCTCGAGCTGGGCGGCAACGCGGCGGCCGTGCTCTGTGCGGACTGGACCTCCGACGAGGACCTGGACTTCGCCGCGCAACGGATAGCCACGTTCGCCAACTACCAGGCCGGCCAGTCGTGCATCGCCGTCCAGCGGGTGTACGTGCACCACACGCTGTACGCCGAGTTCCTGCCCCGGCTGGTCACGGCCGTCCGCGCGTTGCGCACCGGCGACCCCGCGAGTGAGTCCACCGACGTCGGCCCGATGGTGTCCGAGGACGCCGCCCGCCGCGTAGAGGCCTGGGTGGCCGAGGCCGTCGCGGCCGGCGGCAGCGTAGAGGTGGGCGGCGCGCGTGACGGCGCCACCTACCCGCCGACCGTGCTCACCGGCGTGCCCGCCGACGCCAAGGTCGTCGCCGAGGAGGTGTTCGGGCCGGTGCTGGTGGTCGCCCCGGTCACCGACGACCGGGCCGCGTTCACCGCGGTCAACGACTCGGCGTACGGCCTCCAGGCCGGCGTGTTCACCCGACGCCTCGACGTCGCCTTCGCCGCCTCGCGGGCGCTGGAGGTGGGCGGGGTGATCGTCGGCGACGTGCCGTCGTACCGGGCCGACCAGATGCCGTACGGCGGGGTCAAGGGCAGCGGCGTCGGCCGGGAAGGACTGCGCAGCGCGATGGACGACTACACCGAACCGCGCGTCATGGTGCTGACCGGGCTCACCCTCTAGCCTCGTCGGCCCGCCAGGTGCCGTCGTCGCCGACCCGGGCCGGAGCGCGACCGAGCAGCAGGGTGGTAAACGCGGCGTCGATCGTGTCGCCGAGGAACCACTCACCGGCCTGGTCGAGGGCGAAGACCCGACCGCGTTCGTCGACGGCCAGGATGCTGTCCTGGCCTTCGGTGCCGATCGGGAACAGCCGTACCCCGAGCACCGCGCCGAAGTCGGCGAGCGTGTCGGCAGTGTGCGCGATCATGTGGGGACGGATGTCGAACCGGGAGATCCACACCTGCTCGCCCGGGCCGCGCCGCGCGCCCACCAGACTGGGGAACGCGTTCAACGCCTCCACGGCGGCCGGGAAGACCTCGTGCCGGTGGGTACGCCCCGCCACGGCCGTGACGTCCCGGACGGCGGCGGCAGCCATGAGCTGGTCGCCGATGTGCGGCCGCCAGCCGGCCGCCACCAGCGCGTTCGCCACCTCGCGCGGGAATCGACCCGGGTCCGGATCGGACGCCGCCGGCGGCAGCCAGGTCTCCGTGTACGCCCGCGTCGACTCCGGCAGGACGTTGGCAAGCACCAGGAAGTTGACGCACGAGTCGCAGGGCCGCTCGGCCGGGCCGCCCGCCGGGTCGCCCGGCTCCCGGACCCGGAAGATCTCGAACCGCGCCCCCTCCAGCAGAGCCGCCGCCTCGGCCCGCCCCATCGGCGCGATGCCCTCGGCCGCCCGCAGGTGGTCGTACCCGTGCAGCACGTCGGACACCACGATCAGCTCCGCGTGGCTCTCGCCGCCGCGCACCAGCTCACCCGGTGGCAGCTGCTCCAGGTAGGTGCGCACGAGCGGGTGATGGTTGAGCGGGACCGCGCCCTTCGTGCCCTGGGCCGTCCAGATGCGACCGTCGATGGTCAGATGCGCGGTCGTGTTCGGGGTGGCGATCCGATGGATCTCGCGCACCAGCAGGCTCGACTGGTCGACGGTCCGCGCGGCCGTCGGCCCGTCCGGCTGACTGCGCCGGTACATGTCCGCCACCACGTCGCTCGGCACCCGGGGCCAGGTGGTGACCTTCCCGGTCTGCTTGTCGACGACGGTCGTCGGCAGGTCGCCGGGGACCGTCCGCGCCTCGGTGGGCACGACTGACGTGATGACGTAGCCGAGATCGAACTCGTCGACCACCGGCGTGCACTCGTGGCCGAGGCGCTGCGAGTCGCGCCTGGCCCAGGTGGCCGCGAGCTGCTCGGCCTGTTGACGGTCGATCACATACCGAAACTACCGGACTACAGGGATTGATGGCAGCCGGTATGGTTCGCCCTACCGACGGTGACGGGAGGAGCGGCGGTGACCGAACGCGGGGATCGCGACGCCAATCGCGAGCTACGGGCCCGATTCGACGACGTGTACGGGCAGTATCAGCAGCTCAGGTCCAACCTGGACGAGCTGCGCACCCGACTCGCCGCGGTACGGGTGACCCGGCGGTCGACCGACGGGCGGGTGACCGCGACAGTCGGACCCCGGGGCGAGCTGGTGGCCGTCGAACTGGACCCGGCCATCTATCAGGACCGCGACGCCGAGGCGTTGAGCCGGAAGATCACCGAAACGATCCGGGACGCCACCACCGCAGCCGGCAGCGCCACCCGGGATCTGGTGGCCGAGCACGTACCGGCCGGCTCCGGCCCGGTCGAGTTCCTGCGCACCGGAGATTTCGGCACGCTGCTCGGGCGCGCCGAGGCCGTCCTCGGCCGGAGCGAGGGTCCGGCATGACCGACGGGCAGCTCTGGCTCGACCCGTCCCGAGCCCGCCGGGCCGGCGCCGACCTGGCCCTCGCCGGCGAGGCGGTGACCGCCCGCCGGGCCGCGGAGGGCGGCGAGATCGAAGCCGCCAGCGGCAACCGGCCATGGGGCCGCGACGACATCGGCGCCGCGTTCGAGCGCAGCTACCGAGGCTTCGAGCAGACCGTGCTGCGCGCCTGGACGGGCATCGGCCACCGGCTCACCGAGCTGGGCACCGACGTCGTCCGCTCCGTCGACGCGAGCGTGCAGACCGACGGCCGCAGCGCCACCCGGCTCGACCGGGCCGCCGACCGGCGCTGACAGCGGGCCAACCGGATGAGCGTGCTGCCCAGCCCCATTCCGCACCCGCTCGACTACGCACCCTGGGACGTGCCCGGCTGGATCTACGAGGCACTGGACTGGGTCATCGGCGTGCAGTGGCCCGAGGGCGACGAACGGGCCGTCTGGGACGTCGCCGACCGGTGGTACGCCGTCGCCGCCGTCCTCGCCGGGCCGCACAGCGACGCGGCCACCGCCGCCAACGAGGTACGCGCCGGATACGGCGGCGTCGGCGCGGTCGACGCCGCGTTCGAGGCGGCCTGGCGGGGGATCGCCGAGGGCACCGACGCGCCACTACCGGTGCTCCTCGCGGTCACCAGCGACCTGGGCCGGCTCGTCGAGGAGTGCGGCTGCGACATCGAGGGCGCGAAACTCGAAGTCTGGATCGAGTTGGGCATCCTCGTCATCGAACTGCTCACGGTGGCGGTGGCGGCCGTGCTCACCGCCGGCGCGGCCTCCCCGGCCGCCGGCGCGGCGATCACCGCCACCCGCCTGCTGATCCAACAGATCTTCAAGCGGCTGATGGGGCAACTGGCCAGCAAGTCCCTCAGGCACGGGCTGAAGGAGGCCGGGGAACGGGCAGCCAAGGAGGTCGCCCGCGGTGGCGTACACGGGCTGGCCAAGCGCGCCACCCGCGAAGGGCTGGAGGAGGCGGCGGAAGAGGCCGGCGTCACCCTCGCCACCCAGGCGTACCAGAACTCCACCGGCCGGGCGCACGGCCTGGACCTCACCGACCTCGGCGCGTCAGCCGTCGGCGGGCTCGCCGGTGGGGCGGTCGCGCCGCTGGCCGGCCTGGGCCGACACGCGACAGGTCGCGCCGCGCGGGTCGGTGAGCACCTGGGCCGGGAGATGACCGGTGAGGTGCTCGCCGAGACCGCCGCCGGCCTGGCCACCGGGCAGGGCCTCACCTCGGTGGAGGACGTCGCCCGCGCCGCCGCCTCCGGGGCCACCGGCTCGGCCACCGAGCAGACCGACCACGCGTTGCACGCCAAACTCGGCGCGCAGGCCAACGCCCTGGCGGGAGCCTCGCTCACCGGCCCGTCCCTGGCTCTGCCTCCCGCCGCCACCGCCTCCTTTGTGGAGTCGTCTGCCGCTTCCACCGACGTCTCGTCTGCTGCCGCTTCCACCGACGTCTCGTCTGCTGCCGCTCCCGCCGACGTCTCGTCTGCTGCCGCTCCCGCCGACGTCTCGTCTGCTGCCGCTCCCGCCGACGTCTCGTCTGCTGCCGCCTCGCCGGCACCGGCACCGGCGGATTCGGTCTCCCCGGGGTCGGCCCCGGTCTCCCCGGAGCCGGCTTCGGCGGGTTCGGTCTCCTCTTCGCTGTCGGTGTCATCCGCTGTCGGCGGCCCGGTGGCCGGGTCGCCGGTGGCTGGGGCGCAGCAGGCGGTCGGTGGTGCGGATGTGGCCGCGTCACCTGTGGGGTCGGCCCCTGACGTGCGGGCCGCCGTGTCGTACGGCCTGACCCAGCCCACCGTTCCGGACCTGGCCGGGTCACCTGTGTCGCCGACGATCGGTGACGGGCCGAGCCGCCCGATGCTCCCGACCGAGACCGCCACGCCATCCCCGGACGGGCTCACCATCGACCGCGCCGGCCCCGCGCAACCGGTCGCCACCGACCCCACCCTCTCCTCGGTCGCCACGCCCACCACCGGCACGCCCGACCTGACCGGCGCACCAGCCACCGGCGTCGCGCCCAGCGGCAGCACCGGGACGGCCCCGACTGTCACAGGCCCGTCCGCATGGTCGCCGGCGACGAGCGCTTCCGCCCCGACAGTCGCCGCCGCTGTGGCGCCACCGGCCGCCACCCCGGCGCCGTACCCACCGACGTGGCAGGCGTTCGGGCCGGGCCGCGTACCCGCGCACCCGGCACGAGGCCGGGCGTCGGTCCCGGGCGACCTGACAGCGCCGTCGCAGTCCGAATTCGAGGCCAGCGACTGGTACGCGGCCCGATGGGCGGCCGAGGCGGAAGCCGCCGAGCGGCAGCGCTACCGGGGCTACTACGAGTCGCGGCGCAACGAGTTCGAACACAGCCGCCGGCAGGCCGAAGCCA
This sequence comes from Micromonospora sp. NPDC005298, assembly GCF_040607375.1. Taxonomy (NCBI): domain Bacteria; kingdom Bacillati; phylum Actinomycetota; class Actinomycetes; order Micromonosporales; family Micromonosporaceae; genus Micromonospora; species Micromonospora sp. NPDC005298. Next base: position 251,104 of record NZ_JBEXGP010000002.1, read on the forward strand.
GCCGACTGCACGCCCTGGCCGCCGAACACGACCGCCGGGCCGTCGAGTACGGCACCTACGCCCGGCACCTGCACCGCACCGGCCACCAGCGGTGGGCCGACGGCTGGCAGCGGGCCGCGAACGACGAGACACGCGCGTACACCCAGTGCCGTGACCTGGCCGACGCGGTGCTGGTCGGCGCCCGGGCGCCGGAGGTCGTCGACATCGGCGACGCGGCCTTCCAGCGGGCCAACACGGACGTGGGCGCGCTCGCACTCGGTGCCGTGGAGGTGCGCGGCCCGTCCCGGCTCACCGGCGACGACGTGCCCCCGCCGATCGACGACTCCCGGCCGTACGGGCAGCCCGGCGGCCTACGCCCGCCGCTGGCCCTGCACCAGGTCGACGTCGAACGGCAGATGCCCCGCGACCCGGACGGCAGCGTCACCCGCACCGCCGACCCCCGCCGCGGCGCCTGGTTCCGGCTCCTCAACGACGGCGGGCCGATGGCCGACGCCACCCGGGGCATCAACTGCCTGGACTGCACCCTGTCCATGTTCGAGACGTGGGTGCACGGTCGACCTCGGGTGTCGGCGCCGCGCACCTTCGACGGGTACCTCGACGGCGACACCCGCCGCCCCATCCGAGGCGAAGCCGGCGGCCCCGGCCGGGTGGAGGACGCCACCGGAGGCCGGTTCCAGCGGCTGCTCGCCCCGCCGCCCGGCCAACGGCTGCACCCGGCGTACGCACGACAGGCCGCCGACCGCGGCTACCGCAACCTGCACGACCAGATGCTGCTGGGCGGGCACGGCAGCTACGCGTTCCTGATCACCGAGTGGGCCGGCGGAGGCTCCCACGCCTGGGTGGCGCTCAACCAGAACGGCACGATCCTCTACGTCGACCCGCAGACCGGCATCATCCGCGACCGGCCGCTGTACCCGGACGTGGTCGGCATCGACGCGCTGGTGCTCGACGGTGCCGGCCGGCCCATGCCGCTCGGCGGACTACCCCGAGGCCGGTTCAGCGAACGCCCCGACCTGCCGACCCACCCGTCGGCGGGGGACGACGGCGGTCACGGCGACCCGTACGTCAACCGGATGTACCTGCTCCTGGACGGGCCGGGCTCGGCTCCGGACTTGGGCGCATGCGCTGTATGAGGTACGGCGTGATGTGGATGCCCTGGCCCGAGCCGAAGGTCGTGCGCTGACCAGGCGTGAGGGTGCCGTCGCGGATGGGGTCCTCCGTCGCGAGCAACAGTTGTTCTGGCAGGCACTGCAGTCGACACTTGGGGGGAACGCTCGATGACTCCGATGCCAGGTCTGGTGCTCCCCTCTTACTACATGTACTACCAATCACCGGTAAAGATCGTGGAGACGCCCGACGGCGGTGCCCGGGTATGGCGGGTTGCCATCGACACCGGCGGCTGGCAGGAGAAGAACGACCTGTTTACCGAGATCGTCTTCGACGTCGGGGGAGATGTCTTCCGTCGATCTCCGGAGGATTTCGTGCAGGAGGTGGAGCGTTTTCGGGCTCACCATCTCGAAGGTGATGGCCCGATCTTCGCTCTCTACGAGACGATCCAGGCAGTCCGCGATGTGGCGAAGGCCAAAGATCGTCACCTGACGCCCAAGGAGCGGGCGCTGATCCGGGGGATCCGCCAGCGGACGTTCGTGATGTTCGAGGAGCAGCTCCGCGCGGCTGGTGATCCTGGCGCAGACCCGGATATCGCGAGAGCGGTGTAGGCAGGGCTCTGTCGAGGACCTCTGGGGTTGCGGAGGCGTACCTCAACGCCGCTCGTCGGGCCCGGCGGTCGGCGAGGTGGTCTCCCGAGGACGCGTGGACGGCGTCCCGTCCCCTGTTCGCGGCTTGATCACGTGGCGCCTCGGCATGATTCCGTTCGAAGGACCTGACCCGGTCCGAATAGGATCCGGCCATGGAGAAGAGAATTTGTTGATCTACCACGTGACTTACCGGAACGATGAACGAATTGGGGGACCGGCCGGACTGTTCGTGACTGATGGAGGCCCGGGCAACGCGATCCTGTGGGATCACCGTAGTCGAGAATGGGCTTTCGACCCCGGCCTGGTTGTGCGGTTCGTCAATGACCATCGGAACGTCGACCGCTTCGACACTGTCGACCGCACGACCGCGGAGCGGGTGGCCGAGGTCGTCACGGGTGGCGCGGTCCTGCCCGGCGAGGAGGAGATCCGCAGCATGTTCCCCTCAGGTGTCGATGACGGTGCGCGACCGTCGTCGGGTCAACGATAAGTTGCGGGTAGCAGCCGAGGTGCGTTACCTGCCGACGGTCGAGGAGCAGTTACGTGTGGCCGGCGATCCAGGTGCCCGTCGCGACTTGGTGACGCCGACATGACCCGCCGATCCGACTCGGACTCCGGCAGCGGTGCCCAGCCGAACATCTCCGACAGTGCGCCCAAGCGGGTCTTCGGCTGGTCGGACATGTTCGTTCATTCGGACGACGATCCGCGCTCGGGCGGCACCTTCGCGGACGAGCGGACCGTCCTCGTCGAGTTCCTGCGTAACCAGCGGCTCACCCTGGAGCGCAAGTGTGACTCCCTGGACGCCGAGCAGTTGGCCCGCCGCTCTGTCCCGCCGTCGACGATGTCGCTGCTCGGCTTGATCCGGCACATGGCGGAAGTGGAGCGGGGTTGGTTCCGGCGGACGATGGCTGGCCAGGACGCGCCCCCGATCTACTGTTCGGAGGACGAGCCCGACGGTGACTTCGACGGCGCGGTGGCCGATCCGGCAGTGGTCGACGCGGCGCGACGCGCCTGGCGGGCGGAGGTCGAGTTCGCCGAGCGGTTCGTGGCCGAGGCTGCGGACCTCAAGGTGTGGGGGCGGCAGCGGAGGGGCAACGTCATCGTGCTGCGCGAGCTGCTGGTGCACATGATCGAGGAGTACGCGCGCCACAATGGACATGCTGATCTGCTGCGCGAGCGAATCGACGGAAGGGTTGGCCAGTGATGGTCGCGAAGATGGACGGTCGGCCGGGGCGGGAGGGTGATCGGGGGTTCGTGGCGCTTGCCGCCAGGTTCCGTGTCTGGGCGTGGCCGGTCGGCATTCTGATCGGTCTGGCGATCGGCATCCCCTTGTTCGGCTCGAAGGGCGGCGTCGCCTTCGGTGTCGCACTCGGCGTCGCCTTCGCGGTTGCGCTCGGCGCGACCGGGAAGCGGGCCGAAGCCGACACCGAAGGCGGTGTCGGCGTGACGACCGGAGACGGCGCCGACGGCACGAACCGGGGGTGACCCACTCCAGTTCGGCGGAACTACGGGATCCCGGGACCCCGGACCGGCCGGCACCGGGTCGGGCATGGCCCGCGTCCGAGGCGCCTCGCGGTGTCGCCGAGGCGGTGGCCGTACAGGAGGCGTTGCGGCCGCTCGTCGACCTGGCCGGGCCGGGGCCGACCGCGCCCGCGACGGTCGCCGGCCTGGACGTCGCGTACGCGCGGAGCGGTGACCTGCTCGCGGCGGCCGTGACGGTGTTGGACACCAGGACGCTCGCCGTGGTCGATTCCGCTGTCAGCGTGGGTCGGCCGGCGTTCGGTTACGTGCCGGGACTGTTCGCGTTCCGGGAGTTGCCGGCGCTGCTCGACGCGCTGGACGGGCTGACCACCCGACCGGACCTGCTGGTGTGTGACGGGCACGGGTTGGCTCATCCGCGCCGGTTCGGGCTGGCCTGTCATCTCGGGGTGGTGACCGGGCTGCCGGCGATCGGGGTGGGTAAGACGCCGCTGGTCGGCGAGTGGGAACCGCCGCCGGCGCGGCGGGGTGCCTGGTCGCCGTTGCGGGACGGGGGTGAGGTGGTCGGTCGGGTGCTGCGGACGCAGGACGGTGTGAAGCCGGTCTTCGTGAGCGTGGGGCATCGGATGAGCCTGGAGAACGCCACCGCTCAGGTGCTCGCGCTGGCGCCCCGCTACCGACTGCCGGAGACCACCCGCAGCGCCGACCGGCTCTGCCGGGATGCGCTCGCCCTCTCGCAGTGACCCAGGGCAGGTCAGGCCGTAAACCGTAACGCCGCACACATGCGGGCCGCTCTATGACAGGGGGTGGGGGTGGGCCGGTAGTAGCCTGACCCGCGGACCCCACCCCGGGGTTGAAACGGTGAGGTGATCATGACGGTGCGTCGGCGCGCGGCGCGGCTCGCGACGGTCTGCGGTGTCCTGGGCGGCCTGGTGCTGCTCGGCGCGTCGCCGGCGTTGGCCGACGACGACTCGGTCCGGGTCGGCGCGGCCAGCAGTTTCTCGGCCGGTGGCTCGGCGCAGGGCGTGAACGTCGCGGTGCGCAAGCGCTCGGCCGGGTGCGTGCTGCTGCGTACCGCCCTCGGGCTGCGACTTGAGGGTCTCCAGCCGAATCAGGTGACGGTGCAGGTGAACGCCGGCGGGCGTTGGTTCCCGGTGCCGGTCTCCGGGGGCGACGGCAGCGCGGTGAGCGGGCAGACGTCGCCGGCGAAGCCGACCCTGTGCAAGGGCAAGGGCGTCACCGTGCGGTACCGGGTGGCGTTCGCCGCGGGTACGCCGGGCGGCCAGCTCGTGGTGACCGGCGTGGGGGCCACCGCGGCCGGTCAGGAGTTGGGCCGGGGCACCGACACGGCGCGGGTGAACGGCGCAAGGGTCACCCCGTCGCCGACCCCGTCGAAGAAGCCCACCCCGACTCCGAGCCCGACCGAGGTCGCGACCGCCGACGGGGTGGTGAACCCGGCGGCGTTGGTTCCGCCGGCCGCCGCGCCGTCCACGACGCCAGTCGCCGCCGAGTCCGGAGGTGGTTCACCCGTGATGTTCTTCGGTATCGCGATGGTCGCGGTCGGTCTGCTGCTCATCGTGCTGCTGGTCCGCCGGTCGCGGCAGGACCGCTCGCCGACCGACCCGCCGCCCGGGCCGCTGCCGGGCAACCCCGGCGGCACCACCTACCGCTCCGGCGGTGGGTCACCGACCGCGACCGGTCACCCCGGCTCGGTGTACGGCCAGCAGCCCTCCGGCGGCTACGGCACGGTGCCCGCTCCCCGGCCCGCCCCCGGTGGTGTGTACGGGGCGCGACCGGCGGGGAGCGGGGCGGTTCCGGAGGCGACGCAGCCGATGCCGGGTGCTCCGGGTACCCCGCCGCCGCCCGACGATCCGCCCGACGGTGGCGAGCGCACCGCGATCATGCCCCGGCTCCCCGGCTGAGCGGGGCCGGACCCCTCCCCTCCGATACGCTCAGGTTCGGTGGAAACTGCGGCCAAGGAGCGGAACCAGTGTCTGATCTGTCCCAGATCGTGAAGGCGTACGACGTCCGAGGGACGGTGCCGGACCAGTGGGACGAGCGGGTCGCCGAGGCGCTTGGAGCCGCGTTCACCCAGCTTCTCAACACCACCGACGAGCCGGGCGACGCGGTCGTCGTCGGGTACGACATGCGGGCCACCTCGCCGGGGTTGGCGGAGGCGTTCGCGGCCGGTGTCCGCGCCGAGGGCCGCTCGGTGATCGAGATCGGGCTCGCCTCCACGGATCTGCTCTACTTCGCGTCCGGCTCGCTCGACCTGCCGGGTGCCATGTTCACGGCCAGCCACAACCCGGCGCAGTACAACGGCATCAAGATGTGCCGTTCCGGTGCCCGGCCGATCGGTCAGGACAGCGGGCTCGCGGAGATCCGGGACCGCGCGCAGGCCCTCCTGGACTCGGGCGCGGCCCGTCCGGGCGGTGAGCCGGTCCGACCGGTCGAACGGCGGGACCTGCTTCCCGACTACGCGGCGTACCTGCGCAAGCTTGTCGACCTGTCCGGCATCCGGCCGTTGAAGGTGGTGGTCGACGCGGGCAACGGGATGGGTGGCTTCACGGTCCCGACGGTGCTCGGCGACGCCGCCCTGTCGGCCCTGCCGTTGGAGATCGTGCCGCTGTACTTCGAGTTGGACGGCAGCTTCCCCAACCACGAGGCCAACCCGCTGGACCCGGCGAACCTGGTCGACCTCCAGCGGGCCGTGGTCGAGCACGGCGCCGAGATCGGGCTGGCCTTCGACGGCGACGCCGACCGGTGCTTCGTGGTGGACGAGCGCGGCGAGCCGGTCTCGCCGTCGGCGATCACCGCCCTGGTCGCCGCCCGTGAGCTGGCGAAGCACCCGGGCTCCACGGTGATCCACGGCCTCATCACGTCCAGCGCGGTTCCGGAGATCATCCGGGAGCACGGCGGCGAGCCGGTCGTCGCGCGGGTCGGGCACTCCTTCATCAAGGCCGAGATGGCCCGGACCAACGCCGTCTTCGGCGGCGAGCACTCGGCGCACTACTACTTCCGGGACTTCTGGTTCGCCGACACCGGGATGCTCGCCGCGATGCACACCCTGGCCGCGCTCGGTGAGCAGTCGCTGCCGCTGTCCGTGCTGGCCGGGGAGTACGAGCGTTACGTCGCCTCCGGCGAGATCAACTCGACGGTGGCGGACCAGGCGGGCGCGGTCGCCGACGTGCGGGCCGCGTACCCCGAGGCGGAGGCCGACGAGATGGACGGTCTCACGCTGCGTTTCCCCGACGGCGCGTGGTTCAACCTGCGTGCCTCCAACACCGAGCCGTTGCTGCGGCTCAACGTCGAAGCGCCCACCCGGGAGCGGATGGTCTCGCTCCGGGACGACGTGCTCAACCGCGTTCGCCGATAAGATCGCCTGCGCCGGTCGGCACCGCCGCCGGTGAAGCCGCACACGTGGAAGGAGCCGTGCCATGGCCCTGGGTCCGCAGTTGCTCGAGATTCTCGCCTGTCCGGACACGCACCACGCCCCGCTCGCCTACGATGCCGAGGCGCAGACGTTGACCTGCACGCAGTGCGGCCGGATCTTCGAGGTCCGTGACGACGTGCCGGTGCTGCTGCTCGACGAGGCGCGTGGTGGCCCCGGGCAGGCATCATGATCGACGGTACGGCCGGGGTCAGTGGTCGTCGCGACGCCGACGAGGCCCTGCTCGACAACCCGGCCGCGCTGGCCGAGCACGATCCGGGTGACATGCTGCGGCACACCGCCTCGGCGGGCGCGCAGGTGCGCGAGAGCGCGGCGCTGGCCGCCGAGGCGAACCTGGCGGTGCTCGCCGACGACGGGCGGCCCCGGGCCGTGGTGATCGCGGGCATCGGCACCGCCGGGCGTACCGGTGACGTGCTGGCCACGGTCGCCGGGCCGCGCTGCCCGGTCCCGATCATCGGGCACCGCAGCGCGGGCGTACCCGGCTGGGTGGGCGCGGCCGACGTGGTGATCGCGGTGAGCGCGTCCGGTCGTAGCCCGGAGGCGCTCGGCGCGGCCGAGGCCGCGCACCGGCGCGGCGCCCGGCTGGTCGCCGTGGGTGCCCCCGACTCGCAGTTGCAGTCGATCGCCGAGCAGGCCCGGGCGCCGTTCATTCCGGTGCCCCGGCGTGCTCCGGCGCGGGCCAGCCTCTGGGCGCTCACCGTGCCGGTGCTGCTCGCGGCCCGTTCCCTCGGGCTTGTGAAGGTCAACGAGGCGGACCTGGCGGAGACCGCGGCCCGGCTCGACGCGGATGCCGACCGCTGCCGGTCCGCCGCGGAGTCGTTCGTCAACCCGGCGAAGTCCCTGGCGCTGGGCCTGGCCGGCTCGATCCCGATCGTCTGGGGTTCGTCCCCGCTGGCGACCGTGGCGGCCCGCCGGTTCGGCGACACCCTGTCGGCGAACGCCCGCTACCCGGTGGTCACCGGGGCGCTCGGCGAGGCCGGTCGGGGTCGCGTCGGCCTGCTCGACGGCGTCTTCGGTGGACTGGCCGAGGGCGAGCGGGACATCTTCGCCGACCCGTCCGAGGACGACGGTGAGGGGACCCGGCTGCGGCTGGTGCTGCTGCGCGACGGCGGGCTCAACGCCGAGGACGACACCGACGAACCACTGGCCGTGGAGGAGCGCCGCGCGGACGCCGTGCATACTCTCGCCGAGCGGCGCGGCGTCCGGTGTGATGTGGTGACCGCCGAGGGCGGCTCCGCGCTGGAGCGGCTGGCCTCGCTGATCGCGGTACCGGATTTCGCCTCGATCTACCTTGCCCTGGCTCATGGGCTGGACCCGATGGCCGTACCGGCCATCACCGAGATGAAGGAGCTGTCGAACCAGTGAACGAACGCAATGGGCGGCGCGTCATGCGCGGACCGGTCGGCTTCGTACGGCGAAGCGGAGCGGCGGCATGAGCGCCAACGGTGGGACGAAGGCGATTGTCGCCGCCCTGCTGGCAAACGTCGGCATCGCCATCACCAAGTTCGTCGCGTTCCTGCTGACCAGCTCGTCGTCGATGTTGGCCGAGTCGGTCCACTCGGTCGCCGACTCCGGCAACCAGGCCCTGCTGCTGCTCGGCGGCAAGCGGGCCAAGCGGGCGGCCACCCCGGAACACCCCTTCGGGTACGGCCGGGAGCGCTACATCTACGCGTTCATCGTGTCCATCGTGCTGTTCAGCATCGGTGGCCTGTTCGCCCTGTACGAGGCGTACCACAAGTGGTCGGATCCGCACGGGATCACCGAGTGGCAGTGGGTGCCGATCACGGTGCTGGTGGCGGCGATCCTGATGGAGTCGTTCTCGTTCCGGACCGCCATCAAGGAGTCCAACCACGTCCGGGGCAAGCAGTCCTGGGTGCGCTTCATCCGGCGGGCCAAGGCGCCGGAGCTGCCCGTCGTGCTGCTGGAGGACTTCGGCGCGCTCGTCGGTCTGGTCTTCGCGCTCTTCGGCGTCGCCATGACGCTGATCACCGGAAACGGCAAGTGGGACGCCGCGGGCACCGCGATGATCGGTGTCCTGCTGGTGGTGATCGCCATCGTGTTGGCGATCGAGACGAAGAGCCTGCTGCTCGGTGAGGGCGCCGAACAGCAGGACCTGGACGCCATCGAGCGGTCCATCACCGAAGGTCCCGAGGTGGAGCGGATCATCCACATGAAGACGCTCTACCTAGGCCCGGAGGAGCTGATGGTCGCCGCGAAGATCGGCGTACCGGCCTGCGAGAGCGCCGAGGACCTGGCGCGCGGCATCAACGCCGTCGAGGCGCGCATCCGCGCCGCCGTGCCCATCGCCCGGGTGATCTACCTGGAGCCGGACATCTGGAGCCTCGCCGCCGCCAAGGCCGGCACGGGCGCCGCCGCCGACACCGCCGTACCGCAGCCGCAGGAGGGCGAGGCGGCCGGGCGGCCCGGGGGCTGACCTGTGGAACTGCTGTACGGACCGATCCGGGACTACGCCTGGGGATCGCGCTCGGCTCTGGCGCTGTTGCAGGGCCGGCCGGTGCCGAGCGTCGGTCCGGAGGCCGAGCTGTGGCTGGGTGCCCACCCGGCCGCCCCGGCCCTGGTCGAACGCGCCGGGTCGCAGGTCAGCCTGTGTGACCTGGTGCGCGACGAGCCGGGGCAGTGGCTCGGTGCGCGGGTGTCCGACCGGTTCGGCAGCAGGCTGCCGTTCCTGCTCAAGGTCCTCGCCGCGGACGCCCCGCTGAGCCTGCAGGCCCACCCGGACGCCGAACAGGCCCGGACCGGGTACGCGGCGGAGGCGGGGCGTCCGGCGGCGGAACGCAACTACTCCGACCCGCACCACAAGCCTGAGCTGCTGGTGGCGCTCACCCCGTTCGAGGCGCTGTGCGGGTTCCGGGACCCGGTCGAGTCGGCCGAGTCGCTCGCGTCGTTCGGCGTACCGGTGCTGGCTCCTGTGGTGGACGCGTTGCGGGCCGGGTCGGCGGGGTTGCGGACGGCGGTGCGGACGCTGCTCACCTGGCCGGTCGGTGAGCGCGACGGGTTGCTGTCCGCCGTGGTGGCCTCGCCGGTCGACGGCCCGAACGCCGACCTGGCCCGGCGGTTGGCGGCGGCGTACCCGGGCGATCCCGGTGTGCTCGTCGCGTTGCTGCTGCACCATGTGCGGCTGGTGCCGGGGGAGGGGATCTGGATGCCCGCCGGCAACCTGCACGCCTACCTGAGCGGGTGCGGCGTGGAGATCATGGCGGCCAGCGACAACGTGCTGCGCGGTGGGTTGACGCCGAAGCGGGTGGACGTCGACGAGTTGCTGCGGGTGCTGCGTTTCGAGGTGCTCGACGACCCGGTCCGGGCGCCGCAGCCGGTGGGTCCGGGGGTGGACTGGTGGCCGGTGCCGGTGGACGACTTCGCCCTGCACCGGGTGCGGGTCGGTGCGGCGGTGCCGTCGGTCACGTTGTCGCTGCCCGGCCCGCGGGTGGTGCTCTGCGGCTCCGGGTCGGTCACGGTGGACGACGGCGCGGGCCCGGTGACGCTGGTGTCCGGTCAGGCGGCGATCGGCGACGCGGCTGGTGCGCCGCTGCGGGTCGCTGGCGCTGGTGAGGCGTACGTGGCGACGTCCGGGCTGCGCTGATCGCGCTCCCTGTCCACGACCCAAGTCCGACTTTCCCGGAATAGCTTGACGTTGCCCTGGCTCAGTGTGACTCTATGGGTACGCAGCGTTATCGCGACGACGGTCCGACAACGTGCGGGGAACCAAACCGGGGGGATGTGCGGGGCGGGCGGGAGTGGGCGGCAGGTCTGTCCACCACCGACCGCCCCGTGCGCTGTCCAGAGACGTCCCCCTGATGCCCGTCGCCGACGCGCGTAAGGTGGAGGGTCGGCGCAGACATCGTTCGACAGGAGCTTTCATGACCAGCACCCTCCCGGCGTCCGCCAGCGGTACGCCGTCCGAGGCCCGGCCGAGCACGCTCGCCGAGGGCGACTTCAAGGTGGCGGATCTGTCGCTCGCCGAGTTCGGGCGCAAGGAGATCCAGCTCGCCGAGCACGAGATGCCCGGCCTGATGGCGATCCGTCGGGAGTTCGCCGAGGCGCAGCCGCTCGCCGGCGCGCGGATCACCGGCTCGCTGCACATGACCATCCAGACCGCCGTCCTGATCGAGACGCTGGTGGCCCTCGGCGCGCAGGTGCGCTGGGCGTCCTGCAACATCTTCTCGACGCAGGACCACGCCGCCGCGGCGATCGTGGTCGGCCCCGACGGCACCCCCGAGGCCCCCGCCGGCGTCCCGGTGTACGCCTGGAAGGGCGAGACCCTGCCGGAGTACTGGTGGTGCACCGAGCAGGTGCTCGCCTGGCCCGACGGGCAGGGCCCGAACATGATCCTCGACGACGGCGGCGACGCCACCCTGCTGGTGCACAAGGGTGCCGAGTTCGAGAAGGCCGGGGTCGTGCCGCCGGTCGAGTCCGCCGACTCCGAGGAGTACGCGGTCATCCTCGACGTGCTGCACCGCTCGCTCGCCGAGGACGGCCAGCGCTGGACGCGGATCGCCGCCGGCATCAAGGGTGTGACCGAGGAGACCACGACGGGCGTGCACCGGCTGTACGAGATGCACCGCGCCGGCACCCTGCTCTTCCCGGCCATCAACGTCAACGACTCGGTGACCAAGAGCAAGTTCGACAACAAGTACGGCTGCCGGCACTCGCTCATCGACGGCATCAACCGGGCCACCGACGTGCTGATCGGCGGCAAGATGGCCGTCGTCATGGGCTACGGCGACGTGGGCAAGGGCTGTGCCGAGTCGCTGCGCGGCCAGGGCGCCCGGGTCGTGGTGACCGAGGTGGACCCGATCTGCGCGTTGCAGGCCGCAATGGACGGCTACCAGGTCGCCACCCTTGACGACGTGGTCGAGCAGGCGGACATCTTCATCACCGCCACCGGCTGCTTCGACGTCATCACCAACGAGCACATGGCCCGGATGAAGCACCAGGCCATCGTGGGCAACATCGGCCACTTCGACAACGAGATCGACATGGCCGGTCTGGCCAAGCGTTCCGACGTCGAGCGGGTCAACATCAAGCCGCAGGTCGACCTGTGGCGCTTCGCCGACGGGCACGCGATCATCGTGCTCTCCGAGGGGCGCCTGTTGAACCTCGGCAACGCCACCGGGCACCCGAGCTTCGTGATGTCGAACTCGTTCGCCAACCAGACGATCGCCCAGATCGAGCTGTTCACCAAGACCGAGGATTACCCGATCGGCGTCTACGTGCTGCCCAAGCACCTGGACGAGAAGGTGGCCCGGCTGCACCTGGGCGCGCTCGGCGCGAAGCTGAGCACGCTCACCAAGGAGCAGGCCGCGTACCTGGGTGTCGCGCAGGAGGGTCCGTTCAAGCCGGACCACTACCGCTACTGATCGCTCTCTCCGGACCGGGTCGGCTGTTCGCAGCCGGCCCGGTTCGTCGTCTCCGGCCTCAGGGTCGGCGGCGGGCGGGGCGGAACCAGGTCCAGACGCACCAGGCGAGCCAACCGAGCGACACGATTGTGGCCAGTGCCCGCAGGCGCAGCGCGCTGAGCAGGAGAACCACCGCGAGCACCGCCAGCCACGGCAGGAATCCCTTCACGGCGGGATCCTCCCACAGCGGGGGTGGGTGAACCTCCCATGAACGACTTGACGAGTGCCCCGGGCAGGAGGAAGGTATGGCTGCCCTAAGTTAGCTGAGGCATTCCTCATGGACACGGAGCCGGGATGTTCGCGACCTACCTGATCGGCCTGCGGGAAGGCCTGGAGGCGACCCTGGTGGTCAGCATCCTGGTGGCCTTCCTGGTGAAGTCGCAGCGCCGGGACCGGTTGCCCCAGGTCTGGGCGGGTGTCGGTCTGGCCGTGGCGCTCTCGGTGCTCTTCGGCTGGCTGATCGAGTACACGTCGACCTCGCTGCTGGCCCGCTCCGAGGACCGGGAGCTGTTCGAGGCGATCACCTCAGTCGCCGCCGTGGTCTTCGTCACCTGGATGATTTTCTGGATGCGGCGTGCCGCCCGGACGATCGCCGGCGAGCTGCGCGGCAAGCTCACCGAGGCCCTGGCCGTCGGGTCCCTCGCGGTCGCCGGCATGGCCTTCCTCGCGGTGATCCGGGAGGGCCTGGAGACCGCGCTGATCTTCTACTCCGCGGCCCAGGGCGCGGCCGGCGACAGCGGGCCACTGCTCGCGCTGATCGGCGGCATCCTCACCGCCGTGGTGCTCGGCGCGCTGCTCTACGCCAGCGCCCTGCGGATCAACCTCAGCAAGTTCTTCACCTGGACCGGCGCGCTGCTGATCCTGGTCGCCGCCGGCATCCTCAAGTACGGCGTGCACGACTTCCAGGAGGCCGGTGTCCTGCCCGGCCTGAACGACCTGGCCTTCGACATCACCGGGACGCTCGACCCGAGCACCTGGTACGCCGCTCTGCTGGCCGGAATGTTCAACGTGACGCCCGCGCCCACCGTGCTGGAGACGATCGCCTGGATCGGGTACGCGGTGCCGGTCCTGGCGCTGTTCCTGCGCCCGGCCCGGCGTCAGCCGGCGCCCACCGCGTCCACCGGCACCGAGCGTGTAGCCGACACCGGCACCGAGGCCGAGGCGGCGACCGCGCCGCAGCGCGCCTGACCTCACGAGGAGAGACAGCCCAAGATGCGTACCACCCGCTTTTTCGCGCTGACCGCCGCCGGTGTGCTGGCCACGACCGGTGTCGCCGCCTGCTCCGACTCCGCGAAGGACGACGACGCGGCGGGGGCCGGCGGCCCGATCGTGGTCAAGGCGAACGACACCGCCTGCGAGGTCGGTACGACCGACCTGGGCGCCGGCACGGCCACCTTCAAGATCACCAACTCGGGTGCGAAGGTGACCGAGTTCTACGTGTACGCCTCCGGCGACCGGGTGATGGGCGAGGTGGAGAACATCGCCCCGGGCCTGAGCCGCGAGCTGCGTGTCGAGCTGCCGGCCGGGACGTACGAGACGGCCTGCAAGCCCGGGATGAGCGGCAAGGGCATCCGGGGTGCGCTCAAGGTCAGCGGGTCGGCGCAGCCGCTCACCGCCGACGCCGCCCTGGCCGGCGCCACCGAGAACTACCAGCGCTACGTCAAGAGCCAGACCGCCGCGCTGCTGGACAAGACCGAGGAGTTCGTTGGCGCGGTCAAGGCCGGCGACGTGGCGAAGTCCAAGGCGCTGTACCCGGTCGCCCGCACCTACTGGGAGCGGATCGAGCCGGTGGCCGAGATCTTCGGCGACCTCGACCCCAAGATCGACGGCCGTGAGGAGGTCCTCGAGGAGGGGATGGAGTTCACCGGCTTCCACCGGATCGAGAAGGACCTCTGGCAGTCCGGCGACATCAGCAAGGACGGCCCGATCGCCGACCGGCTGCTCGTCGACGTCAAGGAGATCGTGGCCAAGGCGAACGCCGAGAAGCTCTCCCCGCTCCAGCTCGCCAACGGCGCGAAGGAGCTGCTCGACGAGGTCGCCAGCGGCAAGATCACCGGCGAGGAGGACCGCTACTCGCACACCGACCTGTGGGACTTCGCCGCCAACCTGGAGGGTTCCAAGGCGGCCGTGTCGGCCCTGCGGCCGGCGCTTGAGCAGCGCTCACCGGAGCTGGTGAAGCAGTTGGACACCGAGTTCGCAAACGTCGAGGCGCTGCTCGGCAAGCACCGCGCCGGCGACGGCTGGAAGCTGCACACCGCGCTGAGCAAGGCCGAACTCAAGGAACTGTCCGACGGCATCAACGCGCTCGCCGAGCCGATCAGCAAGGTCGCCGCGGCCGTCGCCAAGTGACCTGACGTCAGGGGGAGTCGAACCGATGAGCGGAAGCAGGGTGACCCGGCGGCGGGCGATCACGCTCGCCGGTGCCGGGGTGGCAGGCGTCGCCGGAGTGGCCGTCGGCGCGGGAACGCTGGTCAGCGGCTCCCGTGGCCCGGCCGCCGCCAGCGACCACCCGGCCGGGGCGGTGCCGTTCCACGGCGAGCACCAGGCGGGGATCGTCACCCCGGCGCAGGACCGGCTGCACTTCGTCGCGTTCGACGTGATCACCAAGGACCGGGCGCGGCTGGTCGGGATGCTCGAGGAGTGGAGCGCCGCCGCCGCCCGGATGACCGCCGGCCGGGACGCCGGCGTGCTGGGCGCGGTCGGTGGGATGCCGGAGGCCCCACCGGACGACACCGGTGAGGCGCTCGGCCTGCCCCCGTCCCAGCTCACCCTGACCATCGGTTTCGGGCCGACGCTGTTCCGCGACGCCGACGGCCGGGACCGGTTCGGCATCGCCGACCGGCGTCCGGCCGCCCTCGCCGAGCTGCCGAAGTTCCCCGGTGACGCGTTGCAGCCGCAGATCTCCGGCGGTGACCTCTGCGTCCAGGCGTGCGCCAACGACCCGCAGGTGGCGGTGCACGCCATCCGCAACCTGGCCCGGATCGGCATGGGCGTGGTGAGTGTCCGCTGGTCGCAGCTCGGCTTCGGCCGGACCTCGTCGACCTCCCGCGACCAGGCCACCGCGCGCAACCTCTTCGGCTTCAAGGACGGCACGGCCAACCTCAAGGCCGAGGACACCGGCCTGCTCCGCGACCAGCTGTGGGTGCAGCCCGGCGACGGGCCGGACTGGATGACCGGTGGCTCGTACCTGGTCACCCGCAAGATCCGGATGCTGGTGGAGACCTGGGACCGGACGTCGCTGGCCGAGCAGGAGGAGATCGTCGGCCGGGCCAAGGGCAGCGGCGCTCCGCTGGGCCGGCGGAACGAGTTCGACGAACCGGACTTCGCGGCACGCGGTGACGACGGCAAGCCGGTGATCGCCGAGCACGCCCACGTCACGCTGGCCCACCCGAGCCGCAACAACGGTGCCCAACTGCTCCGCCGGGGCTACAACTTCGTGGACGGCTCGGACGGCCTCGGACGGCTCGACGCGGGCCTGTTCTTCATCGCCTACCAGCGTGACCCGCGCCGTCAGTTCGTGCCGATCCAGACCCGGTTGGCCCGGCACGACGTGATGAACGAGTACCTGCGGCACGTCTCCAGCGGGGTGTTCGCCTGTCCTCCCGGGGTACGTGACGGCGGGGACCACTGGGGGCGGGCGCTCTTCGGCTGACGGCCGTCCGGATCACGTCCGCGCGACCGGCGCGACGCTGCGGTGGCGCTGGGCGCCGCCGACGGGGGATCATGGTTGCAGCCCGGCCGGGATCCACCCGACGCCGGTCCCACCGAACTGAACGGGGATGCAATATTAATCCCATGAGAGCCCGGGTACTGGTGGTCGACGACGACCCCGCACTCGCCGAGATGCTCGGCATCGTGCTGCGTAGTGAGGGTTTCCTGCCCTCGTTCGTGGCCGATGGTGAGCGGGCGTTGGCTGCCTTCCGCGACAGCCGGCCCGATATCGTGCTGCTCGACCTGATGTTGCCCGGAATGAGCGGTATCGACGTGGCCCGGTCCATCCGTGCCGAGTCCGGCGTGCCGATCGTCATGCTGACGGCCAAGAGCGACACCGTGGACGTGGTGCTCGGCCTGGAGTCCGGCGCCGACGACTACGTGGTCAAGCCGTTCAAGCCCAAGGAGCTGGTCGCCCGGATGCGGGCCCGACTGCGCCGGGGCGAGGACGTGGCGCCGGAGATGCTGACCATCGGGCCGCCCGGCAACCAGATCACCATCGACGTGCCCGCGCACACGGTCAGCCGCAACGACGAGGAGGTGAAGCTGACGCCGCTGGAGTTCGACCTGCTGGTCGCGCTCGCCCGTAAGCCGCGTCAGGTCTTCACCCGCGAGGTGCTGCTGGAGCAGGTGTGGGGTTACCGGCACGCGGCCGACACCCGGCTGGTGAACGTGCACGTGCAGCGGCTCCGGGCCAAGATCGAGCCGGACCCGGAGCGACCGGAAATCATCCTCACCGTGCGGGGCGTGGGCTACAAGGCGGGGACCGGATAGCCTGGTCACACTGTGTTGACCCCACCGCCTCCACACCCCCCGACAGCGGCTGCCCGCCGGCGCATCGCCGGCGGGGAGCTCTGGCGTGCGGTGAGCGGTCGGGCCGCGCGGGTGGTGGCCCGGGTGCACCAGACCTGGCGCCGCTCGCTCCAGGTGCGGGTGGTGACCATCACGCTCGTCGCCTCCAGCCTGCTGGTGGGGGGCTTCGCCTTCCTCATCGCCGACAAGATCACCACGATCCTGCTGGACAACGCCCGTACCGACGTGCGGCTGCGGGTGAACAGCGGCGCCAGCTACGCGGCCAAGCAGGTCTCCCTGTACGGCCAGCCGCAGGAGGCGCAGCTCCAGGAGACCATCGACGGCACGGTCAACTACCTGGCCGGCGGTGACCCC
The DNA here is from genome assembly GCF_040607375.1 of Micromonospora sp. NPDC005298. NCBI lineage: Bacteria > Bacillati > Actinomycetota > Actinomycetes > Micromonosporales > Micromonosporaceae > Micromonospora > Micromonospora sp. NPDC005298. Next base: position 268,083 of record NZ_JBEXGP010000002.1, read on the forward strand.
CAGCAGACCAGTGGCGTGGTGGTGGCGATCACCGCCGACGACTACCCGAACGACATCCAGACCCGGGCCGCGCCGTCGGTGAACGTCCAACCGCTGATCAGCCCGGAGCTGCGGGCCGCCGTCGCCGGGGGCAAGGTGGCCAGCCAGATCCAGACCGGCCGGCTCACCGGGCAGAGCACCAAATACCTGGTGTACGGCTCTCCGGTGCCCACCCGCTTCGGCCAGATCGAGCTGTACTACCTGGTGCCGTTGACCCGGCAGGACTCCACCGCCGCCGACGCCCGAGCGACGGTGGTGGCCACCGGAGTGGCGCTGGTGATCCTGCTCGGGCTGCTCGCCGCCCTGGTCACCCGTCTGGTGGTCAACCCGGTCCGGGTCGCCGCGCGTACCGCCCAGCGGCTCTCCGCAGGCCTTCTCGACCAGCGGATGGTGGTCAACGGCGAGGACGACCTGGCGCTGCTCGCCGCCTCGTTCAACCAGATGGCCACCAATCTGCAACGGCAGATCCTGCGACTGGAGGAGATGTCCCGGTTGCAGCGCCGCTTCACCTCCGACGTCTCGCACGAGCTGCGTACGCCGCTGACGACGGTCCGGATGGCCGCTGACCTGATCTTCGCCGAGCGCGACGAGTTCGACCCGGCGGTGGCCCGCAGCGCCGAGCTGCTCCAGGCCGAGCTGGACCGCTTCGAGGAGCTGCTCACCGACCTGCTGGAGATCAGCCGGTTCGACGCCGGCTTCGCCATGCTGGACGCCGAGCCGACCGACCTGGTGCCGGTGGTGCACCGGGTGGTCGAGCGGCTGGCCGGCCTCGCCGAGCGGGTGGGCGTACCCATCGAACTCGACCTGCCGGGCACGCCGGTGATCGCCGAGGTCGACCCGCGCCGGGTCGAGCGTGTGCTGCGCAACCTGGTCGGCAACGCCGTCGAGCACGGCGAGGCCCGCCCGGTGCTGATCACCCTCGGCATCGACGAGACCGCCGTGGCGATCACCGTGCGGGACCACGGGGTGGGGCTCAAGGCGGGCGAGGAGAAGTTGGTGTTCAACCGGTTCTGGCGGGCGGACCCGTCCCGGGCGCGGCAGACCGGCGGCACCGGCCTGGGCCTGTCGATCAGCCTGGAGGACGCCCGACTGCACGGCGGTTGGCTGGAGGCGTGGGGTGCGCCGGGGCAGGGCGCGCAGTTCCGTCTCACCCTCCCGGCGCGGGCCGGTGACCGGCTGACCACCTCGCCGCTGCGGCTGGTGCCGGCCGACGCCGCGCTGCCGTTCGGTGGCCCCCGCGACGGTGGTCCGCTCGCCATCGGGCCCGGCACTGGTGGGGCGTTGGCGATCGGCCCGGCGCCGGCCGGGGACGGGCAGCGGGCGGAGGTGGGCACATGAGGCGGCCGGTCGTGCTCGGGGCACTCGGCGTGGTGCTCCTGCTGGGTGGCGCCTGCGGGATCCCGGCCGCGTCGGACGTGCGGGTGGACGGCAGGGGCGGGGCCGCGACGGGGGCCGGCTCGGGGAACGGCCGGCCGAGCGAGCCGCCGACGCGTACGGCCAGCGGCAGCTCCAACGAGTCGTTCGTCCGTAACTTCCTGTCCGCCGCCGCAGGCGAGCCGGACCGGGCGTACGAGCGGGTCAAGGCGTTCATCGCGCCGGCGGACCGGGCTCGTCTCCAGGACAAGAAGGGCAGCGAGGTCGCGTTGACCGTGGTCCGGTTGCGGGAGGCGGTCTACACCCTCAACAGCGACTCGACCACCACCGTGAAGATCACCGTGCAGCAGATCGGTGTGTTGCGGGCGAACGGCACGCTGGCCCCGCCGGTGGCGACCGAGACGGAGTACGAGTTCCGGCTGCGCAGCGGTGCGCTCGACGGCGCCGCCACCGACGAACGTGCCGGCCTGTACGTCCTCGACCCGCCGAACGTGCTGCTACTCAGCGACCTCGCCCTCCAGCAGTACTACCAGGCCGAGTCGATCTACTTCTGGAGTTCCGACCGCAGCCGACTGGTGCCCGACCAGCGCTACCTGCCGGTGGCGGTGCCGGAGGAGCGTCGGGTCAACGAGGTCGTGAAGTGGCTGGTCGCCGGCCCGTCCGACTGGTTGCGCCCCGGCGTCGTGGGGCTGCCCGACCGCACCGAGCTGATCAACAACGCCACCGGCGCGAACGACCGGTGGGAGGTCAACCTGGACATGTCCGGCGACGACCAGAACAGCATCGACCAGTTGCTCACGCAGCTCGCCTGGTCGTTGGGCGACTTCGGCGGGGAGTTGGAGCTGAAGATCCGCAACAACTCGCAGCCCGTACTGGACCTGAACGCCCGCCGCGCGACCGAACGGCTCTACCCGATCACCGAGAGTCCGCAGCGGTTCTGCGTGTACGAGGGCGGCATCCGTCCGCTCGACTTCGTCGGCGAGCTGAGCGGGGAGGTGCCGCTGGCGGCCGACATCAACCGCAACATCGTCTCCGCCGGCCTGGCCCGGTCCGACAGCCGGGTGCTGGCCGCGATGGTGGTGTCCAGCGGCAAGAGTCGCCACCGGCTCGCGGTGGGCAGCGGGCCCGTTCCGATCACCACGCTCAACCGTGGCACCTCCGAGTACGCCTCGATCAGCCGGCCGGTCTGGTTGCGGATGGCCGACTCGCGGCCCGGCCGGGGTCTGGTGGTGGCCGACGGTCAGCTCTACCGCTTCGACGAGGGCGCCCGGATGTATCCGGTGCCGCTCAACGTGCCCGGTCCGGTCACCGCGGTGGCCGCCGCGCTGGACGGCCAGCGGGTCGCCCTGGTCGCCGGCGGTCAGCTCTACGTCGCGGCGGTCAACCTCGACGGAGGTGGGGTCTCCATCGGCCCGCCCCGGCAGTTGGTCACCTCGCTGACCGGCCTCACGACCGTGGACTGGGGCCGGGAGGACCAGCTCGTGGTGGCCGGGTCGGCCGGCCAGCCGGCGATCTACGAGATCAGCGTCGACGGCGCCGTGGAGACCCCGCTGCGTACCGACGTCGGTGCCAAGGTCAACCACCTGACGGCGTACCCGACCAACCGCACCGTGCCGCTGCCCAGCGGGGCGTACATGTACGAGGCGAACGGCGTGGCGTACCGCAGCAGCCCGTTGGAGCGGATCGAGCCCGACCGGGTCCGCGACATCGCCCCGCCGCCGGCCGGTGGCCGTCTCAGCAACCCGTCGGCCCCCTTCTTCCTGTACTGACGTGATGCGGGCGCTCTGGGCGGACCTCACCGACCTGGTGCTGCCCGCCGACTGTGCGGGCTGTCGGGAACGCCGGTCCGGCCTGCGGCACGGGGTCTGCCCCTCCTGCGTCGCGGCGCTCGACGAGCTGCGCCCCGCACCGGTACGTCCCACCCCCGTCCCGGACGGCCTGCCGCCCTGCGTCGCCCTCGGCCCGTACGCCGGCCCGTTGCGGGAGGCCCTGCTGGCGTACAAGGAGCACGGCCGGCACGGGTTGGCCCGTCCGCTCGGCGGCCTGCTCGCGGAGGTCGTCGCGGCGGCCGTCGGCGACGGGAGCCGTCCGGTGGCGCTGGTGCCGGTGCCGGACACGGCGGCGGCGGCCCGGGCGCGGTACGGCGACCACCTGGACCGGCTGGCGCGGCACTGCGCGGCGCGGCTGCGTCGGGCCGGCTGGTCGGTCCGGGTGCACCGGCCGCTGCGCGCGTTGCCCCGACCGGATTCGGTGACGCTTGACAGCGCGGGCCGTGCGGCGGCGGCGCAGGCGGCGTTCCGACCCCGCTCCGCCGCGTCGGTGGGTGCCGGTGCGGCCGGGGTCGCGCCGGTCGTGGTGCTGCTCGACGACATCGTGACCACCGGGGTCACGTTGGCCGCCGCGGCCCGCGTGCTGGCTGCGACCGGCTCGGCACCGAGTGTCGCGGCGGTGCTCGCGGCGACCCGGAAAAGAGTCCGTTCGTAACCGATTGTGTTTCCGTTTCACCCGTTGGTGTATGAGCGGCGAAAAATCTCGGGCGGTCTCGGCAACATGGGGTGACTGCCGGGCAAACAGGCGTTAGCGTTTTCCTGTCGGGGGTAGGAGGTCCATTCCACCCGCCCCCGGCGGTGAGAGGAGGCGTAGCCGCACTGACCGGTCGACGCCAGCGGGTCTCCCACGGCGCGCGACCGGGTTAACCGGATCGAAGACCGTCCGAACAAGGGAGGTCACGTGGACATCGTGGTCAAGGGCCGTAACGTCGAAGTGCCGGACCATTACCGGGTGCACGTAGCCGAGAAACTCGCAAAGATCGAACGCTACGACCACAAACTTATTCGTGTCGATGTCGAGCTGTTCCACGAGCGCAATCCGCGCCAGGCCGACCACTGCCAGCGGGTGGAGATCACCTGCATTTCCCGGGGCCCCGTGATTCGGGCCGAGGCCTGCACGAACGACTTCTACAGCGCGCTCGATGCCGCCATCGCGAAGCTCGACACCCGTCTGCGCCGCGCGGCCGACCGCCGCCGCGTACACCGGGGTCGGCACGCGCCGATCTCCGTCGCCGCCGCCACCGCCGGCCTACCGGTCGCGGACCTGGTGGCCGCCCCGCTCAGCGCGCCGGGTGACGGCGCCCGCGCCGGCACGGCCGTCGCGGAGCGGGTCGAGGAGGAGGACGACCGGCAGCCCTGGCACATCGCCCGGGAGAAGGTGCACCCGGCGGAGCCGATGACGATCGACGACGCGTTGTTCGAGATGGAGCTGGTCGGCCACGACTTCTACCTGTTCCAGGACAAGGAGTCCGGTCGCCCCAGCGTCGTCTACCGGCGGCACGCCTACGACTACGGAATCATCTCCCTCGCCACCTGACCGACCGTTGAGCATGGGGTTGTGGTGGGGGGACCCACCACAACCCCATGATCCGTCTCAGTGCAGGTCGGTGGGGAGCAGCGCGAACGTCAGGTCGTCCAGCCGCCGGCCGTCCAGGCCCGGCAGACGGCCGCGCTGCAGGCCCTCACGGTGGAAACCGGCCCGCTCCAGCACCCGGTGCGAGGCGCCGTTGTCCGGCACCGTGCCCGCGACCACGCGGGCGACACCGGCCGACCCGAACGCCCACGCCGCGAGCAGCCGGACCGCCCGGGTGGCGTACCCCCGGCCCCGCCAGTCGGGCAGCAGCGCGTAACCGACCGAGGCCTCGCCGCTCGCCGCGTCGGTGAACGACAGGCCGCAGCTGCCCGCCGGCTCGCCGCCGGCCGCGTCGGTGATCAGCAGCCGGGCGATGTCGCCGGTCAGCCACCCGCTCTCCGCGAGCAGGCAGCGCCGCTCGATCGCCTCGCGTGTCGGCGGGACCGGCGGCGCCTGGTTCGCCACCACCTCCGGTCGGCTGTGCAGCCGGTACATCAGCTCCGCGTCCCCGGGTGCCAGCCGGCGCAGCGCCACCACCTGGTCGGTGAGCACGCCGCCGGGCAGGTCGGGCAGCAGCCGGGCGGCCGGGCCGGGCGGATCGTCGGCGAGGCGTACCCAGGCCAGCAGGTCGTGCCGACCCGCCTCCCGCGACGCGCCCGCCGACCGGCGCAGACCCTCGTAGCGGAAGCCGGCGGCCAGCGCGACCCGCTGGCTCGGGCCGTTCTCCGGCTCGGTGAGCAACTCCAGCCGGGCCGCTCCGGCGGCGAACGCGTGCTCGCCCAGGGCCCGGGTCGCCGCGGTGGCCACCCCGCGTCCGCGCGCCGCCGGCCGCATCCAGTAGCCGATCTCCAGTTGCCCCCGGGCCGGCACCGGGTTGTTGAGACCCACCGCGCCGAGCAGCCGGTCGGTGGCCGGGTCCGCGACGGCGTACGCGGCGCCGCCGCCGGTCCAGGCCGCCGGGGCGCCGACGTCGATCCACCAGCGGGCGTCGGTCTCGGTGTACGGCGCTGGCAGGTTCGACAGGAACCGTTGGGTCAGCGGGTCCGCGCAGCCGTCGACCACGTCGGCGGTGTCCTCGGCGCGGAACGGGCGCAGCCGCACCCCGTGCGCCTCGATGACCGGCGGCGGAGTCATCCCAGATCCTTGGCGAGCAGCGCGCCGACCCACACGTCGACCCGTTCACCCCGGTGCTGCATACCGCCCCGGGCGGTCCCCTCGACCAGGAAGCCGGCCTTCTCCGCCGCCCGGCGGGAGGCGGTGTTGCCCACGTTCGCCCTCCACTCGATGCGGGCCAGACCCAGCGTGCTGAAGCCCCAGGCGCTGAGCGCGACCAGCGCGGCCGGCACGTACCCGCGGCCGCGGGCCGCCGGGGCGGTCATGAACCCGACGTCGGCCACCAGCGGGTCGGTGGGGGACAGCCGCAGGTCGAGGGTGCCCGCGTACCGGTCGTCCGACTCGGCGATCACGAAGCAGGCGGCGTCCCCCCGGGCCCAGGCGTCCCGACCGTAGGTCTGGTAGTCCTGCGCGTCGGCGCGGTCGTACGGGTCCGGGACGGTGGTCCAACGGATGCTCTCCGGGTCCTGACAGGTCTGCACGACGGCGTCCAGGTCCTGCTCCTCCATGGGCCGCAGCCGCAGCTCGCCGGCCCCGGTGGTGGCGAACAGAACGGGCTGCGGGCGGCCGAAGACGGCAGCCCGCCGGGCGACCAGGGTGCCCGGTCCGGCCGGACCTGTCGACCCGGCGGCCGGCACCTCACCGGGCAGCAGCGAGCCGATCCAACCGTCCGCGCCGCCGTGCCGCCCCGGGTCGGCCAGCCGCAGCCGGCCGTCGACGCGGAAACCGGCCCGCAGGGCCACCAGCCGGGAGGCGTGATTGCCCACGTCGGCCTGCCAGATGAGCCGGCGAAGGCCGAGGGTGGCGAACGCCCAGCGGGCCACCGCCCGGGTGGCGCGGACCATCACGCCCTGACCACGGGCCCAGGGGGCCGTCCAGTAGCCGACCTCGCCGGTGCCGTCGCCGTCGATGGAGACCAGGCCGCACGAGCCGAGCAGCTCGCCGGACTCCGGGTCGCAGACCGCGAACGGGGCGCCGGTGCCGTCCGCCCAGGCCCGTCCGCTCAGTGCGGTGACGAAGTCGTGGGCGTGTTCCGGAAGGTAGGGGCGCGGTACGGTGGTCCAGCGCTGAATGTCCGGGTCCTGGCAGGCGCGGTGTACGGCGTTCGCGTCGGCTTCCCGCCAGGGTCGCAGCAGTACGCCGTCCTCGATGATCTCCACGGGGTCCACTCGTGCATCGTGCCGGAACGTTCGCCGACGGCGTAACCGGATAACGTCCGGCGCACGGCCCGGACGCGAGTTATGTCGGGTTCGGCGGGACGGAGCACCGCCACCAGTGACCATCGCGCCGATGGAGCGCCTACGATGGTTCGAGACTGTCTAGGGGAGCGTTGATCCGTGTCGATTCTGGAAAAGGTCCTTAACGCGGGCGAGGGCCGCATGGTGCGGCGGCTCAAGGCCATCGCCAATGCCGTCAGCTCGATCGAGGACGACTACGTCAACCTCACCGACGAGGAGCTGCGCGGCATGACCGAGCAGTTCCGGGAGCGGCTCGCCGACGGTGAAACCCTCGACGACCTGCTGCCGGAGGCGTTCGCGGTGGCCCGTGAGGCGGCCGCGCGTGTGCTCGGCCAGCGGCCGTACGACGTCCAGGTGATGGGCGGCGCGGCGCTGCACTTCGGAAACATCGCCGAGATGAAGACCGGTGAGGGTAAGACGCTGACCTCGGTCATGGCCGTCTACCTCAATGCGCTCTCCGGCGACGGCGTGCACGTGGTCACCGTCAACGACTACCTCGCCCAGCGCGACGCGGCCTGGATGGGTCGGGTGCACGAGTTCCTCGGGCTGACCGTCGGCGTGGTGCTGCCCAACCGGCCGGCCAGCGAGCACAAGGCCGCCTACGAGTGCGACATCACGTACGGCACCAACAACGAGTTCGGCTTCGACTACCTGCGCGACAACATGGCCTGGTCGAAGGACGAGCTGGTCCAGCGCGGCCACAACTTCGCGGTGGTCGACGAGGTCGACTCGATCCTCATCGACGAGGCCCGCACGCCGCTGATCATCTCCGGTCCGGCCGAGCACTCCGCCCGCTGGTACGGCGAGTTCGCCGGCGTGGTGGCCCGGCTCCAGCCCGGCACCGACGGCGAGGGCGACTACGAGGTCGACCACTCCAAGCGCACCATCGCGGTGACCGAGCGCGGCGTCGCCAAGGTCGAGGACCGGCTCGGCATCGACAACCTGTACGAGTCGGTGAACACTCCGCTGGTCGGCTACCTCAACAACGCCATCAAGGCCAAGGAGCTGTACAAGCGCGACAAGGACTACATCGTCAGCGACGGTGAGGTCCTGATCGTCGACGAGTTCACCGGTCGCATCCTGCACGGCCGCCGCTACAACGAGGGCATGCACCAGGCGATCGAGGCCAAGGAGGGGGTGGAGATCAAGCAGGAGAACCAGACCCTGGCCACCATCACCCTCCAGAACTACTTCCGCCTCTACAACAAGCTGTCCGGCATGACCGGTACGGCCCAGACCGAGGCGAGCGAGTTCAACAAGGTCTACAAGGTCGGCGTCGTGAGCATCCCGACGCACCGCCCGATGGTCCGCGAGGACCGGCCGGACGTCATCTACAAGACCGAGAAGGCCAAGTTCAACGCGGTCATCGAGGACATCGCCGAGCGGCACCAGATGGGCCAGCCGGTGCTTGTCGGCACCGTCTCGGTGGAAAACTCGGAGATCCTCTCCCAGCTGTTGCGCCGGCGCGGCATCCCGCACAACGTGCTGAACGCCAAGTTCCACGCACGGGAAGCCGAGATCGTCGCCCAGGCCGGGCGCAAGGGCGCCGTCACGGTCGCCACCAACATGGCCGGCCGTGGTACGGACATCCTGCTCGGCGGAAACCCCGAGTTCCTCGCCGCGAACGAGCTGCGCCAGCGTGGCCTCGACCCGCTGGAGAACGAGGAGGAGTACGCCAAGGCGATGGAGGAGGTCCTGCCCACCTGGAAGCAGGCCTGCGACGCCGAGGCGGAGGAGGTCTCCGCCGCCGGTGGCCTGTACGTGCTGGGCACCGAGCGGCACGAGTCCCGGCGGATCGACAACCAGCTGCGCGGTCGTGCCGGCCGGCAGGGTGACCCGGGCGAGTCCCGTTTCTACCTGTCGCTGCAGGACGAGCTGATGCGGCGCTTCCGGGCCGGCGCGGTCGAGGCGGTGATGGAGCGCTTCAACATCCCGGAGGACGTGCCCATCGAGTCGAAGATGGTCACCCGGCAGATCAAGAGCGCCCAGGCCCAGATCGAGGGCCAGAACGCCGAGATCCGCAAGAACGTGCTCAAGTACGACGAGGTGCTCAACAAGCAGCGCCAGGTCGTCTACGCCGAGCGGCTCCGGGTGCTCAACGGTGAGGACCTCTCCGAACAGGTCCGCAACATGATCGACGACACCGTCGAGGCGTACGTGCGGGGTGCCACCTCGGAGGGCTACGGCGAGGACTGGGACCTCGAACAGCTCTGGTCCAGCCTCAAGCAGCTGTACCCGGTCGGTGTGACGATCGAGGAGCTGGAGGAGGAGGCTGGAGGTTCCCGCGCCGGCATGGACGCCGACTTCCTGGTCGCCCGCCTCAAGGAGGACGCGCACGCCGCGTACGACCGGCGCGAGGAGCAGCTCGGCACCGAGGGGGTGCGTCAGCTCGAGCGGATGGTGCTGCTCCAGGTCATCGACCGCAAGTGGCGCGAGCACCTCTACGAGATGGACTACCTCCAGGAGGGCATCAACCTCCGGGCGTACGCCCAGCGCGACCCGGTGGTGGAGTACCAGCGCGAGGGCTTCGACATGTTCGCCACCATGATGGACGGCATCAAGGAGGAGACCGTCGGTTTCCTCTACAACGTCGACGTGCAGGTGACCGAACCGGAGCCGGAGGCGGGCTCGGAGGAGGTCACGCTGCTCGACAAGCCGGTGGAGATCCGGGCCAAGGGCCTCAACCAGGCGCCGCGTCGGCAGGGCCTGCAATATTCGGCTCCCACCATCGACGGCGAGGCCAGCCCCGGCGCTCCCGTCATCGAGCAGGCGGCGCAGCAGGCTCCGGCGCTCGGTGTGGGCCGCCCGGCCCCGGGCGCTCCGGCGGCACCGGGCCGGACCGCTCCGTCCGCCCCGCAACGCCCGGCCGCCGGTCTACGCGGCCCGGCGGTTCCTTCGGCCGCCTCCCGTCGACCGGCAGCGAACCAGTCGGAGGCGAGCAACGGCCCGTCGCGCAACGCGCCGTGCCCGTGTGGCTCGGGCCGCAAGTACAAGCGCTGCCACGGCGCGCCGAACGGCGGCAACTGACCGACACGACAGCACCTGACCGAACGGGTCCCGGCCGACAGGCCGGGACCCGTTCGGCATCGCACCGGGGCGCCAGCTGCACGAACCGCAGTCGCCGGTCCTGCTGTCCGAGGTCTGGGAGGCCGCACCTGCCGTCCCTGTTGCAAAGAGACGCCGAGACGCGAGCGGTACTCAACCGCCAAACTGCCCGCTCGTCCGGCCCGCGCCGTTGAGGTAGGTGAGGACGGCGAGGACGCGGCGGTGGCCGCTGTCCGTCACCGCGAGTCCGAGTTTGGCGAAGATGTTGCCGATGTGCTTGTGAACGGCGTTGTCAGTGACGGTGAGCTGCTGAGCGATGGCGTTGTTGTCGAGTCCCTGTGCCATCAGTGCGAGCACCTCGCGTTCGCGGCCGGTGAGCGCGGCGATCGGGTCACCGGCGCGTTGGACGAGTTGGGCGATGACCTCGGGGTCCATGGCGGTGCCACCCGCGGCGACGCGGCGTAGCGCGTCGATGAATGCGTCCACCCGGCTGACCCGGTCCTTGAGGAGGTAGCCGACGCCACCACCGGCGGTGGCGAGCAGTTCGGCGGCGTACTGCTGCTCGACGTACTGCGACAGCACCAGGACCGGTAGGCCGGGCTGTTCCTGGCGGGCCTGAAGAGCGGCCCGGATTCCCTCGTCGCGAAACGATGGCGGCAGCCGGACGTCGACGACTGTCACGTCGGGCCGGTGTTCCCGTACGGCGGTGAGGAAACTCGCCGCGTCGCCGGCGATGGCCGCGATGTGGAACCCGGCGCGGCCCAGCAGCAGTTCCAGACCGGTGGAGAGCAGCACGTTGTCTTCGGCGATCACGACCCGCACGGCAACTCCAGTGTGATGGTCGTCGGCCCGCCGGCCGGACTGTCGACGTCGACTGTACCGTCGAGCGCGAGCACCCGGCGGCGAATCCCGGCGATGCCGGTTCCCAGTCGATCATCAGCGCCGCCGATGCCATTGTCCGTGATCACCACCGACAGTCGGTCGGTCATGCGGTCCACCCGGACGCCGGCCGCAGTCCCCTGGCTGTGTTTGGCGACGTTGGTGAGCGCCTCGGCGACAGCGAAGTAGACGGTGGTCTCCACGGCCGCCGGCACCCGCCCGATGTCGCCGATGCGCAGCCGGGTGGGGACCGGGCAGCGGGCAGTGACGGCCGTCAGAGCTCCGTCGAGGCCCCGGTCGGCGAGAATCGGCGGATAGACGGTCTGGATCACCTCCCGCAATTCGCTCATCGCTTCCTCGGCGCCTTCGTGCGCGTCCCGGAGAAGTCCTTCCAGGAACTGCTCGTCGCGTGGACTGTCGGCGATCGCCTGCCGAGCCAGGGCCAGCCGCATCGCGATCGCCACCAGCCGGGCCTGGGTGCCGTCGTGCAGGTCGCGTTCGATCCTCCGCAGTTCCGCACCGTGTGCGTCGAGCACGTCCGCGCGGGTGCGGGTCAATTCGACGACCCGCTCGGCAAGTTGTTCGTCAGTTGGTTGTGACGCCATCACCGCGAGACAGATCCGGGCGTGTGCACGAGCCATCGGTGGGAAGCACAGGTACGCCAGGGCGGTGAGCAGGAGGATCTGTAGTGGGCCGAGGGTGAGAGCGGTCGTCCAGCCATTCACCGGTACGTTGACGAACAGCCGCGGCCCGTTTCCCGCGCTGAACGCCCACCAGAGTGGTGTGGCGATCGCGGCGACCACGATGTTGCCCGCGCACAACAGGGCGGGCAGGCCGAGCCCCACCCCGCTCATGGCGTTCACGGGCAGCCAGAGCAGGGCGCGTGCGGTGCGGTCAGCGGCACGGTTGGCCCCTGCTCGGCGTCTCGGCGCAGGCTGAGCGGGAGACGGCGCCAACGGCATACCGAGCAGCCGTCGGGCGCGTTCACGATGCCAGCTCGCCCAGAGCCGGGCGAGCCGCGGTACGCACAGCAGTGGCAGGGCGAGCACCGTGGCGGCTCCGGAGGCCAGGGAGCCCAGGAGGTAGGTGCCGCTACGCCAGGAGCGTATCCAGCGTTGTCCCGACCCCGGAGGATGTCCTTCCGTTGCGCCGCGGGGAGCTGGCGTTTCCGACACGACCTTCAGTCTGCCCGGTAGACGCCGCCCACGTCACTACAGCCAGCTGTAGCGCATGTCCGGTGGTACGGGGTAGGGCTTCGGGCTGTCGCGGAACCTAACGTCAGACGCCATGAGCTGGACGAGAAATCCGTTGAGGCGGCGCGTCGCGCAGACCGGAACCGTCGCTGCCGACTCTCCGAATGCCGCTGTCGCGCCGACGATCGGAACAACGCCCCATGCGGTGCGCCTGGATTCGGTGTCGAAGGAATATCGGTCGGGAAAGAACGCGTTTCGCGCTCTTGACTCGGTGACAGCCGGGTTCCCGCGTGGCTCGTTCACTGCGGTGATGGGGCCTTCCGGCTCGGGCAAGAGCACCTTTCTCAACTGCGCGGCCGGTCTGGACCGGCCCACCTCGGGCTCGGTCTGGTTGGGCGACGTCGAGTTGTCGCGTCTCGACGAGGTCGAGCTCACCGAGGTGCGGCGACAGCGGGTCGGCTTCATCTTCCAGACCTACAACCTGCTGGGCGCGCTGAATGTGGAGGAGAACGTCACGCTGCCGCTGCGGCTCGCGGACCGGAGGATCGACCGCACCTCCCTGCTGGAGGTGCTCACCACGGTCGGTCTCGGCGAGTTCGTCAAGAGGCGGCCCAGCGAGCTGTCCGGCGGTCAGCAGCAACGGGTCGCTGTCGCGCGTGCGCTGGTGAACCACCCGGACGTGGTGGTCGCGGACGAGCCGACCGGCGCGCTGGACACCCGGTCCAGCAGGCAGGTCCTGGAACTGCTGCGGCGGATCGTCGACGTCACGGGGCAGACGGTGCTGATGGTCACCCACGACCCGGTCGCGGCCTCGTACGCCGATTCGGTCGTGTTCCTGGCCGACGGCCGGCTGGCGGGTGAGCTGACCCGGCCCACCCCGAATCAGGTCGCGGCACGTATGACACGTCTGGGCGAGTGGTGATGGGCCTCATCCGGCGGCTGATCCGCCTCGTGGTGCCGTTACCCGGAGACCTGAAACTGGCGTGGAGCACGATCAAGGGGAACAGGGGTGGTTTCGGCGGCTCGTTCATCGCGATCGTCGCGGGTTCGACGGTGATCACCGCCTGCGGGGTTCTGCTGCTGTCCGGGCTGGGCAACGGGGTCACACCCGAGCGTTACTCGGGCGCCGCGGTGGTCCTGGGTGCGCCGCAGTCGTTCTGGCTGGACGAGAGTTCCGAGGTCCGCTACAGCGAGCGCGTGACGCTACCCGCGGACAAGGTCGCCGCCGTCGCCGCGGTGCCCGGCGTCCAGTCCGCTGTCGGCGACGTGAACGTGCAACTCAGCGTGCTGAACCCGGACGGCGACGTGGTGAGCGGCCCGCCCGGCTTTCCGGTGCTCGGACACGGCTGGTCCGCGGCGGCGCTCGCGCCGTTCACGGTGGCCAAGGGTCGGGCGCCCACGACGCCCGGCGACGTCGTGCTGGACGCCGACCTGGCCGCGCGCGGCGACGTGGCGCTCGACGCGACGGTGCAGATCGTGGTCGGCTCGATCCCGGCTTCCTACCGCGTGGTGGGCATCGCCACCGCGCCGGACGGGTTGGACCGGCAGTCCGCCGTGTTCTTCAGCGACGAGCAGGCGTTCAGGCTCTCCGGCCGTCCGGACCGGGTCGACGCCATCGGCCTGCTCGCCGCACCCGGCATCACTCCGGAGCAACTGGCCGGGCGCATCAGGTCCGCCGTGCCGGACGTGCTGGTTCACACCGGCGCGGAGCGTGGCGACGTGGAGTTCCTGGATGTCGGGGACGCCCGCGGCGTGGTGGTGGAGACGGCGGCGTCGTTCGGCGGCACCATGGTGCTGATCGTGGTGTTCGTGGTGGCGAGCACCCTCGCGCTGTCGGTGCGGCAGCGCAGGCGCGAGCTGGCTCTGCTGCGGGCCATCGGCGCGACGCCCAAGCAGATCCACTGGATGATCAACGCTGAGATGACGCTTGTGTCGGTGTCCGGCGCGCTGGTCGGCGCGATTCCCGGCGTGGCGCTCGCGTTCGTGATGCGGGGCGTGTTCGTCCTCGCGGGCGCGATGCCGCCGGACTTCCAGATGCAGGTGGGGGTGCTGCCCATCCTCGCCGCACTGGTGCTGTGCGTGATCAGTGCCCGGTTCGCCGGCTGGCTGGTCGCGCGGCGGGTGGCCAACGTCAGTCCGGTCGAGGCCCTCGGGGACGCCGCGATCGAGCCCAAGAAACTCGGTCGGGTCCGATTGACCATCGGCGTCCTGCTCATCCCGCTCGGGCTGCTGCTCACGCTGGGCAATGTCGCCTCGCCGGGAGATTCGGCCGCCGACACCGCGGCGAGCGCGGTTCTCCTGTTCGTCGTGGCGCTCGGGTGTCTCGGGCCCATGCTGCTCAACGGCACCCTCGTGCTGTTCGGCCGCTTTGTGAACCGCCGGTCCACGGCCGCCGGATTCCTCGCCCAGGCCAACGCGCGGGCCAACTGGCGGCGGCTCGGTTCGGCCACCACACCGCTGGCGATGGGCGTGGCGCTGGCCGCCGTGCAGGTGTTCGGCGCCTCCACCACGATCGCGGGGGCGCGGCACCAGCTGGAGGACGGACTGCGTGCGGGCCACGTCCTGACCGCGTCGTCGGGCGCCGGGATATCCCCGCAGGTCGTGGACGCCGTACGCGGTGTGCCGGGAGTCGCCGTGGCGACACCGGTGGCGCGGATGCGGGTGCTGTTGACGTTCCCGTCCGAGGACAGCACCGCGACCAGGGTCTTCGCCGCCCAGGGGGTCGCACCCGAACGGCTCGCCGACACCATGGAGCTCGGGGTTGTCCAGGGGGACACCGCGGACCTGCGCGGCGAGACGGTGGCACTGAGCCGGGTCGTCGCGGAGACCGTGCACGCGAGGGTCGGCGGGACGACAGAACTGCACCTCGGCGACGGCACGATGGTCAAGCCTCGGGTGGTGGCGATCTACGAGAACGGCTTGGGCTTCGGCGACGTCACCCTGCCCAACGACCTCGTCGTCGCTCACACCACCGCGCAGGTCGACAGCGCGGTGCTGATCAGGTCCGAGGCCGGGATCGACCAGAAGGCGCTCGGCAACGCGCTGCGCGACGCCGTCCGGCCCTGGCCGACGGTCCAGGTGGGCGGCCGGGAGGCGTTCCTGGACGCGCCCGGGGCCGTCCGGTCGGGTGAGTGGATGCTCAACCTGCTGTTCCAGACCGTGCTGCTGGGCTACATCGCCATCGCCGTGGTCAACACCCTGGTGATGTCGACGGCGGCGCGGGTTCGCGAGTTCGCGATGCTGCGACTCGTCGGCGCCAGCCGGAGCCAGCTCCGAGCGATGATGAATGGCGAGGCCAGGATCGTGATCCTCGGGTCGCTGCTGTTCGGTGCGTTGGCGACGATCCCGCCGCTGGTCGGCTTCAGCCTCGGGTTGACGCGGTCGCCCACACCGACCATCTCCATCGCCGGGGTGATCGCGATCGTGGCGCTCACCGTCGCGCTCTGCCGGGGGGCGATCACGATTGCCACCCGGTTCGCGATTCGACCGGAGCCGATGGACGTGATCGGCGGCCGTGAGTAGGGCCGACCGTCGCGCGGCGCCGATGACCGGCCCTACCTGGCCTAACGGCCGGCTCAGATCAGGAGCAACACCACCGACACCCGCGCTCGTGCACCTCGCTGCCGTTCGACGGAACTCCAACGGCGTGAACACGAGCGCGGGTGTCGGCTCGTCGGAGCTGCCTGCCGGGGTCACGTGACCGGAAAACCGGGGCGCTCACCGCAGCGGTCAGAGGACGTGCAGGGCGGTGCAGAGCCAGCGCCCCCGGCGGTGTTCCAGCCGGAGCGCCATCGCCCAACTCCTGCCGCCCGCACCGGCGAGGACGGCTGCCGCCTCCACCGCTGCCTCCCGGGGCTCGCAGACCCGCATGCGGAGCAACCGGACCGCTGGCCGGCCGGCGCGGCGGCGGGGTGCCCCTGCCCGCCCGGACGCGCGGACCACCTCGGTGAGCAACTCGCTCGCCCGGATCAACTCGGTGAGCACATCACCTGCTTGGGCCGGGTCGAGCAGGGCCCGCACCTGCGCCGGCGAACGGTAGCCGTTGATCACTTCAAGGCAACTGCCGACGAACCGATGTGCGGCTCGGGCGGTCTCCGGTGCGGTCGCCGGCGGTGCCGGTGCGACCGGGCGGGTGGTTGACCGGCCGGGCACGGCGCGCAGGTCGGTGCGGCGTTGTGGTGGCCGGGCCGAATCGGGGCGGGTCGAGGCGAACAGGTCGAGGGCGAGCTGACCGTGGGTCGGTGTCGGCCAGTACGACCCGTCGATCTCGTCGAGGTACGGCGGGTCGACGGGCGGGACAGGGCGCAGTCGCACGGCTGGCCGGGACGGTCCGGGTCGCGCCTCGCTCATCGTACCCCCCATTGATCTTGCGTTTGCCTTCGTTTGCCTCCGACGGCATCGAGTTTGGCCGATGGGCAGGCGCCGGTCAATGGCTCCGGGGCTCAACACCCCGGGCGAGGTCTCGGTGGGAGTCGGGCGCGACCGGCGGCGGCTATTCCGGGTCGCGGTCGACGAGAGGGTTGCTCTGCACCCAGTCAGCGGTCTCGTGGTATTTGCGGGTTATGTACTCTTCCAGGCGCGCGCGCTCGACACGCCACTGGCCGCGTCCGCCGATCTTGATCGCCGGCAGTTCGCCGCTGCGCACCATGTGGTAGACCTGCGAGTCCGACACGTTCAGCTCAGTGGCGACGTCGGAGAGCAACAGGAACCGTGGCTCCACAGGAACTCCCGGGGTTGATGTCGTTTGGCTCAGTTTGCCATCGACGGCCCGGGTCGCCCAGCACCCGGCGGCCCCGCCGCGAGGTCGCCGCGCGGGACACACCGGGCGGGAACTTCCACCGGCCGGAGCCGGGGTGTATGACGGTCACGGTGTGCGGCATGATCTGCGCCCGTGCCGGCGGACGCCGGTGGAGGACGACGCTGGGAGACGACAGGTGACCGAGGAGCTTGTCCGGGTGTACGTGCCGGCGACCGTACCGATGGTGGCCCGACTGCGCGCGGACGGGCTGACCGCTGCCCAGGCACACGCGGTGACCCCGGCCCTGCGCGAGTGGTACGCCGAAGGCGACGAGGAGGAGCTGGAGTACGTCGCGTTCACCCGGGCTGCCCAGGACGCCCTGCACCTGCTCCGAGCCGACCCGAAGGCTCCTCGCCGCCGCGTCGTCGTCTCGGTCGACCTGCCGCCGGGTGCGGTCGGACGCGGTGACGGTGAGCTGGGCTCCAGCACGGTGACGTTGATCGACACCGTGCCGGTGGCCGCGGTCGCGGCCATCCACGTGGACGGCGCGGACGCGGTCGAGGAGGTCGGCGCGGCGGCCGACGTGGTGGCCGAGGCGGCAGCCGGTGACCCGGACGCCCAGTTCACCGTCGACGGCGCCGAGGACCACGAGCTGGAGTGGTACGACGTGACGGAGTTGGACCAGCTGCTCCGCGCGAGCGACTGAACCCGGACACCGGCCCGGCCAGTCCGAGCCGTACACCGGCCGAGGCGGTCCGAGCCGTACACCGGCCGGCGCCCGGCGTCAGCGGGTCGGATCCGCCTTGGCCGGGTCCGCGTCGAACGCCTTGGCGTAGCCCGGCTTGTCGTCCTCCGGGTCGACCTGCTCCGCGACGGGGCTCGGGCTGTCGACCGGCTCGTCGTCGTCGGTGTGGGCCGGGCCGAGCGTGCGGCCGAACGCGATGAGCGCGGTGAGCGCCCCCACGAAGAGCACCCAGATGCCGTTGTCCACCCGCGAGGTGCCAAGCGAGGTCTGCGCCACCGCGTCCGCCTCGCTGAGCGCGCTGGCCAGATCCAGCAGGGAGCGGCCGCCGATCCGGATGATCACCTCGGCGAGCAGCAGGAGGAGCCCCGGCCCGGCGCCGGCGAGGAGGTACGCCGGCCAGCGCAGCGCGGGCGTCTCGGGGTCGAGGCGGACGGCCCGGCGCCGCGCCCAGGTCAGGTAGCCGAAGGCGAGCAGCCCGGCGAGCAGCCCGGCGACGAGTGATTCGGTCCGCGACACCCACTTCGCGGCACTGACCAGCGACTCCTGGCTGTCCCCGGCGCCGAAGAGGCCGAACAGCGGGTCCCGGGCCTGGCTGAACGCCACCACGAAGAGCAGCGTGCCCAGCGCGGCGGTCACCACCGCGCCGACGGTGGGGGCCGAGCGCGCGCCGGCGATGGCGCCGCCGATGATCGCGGCGGCAGCCGTGGTGCCGGCGATCACGTTTGTGGTCGAGGTGTCGAAGTAGGTGAGGTTGATGGCCAGGGCGGCGGCCAGTCCGACCACCATCCCGGCGCCGATCGCCCCGGCGAAACGCAGGGAGACCCCGTCGCCGTAGCGGCGGGCCAGCAGGTTGCCGCCGGCCAGCGCCACGGCTGCCCCGGCCACCAGCGCGGCCGAGATCACGCCGGGCAGGGCGAACGCGGAGAGGCTGATCGCCGTCACACCGGCGGCGGCGGAGGTGGTGGCCTCCCGGGTGGACCAGAGCATGGCGGCGAGCCAGCCCAGCGCCAGCAGCGCGAGCACCGCGGCGCCGGGGGCGAGCGTCGGCCGGTCGGGGGCGTCGACCGCCGGTTCGTCCGACTCGGGGGCCGGGACGCGGCCGGGCTGCTTGGTCATCGTCTCCCCTTCGAGGCGGCAGGTCACCGACCATTCAGGGTACGCGGGCCCGCTGGGCTGCCCGTCGCCCCGGGACGGCGGGGCGGATCGGGACCGGCCGGTAAGGGGAGAAAGGGTGGGGCGGTCCTTGGCGTACGGAGGTGGCCGAGGTGGGGCGCACGGCTCCGCATGGGAGAATCGGGGAGGTCCCGCCGCTGCTCGGCCTCCCGTGCGGCGTCCGGTGTCCGGCCGTCCGGTCGGTGCCCGCGGGTCCGGTTTCGCCACTGCTGTCGAGATCGCCAGGAGCCTTGATGGATGCCGTGTTCTCCGTTCCCGAGCCGCGCAACGAGCCGGTTCGCAACTACGAGCCGGGCAGCGGAGACCGGGAGCGGCTCCAGCGGAGGCTGACCGAGCTGGCCGCCGAGCGCGTCGACCTGCCGATGACCATCGGCGGTGAGCAGCGGATGGCCGGCGGTGACCCGATCAACGTGGTGCAGCCGCACAAGCACGCCCACGTGCTGGGCGTGACCGCGCACGCCACCCACGACGACGCGCGCGCCGCGACCAAGGCGGCCAAGGACGCCGCCCCGATGTGGCGGGCGCTGCCGTTCGAGGAGCGCGCCGCGATCTTCCTGCGCGCCGCCGAACTGCTCGCCGGCCCTTGGCGCGACACCCTCAACGCCGCCACCATGCTCGGCCAGTCGAAGACCGCGATCCAGGCAGAGATCGACGCGGCCTGCGAGTTCATCGACTTCCTGCGGTTCAACGTGCACTTCGCGCGTCGCCTGCTCGAGGAGCAGCCGGCATCGTCGCCCGGCGTCTGGAACCGCTTCGACCACCGCCCGCTGGAGGGCTTCGTCTACGCGGTGACCCCGTTCAACTTCACCGCGATCGCCGGCAACCTGCCGTCGGCGCCGGCCCTGCTGGGCAACACCGTGGTCTGGAAGCCGGGCCCCACCCAGCAGTTCGCCGCGCACTTCACCATGCGCCTGTTCGAGGCCGCCGGCCTGCCCCCCGGCGTGATCAACATGGTGACCGGCCGGGGCGAGGAGGTCTCCGACGTCGTACTCGCCGACCCGGACCTGGCCGGCATCCACTTCACCGGTTCGACGAAGGTCTTCCAGCAGTTGTGGCGGACGGTCGGCGACAACATCTCCCGCTACCGGGGCTACCCCCGGCTGGTCGGCGAGACCGGTGGCAAGGACTTCGTGGTCGCGCACACCAGTGCCGACGTGGACGCGCTGCACACCGCGCTGATCCGTGGCGCCTACGAGTACCAGGGCCAGAAGTGCTCGGCGGCGTCGCGGGCGTACGTGCCGCGTTCGCTCTGGGAGGGCGGACTGCGGGACCGGCTCGCCGCCACCGCCGACTCGCTGACCTACGGCGACGTGGCCGACTTCGGCAACTTCGGCGGCGCGGTGATCGACGACAAGGCGTTCGCCCGGCACACCGCAGCGCTGGAGCTGATCGCCGGCGACGACAGCTGCCGGGTGCTGGCCGGTGGCACCGCCGACGACTCGGTGGGCT
Source organism: Micromonospora sp. NPDC005298 (assembly GCF_040607375.1). Lineage (NCBI taxonomy): Bacteria > Bacillati > Actinomycetota > Actinomycetes > Micromonosporales > Micromonosporaceae > Micromonospora > Micromonospora sp. NPDC005298. Next base: position 288,471 of record NZ_JBEXGP010000002.1, read on the forward strand.
ACTTCGTCCGGCCGACCCTCTTCGAGTGCGGCGACGCCGGGCACGAGACCTTCACGACCGAGTACTTCGGGCCGATCCTGGGCGTGCACGTGTTCGACGACGCCCGCTTCGACGACGTGGTCGCGCAGGCCGAGTCGATCGCCCCGTACGCGCTGACCGGCTCGGTGTTCGCCACCGACCGCCAGGTGATCGACTCGGTCGCCGAGCGGATGCGGTACGCGGCCGGCAACTTCTACATCAACGACAAGCCGACCGGCGCGGTGGTCGGGCAGCAGCCCTTCGGCGGCGCACGGGCCAGCGGCACCAACGACAAGGCGGGCTCCTGGCTGAACCTGGTCCGCTGGGTGTCGCCGCGCACGATCAAGGAGACCTTCGTGCCGCCGACCGACCACACGTACCCGCACATGGGCTGACCGGCGACGACCCGCCGGCGGCGCGCTCGACGCCGCCGGCGGTCGGCCGACCGGGCCAACCCATCGATAGTCCTCAACGGACAGTCTGTCGCCGACAGTGCACTTAGGAAGTCCTGTCGGGTGGCAAACCGCCAAATCCTGGACGCCGCGTGCGCAAAGTGGCAGCGTAGTGGGCATGGCGGAATCCGGAGTCAACCCTACGGCGGCGGCCCTGCTCGGCCTCCTCCACGAGGGCCCGATGACAGGCGGCCAGTTGATGGCCGCCGCTGAGCGCCGTCTGGCGCCGTACTGGTCGATGACCCGCAGTCAGGTCTACCGCGAGTTGCCGGTGCTGGCCGAGCGGGGTTTCGTGCGGCTCGGTAAGCCGGGGCCGCGGATGAGCCAACCGTACGCTCTCACCGCCAGCGGGAAACGGACATTTTCCCGCTGGCTGGCGGAGAACCCGGGGCGGGACACCATCCGTAACCCGATAGCGCTCCGGATGGCCTTCGGCAACCTGCACTCCGCCAGCCAGCTCAAGAGCCTGTACGCCTCCGCGAACGAGTACCACACCGAGGCCCTCGCCCAGGTCCGGGAGCAGGTCAAGAACGCCAAACGGGACGGCGAGACCTACGACGCCAGCGCCCTGGAGTTCGCCGTCGCCTACCACCGGGCCGCGCTGTCGTGGTTGAAGTCCGCCCCCGTCGGGTGATCTCCGGCGGGTCCGCCGACAGGGAACGAGCTGCCGTGACGCAGTGCCGATTTGGCGCGGACCTGCGGGGCTCGCAAGCTCACTCCTCGTCTGCGCAGTACCCTTGTCTGTCGTGACCGCTGCCGATTACGCCGAACAGCTCAAGGAACTCGACGCGACCCTGCGAAACATCGAGGCCGTCCTCAACCTCGACCGTCTCCACGAGGACAAGGCCCGCCTTGAGCAGGAGGCCTCCGCCCCCGACCTGTGGGACGACCAGGCCAAGGCTCAGCAGGTGACCTCGCAGCTGTCGTACGTCAACGGCGAGATCAGCAAGCTGGGCAGCCTGCGCGCCCGGCTCGACGACGCCCAGGTGCTGCTCGAGTTGGCCGAGGCCGAATCCGACCCGGGTGTGCTCACCGAGGTCGAGACGGAGATCGCCGGGCTGACCAAGGCCATCCAGGAGATGGAGGTCCGCACCCTGCTCTCCGGCGAGTACGACTCCCGGGAGGCCCTGGTCGCCATCCGGGCCGGCGCGGGTGGCGTGGACGCGGCGGACTTCGCCGAGATGCTGCTGCGGATGTACCTGCGCTGGGCGGAGCGGCACGGCTACCCGACCGAGGTCTACGAGACCTCGTACGCCGAGGAGGCGGGCCTGAAGTCGGCCACCTTCGCGGTCAAGGTGCCCTACGCGTACGGCACGCTCAGCGTCGAGTCGGGCACGCACCGGCTGGTGCGGATCAGCCCGTTCGACAACCAGGGCCGCCGGCAGACGAGCTTCGCGGGCGTCGAGGTCCTGCCGGTCACCGAGCAGACCGACCACATCGACATCCCGGAGAACGAGGTACGCGTCGACGTGTACCGCTCCTCCGGCCCCGGCGGGCAGAGCGTCAACACCACCGACTCGGCGGTCCGGCTGACCCACATCCCGACCGGCATCGTGGTGACCTGCCAGAACGAGAAGTCGCAGTTGCAGAACAAGGCCTCCGCGCTGCGGGTGCTCCAGGCCCGGCTCCTGGAGCGCAAGCGCCAGGAGGAGGAAGAGAAGATGGCCGGCCTCAAGAGCGGCGGCACCAGCTCGTGGGGCGACCAGATGCGCTCGTACGTCCTGCACCCGTATCAGATGGTGAAGGATCTCCGAACCGAGCAGGAGACCGGCAATCCGAGCGGGGTCTTCGACGGCGATCTGGACGAGTTCATCGAGGCCGGTATCCGTTGGCGCAAGCAGCGTCAGCTCGCCGGCGACGGTGCGTGACGGCTCGCGGGCGGAGCGCGTCGTCGATCTCCAGGTAGAGGCCTGATTCGACGACGCGCGCCGGATCTGTGGGGCGTGGGGCTTGGCTCAGTTGTTACACCGCGTAGACTCACCACCCGTGATTCAGCTTGAGCAAGTGACGAAGACGTACCCGAAGGCGTCCCGGCCTTCGCTCGACAACGTGTCCGTCTCGATCGAGAAGGGCGAGTTCGTCTTCTTCATCGGTCCATCCGGCTCCGGCAAGTCCACAATCATCAAGATGCTGCTGCACGAGGTCGCCCCCAACAAGGGGCGCGTCGTCGTCAACGGCAAGGACGTCACGTCGATGCGGTCCTGGAAGCGACCCCACTTCCGCCGCTCGATCGGCTGTGTCTTCCAGGACTTCCGGCTGCTGCCGAACCGCACCGCCTACGAGAACGTGGCGTTCGCTCTCGAGGTGATCGGCAAGACCAAGGCGGTCGCCCGCCGGGTCGTGCCGGAGGTGCTGGAGCTGGTCGGGCTCGGTGGCAAGGAGCACCGCTACCCGCACGAGCTCTCCGGTGGTGAGCAGCAGCGGGTCGCCGTCGCCCGGGCGTTCGTGAACCGTCCGCTGATCCTGCTGGCGGACGAGCCCACCGGAAACCTGGACCCGGACACCTCGATCGAGATCATGCGCCTGCTGGACCGGATCAACCGCACCGGCACGACCGTCGTGATGGTCACCCACGACTCCAACATCGTGAACCAGATGCGCCGCCGCGTCGTCGAGATCGAGAGCGGTCGCATCGTGCGTGACCAGGCCCGCGGCGTCTACGGGTGAGCCGGCGCTCCACCCCATTCGCAGCCTGACGACGAACACCTCATGCCGGAGACCCGGAGGAAATCCCGATGCGCGTGAAATACGTCCTGTCCGAGGTACTGGTCGGACTGTGGCGCAACGTGACCATGTCCATCGCGATGATCATCACGATGGCGGTCTCGCTGACCATGCTCGGCGCCAGCGGTCTCATGTACCGCCAGGTCGACGACATGAAGGACCTCTACTACAAGAACATCGAAGTCTCGATCTTCTTGAACCAGGAGGTGAGCGAGCAGGAGCGCACCGACCTGGACGGCAAGCTCAAGAACGACCCCCTGGTGAAGGAGGTCCTCTACGTCAACAAGGACGAGGCGTACAAGCGCTTCAAGGAGATGTACCAGGACGCGCCGGACCTGGTGAACGCCGTCAAGCCGGACCAGCTGCCCGAGTCGTTCCGGCTCAAGCTGAACAACCCGGAGCAGTACAAGAACATCTACGACCAGTACAAGGACACGGCGGGTGTCGACGAGATCGTCGACCAGAGCCGCCTGCTGGACAAGATCTTCAACATCCTGACCTCGATCCAGAACATCGCGCTGGCCGCCGCCATCGTGATGGCGATCGCCGCCCTGCTGCTGGTCGCGAACACCATCCAGGTGGCCGCGTACAGCAAGAGGCGTGAGGTGGCGGTCATGAAGCTGGTGGGCGCGTCCAACTGGTTCATCCAGGCGCCGTTCGTGCTGGAGGCCGTCGTGGCCGGCCTGATCGGCTCGCTGCTGGGCCTGGTCGCTCTCGTCGCGGCGAAGTATCTGCTCTTCGACGGGTCGCTCAGCGCTTTGCAGGGTCTGCTCTCGCCGATCAGCTGGGGTGACATCCTGTTCATCTTCCCGCTGATGGCCGGCGTCGGTGGCCTGGTCAGCGCCGCCACCGCCTGGATCACCCTGCGCTTCTACCTGCGGGTCTAGGCACCGTACGGGTCGTCCCGTCGTCGCACAGGGGCCCTCCCGCCGCCGGAAATAAACGGCGCGGGAGGGTTCTTGTCATTCAGGTAGCATGATCGGTTGTCCGGCCGGGGTGACCTCGGCCGCGACGTTCCGACGGGAGGGGGTGGCACCGATGCCACGGGAGAAGGGGCGCAAGGTCGTCGCCTCCAACAAGAAGGCGCGCCACGACTACTCGATCCTCGACACGTACGAGGCGGGCATGGCGCTGACCGGCACCGAGGTCAAGTCGCTGCGGGCCGGGCGGGCGTCGCTGGTCGACGCGTTCGCCCAGGAACGCGACGGCGAGTTGTACCTGCACGCCATGCACATCCCGGAGTACACCCAGGGCACCTGGACCAACCACGAGCCCCGGCGTACGCGCAAGCTGCTGCTCAACCGGGGTGAGATCGACAAGCTCGTCGGGAAGACCCGCGAGGGTGGTCTGACGATCGTCCCGCTCCAGGTCTACTTCTCCGACGGCTGGGCCAAGGTGGAGATCGCCCTGGCCAAGGGCAAGAAGTCGTACGACAAGCGTCAGGATCTCGCCAAGCGCGACGCGGACCGGGAGATCGCCCGGGTGTCCGGTCGACGGGGCAAGGGAATGGACGACTGATTCATCCCGTTTGTCCAGGTCGGCGTGCCGACCCGGGGCTCGGGATGAAAGCCGTTGCGGCAGGCGTTAGTCTTGTCAGTGCCGCCACATCGGCGGCCTGTCGAGGGGGTGACTGGTTTCGACTTCGTACGCAGCGACAGGGGAAGCGAGCCGAGGAAGCCGACGTCGTCTCGAGAATCGGTCGTCGGAAACCAATAAGCGCCAAGAACAATCGCGCTGACTTCGCTCTCGCCGCCTGAGGCGAGTAGCTAAGTCTGTCGGCCTGGGAACGCCTTCGTCCCAGTAGCCGGCATCAGCTAGAAGGCTGGCCAATCGGACCCGGTCGCGGGGTCCGTGCGGCGAGATCAATCAGCGACTGGGCCCGTCACACCAACTTGCTCGCGTGAGCGGTGGGGCCGAGTAGAGGCACAGCGAGCTGCGCTCGGAGAAGCCCTGACAAACCGGCGAAGGACCCGGGTTCGATTCCCGGCACCTCCACCACCTCGAGCGAAGCGCCCCGGCCCCACGGCCGGGGCGCTTCGTCGTGCCGGGGGACGTCGAGCGTCACCTGGCGTCCGGCGACGCTCCACTACGCTGCCGCTGTGACGAACCAGGAGCTGCGTCTGTCGGTCGGCGCGTCACCCGGCCAACGCGCGGTCGCGGTGGTGGCCGGTGTCCTCGTCGCGGCCGTCGGCGCGGCGTTCGTGCTGGTGCCCCTCATCGCCGGCGGGCTGCTGCGCCGGCTGACCGGCCCGGGCGACGCGTTCTCCTCCTACGAGGAGGCCCGCGACCTGCCGCCCGGGATGCTGCCCCCGGCGCTGCGCGACTCCGGCGGCGCGGACGGGCCCAGCCCGTTCGTCGGGCTCTGCGGCCTGCCGTTCGTCCTGCTCGGCGTGTACCTCGTCCTGCGGGTGCTCCGCACGGCCGTGTGGCTGGACGGCAGCCGGGCGCGGGTACGGGGTGCGCTCCGGACCCGCACCGTCGACCTCGCCACCGCCCGGATCGACACCGGCGCGGCGCCGCACCGTGGGGTGGGAGACTCCGACCGGATGCGGAGCGTCATCGCCACGTCGAACGGGCAGCGGGTCACCGTCCCGCTGCGCGGCATGGGGCTGGCCACGCTGCCCCCGTCCGAGCTGTTGGCGCTCGCCGACGCGATCACGGCGGGCCGACCGGCCGGCGGACGGGACGGCGACGCGCACTCGGTCGCCGCGCACCTGCGCCGCCAGGCGGCCCGCGACCAGCACTGAGGACGCCGGGACGCCTGGGGCGCCTGGGGCAGATGAGGCGTACGGCGACCCTGGACAAGGACACGGCCCGCGGTTCACCATCGGCGTATGGGATAGAGCGCGGGAGGCGCCATGGCCACCGGACCGGTCCAGCAGCAGTCACTCGTCGCCCGGCGGTCCGCCGCGCACCCCCATCCGACCGGGCTTCCCGATCCGTACCCCCTCGGTCTGCCCGGTGAGCCCCGGCCCGCCGGGCTCGCCGGCGACGTGCACGCCCTCGCCCGCGCGGTCGCCCTTCCGACGACCGAGCCGCGCTGGCGCGACGACCTGCTGCTGCGTCTGCGCCCGGTCGGGCACCGCTTCGCCGAGCACGTCCGGGTCACCGAAGGCCCGACCGGTCTCTACCGCGAATTGCTCACCCACTCGCCCCGGCTGCACCACGCGGTACGGCTGTTGACCCGTGAGCACGGCGCGATCGTCGCCACCCTCCTGGCCGTGCAGCGGCTGGCGGAGGGCTCCGACACCAGCCCCGACGAGGTACGGCACCGGGCCGGGTACCTGCTGCGGACGCTGGCCCGACACCGACGGCGGGGCGCCGACGTGCTCTGGCAGGCGTACCAGATGGATCTCGGCGGCGAAACCTGACCGCCCATCGGGGAACCGGGGTGTCGACGGACGCGTCGTACCGGCATGCGTCGACCGGCCCTGCTGCTCGTCCTCCCCCTGCTCATCACGGTGGGCTGCGCCCCGACGGACGCCGGCCCGGCGGTCGGGTCCGGCGACCCGCCGCAGCGGTCGGCGGCGTTCGACGAGCGGGCCGCCGAGATCGCCGAGGCGTGGCGACCCGACGCCGCGTGGCGCAGCGGGTACGTGCCGTTGCAGGGTCCGACCGTGCTCGTCGGCGATCCGCGCTTCACGCCCGACACCGAGGCGGCGTTCCGGGCCGGCTGGTACCGGGAGCAGGTCCCGATCCCGCCCACCCGGGTCGGCGGGGAGATCCGGTTCCCGGACGGCGCACTGACCGTGCCGTTGGTCAGCGCGGCCGAGGCGTACCGGCAACTCGACCAGGGCGACCCGGAACCGTGCCCGGGGCGGCCGAAACGGCCTGGGCGTCCGAGTCCGGGCGGCCCCACAGTCGAACCAGGACCGGACGGCTGGGTCACCAACGCGCCCCGGACGGCCTGCCTCGCGCTGACCGTGACCGGCGTGAAGTTCGGGACCGTACCGGTCCGCACCAGCCGGGGTGAGGCCCAGGTGCCGGCCTGGCTGTTCACCGTCGAGGAGCTGGCGACCCCGGTGGCCCGGCTCGCCGTCGCGTCGACGGCGGTCACGCCGGTCCCCACACCCGCCATGCCGTCCCGGCCGCTGCCGGACGGGCTGGTCGCCGCCCAGGACCTGGCCGCTGTCGACGGTGCGCGGCTGACCGTCCGGCTCGGAGTCGGCGCCTGCGACACCGGGATCACCCCGCTGGTACGGGAGGGGCCGGACGCCGTGGTGGTGGGCGGTGGCGTCACACGGGCCACCGGAGTCTGCGTCGACCTGCTCAAACTCGAACCGGTCACGGTGACCCTCGCGGCGCCGCTGGGCACCCGCCCGGTGCTGGACGTCGGCACCGGCGCCCCGCTGTCGATCGTCCCGCGCTGACGGGCGGGCCGGTCAGAGGATGCTCGGCACGTCGGTGCTGATCGGCACCGGCAACACGGTGGGACGGTCGGCGCGCAGCCCGGCGGTCAGGGCCGCGCCGAGCTGGTCGGGGGTCTCCACGACCTCGGTGGCGCAGCCGTAGCCGGCCGCGATCGCCGTGACGTCCAACCCCGGCAGGTCCAGCCCCGGCACCCCGGGCGTCTCCTTCAACTCGGCGAACGCCTTGAGGATCGCGTACTGCTGGTTGACCGGGACGACGACCACGACCGGCAGTGACAGGCGCGCGGCCGTCCACAACGCCTGCACCGAGTAGTGGAACGAGCCGTCGCCGATCACCGCCACCACCGGCCGACTCCGGCCGGTGTCCCGCTCGGCCAGGGCCACGCCGACCGCGGCCGGCAGCCCGTAGCCGAGGCCGCCGCTGGCCATCGTGAAGTACGAGGCCGGTCGGGTGATCCGCAGCCGGCGGCGTAGCGCGGTCAGATTGGACGGTGACTCCTGCACCAGCACCCCGTCGGCCGGCCAGTGTCCGGCCAGCGCGGCGAACAGGGCGTCGGCGGTCAACGGTGTGCCGATCTCCGGTGCGCTCGGGGTGGCCCGGGGTTCCGGGGGAGTCCGGTCGGCCTGCGGGATCAGGTCGAGCAGCGCGGCGAGGGTCAGCCCCGGGTCGCCGAGCAGGCTGTCGCCGACCGGGGCTCGCGCGGCCTCGTCCGGGTCGTCGGTGACGTGCAGCAGACGGGTACCGGGGGGCAGGTGCTCACCCGGTACGTGCGGGTAGTAGCGGAACACCGGGGCGCCGACCACCAGCACGGTGTCGTGCCCGCTCAGCGCCTCGGCCAGGGGGCCGATCGCGAACGGCAGCACGCCGCGGAAGTGCGGGTGGTCCTCCGGGAAGACGGCCCGCTCCGGCGCGGGTGCCGACCAGACGGGTGCGGCCAGCCGCTCGGCCAGCGCGACCGCCTCCGGCCAACTGCCCGAGCGGTCCACCCCCGGCCCGAACACCAGCGCCGGGGCGCGGCTGTCGGCGAGGACCCGGGCGAACTCCGCCAACCGCTGCGGGTCCGGCCCGAACCGGGTGGCCACCGACCGTGCCCCGGGTGTCGGCTCGCCGGGCTGGGCCCAGTCGTCCATGGGCAGCGACAGGAAGACCGGACCGGCCGGGGGTTGCACAGCGGTCGCGTACGCCCGCAGCAGCGCGGCCGGGATGTCCTGCGCCCGGGCCGGCTCGTAGGCCCACTTGACGTACGGCTGGGGTAGTTCGGTGGCGCGACGGCTGGTCAGTCGCGGCTCGAGCAGCAGCATCTCCCGGGTCTGCTGACCGGCCGTGACGATCAGTGGCGTCTTGTTGTGCCAGGCGGTGACGAGGTTGCCCATGCCGTTGCCGGTGCCGGGCGCGGTGTGCAGGTTGACGTGCGCGGGGATGCCGGCGGCCTGGGCGTAGCCGTCGGCCATCGCGACAGCCGTCGCCTCGTGCAGGGCGTGGACGTAGTGGAAGTCGGCCGGGAAGTCCTGGAGGAACGGCTCCTCGGTCGACCCGGGGTTGCCGAAGACGGTGGTCATGCCGAGGGCGCGGAGCACGTCGTACGTCGCGTCCCGAACCGTTGCCATCGCCGCCGCCTCCGTCTCGCGCGCAGGGACGACCGTGGTCGCCCTCCCGATCAACCGAATCTATCGGGATGTGACGGACCTTTCGGGCGTTTCCCGGGCGCTCTGGTCGCCGGCCCCCGGCTCAGAGCAACGCGAACGGCACGGTGATGCCGTCCAACGCCCGGCCGCAGGCGCAGTCCCGGGCGGCCGGGAGCGCCGCCAGGGCGTCCAGCAGCACGTCCCGCAGCCGGTCGGTGTTCGCGGCGAAGACCCGGAACACCTCCTCCTGGGTCACCGAGTCGCCCACCTGCACCCCGGCGTCCAGGTCGGTGACCAGCGCGATCGACGAGTAGCAGAGGGCCAACTCGCGGGCGAGGACCGCCTCCGGATGGCCGGTCATGTTCACGACAGTCCCGCCGATCGAGGCGAACCAGCGCGACTCGGCACGGGTGGAGAACCGCGGACCCTCGACCACCACGACCGTGCCGCCGTCCACGGCCGCCACGCCCCGACCCGCGGCGGCATCCAGCAGCGCGCGCCGGCCGTGCGGGCAGTACGGGTCGGCGAACGGCACGTGCACCGCTCCCCGGTCGTAGTAGGTCTGAGCCCGGCCGCTGGTCCGGTCGATCAACTGGTCCGGCACCACGAACGTGCCAGGCCCCAGCTCGGGGCGGAGTCCACCGACCGCGCAGGGGGCGAGGACCTGGCGTACGCCCAGGGAACGCAGCGCCCAGAGATTCGCCCGGTACGGGATCAGGTGCGGTGGATATCGATGGTCCCGACCGTGCCGGGGCAGGAACGCGACCCGCCGCCCGGCCACCTCGGCGATCGTCACCTCGTCCGACGGTGGCCCGTACGGGGTGTCCAGCTCATGCGCGGTGCCGTCGAGGAACGCGTACAGGCCTGACCCACCGATCACCGCCACGTCCGCCGTCGGCGTCATCGAGCCTCCGTCCCAACTGTCCGATCACCTGCTGGTCAGACCTTAGCCAGCGCCCGGGACGCAGGCTATGGTGCCAGGCATGGCGTTGACAGCGCGGCTGATCCCGATGCACCGTGCGGATCCGGTGGTTGGCGGATCCCCGGTGCGGGCTCACGGTTGACGGGTGTGTGGGATGCAGGGAGAGGGCCAGGCGATCGGCGGACGCGCGATGGAGTCGATGACCGGGCGGCTGCTGGTCGCGACTCCGGCGCTCAAGGACCCGAACTTCGACCGTACGGTGGTGCTGCTGGTCGCCCACGAGCCGGGCGGCGCGCTCGGTGTGGTGCTGAACCGGGCCACCGAGGTGCCGGTCGCTGACGTGCTCGGTGACTGGAGTGACCTGGCCCGCCACCCGGCGGTGCTCTTCGAGGGCGGCCCCGTGCAGCCCGACTCGGCCATCTGCCTGGCCCGCATGCGCCATCCGATGCGCCGGGTCAAGGGCTTCCACCAGGTCTCCGGGGCGGTCGGCACGATCGACCTGTCGGTCGACCCGGAGCGGCTGCGGGAGAGCATCGGCGGCATCCGGGTGTTCGCCGGCTACTCGGGCTGGGGCGGCGGGCAGTTGGAGCAGGAGATCGAAGACGGCTCCTGGTTCGTGCTGGACGCGCTGCCCGGCGACGCGTTCGTCGACCGTCCGGACGATTTGTGGCCGATGGTGCTGCGCCGGCAGGGCGGGATGATGGCGGCAGTGGCCCACTTCCCCCCGGACGTGGCGCTGAACTGACCCGGCGGTGGTGGCACCCCCGCGAGATGACCATGCCGGCCGGTCTGTGTATAGTTTCCCAGTGCCCGGGCGACCGGGACGACAGCAAGGGGCCGTGGCGCAGCTGGTAGCGCACCACACTGGCAGTGTGGGGGTCAGGGGTTCGAGTCCCCTCGGCTCCACCTTGCGGACGCGGGTCAGCGCCCCGGTTGATGATCATCAACCGGGGCGCTTTCCTGTTGTCTGGCCGGCCCGCGCGCTCAGGCGGGGCTGCCAGTCACGGACGTGCCGGCCTTCGTCACCCGGTAGGTGATCTGCGTCCCGCTCCAGAAGTGGAACGTGAGGGTGACCGTGCCGTCGTTGACCTCGGCGAAGAACTCCGGCTTCATGATGATCGTGTTCGCGGTGTAGTCGGGTTGGAAGGTGCTCCAGAACTCCTTGTACGAGGTCCAGCTGGCCGGCCCGGCGGCGCTGCCGTCGGCGTACTTCGCCTCCATGGTGGCGAGCTGGTCGCCGCGGAACTGGGTCGGGATGGTGAACGAGCTGGTCGTGCCGTTTGCCGCCGACTGGGTCGGTGGGTCGTACGAGATGACGTTGATCGGCCAGGGCACGCCCTGCGAGAAGACCGCTTCGAGTGTGGCGTTGACGCCCGGTGCGCGGTTGCCGACCAGCCGGGTGACGGCCGCGCCGGTCAGGGTCAGCGTGTTGCCGGACACGGTGTAGTCGGTGCCGCTGGTCAGCGCAGTGCTGCCGTGCCGCAGGCTCCGGAACGAGGCGCCGTTGAGGTTCAGGGTGAGGGACCTGGCGGTGATGGAGCCGCCACGGGGTACGTAGATCTGGTCCGACGACGCGGTGGCCGAACGGGTGGTCCAGCTCGCCTTCATCAGCGCGTACAGGCCGGGGTCGCGCCACTGGAGGTCGTTGCGGTTGAGGAACGAACCGGCGTCCCACAGCATGGTGGTGAGCTTGCGGGTCCGGGCGTGGTAGCCGACGGCCTCGACGTACTTGAGCAGTTCGCCGCGTTCGATGATGCCCGGCCGGGTGTAGTCGTAGCTGAGCAGCGCCCACTCGCCGACGATCACCGGGATGCCCTTGGCGACGAAGGTGGTGGCCACCCGGTCGAACCCGTCGACCATGTCCTGTTCGACGTTGGCGTCGTAGCGGGTGCCGCCGGCGATGTTGACGCTGAACGGCCACCAGCCGTAGAAGTGGACGGTCGCCGCGATGTTCCGGTCGCCCAGCTGGCTGATCGTGGTCGACAGCGCGTCGAGCTGCGCCTGGTTGGAGTTGGTGTACAGGGTGGGCAGCACGAGCAGCCGGCCGGTGTTGTTCCCACCGGACTGGCGGACGAGACGGACGAACGCGACGTTGAGTTCGCGCAGCAGCTCGTCGCTCTGGGCGTCACCGGACGTGCCGGTGAACTGTGGCTCGTTGATGCTCTCGAAGGTGAGCTTCGACGAGTGGTTGCGGAACGTGGTGGCGATCTGGTTCCACAGCGCGGTGTAGCGGTTCATCACGGTCGTCCGGTCGCCGGGATAGCCGTTGATCCACTGCCAGGAGTCGTGGTGCAGGTTGACAAGCACGTACAGCCCCTCGGCCAGTGCCCAGTCGACCACCTGGCGGACCCGGGCCAACCAGACCGCGTCGATCGTGTACGCCGGGGCGGGGCCGTGGTGGTTGCTCCAGGTGATCGGGATTCGGATGCTGTTGTAGCCCTCCGACTTCACCTTCCGCAGCAGGGCCTGGGTCACCAGCGGGTTGCCCCACGCGGTCTCGTCCGGGATGGCGTCGAGGGTGTTGCCGAGGTTCCAGCCCGGCTGCATCGCTGCCACCGTGGCCATGGCGTCGCCGCTCGGCGGCGGGGGATCGGTCGGCGTCGGGGTCGGCGTCGGGGTGCCCACGCTGCCGGTGCAGGTGATCCCGTTGAGCGCGAACGACGTCGGCGCCGTGTTCCCACCCGTCCACGAGCCGTTGAAGCCGAAGGAGACGCTGGCGTTCGTGGCGAGGGCGGCGTTGTAGCTCAGGTTCCGCGCGGTGACCTGGTCGCCCGACGAGGTGACCGTCGCGTTCCACGCCTGGCTGACCCGTTGGCCGGACGGGAACGTCCAGGTCAGGGTCCAGCCGTTGACCGCGTCGCCGAGGTTGGTGACCTTCACGTCGGCGGTGAAGCCGCCCTGCCACTGCGACGGCACGGTGTAGGCGACCTGGCAGCCGGCCGCCGCCTGGGCGTTGCCGGCGACCATCAGGCCCGCCGCCAGCAGCGTGAGCACTGCGCCGACGACGAGACCGACCCGTCGGCGCGCTGTTCGGATGTACTGCGGATTCATCTGGGGCAACTCCTCGCCAGGATGGCGTCCGGGTGGTGGATACGGAGGTCCTGACGACTGTGTGACGTCGCCGGATCCGTCGTGGAGTCGGCTCCCGGTGAATCGGGCGGTCAGCCTCACCCGGCCGCGTGCGAAGGCGACCAGGGTGCCCGGAGTGACCAGTGGGGTGCCCGTGGACCGTGTCAGCGGCCGGCGCGGGTGGGTGAAGCGTGGAAGCGTGCCCTTCGCCTCTGCGGGGACGGTAGCTGTTACCGCCGACAGTGGCAAGACATCGACGTACGTAATTGGATGGGTGTACGGCGCGGCACACGAGAACGCCCTGACCGGAGTGGCCCGGTCAGGACGTTCGTCGACTGTATATCCGATAAGTGGGTTATCAGCCCTGGCGGCTCTTCCACTGCGGGTTCGCGCGGTTCACCACGACCACCCGGCCACGACGGCGGACCACCACCGAACCCGGCTTCTGCTTCAGCGCACGCAACGAGCTACGTACCTTCATCTCTGCCTCCTCGGCCTGGGGGTCTGGCCTGAATTCGTGCCGCCTATCGGAACGCCGCGGCCGGTGCCACGATTCCCGACCAGCCGACGTCGAACCTTTGACCCTCCGCGCCCGTACCACTGCCCGGGAGGTCAACGCCATGACCATGCGCCAAGTGCTAGCCGCCGTGCTGGTCGCTGCCGTGACCGTGCCGCTGACCGGCACGCCCGCCGCCGCCCACGGCGCCCCGACCGACCCGATCAGCCGCGCCGCCGCCTGCGGACCCCAGGGCCGGCACGCGGCGACCGCCGCCTGTCGGGCAGCCGTCCGGGCGGGCGCCGCCGTACGCGAGTGGGACAACGTACGGGTCGCCGCGATCAACGGCCGGGACCGGGAGCGGATTCCGGACGGCGAACTGTGCAGCGGGGGACTGTCCGCGTACCGGGGACTGGACCTGCCCCGGACCGACTGGCCGTCCACCGAGCTGACCCCGGGCGCGACGTTCACCTTCCGGTACCGGACCACGATCGAGCACCGGGGCACCTTCCGGCTCTACGTCACCCGCACCGACTACGACCCCCGCGAGCGGCTCACCTGGTCGGACCTGGAGACCCGCCCCTTCCTCACGGTGACCGACCCGCCGGTACGGGCCGAGGCGTACCAACTGGCGGGCCGGCTGCCGACGGGCCGCGAGGGTCGACACCTGATCTACACGATCTGGCAGAACTCCAACACCCCGGACACCTACTACTCCTGCTCGGACGTGGTCTTCCGCAAGGCGAAGAGCGGTGCGGCGAAGAGCGCGCCCGCTGCCGCGCGTACCGCCGCCAGCCGGCCGGCCGCCACCGAGCCGCCGGTCGCGGCGGCCGCCGACCCGGGCGTGCCGGTGGCGTCGGTGACCGACCTCGGCGCCCGGTGGCCGGTGCTGGCCGGCGCTGCCACCGTGCTGCTGCTGGCGTTGCTGATCACTGCCGGCTGGCGACGCCGGAGCGTCGCGGCGCCGGCCGGGCGGCAGTGCGGGGTCCGCAACCACCGGGCCGGTCGACGCCGGATCTGGTGACCCGGGCGCTCAGCCCAGCAGACCGTCGATCTCGGCCAGTTCCTCGGCGGTGAAGTCGAGGTTGTCGAGCGCGGCGATGTTCGTCTCCAACTGCGCGACGCTGCTCGCCCCGATGATCAGGCTGGTCATCCGCGGGTCGCGCAGCGCCCAGGCCAGCGCGAGCTGCGCGAGCGACTGGCCGCGCCGCTCGGCGACCGCGCCGAGCCCCCGGATGGTGGCCATCTTCTCGTCGCTGAGGTCACTCTCGTTGAGAAAGACGCTGGTCCGCACCCGCGAGTCGGCCGGGATGCCGCCCAGGTAGCGGTCCGTCAGCAGGCCCTGGGCCAGTGGGCTGTACGCGATGCAGCCGGCGCCGACCTGCTCCAGCGTGTCGAGCAGGCCGTCGTCCTCGGTCCAGCGGTTGAGCATCGAGTACGCCGGCTGGTTGATCAGCAGCGGCGTGCCCAGCTCACGCAGGATCGCGGCGGCCCGCCTGGTCTGCTCCGAGTTGTAGTTGGAGATACCCACGTAGAGCGCCTTGCCGGAGCGGACGATGGCGTCCAGCGCGCCCATCGTCTCCTCCAGCGGCGTGTCCGGGTCGAACCGGTGCGAGTAGAAGATGTCGACGTAGTCCAGCCCCATCCGGCCCAGCGACTGGTCCAGCGAGGAGATCAGGTTCTTGCGCGAACCCCACTCGCCGTACGGGCCGGGCCACATCAGGTAGCCGGCCTTGCTGGAGATGACCAGCTCGTCGCGGTACGGCCGCAGGTCGGTGGCGAGCATCCGGCCGAAGTTCTCCTCCGCCGAACCGGGCGGTGGGCCGTAGTTGTTGGCCAGGTCGAAATGGGTGACACCCAGGTCGAAGGCGCGCCGGACGATGTCGCGCTGCCTGTCGAACGGACGGTCCGGTCCGAAGTTGTGCCACAGCCCGAGGGAGACGGCCGGCAGCCGCAGACCACTGCGTCCGCTGCGCCGGTAGGTCATGGTGTCGTAGCGGTCATCCGCGGCGAGGTAGGTCACGATCATGAGCCTAGCTCCGGCCGGTGCTGCCGGAGATCGGGCGTGGAAACCCGGACAGCGGGGTAGTTTCGACGCCATGCGGTTCATCACGCTCGACACCCCCAAACCCTTGTCCAAGATCGGGCTGGGCACCTGGCAGTTCGGCTCCCGGGAATGGGGCTACGGGTCGGACTTCGAGCGGCAGGCGGCGCAGATCGTCCGGCGGGCCGTGGAGTTGGGCGTGACGGTGTTCGACACCGCCGAGATCTACGGCTTCGGGCGCAGCGAACGGATCCTCGGCGCGGCCCTCGGCGACGACCGGCCCAAGGTCACCGTCGCCACCAAGATCTTTCCGGTGGTGCCGGTGGCCGCCGTGGTGCAGCAGCGGGCGGTCGCCTCGGCGGCCCGACTCGGCGTCACCAGCATCGACCTCTACCAGGTGCACCAGCCGAACCCGCTGGTCGCCGACCACACCACCATGCGCGGGATGCGCGTGTTGCAGGACGTCGGCCTGGTCACCGAGGTCGGTGTGAGCAACTACGGGCTGCGCCGCTGGCAGGTCGCCGAGGCGGCACTCGGCCGGCGGGTGCTCAGCAACCAGGTCCGCTACAGCATGCTGGACCGCGCCCCCGAACAGGACCTGCTGCCGTACGCGCGGCAGACCGGCCGGGTCGTCATCGCGTACAGCCCGCTGGCACAGGGTTTCCTCTCCGGCCGCTACGACGCCAAGAACCCGCCCTCCGGCGCGGTCCGGCGGGCCAACCCGTACTTCCTGCCGGAGAACCTGGAACGCGGCGCCACCCTGATCGAGACGCTGCGCCAGGTCGCCGACGCCCACGACGCCACCCCCAGCCAGATCGCGCTCGCCTACCTGCTGCGCCACCCGAACGTACTGGCCATCCCCGGAGCCTCCGGGGTGGAGCAGATGGAACGCAACGCCGCCGCCGCGGACATCGACCTCGCCGACGACGAGTACGCGGCGCTCGCCGAAGCCGCGAAGAGCTTCCGGCCGATCACCGGCCTCGCCGCCATGCCCGCCATGCTGCGCGCCCGGTTCGCCGGCACGACGGGAAAGTGAGCACAGTGGACGACATCACCGCACTGATCCTGGACGACCACGCCGCCTTCCGGCGCGGCTTCGCCCGCCTCGACGACGCCCGCGACGAGCAGGAACTGCTCGCCATCTGGGACGCCCTCGCCCTGCACCTGGACATCCACGCGGAGGCGGAGGAGGCGATCCTCTACCCGCACCTGGTCAAGCACGGTGACGACGGCGAGGACGAGACAGCCGACGCGATCGGCGACCACAACAAGATCCGCGACGCCATCGCCGAGTCGAAGCTGCACCCGGTCGGCTCGAAGCCCTGGTGGGAGGCGGTCGGCACGGCCCGCCGGGAGAACAGCGAGCACCTGGCCGAGGAGGAGGACGAGGCGCTGCCCGACTTCCGCCGGCACGCCAGCTTCGAACTGCGCGCCGAGTTGGGCCAACGCTGGCTGACCTTCTACGGCGAACACAAGAACGGCCGCGACCTGCCGTTCCGTGACAAGGACCCACAGGGGTACGTCGCCGACCACCGCTGAGATATCCCCGGCACGGGGGAGTCGCCCGGTCCGTCACCGGCAGCAGAATGACCAGGTGAGCGTCCGAGCCGCACTGGCCCCGCTGATCGCCGGCACCACCTGGCGACGCGGCGTGTTCCTGCTGCTCGGCGGTGTGCTGGCCCTGCCGTACGGTGTCCTCGCGGTGACCTTCGCGCAACTGCTCACCGACTCGACGATCCCCCGCCCACTCGTGTACGCCCTGCTGGTGATCGCGGCGCTGATTGCCGTGGTGCCGCTGCTGCTCGACGGCAGCCGGGCGCTGGAGATCGCCGCCGTACGGGCGCTGCTCGGCGTCGACCTGCCCGACCCCGCGCCCGGGCACCGGGGCGACCGGGAGAGCCGCCTGCGCAGCGCCCTCTGGATCGCCACGCACCTGATCGTCGGCGCGCTGGTGGTGATCGCGCTGTTCAGCGCCCTGCCGATGGCGTTGGCGTTCATCGCCCAGCAGTTCGGTGTGGGCGCCGAACTGACCAGCCAGGAACGGTTCGGGCCGCTGGACGGACGGGACAGCGGTCTGTTGACGCTGACCGGGGTGGCGCTGCTGGTCGGCCTCGGCTACGCCGTCGCCGGGCTCGGCGCGCTTGCCGTCTCGATGGCGCCGGTGCTGCTCGGCCCCGCCCAGGCCGAGCGGATCGCCGCGCTGGAGGCGCGGGCCACCCGACTCGCCGAACGCAACCGGCTGGCCCGGGAACTGCACGACTCCGTCGGTCACGCCCTGACCGTCGCCACCCTCCAGGCCGGCGCGGCCCGCGAGATGCTCGACACCGACCCGGAGTTCGTCAGGCGTGCGCTCACCGCCATCGAGGAGGTCGGCCGGACCGCGATGGACGAACTGGACCACGTGCTCGGGCTGCTCCGCGAGACCGGCGGCGACGGACCCACGGCCGCGCCGCAACGTACCCTCGCCGACCTGGACCGGCTGGTCGCCGACACCCGCGCGGCCGGGCTGACCGTGCACGAACGGCGCGTCGGCGACCCGGCGCGACTGCCCGCGATCGTCTCCCGGGAGGGCTACCGGATCGTCCAGGAGGGACTGACCAACGCCGCCCGATACGGCCACGGGCCCGTGACCCTGCGCCTGGACCTGCGGCCGGACGCACTGGAGCTGGAACTGGTCAACACGATGAGCCGCCCCGACCGGGCCGACACGGGGCGGTCCGGTCGGGGCCTGGACGGAATGCGGGAACGGGTACTGCTGCTCGGCGGTCGACTCACCGTCGGGCCGGACGGCGACCGCTGGCTGATCCGGGCCCGCCTGCCCTACGAGGACACGCGATGACCACCGGTGTGCTGATCGTCGACGACGACGAGCTGATCCGGGTCGGGCTGCGGGCCATCATCGACGCCCAACCCGACCTGCGGGTCCTCGCCGAGGCCGCCGACGGCGCCGAGGTACCACCCCTGGTCGCCCGGCACCGCCCCGACGTGGTGCTGATGGACGTGCGGATGCCCGGCATCGACGGCATCCAGGCCACCCGGCACCTGCTGGCCACCTCCGCCGACCCGCCCCGGATCCTGGTCGTCACCACGTTCGCCAACGACGAGTACGTCTACGAGGCGCTGCGCGCCGGCGCCTCCGGGTTCCTGCTCAAACGGGCCCGACCCGCCGAGGTGGTGGAGGCCGTCCGGGTCGTCGCGGCGGGGGAGTCGCTGCTCTTCCCGGCCGCCATCCGCCAGCTCGTCGGGGCGTACGGGCCGGCCGGCGGTGACCGGCTACGCGCCTTCCGGCTCACCGAACGGGAGGCCGAGGTGCTGCGGTTGATGACCACCGGCCGGTCCAACCCGGAAATCGCCGAGCACCTGGTGGTCGGGGTGGAGACGGTCAAGACGCACGTCGGGAACGTGCTGGCCAAGCTGGGCGTCCGGGACCGTACGCAGGCCGTGATCGCCGCCTACGAGTCCGGCTTCGTCACACCGTCCCGCTGACCGGTCCCCCACCCGGGGGAGCGGGTTCACCGCAGGCCGGGAGGGAATCGCCAGGCCGCCGGTCGACGCTGAGAGCATGACGACGATCACCGCATCCCGACCGCGTTCCGACTCCCGCTGGCCCGACCGGCTCGCCCCACTGGCCGCCGCCTGGCTCGGCCTGTGGGGCGTACTCGCCCTGGTCGCCACACTCACCGGCGCCGGCTATCCGTTCGGCGCGAACGACACGCACGGCGGCGACGTCAACCTGCTGCGCCTGGTGCCGGTGGACCTGGCCACCCCGCTCTTCGCCGGCGTCCTGCTCACCGCCGCGGTGGCCGCCCTGGCCATGAGCCGCCCGGCGGTCCGCCCGCCCGGCCCGCTGCGGGCGCTGCTCGCCGGCTACGCCTGGGCGGTGGCGTTCGGACTCGCCGTGGTCGTCCCGGACGCACGGGTGCTGATCGTCCTCGGCTACCTGCCGATCCTGATCGTCGGCGCGCCGTTCGGCTGGCCACCCGTCGACTACTCCGACGTCTTCAACTGGGCCCTGTTCGGCCGGTTCGCCGCGCTGGCCGGCGGGCTGCTGCTGGCCGGGGCGGTGCTCGCCTGGCAGCGCCGCACCGCCGGGGCCTGCGTCGGCTGCGGCCGGGACGACACCGACCGGGGCTGGACCACCCCGGCCGCCGCCGCCCGCTGGGGTCGGTGGGCCGCCGGCATCGCGGCGGTGATTCCGCTGACGTACGCGGTGACCCGCTTCGCCTGGGCGGCCGGCATCCCGCTCGGCATCTCCCGCGAGTTCCTGACCGAGATGCAGGACACCGGACTGGTCTGGGCCGGGTTCGGGCTGGGCGCCTTCGCCACCGTCGGCGCGATCCTCACCCTCGGCCTGGTACAGCGCTGGGGTGAGCGGTTCCCGCGCTGGATGGTCGGGCTCGCCGGACGCCGGGTGCCGGTGCTGCTGGCCGTGGTGCCCGCCACCCTGGTCGCCATCGCGGTGACCGCGGCCAGCCTGGGGCTGCTCAGCAACCCCAAGTTCTGGGAGCTCACCGGCGGGGTCAGCCTGACCGGGGCGCCGATGCTGCTCTGGCCGCTGTGGGGAGTGGCGCTCGCCGCGGCGACCCTCGCGTACCACCTGCGCCGCCGCGGGGCCTGCGGGCGTTGCGGCCGGGGCTGAGGATGGCGATGGGGTGCCCCCCGATGCCCGGGGCACCCCGGCGAATGTGAGCTAGCGTGGGTCGGGTGACTGCGCCTACCCCGGTAATCCCGGTTCCACCGGCCGACCTGCCCGGCACGCTCGGCGCGCTACGGGCGGCCGGTCACCAGTACCGCACCGTCAAGCAGGAACTCCGCGACAACCTCCTGGCCCGGATGCGCTCCGGCGAGCCCCGTTTCCCCGGCATCGTCGGCTACGACGACACAGTGCTGCCCGAGGTCGAGCGGGCCCTGCTCGCCGGGCACGACATGGTGCTGCTCGGCGAGCGCGGCCAGGGCAAGACCCGTCTGATCCGCTCCCTCGGCGCGCTGCTCGACGAGTGGACCCCGGTCATACCCGGCTCGGTGCTCAACGAGCACCCGATGCACCCGCTCACCCCGGCGTCCCGCGCCCAGGTCGCGGAGGCTGGCGACGACCTGCCGGTCGGCTGGCTGCACCGCTCGATGCGCTACGGCGAGAAGCTGGCCACCCCGGACACCAGCGTCGGCGACCTGATCGGTGACGTCGACCCGATCCGGATCGCCCAGGGCCGTACCCTCGGTGACCCGGAGACCATCCACTTCGGGCTGGTACCCCGCACCAACCGGGGCATCTTCGCCGTCAACGAGCTGCCCGACCTGGCCGAACGCATCCAGGTGGCCCTGCTCAACGTGCTGGAGGAGCGGGACATCCAGGTTCGCGGCTACCAGCTGCGCCTGCCACTCGACCTGCTCCTGGTGGCCAGCGCCAACCCGGAGGACTACACCAACCGGGGCCGGATCATCACCCCGCTCAAGGACCGGTTCGGCGCGGAGATCCGTACCCACTACCCGGTCGACCTGGACCTGGAGCTGGCGCTGATCCGGCAGGAGGCCGACCTGGTCGCCGACGTGCCCGAGCACGTCCTGGAGGTGCTGGCCCGGTTCGCCCGCGCGGTGCGCGAATCGCCGTCGGTGGACCCGCGCTCCGGCGTCTCCGCCCGGTTCGCCATCGCCGCCGCCGAGACCGTCGCCGGTGCCGCGCTGCGTCGTGCCGGCCTGCTCGCCGCCTCCGCCAAGGTGTTAGGAGGGGGCCCTTCTACAACGGAAAGCGATAACAAGGGGCCCTTCCTTGCAGCTGAGGCGGCGGTGGCGCGTGTCGGCGACGCGATGTCGGTGACCTCCACCCTGCGCGGCAAGGTGGAGTTCGAGAGCGGCGAGGAGGGGCGGGAGGTCGAGATCCTCGCCCACCTGCTGCGGACCGCGACCGCCGACACGTTCCGGGCGCACCTGGCCGGGCTGGACCTGTCCGGCTTCACCGCCCTGGTCGACGACGGCACGGCCATCGAGACCGGCGAGCTGGTCAGCGCCGCCGAGCTGTTGCGCCAGGTGGGCACCGTACCCGGGCTGGCGAAGGTCCTGGACCGGCTCGACCTGGGCGACGCGCCCACCCCGGAGGAGGCCGCCGCCGCCGTCGAGTTCGTGCTGGAAGGACTGCACCTGACCCGCCGGCTCGGCAAGGACGTCACCGACACCGGGCGCACCGTCTACGGCGGCCGGGGCTGACCGTGGCCGGCAACCGGTTCCGGTACGGGCAGTGGAACGGCGGGCCCGACCCGCTCGCACCCCCGTACGACGTACGCGAGGCTGTCGACGCGGTCGGTGCCGAGGTGCTGGCCGGCGGCAGCCTGCGCGAGGCGCTGCGTGACCTGCTGCGTCGTGGCCCGCAGGGGCGTGGCGGGCTCGACGACCTGGCCGCCCGAGCGCGACGGCTGCGCCGCGAGGCACTGCGCCGTGGCGATCTCGACGGCGCGGTGACCCGCGCACAGGCGCTGCTCGACCAGGCCCTCGCCGCCGAACGGGACGAACTGCGGGGCCGCGACGACGACGCCGCGCGGTTCGCCGAGTCGGTGCTGGACAACCTGCCCCGCTCCACGGCTCGGGCGGTGGAGGAGCTGTCCGGCTACCAGTGGGCCAGCGACGAGGCCCGCCGGTCGTACCAGCGGATCCTCGACCAGCTCCGCGACGACGTGCTCGGTCAGCGCTTCGCCGGGCTGCGTGACGCGGTCCGCGCGTCCGCCGACCCGGCCGCCCAGCAGCGGCTCGCCGAGATGATGGGCGACCTGAACGACCTGCTGGCCCGGCACGCCCGCGCGGAGGACACCACCGACGCGTTCGCCGAGTTCATGCGCCGGCACGGCGACTTCTTCCCGGAGAAGCCGGAGACCGTCGACGAGCTGATCGACGTGCTGGCGCGCCGCTCGGCGGCCGGCGAACGACTGATGAACTCGCTGTCGGAGCGGCAGCGCGCCGAGCTGGCCGGCCTCATGCAGCAGTCGCTCGGCGACCGCCTCGCCGGGGAGCTGTCCGCGCTCGACGCGAACCTGCGGTCGTTGCGGCCCGACCTGCGGTGGGGTCGTGGCGAGCGGGTGCGCGGCGACCAACCGTTGGACTACGGCGACGCGGCCGGCGCGCTCGGTGAGATCGGCGAGTTGGACGACCTGCTGGACCAGCTCGACCAGGAGCACCCCGGCGCCACCCTGGACGACGTGGACGTCGACGCGGTGGCCCGTACGCTCGGCCGGGACGCGGCCGACGATGTGCGTCGCCTGCGCGAGCTGGAGCGCGAGTTGCGTCGGCAGGGCTGGGTGAGCCGGGACGCGGACGGGCTGACGCTGAGCCCGAAGGCGCTGCGCCGGCTCGGCGGTACCGCCCTGCGGCGGGTCTTCGCCGACCTGACCGCCGGTCCACGCGGCCAGCACGACCTGCGGTCGGCGGGTGCGGCGGGCGAGGTCAGCGGCGCGTCCCGCCCCTGGGAGTACGGCGACGAGCAGCCACTGGACGTGGTCCGCACGCTGACCCGGGCGGTCCGCCGGGCCGGTCCGACCGTTCCGCTGCAACTGGCGGCCGACGACTTCGAGGTGGTGGAGACCGAGAAGCGCGCCTCGGCCGCGGTGGTGCTCTGCGTCGACCTGTCGTACTCGATGATCTCCCAGGGGCGTTGGGGGCCGATGAAGCAGACGGCGCTGGCGTTGGCGCACCTCATGGAGACCCGATTCCCGCAGGACGCGTTGCAGATCGTGGGCTTCGGCCGGGAGGCGATGACACTCACCCAGCAGGAGCTGGCGGCGGTGGAGCCGGACATGCAGCAGGGCACCAACCTCCAGCACGCGTTGCGGCTGGCCGGGAGGCATCTGCGCCGGCACTCGGACGCCGAGCCGGTGGTGCTGGTGGTCACCGACGGTGAGCCGACCGCGCACCTGGACCCGGACGACGGGGAGGCGCTGTTCCACTGGCCGCCGCTGCCGGAGACCATCGAGGCGACCGTCCGGGAGGTGGACCGGCTGAGCCGCTACGGCGCCACACTCAACCTGTTCATGCTCGGCGACGACCCGGGCCTGCGCCGTTTCGTCGACGCGGTGGCCCGCCGCAGCCGGGGCCGCATGTTCACCCCCGACACCGACGACCTCGGCGAGTACGTGGTCAGCGACTATCTCCGCTCCCGCCAATCCCGCCGCTAACTCCCGCCGGGGCGGGTTGACTGGGTGGATGGACAGTGGAGGTTTGCGGCGGGCGTACGGCGGTGTGTTCGCCGAGCTTGGCGCGGGGGAGTTCGAGGCGGCTCCGCAGGGGCAGCTCAGCGCCGAGCAGATCGTGGCGCATCTGGTCGCCAACGACGAGCTGATGGTCCAGGCCACCGAGGCGTTGCTGGCGGGATCGCCGTTCGCCTACTACGAGCTGGAGGAGGACATCCACCGTCCGCAGCTCGACGCGCTCGTCGCCGAACAGGGCGGCCTGCGCGGCCTCACCGCGTTGCTGCACGGCACCAGCGAACGTCTGTGCGGGCTTGTCGACCAGCTCGGCCTGGCCGCCGAGACCCCGGTCGAGACCCACCTACGCGAGGGCTTCGACCTGGTCGTCGACGAGCCGCTGCCCTGGTCCCGCACCCTCGACCTGCACGCCCGCGTCCACCTCCCCAAACACCAGGCCCAACTGCACATGCTCCACCCCTGACCCGCCCCCCCTGTCCCGCTGATCTTGCACGGCCCAGGGCAGTCCGACGACCGCAAGTGCAAGGTCGGCGGGGTCAGGTTTCTGCCAGCTCCCGGCGGGGGTGGAAGGTGCGGCGGTAGGTGGACGGGGCTACGCCGATGCGTTGGTGCAGTTGCTGGCGCAGGGCGGCGGTGGTGCCGAAGCCGCAGCGGCGGGCGATCTGGTCCACTGTGAGGTCGGTCGTCTCCAGCAGCAGCCTCGCGTGGTCGGTGCGCTGTTGCAGCAGCCACTGGGCCGGGCTCAGGCCGGTCTCGGAGCGGAAGCGCCGGGTGAAGGTGCGCACGCTCATCCTCGCCTGCTCGGCCAGGTCGCGCAGGGCGATCGACTCGTGCAGCCGCTGCCGGGCCCACTCGCGGGCGGCGGCGGTGCTGGCGTCGGTGGCCTTCGGCACCGGCCGTTCGATGTACTGCGCCTGGCCGCCGTCCCGCCAGGGTGGCATGACGCAGCGGCGGGCCGCCCGGTTGGCCACCTCACTGCCGTGGTCGAGGCGGATGACGTGCAGGCAGAGGTCGATGCCGGCGGCCACCCCGGCCGAGGTGAGCACCTGCTCGTCGCCGATGAAGAGCACGTCGGGGTCGAGGTCCACCCGGGCGTGGAGCCGGCGGAACTGTTCCGCGTACGCCCAGTGGGTGGTTGCTCGACGGCCGTCGAGTAGCCCGGCGGCTGCCAGCACGAATGCGCCGCTGCAGATCGACATGATCCGGGTGCCCCGTTCGTACGCTGACCGCAGTGCCTCGGCCACCTCGGGTTCGACGGTGCCCGAGGTCAGCGCGCCGCCGTCGTGGATGCCGGGGACGATCACCGTGTCGGCGGTGTCGAGCAGTTCCAGCCCGTGGTCGGGGAGCAGCTGGAAGCCGGCGGTGCTGCGGACGGGCTGCCCGCCGGGGGTGCACACCCGTACGTCGTAGTAGTGCGTCCCGTCGGCGGCGCGGGCGGTGCCGAAGACCTGCGCGGGGGTGCCGAGGTCCAGGCCGACGACGTGGTCGAGGGCGAGGACGGCGATCCGGTGCGGTCGTACGCTCATGGCCCGATTATTGCGCATGATGGCTTTCCGGCCACTCGTGGTGACCCCACGTCGCTGCCCAGACTGGTCCCGTGACCAAGAACCGCCGTCTGCACCCCGCCTGGCTCGTGGCCACCGTCGCCTTCGTGGCGCTGGTCGGCGCCGCCGGCTTCCGGGCCACCCCGTCGGTGCTGCTGCACCCGCTGCACGAGGAATTCGGCTGGCCGTTGGCCACCATCTCGGCCGCCGTCTCGGTCAACCTGCTGCTCTACGGGCTCACCGCGCCGTTCGCCGCCGCCCTGATGGACCGGTTCGGCATCCGCCGGGTGGTCTCGGTGGCGCTGCTGCTGGTGGCCGCCGGCAGCGGGTTGACCGTCTTCATGACCGCGAGCTGGCAACTGTGGCTCTGCTGGGGTGTGCTGGTCGGTCTGGGCACCGGTTCGATGGCGCTGGCGTTCGTGGCCACCGTCACCGGTCGCTGGTTCGTGCGCCGCCGAGGGCTGGTCACCGGGGTGCTGACCGCCGGCGGGGCGGCCGGGCAACTCGTCTTCCTGCCACTCATCGCCGTGCTGGTGCGTGACCACGGTTGGCGCACGGCGGCACTCGTCGTGGCCGGGGCCGCGCTGGTGGTCGTACCCCTGGTGGTGTGGCTGCTGCGCGAACACCCGGCGGATCTCGGCCTGCCCGCCTACGGCGCGACCGAGGTCGTGGCGGCGCCGCCGCCGGCCGGCGGCGCGGCGGCCCGGGCGCTGGGTGCGCTTGCCGCCGCGGCCCGGACCCGGCCGTTCTGGCTGCTGGCGGGTGGGTTCGCGATCTGCGGCGCGACAACGAACGGCCTCGTGGGCACCCACTTCGTGCCGGCCGCGCACGACCACGGCATGACCGAGACCACCGCAGCGGGGCTGCTCGCGCTTGTCGGCCTGTTCGACATCGTGGGCACGATCGCCTCCGGCTGGCTGACCGACCGGGTGGACAGCCGGCTGCTGCTCGGCGCCTACTACGCGCTGCGGGGGTTGTCGCTGCTGGTGCTGCCGAGCCTGTTCAGTGGCAGCGCCCGGCCGAGCATGCTGGTGTTCATCGTCTTCTACGGCCTGGACTGGGTGGCCACGGTGCCGCCGACGGTGGCGCTGTGCCGGGAGTACTTCGGTGGCGCGGGAGCGGTGGTGTTCGGTTGGGTGTTCGCCGCGCACCAGCTCGGGGCGGCGGTCGCGGCGACGGGTGCGGGGCTGGTCCGGGACCGGCTCGGCGACTACGCACTGGCCTGGTACGTCGCCGGCGGCCTGTCGATCGGCGCCGCCGGGCTGTCGCTGGTGCTGCGCAGCAGGCCGGGTCGGGCGGTGCCGGACGCCGTCCTGGCCGCCGCGACCGCACCCCGGGCCTGGAGCTACCGGGGCTGAGCGGGCCGGCCGGTCAGCCCAGGGTCCACTGCTGCGCGGGGCGGCCGTCGCAGGCGCGCTGCCGGACCTCGTCGTCGGGTTCGTCGCCGTCGTCGTCGGCCTGCCCGCACTTGCCGCTGTGCACGGCCACCAGCAGCACCGGGCCGGAGCCGGTGGGGGACAGCCGCCACTGCTGGTTGGCCCCACCGTGGCAGGGGAACTGGAGCAGCCGCGCGCCGTCGTCGGTACTGCCGCCCTCGACGTCGAGGCACTGCCCGTGGGCGGCGTTGGTGAGCGTCACCACGTCCGCGCTTGCCGGGTTGACGACCCACTGCTGCTCCGGGCCGCCCGTGCAGACGGCCAGTTCGGCCCCCGCCTCCTCGTCGTCGCCGTCAAGCCCCAGGCAGAGGCCGGACGCGACGCGCAGCACCCGGGGCCCGGTGGTCGGCGGCGCCGAGGGGGTCGGCGACGGCTCGGCCGACGGGGTCGGCTCGGTGGCCGGGGTGGCGGGCTCGGCCGCGCTGGACGGCGCGCCGACAGTGGCCGGCACCACCGGCTCGTCGCCGCCGCCGAGCAGCCCGGTCGCGAAGACCACCCCGAGGAGTACGCCCACCAGCCCGACCCCGAGCGCCACCCGCAGCAGCGGGTCGGCGAGCGGACCGGAACCTGCCGCCCGTCGGCGGCCGCCGTAGACGGTGCCGGCGGGGTCGGGGTGTTCCTCGGGCGCGGACATACGGGCCATCCTCACCCACCGCCGGCGGCCACGGCCAGTCGGCGGGTCAGTCGACGACCCGGACGTCCTTCCAGAACGCCACCCGGTCACGCACCATCTCGGCGTCCGGCTTGGGCTCCGGGTAGTACCAGACCGCGTCCTGGCTGGTGCTGCCCTCGTGCTCCAGGGAGTAGTAGGAGGCGGTGCCCTTCCACGGGCAGACGGTGTGCGTCGCGGACTCGCGGATCAGGTCGTCGCGCAGGGCGGAGCGGGGGAAGTAGTGGTTGCCCTCCACCAGCACGGTGTCGTCGCTCTCGGCGATGACCAGGTCGTTCCACACGGCTTTCGGCATACCCCGACACTAGGCCGTGTCGCGGACGGCGGCAGTGTCAGCGGGTGGGCTGCGGGTCGGTGACGTCGGCCACTGTGGCGTCGAGGGCGGTGATCGCGGCGTCGGCGTCGACCGCGACGGCGAGCCCCCGTTCGCCGGCGCCGAGGGTGATCGTCCGGCCGCGCAGCCGCTCGTCGGCGACCACCGGCCAGGCCGTGCTGGCGCCGAACGGGGTGATCGTGCCGCGCTCGTAGCCGGTGGCGGCCAGGGCGCCGGCGGCGTCCGGCATGGAGAGGCGGTGCACGCCGAGCAGGGCGCGGAGCTTGGGCCAGGAGACGACCCGGTCGCCGGGGGTGAGCACGAACAGGTGATCGTCGGCGCCCCGGCGGACGACGATCGTCTTGACCACGTCCGCGACGGCGACGCCCCGGGCGGCCGCCGCCTCGGCCAGGCTGCCGACCGCGCCGTGGCTGACCAACCGGTACGGCAGTGCGGCGGCGTCCAGGGCGGCGATCGCGGGCGACGGCATGACCGCCACGGTAACCGGCGGACCTGCTGCGGGACGGGAAACGACCGGTGCGGACGTCCCACGATTTCCCGGGCACAGGCGTAAGGTGATCACATGCGCGCTGAGCGTGTGGATCACCCCATTGACCATGATCAAGCGGTGGACACGCTGCGGCGGTCGTACGCCGCGGTGCCCACGGGCGAACCTGTCCGGCTCGCCAAACGCACCTCCAACCTGTTCCGCCCCCGGTCCGCACCACGGACCCCGGGCCTCGACGTCAGCGGACTCAACCGGGTGCTCTCGGTCGACCCGACCGGGCGCACGGCCGACGTGCAGGGCATGTGCACGTACGAGGACCTGGTCGACGCGACCCTGCCGCACGGGCTGATGCCGCTGGTGGTGCCGCAGTTGCGCACCATCACGCTCGGCGGCGCGGTCACCGGCCTCGGGATCGAGTCGACCTCGTTCCGCAACGGCCTGCCGCACGAGTCGGTACGGGAGATGGACGTCCTCACCGGCACCGGTGAGATCACCACCGCCCGTCCCGACGGGGAGCACGCCGACCTGTTCGCCGCGTTCCCCAACTCGCTGGGCAGCCTCGGGTACGCCACCCGGCTGCGCATCGAGCTGCAACCGGTCGGTCGCTACGTGGCGTTGCGCAACATCCGGTTCACCCGGCTGGAGGCGCTCACCGACGCGATCGCCGAGGTGACCGCGACCCGGTCCTGGGCCGGTGAGCCGGTCGACGCGATGGACGGGGTGATGTTCAGCCCCGGCGAGGCGTACCTGGTGCTCGCCACGTTCACCGACGCGGCCGGCCCGCCCAGCGACTACACCGGCCAGGGCATCTACTACCGGTCGCTGCGCCGGCGCACCCGCGACGTGCTCACCGCGTACGACTATCTGTGGCGCTGGGACACCGACTGGTTCTGGTGTTCGGCGGCGTTCGGCGCGCAGCACCCGGTGGTGCGTCGGCTCTGGCCGTCGCGGTACCGGCGCAGCGACTTCTACCACCGCCTGGTGCGACTGGAGCACCGGCACCAGGTGGCGGCGCGGATCGACCGGCTGCGCGGCCAGCCGGCCCGGGAACGGGTCGTCCAGGACGTGGAGATCCCGCTGGAACGTACGGCCGACTTCCTGCGCTGGTTCGCGGGCAGCGTGGGGATGAACCCGGTGTGGCTGTGTCCGTTGCGGTTGCGCGAGCCGGCGGGTCCCGGTTCCGCGTGGTCCTGGCCGCTGTATCCGCTCCGGCCGGGGCAGGACTACGTCAACATTGGGTTCTGGGGGAGCGTGCCGATCGCGCCGGGCGCCGCCGACGGCGACGTCAACCGCACGATCGAACGCAGGGTGTCGGAATCGGGGGGCCACAAGTCGCTCTACTCCGACGCGTACTACGACCGGGACGCCTTCGATCGCCTCTACGGCGGCGACACGTGGCGCGCGGTGAAGGACCGCTACGACCCGGACCACCGGCTGACGGGACTGTACGAAAAGGCGGTAGCACGAGCATGAGCCTGACCGACCGAGATCAGGGGGCGGCGAGCGTCCCCGCCACCCCGCCGGCGGGGGGCCGGCAGACGGGTCCGACCGTCGCCGACGTCGTCCGCGCGGTCACCGCCGGGCCGCTTCCGGTGCGGATCGAGGGGTACGACGGCAGCGCCGTCGGCCCGTCCGACGCCGGCATCACCCTGGCGATCCGCTCCGAACGGGGACTGTCGTACCTGCTCACCGCCCCCGGCGACCTGGGCATGGCCCGGGCGTACGTCAGCGGTGACCTGGCGTTGCAGGGGGTGCATCCGGGTGACCCGTACGAGGCGTTGCGGGTG
This sequence comes from Micromonospora sp. NPDC005298, assembly GCF_040607375.1. NCBI lineage: Bacteria > Bacillati > Actinomycetota > Actinomycetes > Micromonosporales > Micromonosporaceae > Micromonospora > Micromonospora sp. NPDC005298. The sequence goes on from NZ_JBEXGP010000002.1 coordinate 318,636, forward strand.
CTCAAGGACGAGCTGCGGTTGCGGCCACCGTCGCTGACCGACGGGCTGGCGCTGGTCCGTGGGTTGGGCTGGGAGCGGCTGATGCCGCCGCCGGCTCCGCCGCAGGAGGCGCTGCCGCGCTGGAAGCGGGTGGTGAACGGGCTGCGGCACTCCCGGGTGAGGGACAGCACGGCCATCTCGCACCACTACGACGTCTCGAACGCCTTCTACGAGAAGGTGCTCGGCCCGTCGATGACGTACACCTGCGCGGTGTACCGGTCTCCGGACGACACGCTTGAGCAGGCCCAGGCGGCGAAGTACGACCTGGTCGCCGGCAAGTTGGCGCTCAAGCAGGGGATGCGGCTGTTGGACGTGGGTTGCGGCTGGGGTGGCATGGTGCGCCACGCCGCCCGCGAGTACGGGGTGAAGGCCCTCGGGGTGACCCTGTCCAAGGCGCAGGCGCAGTGGGCGCAGGCCGCGATCGAGCGGGAGGGGCTGACCGGGCTGGCCGAGGTGCGGCACATGGACTACCGGGACGCGCCGGCGGAGCAGTTCGACGCGGTCTCGTCGATCGGGTTGACCGAGCACATCGGGGTGCGCAACTACCCGACGTACTTCGGGGCGCTCCGGGATCGGCTGCGACCGGGTGGGCGGCTGCTCAACCACTGCATCACCCGGGCGGACAACAGGGCGCCGCACCGCTCCGGCGCGTTCATCGACAGGTACGTCTTCCCGGACGGGGAGCTGGCCGGTCCGGGTCGGCTGATCAGCGAGGTGCACGACGCCGGGCTGGAGGTGCACCACGAGGAGAACCTGCGCCAGCACTACGCGCTGACGTTGGCCGCCTGGTGCCGCAACCTGGTGCAGCACTGGGACTTCTGCGTCTCGGAGGTGGGCGCGGGCACGGCCCGGGTGTGGGGGCTGTACATGGCCGGTTCGCGGATGGCGTTCGAGCGCAACGGGATCCAGCTGCACCAGGTGCTGGCCACCCACAACGGCCCGGAGGGTGTGAACGGCTACCCGCTGCGACCTGACTGGTTGCCCTGACCATCTGCTGACAGTTGCCTGAAGCCGCGCCGGAAGTCGGCGCGGCTTCTCGCGAACCGATTGACAAACAAGTTTTGTACGTACAAACTTATTTTGCCATGAGAGATGTCCTGTACCTGGAGCAGATCGAGCAGGCCGAAGCCCTGCTCAAGCCGCAGCGCGTCGAAGTGCTGCGGCAACTTGCCGAACCGCGCACCTGCACCGAGGTGGCGGCCCGACTCGACCAGACGCCGCAGCGCGTCTACTACCACGTCAAGCAGCTCGTGGCGGCCGGCCTGGCCGAGCTGGTCAACGAGCGCAAGGTCCGGGGGATCACCGAGGGCATCTACCAGGCGGCCGCCCGGTCGTACTGGCTGTCCCCCCGGCTGGTCGGCCGGATCGGGCTGCGCAAGGCCCGCGACGAGCTGAGCCTGGGCTACCTGCTCGACCTGATGGAGGAGGTCCAGGCCGACATCGCCGCCCTGGACCGGGCCGCGCCCGAGCTGCCCTCGATCGGGGTCTCCGGCGAGATCCGGGTGCCCGCCGAGCAGCGCCCACAGTTCCTACACGACCTGCAAACCGCACTTCAGGACCTGTTCACCCGCTACGGCGGCAGCGAAGGCGACGCCTTCAAGCTGGCCGTCGCCTGCTATCCGAAAGGGAACGACAATGAGTGAGCCCATGAAGGTCCAGGCCCGTCTCTCCGCGCCCGTCGGGCGCGTCCGCCAGGCCCTGACCGACCCGGCCGAGCTGCGCGTCTGGCTCGCCGAACACGCCGAGGTCGAGCTGCCCCAGCGGTACGAGTTCTGGGGCCGCTACACACCCGAGGGCGACGCCCCGCACCAGCGGCTGCTGCACGCCGACGACGACACGCTGCGCTTCGGTTGGCTGATCGACGGGGTCGAGACCACCACCGAGTTCCAACTGACCGCCGACGGTCCGGACAGCACCGTACTGACCCTGACCCAGAGCCACTTCGACTTCGCCGAGGCGATGAGCGGCTCCAGCATCCGGGGGGTGCTCCAGACGTACTGGGCGCTGTCCATCGCCAACCTGGCCGCCCACCTGGAGGGCGCGCCGCTGCTGCCCCGTACCGACTTCACCTCCGCCGACCTGCGCGGTCAGCTGGTCATCGCCGCCCCCGCCGACAAGGTGTGGGAGTCGCTGACCGACTCCGAGCAGGCCAGCGCCTGGTTCGGCTACCCCATCGGCATCGAGCCCTGGGTCGGCGGCCGGTACGCCATGGGCGGCTTCGAGAACGGGTTCGCCGCCAAGATCGTCGACCTGGAGCCGGGTCGCCGGATGTCCGTCGACTGGGGCCCCACCGGCGTCACGAACTGGGAGCTGGCCGAGTCCGGCGGCAAGACCACCCTGACCTTCGTGCAGAGCGGCTTCGACGAGACCAACCCCCCGTACGCGGCCTGGAGCGGGTCGGTGGCCGGGCTGGCCGAGCTGCGGCGCTTCCACGAGGTGCCGGCCTGGCAGCCGATCTGGCTCGCCACCGAGGTGCCCGGCCTGGAGCCCGCCAGCTGATCGACCCGCCCGCCCACCGGCAGTCCCGCAGGATCGTGCTCGATCACGGATCCAGTGGCCTCAGAGCGCGACCGAGGCCACTGGATCCCGGATCGAGCACGATCCTTGCGAGATGTCGGGCGGATCTGGTGACTTTTCGCGGTGGAGTGGGTACTGGCGGGCGATGTTCTTCATCTTTGGTCTGCGTACCAAGGTCGACCGGTCCGGTGTCGTGCAGCAGGTCTGCCGACACTGCGGCAACCACGCCGCGCAGGTGATCACCCGACGGTCGACGAAATTCTCCCTCTTCTTCATTCCCCTCATCCCGATCCGCACCCGGTACGCGCAGCAGTGCACGTTCTGCGGGGCGCAGTACGAGATCTCCCGGTCCGACGCCGAACGCCTCCCGGTCGGCTGAGCCGTCGATGGAGCGCTTCCTCTGCTGGCTGATCCGCCGGCCGCCGCCGGCCGCCGCCCCGCCGGTGCACACCGCCGTACGCCCGCCCTGCACCCCCGGCCGGCGGAGGCGTCGTCGTGCCCGCCGTCCCCTGGCCGGCACCAGCCTGCCCCGATCGCCGTGGAACCGCTCCGCCGGCCGCTGACCACACCCGTCGCACGTCTCCGCCCACCGGGCCGGACCGCTCCCTTGTGGCCGGATCGGCCCGACGCGCGCGGCCTTCCGGACCTTGGCGGGCGCCGGGGAGCTGGCTAGGCTTTCGGGGTTTGCCGTGGACAGGTCCGCCGAGGGTGCACGCACGACGAAGAGCCGGAGCGGCCGTGTCGCGACAGGACGTGGAGCAGGCGGCGGGGGAGCCCGCCGCTGCCGAGCCGACCTCTCTGGCGGAGGCCGCCGGGGTGTCGGCCGGCGTCGACCGGCCCGCCGGCGCGGAGACGGGCCGCCTGCCGGCCACCGCCGTCGCACCGGCCCGAACGGGCCGCGTCGGGCTGGTCGCCGCGGGCTCGGTCGTACTCCTGGAGGCCTTCTGGCTCGTCGCGGCGCTGCCGGGCGCCGCGCTCGTCAGCGACCTGGGCGGGATGCTGGTGGCCGGTTGGGCGACAGTCGCCTGCGCCGGGGTGGCCCGTCGACATCCGGCGCCGCTGCGCCGGTTCTGGACGCTGCTCGCCGTCACCATGGCCCTCGCCGCGTGTGGCCGGGCGATCTGGACGGCGCAGCGGCTCGGCGGGGGCGACCTGCCGCACACCCCGCTGGTCGGGGTGGTCTTCACCGCCGGCATCCTCACCGGCACGGCCGCGCTGCTCAGCTCACACTCCGCGCCCCGCACCGGGGTGGGCCGCGCCCGGACGCTGCTGGACGGGGTGATCGTCGCGCTGGCCCTGGTGCCGCTCGGCTGGGTGCTGGTGTTCCGAGGGGTGGCCGCCGCCGAGCTGGCCGATTCGGCGCGCACACTGGGCCTGCTCTACCCGATGTTCGACCTGATGCAGCTCACCATCCTGGTGGCGGTCTCCGGCCCGGCCCGGCCGATGTGGCGTCCCATGAGCGTGCTCGCGGGGAGCCTCACCCTCCGAGTGGTCGCCGACGTCGTCTACGTGTCGCTCGTCGCCCGCGCCGACTACACGGCCGGACATCCGATCGACCTGTGCTGGCCGTTGAGCTACCTGCTGATCGGGCTGGCCACCCGGTACCCGCCGCCGCCGGACTGCGACGGCACCGACGAGGTCGCCGAGTCGCCGCTGCCGCCCTGGTGGCGGGTCGCCCTGCCGTACCTGCCGGTGGGCGGGGCCGTCATCGCGGTGCTGCTGGCCCGGCGGCCCAGCGGGCAGACCCCACAACTGATCTTCGTGACGATGATGGTGCTGCTCGCCGCCCTCGCCGTACGACAGGGGCTGGCCGCGAACGAGAACCTGCGGCTGGTGGCCCGGCTGCGCCGGCTCGCGTACGGCGACCAACTCACCGGGCTGCCCAACCGGCTGCTGTTCAACCGGCTGCTGCGGCTCGCCCTGCGCGACCGGCGACCGGTGGCGGTGCTGCTGCTCGACCTGGACGGGTTCAAGCAGGTCAACGACCGTTTCGGGCATGCCACCGGTGACACCGTGCTGACCGGGCTGGCGGCCCGGATGCGCGCCGCCGTCGACGACGACGGCACCATCGCCCGGCTGGGCGGCGACGAGTTCGCGGTGCTGGTGGACCGGGACCGGGCGGTGTCGCCGGAGCGGCTCGCCGAACGACTGCTGGACGCCCTGCGCCCCTCGGACGGCGACGACGACGCGGGTGTGCACCCGTCGGCGAGCATCGGCATCGCCGAGTACGGCCCGCAGCACACGTCCCACACCGACCTGCTGCGGGACGCCGACATCGCCATGTACGCGGCGAAGGCGGCCGGGAAGGCGGCGTACCGGACGTGCACGCCTGGGCTGCGCGAGTCGGCGGTCTCCCGCGCCGAGCTGATCGCCGACCTGCGGCGGGCGGTCGACGAGGAGCAGTTGCACCTGGAGTTCCAGCCCATCGTCGACCTGGCCACCGGCTCGGTGCGCAGCGCGGAGGCGTTGGTGCGGTGGCGGCATCCGCGGCTGGGGATGCTGCCACCGGCGAGGTTCCTGCCGCTCGCCGAGGAGACCGGGTTGATCCTGCCGATCGACAGGTGGGTGATTCACGAGGCGTGCCGGGCGGCGGCGACGTGGCGGGTACGGGCGCCGGAGGCCACCGTGGCGGTCAACATCGCCGCCGCGCACCTGCGCCGACCGGATCTGATCGCCACGGTCACCGCGGCCACCGCCGGGGCGGGGCTCGCGCCGCGCGCGTTGACCCTGGAGTTGACCGAGTCGGCGCTGATCGAGGGCACCGACGCGGTGCTGGAGCGGCTGCACCAGCTCCGGGGGCTGGGCATCGCCATCGCCATCGACGACTTCGGCACCGGCTACTCGTCGTTGAGCTACCTGCACCGCATCCCGGCCACCGAGCTGAAGATCGACCGTTCGTTCGTGGCCCGGCTGGGGTCGGACGACCGGGCGTACGCCACGGTGGAGATGGTCACCCGGCTGGCCGGCGCGTTCGACCTGGCGGTGGTCGCCGAGGGGGTGGAGACCGAACGCCAGCACGAGGCGGTCTCCGCGATCGGCTGCCCGCGCGGTCAGGGCTTTCTGTACGGGCGGCCGGACGGCGCCGCGACGGTGGGTCAGAATCGGGCTTGACCCTCACGTAGCGGCAGGCGGGAGCCTGGTTCCCGGAAGGGAGGGGAACCATGGCGTACACGGTGGGCCAGGTGGCGAGGGTGGCCGGCGTCACGGTGCGGACGTTGCACCACTACGACGAGATCGGCCTGCTCTCGCCCAGCGGGCGGACGTCGGCCGGTTACCGCCGCTACGACGACGCGGACCTGCAACGGCTGCAACTCGTCAGGTACTACCGGGAGCTTGGTTTCCCGCTTGAGGAGATCGCCGCGATCATCGACGACCCGGCGGCCGATCCGGCCGCGCACCTGCGCCGCCAGCACGAGCTGCTGACGGTACGGATCAAGAGGTTGCAGGAGATGGTCACGGCGATCGAGTTCGCGATGGAGGCGAGCAAGTTGAACATCCAACTCACGCCCGAGGAGCGGTTCGAGGTCTTCGGGGACTTCCGGCCGGAGGAGCACGAGGCCGAGGCGGAGCAGCGCTGGGGTGACACCGACGCGTACCGGGAGTCGAACCGGCGGGCCTCGCGCTACGGCAAGGACGACTGGCTACGGATCAGGGCGGAGAACGAGGACTGGGGTCGACGGATCGTCGCGGTGCTGGCCTCGGGTGCCCCGGCCGACAGCCCGGAGGCGATGGAGTTGGCCGAGGAACACCGGCAGATCATCGGCCGCTGGTTCTACGACTGCTCGTACGAGATGCACACCGGTCTGGCCGACATGTACCTGGCCGACGAGCGGTTCACGGCGCACTACGAGGCCATCGCCCCCGGTCTGGCGGCGTACCTGAACGAGGCGATCCACGCCAACGCGATCAGCCGCGCGTGACGCGGTGCGGTCCGGCTAGTCTGGCCGGACCGCACCCGCCCCCGGGGAGATGACCGTGCAGAAACCGAAGCTGATCGCCGCCGGCGCCGTCCTCGCCGTGGCGGTCGCCGCCGGGGTGTGGGCGCTGGTCGCCGCGGGCGACGAGCCGTCGGCGCCCCGCCCGTCGGCGTCGGTGGAGGCGACCGACCCGGTCGGTGTGCTCCGGGCCGCCGCCGCGAAGGCCGACGAGCAGCCGTACAAGCTGACCGTGGGCACCGGCGGCGCGGACGGCGACGCCACTGTGGTGCTGTGGGATCCGAGGGCGAAGCGTGGTCTGGAGACGACCTCGTTGAAGGTGCCCACCGGTGTGGTGAAGATCGAGCGGTTGACCACCGGCCCGGACGTGTACGTGCGGGTCACCGCCCCGGACCGGCGCGTCCCGGTCTGGGACGGCAAGACCTGGTGGCACGTCGGCGCGCCGGGTGCGCCGGCCGCGAAGCAGGGCCTGGACAACACGCGGTTGGCGAGCACCCTGGCCGCGCCCGCCGGGGTGCGGCAGACGGGGGTACGCGAGTACGCCGGCACGTTGGACCTGCGGGGCAGCGGCGAGGTGCTGGGCAGTGGGTTCGGGAAGGTGCTGGGGGACCGGGCCGGCGCGGTGCCGTTCACGGCGTCGGTCGACGAGCAGGGTCGGCTGGTCCGCTACCGCATCGAGTTGGCCAGCGAGCAGTCGCAGACGGCCCAGCTCGACCTGACGTACTCGGATTTCGGGCTGTCGGTGACGGCCGACCCGCCGGCCGCCGACGTGGTCGGCGAGGATCCGCCGGCGAACATCCCGGGCGCCTGACAGCGGGTCACTCCTCGACCGCCCCGTCGGTGGGGGTGACCAGGAAGTCGTAGACGGTGCGGGCCATCCGACGTACCGTCTCGTCGCCGGTTTCCATGGGTCCGGCGGTGAGGAAGGCGACGGCGGTCTCGGTGCCGGGGATCAGGTAGTAGCCGACGTCGTGTGACGCGTCGGGTAGGTCGCCGGTCTTGTGGGCGACCGGCACGCCGGGTGGCAACGCCGCCGGGATCTTGGTGTTCAGGGTCTGCTCCCGCATGAAGCCGATCATCAGGTCGCGGGAGGCGGGGGTGAGGATCTCGCCGTCCCAGACCGCGCCGAGCAGCGACACCACGTCGTCCGGGCTCGTGTAGTTCTCCTCGCCCCGCTGGGCGGCGGCGCTGTCGAGCATCCGGCGGGCCAGGATGGTGGAGCGTTGGTTCATCGAGTCGATCAGCGCGTTGACCGGGGCGAACCCGCCCAGGTAGGTGATCAGCACGTTCGCGGCGACGTTGTCGCTGTACTTGATCAGGTATTGGGCGAGCCGGTGCAGGGTCACGACCTGCGGGAACGTCTCGTACTGGAGCTGGCCGGTGCCGCCGACGACGTCGGCCGGGGTGACCAGCACACCGTCGTCGAGCGACACCTGTGCACAGTCGACCCGGCGGAGCAGTTCGACGAGGATCCACAGCTTGATGACGCTCGCGGCCTTGGGACGCAGCGCGCCGTTGACCGAGATCTGCTGGTCGCCGTACCGCCCGGACAGGTCGCGTACGGTCACCCCGGCCGGGTTGCGGCTCGCGTCGGCGACGACCCGGGCGAGTTGCCCGCTGAGCGGGAAGAGGCGGGCTCCGGCGACCTGGTCGGTGGGCGGCTGCGGGCTGGTGACGACCACGCCGGTCAGCTCGACCGGCTGTGCCTGCGGTCCGGATACCACGATCGCGCCCGAGCCGCGCCCGACCAGGGGCACCCGGTAGCGGAAGCTCCTGCCGTCCACTGTCACCTCGCCGCTTGCCACACCGGCGGCGACCCGCATGTCCGGGTCGGCGACCCGGCCGGTGTCGCCGTCGCAGGCGCGGTAGCGCACGGTGTGTCCGAGCGGGTCCACCGCGAACGCCCCGCCGGGGAACGACAGCCAGGACACCTCGCTCGTCGGTGCCCGCTCGGGGGCCGGGTCCACACCGGGCTCGTCGCCCTGGTCGTCGGCGGGCTCAGCTCCGTACCCCGGTTCGGCCTGCCGCTCCGGCTCCGCGACGGGCCCGTGGCCCGGGCCGTCCGCGGTGGCCGGGCCGGTCGTCACGACCACCGCGAGCGCGACCGCCGCCGTCAGCCACTTCAGCGGTACGCCAGGATTTTTGTCGCTTTTTCTCACGTTCGCACGATATGAAGCCTCGGGGGCGGGTGGGGTCGCCGGGACTGGTGTCACCCGTCCGGGCGGCGCAGTCCCCGATAGCCTGCTTCCACAGCGGCATCAGGAAGCCTCAGCGGAACCACGCCCCTCAGTAGTCCCGACCCGGAAGGCCCCACAATGTTGATCATCGCCGGCAGCTTGCAGGTCGACCCCGCCGCGCGCGACGGCTACCTCGCCGACTGCGCGCCGGTGATCGCGCAGGCGCGCGCCGCCGACGGCTGCCTCGACTTCCTGCTCGCGCCCGACCCGCTGGAGCCGGGCCGGATCCACGTCTACGAACGCTGGGAGTCCGCCGAGCGGTTGGAGGCGTTCCGCGGCTCCGGGCCGGACGACGCGCAGACGACGGCGATCCTCGACGCCGACGTGCGGCGCTACGTGATCGCCGCCGTCGAGGAGGCCTGACCGGGCCACGCCCGTCACAGCAGAAGGTCGAGCAGGAGCACACCGGCGAAGCCGACCACCGAGATGATCGTCTCCATCACCGACCAGCTCTTGATGGTCTGCCCCACGGTCAGTCCGAAGTACTCCTTGACCAGCCAGAAGCCCGCGTCGTTGACGTGCGAGAAGAACAACGAGCCGCAGCCGACCGCCAACGCCAGCAGGGCCACGCCGGGCCGGTCCATGCTCGCCGCGAGCGGCGCCACGATGCCGGCTGCGGTGATGGTGGCGACCGTCGCCGAGCCGGTGGCGACGCGGATGCCGACCGCGACGAGCCAGCCCAGCAGCAGCGGGGACAGGCTGGCGTCCTTGGCGGCGTCGGCGACCAGGTTGCCCACCCCGGCGTCCACCAGCACCTGCTTGAACCCGCCGCCGGCCGCCACGATCAGCAGGATGCCGGCGATCGGCGGCAGCGAACCGCCGATCACGGAGGAGACCTGGGACCTGTTGAAACCGGCCTGGTAGCCGAGCGTGAACATCGCCAGGATCACCCCGGCGAGCAGCGCCACGATCGGCGTACCGACGATGTCCAGGGTTTTCCGCCCCGCCGTGCCCTCGTCGAGGGCCAGCTCGCCGATCGCGCGCAGCAGCATCAGCACCACCGGCAGCAGCACGGTGATCACCGCCGGCCAGAACGCCGGGGTGCGCCGGGCGGTCTCGGTGCCACTGTCGTCGACCGGCGCGCCCGGTCGACCGCCACCCGGATTGACCAGGTCGTCGTCGGTGAGCAGGTCACCGTCCACATCGCGCTGCCGCGCCCCCGCCCCGGACCCGCCCGCCCGGCCGGCGTCGTCGCGGCGGGTCGGCAGCAGGGCGGCGGGAGCGGTCGCCGGCACGTACCGGGCGATGATGGTGCCGAACACCGGGCCGGAGATGATCACCGTGGGGATCGCCACGAGCAGCCCCAGCCCGAGCGTCAGACCCAGGTCGGCGTCGAGCGAGGAGATCGCCACCAGCGGGCCGGGGTGCGGCGGTACGAGGCCGTGCAGCACCGACAGGCCGGCCAGCGCCGGGATGCCGATCTTCATGAGCGGTACGTCGGTGCGCATCGACACGAGCAGCACGATCGGCACCAGCAGCACCACGCCGACCTCGAAGAAGAGCGGCAACCCGATGAGCGCGGCCACCCCGGCCATCGCCCAGGGCAGCGCCCGGCCGGAGACCCGGTTGACGATCCGGCCGACGATGCCGTCCGCGCCCCCGGACTCGGCGAGCAGGCCGCCGATCATCGCGCCGAGGGCGATCAGCAACCCCACACCGCCGACCGTCGAACCGACCCCGGCGGTGAACGAGGTGATCATCTTGTCGGGCGCGACGCTGGCGACCACGCCCAGCACCGCCGCGCCGAGGATCAACGACAGGAACGGGTGCACCTTCGCCCACGCGATCAGCAGCACCACGGCGGCGATGCCGAGCAGGGCGGCGACGACGAGCTGGGCGTCGCCGGCGGTGGTCACCGGTTCGGCCGGCGCGGCGAGGGTGGTCAACGGTGCGGCGAGGGCGGGGGGTGGGGGCACGGTGATCACGACCTTCGGGACGGGGTCGGCCCGAGGCGGGCCGGCCGAAGGGTCACATCGGGGGTCCTGCTGAGGGTTCGGATTCCGCGGGCAGGCCGGGTGCCAGCCGGCGCATCGAGGTGAAGGTGGGCGTCAACGCGTCGTACAGCTCGGCGAAGAGCGGCAGCAACGCCGCGTACGTGGCCGAGGCGGCCGGATCGGGGTGGACCGTCTCCTCGATCCGTACCAGGTCGGCGGCGACGTCGATGCTGGGGATCAGGCCCAGCGCCTGCATGCCCAGCAGCGCCGCGCCGAAGCTCGACCCCTCGTGCCCGGCCGGAAAGCTCACCGGCAGGCCGAGCACGTCGGAGAGCATCTGCCGCCACAGGCCGCTGCGGGCGAAACCGCCACCGGCGCGGATCTCACGGACCTCGTTGCCGGCCGCGCGTACCGAGGCGAGCACGAGCGCGAGCTGCTGGCAGACCCCCTCCAGCGCGGCCCGGACCAGGTGCTCGCGGCGGTGCCCGTGGGTCAACCCGACGTACGCGCCGCGCGGCAGGGCACTCCAGTGCGGTGCCCGCTCGCTGTGCAGGTACGGCAGCATGATGAGCCCGCCCGAGCCGGCCGGCGCGCGGGCGGCGAGGCCGACGAGCTCCTCCTCGGAGTGCTCGCCGAGATCCGGGGCGAGCGCCTCGGCGGCCCACTTGAGCACGATGCCGCCGTTGTTGATGGCGCCGCCGACCGCCCACCGGTCCTCGGTCAGGGCGTAGCAGAACACCCCGCCGAGCGGGTCCACGCCCGGCTGCTCGACCATCACCCGCATCGCCCCGCTGGTGCCGATCGAGCAGGCCACCATGCCGGGGTGCACCGCGCCGAGGCCCAGGTTCGCCAGCGGGCCGTCGCCGGCGCCGACGACCACCGGGGTACGCCGAGGCAGGCCGGTCACCGCCGCGGCCTGCGCGGTGAGCCCGGGCAGGACGGCAGTGGTGCCGACCAACTGGGGGAGTTGCTCCTCGGTGATGCCGGCGACGGTGAGCGCCTCGGTGTCCCACTCCAGCCGGTGGATGTCCATCAGGCCGGTGGCCGAGGCGACCGAGTGGTCGACGACGAGCGCCTCGCAGAGCCGCAGCAGCACCCAGTCCTTGATGCCGACCCAGTGCGCGACGCGTTCGAAGAGCTTCGGCTCCTGCTCGGCGAACCACAGCAGCTTGGGCAGCGGCGACATCGGGTGGATCGGGGTGCCGGTACGCCGGTGCAGCGCCAGGCCGGACGGCACCGCCCGCAGCCGCTCGGCCTGTCGGGTGGACCGGGAGTCGGCCCAGGTGACCGACGGGGTGAGCGGGTTGCCGTCCGCGTCCAGGCCGATGAGGCTGTGCATCGCGGAGCTGAACGACAGGCCGGCGACCGGCTCGACCAGCTCGGCCACGACCATGCTGACCGACTTGAGCACCGCTTCGAGGATGAGCTGCGGGTCCTGTTCGGCGTACCCGGGCTGCGGGTCGTCCAGCGGGTAGCCGACCGAGTGGCTGCCGAGCTGCCGCCCCTCGGTGTCGTACGCGACGGCCTTGGTGCTCGTGGTGCCGATGTCCACGCCGATGACCACGGCGGGTCGGGTGTCCTGCGGCACGACCCTCACCCCCTCGGTACGGCGGTGCGGCGGCGTCGCCACCCGGCTGCGGCTGACGTTACCGAGGCGGAGACCGCTCCGCACGGCACGACGAATCGACGCAGCAGTATCGGCCTATCGTGTGGGTTGCTCCGCCGATCGGATACTTCGCCCGTTTCGGCGTTTCCGGCCGGCGCGCCAGCCCTGTTAACACTGTGACACCCCAGATTGGTGGCCTACGCGGCGAAGGAGTCGGCGTGGCAAAGACTGATTCGACGGGTTCCACCTGGCGGTACCGGTGGGCGCACCGGCAGAACGTGCGGCGGGTCAGCACGTACCGCGGCGCCGAGGCGGCGTGGCGTCGCCGGGACGACGAGTTACGGCGACTGCGCGCCCTGGCCGCCGACTTCCAGGGCTCCGCCGCGGCCGGCGCGGGCCTGCCACTGGAGTTGGCCGCCGACGAGGTGGTGCTCTGGGCGTTGCCCGCAGCGCAGCTCGTCGAGGTCCGGCACACCAGCGTGCTGCCCGCCCCGGACCTGACTGTCGCCCCACCGGACGCGCCGCTGCGCCCACGCCGCCCGGACGGCGTACGCGTCACCGACGCCGGCATGGCGGTCATCACCAGCCGCCGCCTGGTCCTGCTCGGCGGACGCGGCCGGCGTGACTGGGCGTACGGCCGGATGACCGGCCTGGCCCACGACCCGGCGGCTCCGGTCACCCTGATCCAGGTGCTCGACCGGCGGCGTACCTCCGGGCTGCTGCTGCCCACAGACGCCGCGCCGGACTTCCGGTTCAAGCTGACGCTCGCGTTCGCCGACGCGATCGAACAGCGCGCCGCGGTGGTCGACCAACTCGACGAGCTGATCGCCGAGCACGCCCAGCTCAAGCCGTTCCGGCCGGCCGTGGCCACGCCCGCGCAGGCCCGGCTCACCGCACGGGTGCCAGGTGGGCGGCGGACCGTCGCGGTGGCCGCGGCCGTCGCGTTGCTGGTGCCGGCGGCGTTGATCGAATCGGACCCGTCCGACCCGACCGGCGGGGCGGAGGTGGCCGCCGCCGCCACCCCGGCGCCCACGCCCAGCCTTGCCCCCGCGCTGATACTCCCGGCGACGCCCGGGCGCAGCACCGCGCCGAAGCCGACGAAGTCGCCACGCCCGTCGCCGAGCACCAGCCGCGACGCGCGCTGCGGAGCACCGGAGAACCCTCTGGGGTACGACTTTTGCGGCGGGACCCGGATCCGCCGGCCCGCCGCCGAGGTCTGCGACTGGTTCGACTGCGCGCCCGAGTTCTGGGCCGGTCGCGGCTACCTCGTGCAGTGCCGGGACGGTTCGGTGAGCCTTACCGGAGGCCGGTCCAACGCCTGCGCCGACCACCGAGGTGTCCGTCGTACCATCTCGAAGTGACCGATTTGGGGGTAGACGTCCCCTTCGGTCGGCCAGAATGACCGAGTGGAGATCCGGTCCGACGACGGTGCCCGGGTGCGGATCCGCCCGGTGGGCTACCAGCCCGGCATCAACCCGCCCGACGAGCCCGACCGGGCCGCGCCGGGCTGGCGGGACTGGCTGCTCATCGAGGTCGACGCGCGCACCGCCGACGGCCAGACCTGGTCACACCACTACCCGAGCCTCATGGTCGAGGAGGCCCGCGCGCTCGGCGGCTGGCTGCACGGGCAGGCGTCGGCGGCGCTCGGGCCGGGCTCGCCGCCGGCCACGGTCCGCTTCACCGAACCCAACCTGGCCCTGCGGACCCGGGTGATCCGCCGGCGACGGCTGGAGCTGACTGTCGAGTTCTCCGCCGAGTCGCTGCCGCCGTGGATGCGCCGCCCGGTCACCGCCGTCTACCCGCTGGTCCTCACCGTCTCCGCGGACGCCCTCGCCGTCGCCGCCGAGCAGTGGATGGCGCACTGCGAGGCGTACCCGCCGCGCGTCCGGTCGCGGTTCCCGGCCCGGGGCTGGCTCCCCGACCCACTGAGCTAGAGTGATCGTCGTCAGCCCGCAGAGGAGGTGAGCCCGATGACCACCGATCGTCATTCCCGGGCGCTCCTCTCCGCCGTCCCCCTCAGCTGACCTTCCGCGTCGGGGAGCGCCCTCCTTATCGGAGGACCAATGTCTCACTCCCCGTTCCGCATCGATGTGTCCGATGCGGTCCTCGACGACCTGCGGGCCCGTCTGGCCCGTACCCGTTTCACCCCCCGCGTCGGCGACCGGCCGTGGCAGGGCGGCGTCGACCCCGACTACCTGCGGGACCTGGTGTCGTACTGGCACGACGGATTCGACTGGCGAGCCCGCGAAGCCGAACTGAACGCGTACCCCCAGCACCTGGCCGTCGTCGGCGGCCGGAAGCTGCACTTCCTGCACGTCCGTGCCGACCGCCCGGCCGGTACGCCCGCACCGCCGCCGGTGCTCCTCAGCCACGGCTGGCCCAGCAGCTTCGTCGAGATGCTGCCCCTGGTCGACCGGCTGACCAGCCCCGCCGGCGGCGGGTTCGACGTGGTGGTGCCCTCGCTGCCCGGCTTCGGCTTCTCGGAGCTGCCAGACGGGCCGGTGACCCGCGCGGTTCTCGCTCGGACGCTGCACGAGCTGATGACCGACGTGCTCGGCTACCAGCGGTACGGCGCCTTCGGCGGCGACGTCGGTGGGGTGGTCACCGGCTGGCTCGGTGCCCTGTACCCGGACCAGGTGGCCGGCATCCACATGATCCATCCACCGTTCCCGGCGAGCTTCGACGCCCGTCCTCTGTCGCCGGCCGAGCGGGCGTTCCTGGACGCCGAGGCCGTGTACGACGAGACCGACGGCGGCTACAGCGCCATCATGGGGACGCGCCCGGACACCCTCGCGGCGGCGCTCGCCGACTCACCGGCGGGCCTGGCGGCCTGGCTCGTCGACAAGTACCGCGACTGGAGCGACAACCACGGCGACCTGGCGAACAGCTTCGACGCCGACACCCTGCTCACCATCATCACGCTGTACTGGGTCACCGGCACGATCGGCTCGTCGTTCCGGCAGTACGCCGACTTCGCGCACAACACCCCGCGGCCCGACATCACCGTGTCCGCCGCGTTCACGCTGAGCACCGAACCAGCGATGGCCAACTTCCCGCGCGAGATCGCCGAGCGGGCCTGCACCGACATCCGGCACTGGAGTGAGCCCGGCCGGGGCGGGCACTTCATGCCGCTGGAGGAGCCGGATCTGTTGGCCGGTGAGCTGAGGGAGTTCTTCACCTCGCTGCAGAGGTGATGTCCGGCGGCGGAGCCGATCCCGAGGTGGTCGGCTCCACCGCTGCCGGTCGTTGTCCGTCAATTCTCTCCTTCCGGACCAAAGGGGAGTATCGATCGCGTCCGCGTTGCCTGTCACGTACGTGAGCGGTTGTACCGCGTGTGACCGTGACCTCACTGGCGTCGTCCCCGTGGCGGGTCGCCTGGGCCGAACGCGAAAACGAGCGGCGTCGGCGCGCGTACCGCGACGCCACCGACGCCTGGCGACGCCGCAACGACCACCTGGTCCGGCTCCGCATCGAAGCCGCCAGCTTCCTCGGGTGTACGCAGCCCCGCACCGGCCTGCCGGTGGACCTGGACCACGACGAACTCGTCTTCCGCGTCGTCCCCGTCGCCGAACTGGTCGAGGCCGAGGCGCGGCACATCCCCGGGCTACCCACGCCCGGCCCGTGCACCTTCAGCGAGACGCCCGGCGGCCCCCTGCCGGCGGGCCTGCGGGTCGTCGACACCGGCCTGGCCGTCGTGACCAGCCGCCGGGTGGCGTTCGCCGGCCGGGAGCACCGGCGCGAGTGGCGGTACGCGGCCCTGGTCGGCGCCGCCCACCACCCCGACGTGCCGGTCACCCTGCTGCCCGACCACAGTCGACTGTCCGGGCTGCTGGTCCCGGCGAGCGCGGTGGTGAACTTCCGCTTCTACCTGACCCTCGCGGCCACCGACGATCGCGCCGCCCTCACCGCGCATCTCGACGCGCTGCTCGCCGCTCATCAGGGCGCGCGGCCCACGCCGCTGCCGCTGGCGGGTCCGGAGGAGGCGCCGCCCACGGCCGTACGTCCCGACCGCCGGTTGACCGCGGTCGCCGCCGTCACGGCAGTGGTCATCGCGACACTGGGACCGGGTGCCTTCGGGTCGGGCGGGCGTTCTGCGGAGGCGACTGCGGTGGTGGACGTATCGGCGGCCGTGCATGTCGAGGTGCCGGTGCGCCCCATCGGCCCGGTCCTGCCCGGCGGGCCCGTTCTGCCCGGCCGGCCGGCCTCCCCGATCGGGCCGGCCGTGCCGGTGGCGCTGGTGCGGCCTTCGGCAGGGGTGGTGGAGCGTGCGGCACCGGGTGCGCCGGCCCGGCCGGTCGTCAGGGCGTCTCGCCCGGCGACTCCCGCTCCATCCGCCGTACCGCCGGCCCCGCCGGTGCCGACCCCCGGCCCAGCTCGGACGGCCTCGCCCCCACCGGCGCTCCCAACGCCCAGCGCTTCGGCCACGCCGACCTCCCCCGCCCCGAGTCCGACGCCGTCCGATTCCACGCTTGTGGCGGTCTGCCTGGACCCTCTTCAGCTCCCGCTGTTGGACAAGCTGCTCTGCCCGTCGGCGGCGCCCTGAGCGGCGTGTCCGCTGTCGGGTGGTGGCGGTTCGTTCCGGGTCAGGCTGCGGCGTTGAAGTCGGGGACGGTCAGGGCGCCGTCCGGGCCGAGGGGGAAGCCGGGGTTCCAGGCGATCTCCCAGACGTGGCCGTCCGGGTCGGCGAAGCAGCCGGCGTAGCCGCCGTAGAACGTCTCCCGCGCCGGTTGGGTCACCTCCGCACCGGCGTTGGTCGCGGCAGCCATCAGCTCGTCGACCTCCGACCGGGAGCGGACGTTCTGGGCGAGGGTCATTCCGCCGAAGCCGCCGGTGCCCGGGTCGGAGATGCCCGCGTCGGCGGCCAGCTTGTCGCGGCTCCACAGGACGAGCGCCAAGCCGCCGGCCTGGAAGAAGACCGTCTCCTCGACCTCCTGGCCCCGCCAGCCGAGCTGCTCGTAGAACGCCTTCGCACGGGCCACGTCCGTGACCCCGAGGGTGACCAGGCTGATTCGCTGCTCCATGGTCGTAACCTAACCCGCAATCACTCGGGGGCCGGGCAAGTGGCTCGCGCGTGCGCCCGACCGGAGGCACACCGAACGTGGACGCCGCCTGACGAAGAGAGATCAGGCGGCTATCGCCCGGGCGGTGGCGTACACGTCGGCGGGTAGGGCGTGCCGCAGCCGCCAGAGGATGCGCATGGGCCGGTCGCCGGTGTGCGACTCGTACGTCATGGTGCCGGCGTAGAGGTGGGATCGACGTGTTGGAGGCGGGTGGCCAGCTCACCGGTGATCAGGCGCTCGTAGACGCCCCGCGCAAGATCCGTCATTCCCGCAACCTAACTACACGACCCGCCTACCCGTGGGACCCGGCGCGCATACCGGGGATGTCGGACGGCTCAGTTCCGTCGGGCCGAGCGCAACGCCTCGATGATCACGGCCCACCGTTGCGGCCCAGGCGGCGGGTTCAGCGGCTTCCCGTCCGCCACCACCACGCCAGCGGCCCGCAGCACCGCCACGTGGCCCGCGTACGCCGGATGCGCGGCCAGTTCCGCCTTGACGTGCGGAAAAGCGAGGATCGGCAACCCCGCCCCCAACGACTCGTTGAGTACGCCGAGCGCCAGGGTGTCGTTGATGCCCAGCGCCCACTTCGACATCGTGTTGAACGTGACGGGCGCGGCCACCACCACATCGGCCGGCGGGTGCGGTTCCGGGTCGCCGGGCATGCGCCACTCGACGCGTACGAGATAGCCGGTCTTGTCCTGCAACGCCGCTCGGTCGAGCCACACCGCAGCGGTCGGGCTGACGATCATGCATACCCGCCACCCGTCGGCGATCAGCAGGTCGACCAGCTCGTGAATGTGTTCCGCCGGACCTGCCGCGCAGACGACCAGATGGAGCACCCGACGTTCCGTCATGCCCGCAGTCTGCCCGACCCGGCCGTCGAGCAGTTGAGCCTGCCCGGCGACGGATGCGCGCGGCCGGGCGTCCCGGCCGCGCGCATCCACCTGCCCGTCAGCTTCGACCGAGGCGCTGGCCGCCGAGGGTGACCTTCAGGATCTTCTCGTTGCTGTTGTTCGGGGTGCTGTCCTTGTCCCCGCCGGTGCTGGTGGTGAGCCACAGGTTGCCGTCGAGGGTCGGCTCGACGGTGCGTAGCCGGAAGTACGTGCCGACGAAGTACTGCTGGACGTCGGTGAGCGTGTTGCCGCTGATCACGGCGCGGTACATCCGGTTGCCGCGCAGGCAGGCGGTGTAGAGGACGTCCCGCACGATCGCGATGCCGCTGCACGAGGCCTCGGCGACCGGGTACGTGTGGATCGGGGCGGTGAAGGTGGGGTTCGCGCAGTCGCCGACGGTGCCCTCGCAGGCGGGCCAGCCGTAGTTGCCGCCCCGGACGATGATGTTGGTCTCGTCCAGGACGTTGTTTCCGAACTCCTGCTCGAAGAGTCGGCCCTGGGAGTCGAACGCCAGCCCCTGCGGGTTGCGGTGGCCGTAGCTCCACACGTGGTTGCCGAAGGGGTTGTCCGGTGGCACGGTGCCGTCCGGGTTGAGGCGCAGCACCTTGCCGCCCAGGTCGTTGACGTCCTGCGCCCGGTCCGGGCTCTGCCCGTCGCCGGCGGCGGCGTAGAGCTTGCCGTCGGGGCCGAAGCGCAGCCGGCCACCGTTGTGGTACTTGTTGCGCGGGATGCCGGTGACGAGCACCTGCGTGGTGTCGGTGCGCAGTGCGGTGTCGTAGCGGATGCGCACGATCCGGTTGTCGGTCGTGGTGGTGTGGTAGATGTACAGCCACCGGTCGGTGGCGAAGTCGGGCGACACGGCCAGCCCGAGTACGCCACCCTCCCCGTTGGTGCCGGCGACGTTCGGCACGGTGCCGATGCTGTGTTTTCCGGTGCCGTCGGGGTTCATGGCGACGATGTCGAACAGGTCGCGCCGCCCGTACAGAACGCTGCCGTCGGGTAGCTGTACGAGCCCCCAGGGCAGGTCCCGTTCGGTGGTGACGACCGTGGTGCCGCAGACCGCGCTCGTGCAGGCGGGTCCGGTGCGTACGGTCACCGCGCCGCTCGCCGCCGAGCTGTTGTTCTGGGCGTCGCGGGCGACGACCGTGTACCGGAAGCTCGTGTTGACGGCCAGCCCGGTGTCGGTGAACGAGGTGGCTGGTGGCTTCGTGGCGGTGCCGGCGATGGATCCGACCGCCGTACCGTCGCGCAGGATGGTGTAGCCGGTGACCGCGACGTTGTCGCTCGCGGCCGACCAGGTGAGGGTCACGTCGGTGCCGTTCACCGTGGCGGCCAGATTCGTCGGTGTGGTGGGCCGCTGGGTGTCGCGCTGGCAGAACGGCGGCGTGATGGTGAGGGTGGCGCTGGCCTGGGACACGTTGCCGGCGGCGTCGCGGGCGTTGACGTACCAGCCCCAGGTGCTGCCCTGCACGGCCGTGAGGGTGGCGGTCAGGGTGCTGCCGCTGACCGAGGTGACCAGCTGACCGTCGTGGTAGATGTCGTAGAACGCGACGCCCACGTTGTCCCGGGACGCGGACCAGGCCAGCGTGACGGACTGGCATGTCGTCCGAGTGCTGCGCAGGTTGGTCGGCGGGGTGGGTGGCGTGGTGTCCGCGGCGAGCCGGGTGGCCGGGGCGCCGGCCGGCTCGGCCGCCTGGGCGGCGGCGTTGACGGGGGCGCCGGCCAGCAGGGTGGCGGCGCACGTGAGCAGGGCGAGTGACGGCAGGTGTCTGGGCTGGCGAGGTCTGGTCCGCACGGGAGACGTCCCTTTCCGAAGGTCCTGGTCAGTACGGGTAGCCGGGGATGTTGAGCCGGACGCTGTACAGGCCGGAGTCACCCCTCGGGCCCGAGGTGACGAAGAGGGTCTGCCGGTCGGGGCCGCCGAACGCCACGTTCGTCGTACCGGTGGTGCCGGACCGGATCGTGCCCAGCTGGGTGCCGGCGGGGGAGTAGACGTGGACCAGGGAGTCCGAGCCGGACGCCCAGTACACGTTGCCGGCGCAGTCGATCGTGCCGCCGTCCGGGCCGCCGACGTAGTTCACGAAGACGCTGCGGGCGCCGGTGCTGCCGTCGGGCTGCACGGCGTACTTGTAGATCTTGTTCTCGGAGTAGGCGCCCACGTACAGGGTGGTCCCGTCCGGCGACAGCGCGATGCCGTTGGGCTGGCGCAGCCGGTCGTCCACAAGCGACACCTGGCCGCCGGAGACGCGGAAGACGCTGGTACGTCCGCTCATCTGGTCCGGGCGGTTGCCGCGCTGGAAGTTGGGGTCGGTGAAGTAGACGACCCCGTCCGACCGGACCGCGACGTCGTTCGGCGAGTTGAACGCCCGGCCCTGGTAGTTCGCCGCGACGGTGCTGCGCGTCCGGTCGCTGAGCCGGTATGCGGACACGCTGCGCTGGTCGTGGGTGGCCGCGACGATCTGCTGGGCGTCGGCGCTGAGCGCCAGGCCGTTGCTGCCGGCGTTGGCGAGGAACGTGTCGAAGGTCGCCGGCGGGGTGAAGCGGCGGATCGTGGACGGCTGGACGTTGTATGGCCCGGTGCCGGCGGCCATGTCGGAGAAGAGCAGGTAGCCGCCGTCGGCGACCCACACCGGCCCTTCGAGGAACGAGAATCCACCCTGGATCTTCGTGGCCGTCACGGAACTGGCCGGCAGCGGTGGGCCGTAGCCGGTACCCGTCGGGCAGGCGCCGGGCGGTGTCCCGGGCGGGTTGGCGAGCGCGAGGTGAGCGCTAACATCCGCAGCGCGAGGGTGCGCGGCGGCCGGTAGCGGCGCGGCGCTGAGCGCGAGGCAGAGGCCGGCCAGGGTGGCGGTGGTGGAACGCCAGGTCATCGAATGCTCCAATCGGCGTCGGCGGTCGCTGAGGCCGTCGGGTCGCGTGGTCGCGGGGGCCGACACGGCACGCAGAGACAGTCGTCGATGTGGTCGTTCGGCAGCCTAGGTGACGCACTGATCGACCGCATTGTTTTCCGGAACATTTCGAAACGACGTCGATCTATGTGCAAACTGCGGGGGTCGGGTCAGACGTTCGCGTCGCCGTACTCGCGTACCCCGTCGACGTCCAGCGTGATCCGGCAGTTGTCGGCCCACTGGCCGGTGGCCGCGAGCCAGCTCGGGTCGTCCCGTTCCTCGATGTCGCTCCAACTGTGCCTGTGGTGCCGCAACTGGATCGGCCCGGTCGACGCGCCAGGTTCGAGCACCCCACCGGTGAAGGTCAGCTCCACCCAGCCGGGGACCGTGGTGCCCGGGATCGGGTTGCCCGGCGCGGGTGTGGTCAACGGGGACGGGCCGCCCGGCGGGACGAAGAACTGCACGGTCTGCCTGATCCGGTCGCAGCCCACCGCGGCCCAGTCGCAGTTCGGCACGAGTGAGGTGTTGCCGCCCTCGAAGCGCACGTGGTAGCGCAGCCGCACCGCGCCCAGGTCGAGTGGCCCGGTGCCGGTATTGGTGATCTTGAGGGCGTGCTGGATCTGGTTGTTCGTCGGAGACCAGTCGAGATTGAGGTAGCTGACCGTCGCGCGGCCGCTGGCGGTGCGCACGATGATGGTGGCCGAGCTGTCGGAATAGGCGCCGAGCGCGCGGGCGCTGATCGCGATCCAGTACGTCGTGCCGGGCGCGAGGTCGGTCACCGTCATCGTGGTGTCGAGCGTGGTGCCGAGCCAGCGGTACGTGTTGGGGCCCAGTACCGCCTGCACCTCGTAGTTGATCGGCTGCTCGGCCGCCGGATCGCCGATCCAGGTCGAGGGTGCCCATCTGAGGGTGAGCTGGTGTGGCTCGTTGGCCACCACCACCGGGGTGCCGGGGTGCTGATGTCCGGGCCGTCCGCGCTCGCGGCGTTGACGGCGAGCAGGCTCGCCAGCGTGGCGAGGGCGACGACGGCGGCGATGCGGCGGGCGGACATGCTGCGAACGCTAGGACGACTTCCGGAAAAACAATAGGCGCGTGTCAATATGTGAGCGGGCCACTCATCGCGCACCGGGCGGGGCGGTGGTCCTCGACACCGCGATATGGCGTTCTCGGGCAGCCGGGTCTGCGGACCCGGCCATAGCGTTCGGCTTTCCGGCTGTTCGCGACCCGAGGGAGACGCCATGCAGGAGCCGTTACCGGGTGAGCAGGCCCCGGTCACCGTGCACGCGGACCGGTGGCGGGCGGGGTTGCCACCGAACGCGTGGCCCGACGACTTCCCCACCGACGGCACCGTCTGGCGGCGGGACGTCTTCGCGGTGGCCGACGCGTACCGGGCCGGTTCCGCAAGCCCACGGCACCTGCTGACCGCCGTGCTGGTCTGGGGTTACGGGCCCATCGGGTACGGCCCGTGGCGCGCCGCCAGGTCGCTCGGCGCCGACCCGGACGGCAGACGTCTGGCGTACGCGCTGCGGGAGCCGGCGTTCGACGAGGACGCGCTGCGTACGGCGTACCGCCGCTTCCGCGACCCTGACCACGCTCGCCTGCCGTGGTTGGGGCCGGGCCTGTTCACGAAGGTCCTCTACTTCGCCGGCTACCGGCGGGGTGGGTGGTGTGCAGCCGCTGATCCTCGACCGGGTGGTCGCCCGCCGCCTCCCCGCCGAAGCCGGCGTCCGCCGCCGCGACGGCTGGTCGGTCGAGGAGTGGCTGGCGTATCTGCGCTGGGCCTCGGAGCGGGCCCGGGTCGAGGGTGTCGAACCGGACGCGGTGGAGATGGCGCTACGACGCGGCCCGGAGGCGGCCGTCGAGCGCGGCGAGGTCGGGGACGAACCAGATGTGCCCACCCTGGTTCGACTCGTACACCAGGGCGCGCAGCGCGGAACTCTCCGCGAGCCGCGCCGAGATGTCACCGACGACGACCAGCCGTAGCCGATAGTTGACGAACTTCTGCATGACCTCGCCGGCGAACCGGGTGCCCAGGGAGAAGAAGCGTTCGTCGAGTCGGTTGGCCGGTACGGCGACGACCTGGGCGCCGAGGAACGCCGCCCCGATCAGGTCCAGCGCGTCCTGCTCGGTGGTCAGTGGCGGGCCGTCGGGGTCGCAGACCAGCACCTGCACTCCGGCGCGTTCCTGGATCTCGTCAGGCATCGTGGACCTCCCGGTCGAGCAGGCCGTTGTCGGCGGTGAGCACGGAGTCGAGCAGGTGCAGCAACTCGGCGGTCGCGGCCGGGTCGCCCAGGACGATGATCTTCATGCGGTGGCGTTGCTCGTCGTACACGGTCTGCACCCGCAGCGGGTTGGCCTGGTCGTGGCCGGTGTTGGCGCTCGCGAGCACGAGGGTGCCGAGCCGGTCGGCGGCGGCCCTGTCGACACCGTCGATCTGGACGATGCTCGACACCTCCGCCAGCCCGCTGACGCCCGTGGCGGACGGGGTCTGGCCGGTGAACGCGTCGAGATCGCGGGCGGCGATCCGGTACTGCTTGCCGATCCGTACCGCCCTCAACCGGCCGGAGCGGATGTAGCCGCGCACCGTCCGCACGTGGAGGTCGAGCCGGTCGGCAACCTGCTCCACCGAGTACATCTCTTCGATCATCGCTCCCGACACTATCACCATAGGGAAGCTTGAGGACGGATAGGGTCTGATGCGTCTGTGAGACCAGCTGCTCAGCGCACCTGCCCGCCCCGAGCGCGCCGGGGGCTCGCCGGGCCAGCCAATCGCTCGACCCGCCCTCGTTGTCGGACGGTTCCAGTACCGTCTGGAAACCATGGACGCGCGGCGCGGCGACGCCCTCATCGGGCGGGATCATCCTGTGGGCCTGTTGCGCGCCGAGTTGGATCGCGCCGCCACCAGCCACGGCGGTCTCGTCCTGGTCACCGGGGAGCCGGGCATCGGCAAGACGACCCTCGTCACGGCGGTGGCCCGGGAGGCGCGGCAGCGCGGTGCCCTGGTGCTCGGCGCGGCCTGCTGGGATTCGGACAGCGCCCCCGGCTACTGGCCGTGGGTGCAGGTGCTGCGCGGCCTGCGGCGCTCCGCCGACGACTGGCCGGTGGCGCGGCCGGACGCCGAGCCGGCCCTCGCGGCCCTGCTCGGCGAGACCGACCCCGGCAAGCAGCAGGCCGACCGCCTGGCCAGTTGGTCCGGCGTCGACACGGGTGGGGACATCTCCGACAAGGAGGCGTTCGCGCTCCACGACGCGGTGACCGCCGCACTGGTCGCGGTCTCCCAGCACCGGCCGGTCGTGGTCGTCCTCGACGACCTGCACTGGGCCGACCCGGCCTCGCTACGGCTACTGGGCTTCGCCGCGCAGCACACCTGGTTCGAGCGGCTACTGCTGATCGGCACCTACCGCGACGCCGAGGTCGAATCCGGCGAACATCCGCTGCGCCCACTGCTGATGCCGCTTGTCGCGAAGGCCACCACGATCACCCTCACCGGCCTCGCCCGCGACGAGGTGGCCGCGCTGATGGCACGGACCGCCGGGCGGGAGCCCGACGCCGGCCTGGTCGACGAGGTGCACAGGCGCACCGGCGGCAACCCGTTCTTCATCGAGCAGACCGCGCGGCTGTGGCACGCCGACGACGCGGTCGACACCATCGCGCCGGGCGTACGGGAGGCGGTCCGGCGTCGCCTGGCCCAGTTGCCCACCGCCGTGGTCGAGGCGCTCACCGTCGCCGCCGTACTGGGTCGGGGGTTTCACCGCCAGGTCCTCGCCGCGTGTGTGGCCGCCCCGGTGGCGCAGGTCGACCGGCTGCTCGACCGGGCGGTGACCGCCCGGCTGATGGTCGCCCGGGGCGGCGGCCGGTTCGCGTTCGCCCACGACCTGGTCCGGGAGACGCTCTACGACGGGCTGACCGCCGACGACCGGCAGGCCCGGCACGGCGCGGTCGTGCGGGTGGTCGACGACCTGCGCGAGCTTGCCGACCTGCTGGTCCCGGCCGACCTCGCCCGCCACGCGTACCTGGCTGGCCCCACCCTCGACCGGGCCCGGGTGACCGCGCTGCTGGTCGCCGCCGGGCGGGACGCGTTCGCCCGGCTGGCCGCCGACGAGGCGGCTGTGCACTTCCGCCGCGCGCTGGAGGTCGTCGACGACCGCGAGCACCGGGTGCGGATGCTCGTCGAGTTCGGCGAGACGCAGTACCACCACGCCGGCCGGGACGAGGCCTTGGCGTTGCTCAGCGAGGCCGGCGCGCTGGCCCGCACACTCGACGACCCGGTGCTGCTGGCCCGCGTCGCGCTCATCGTCAACCGCACCCGCCAGGTCGAGACCGCCCATTCGATCGAGGCGGCGGAGCTGGTGCGGGAGGCGTACCGCCGGTTGATCGGCGACCCGGCCCCCGACGCGTCGATCGGTACGCTGGTCGCCGACCTGATCACCGCCACCGAGACGATCGCCCGTCGAGGGCAGGACGACGAGGCGCTCACCTTCAGCCTCTGGGCCCGCCACGACACCACCTGGGGGCTGGGCACCGCGGCGGCCCGCGCCGCGCTGACCACCGAGATCCGCGAGGTGGCCCGCCGGACGGCGGACCGGGAGACCGAGCTGTGGGCCACGTCGTTGCGCTGGGTGGCGCTGCTGGAGTTGGGCGACCCCCACTTCGTCGAGGAGTTCACCACCTTCGTCAACGCCGACCGGCAGGGCGACCTCACCCGGCACCAGATCTCGGCGACCGTCGACAGTGGGATCATCGCGGCTTTCCGGGGTGACTTCGACGAGGCCGACGAGCTGTTCACCAGCCTCACCGAGGTCGCCGACCCCAGCCATGCCGAGTTCGGGTTCATGGGCCACCATCTGCGCTGGTCCCGACTGCTGCTCCAGGGCCGGTTCGACGAGGCCGACGCCCTGCTGGACGGGCTGACACCTGTCGACTACCCGTACCACGAGCTGCTGCGGGCGATCAGCGCGGCGGAGCGTGGTGACGACGCGGCGGCGATCCGGCTGACCGCCGGCATCGAGTCCGCCAACATCCGGTACCCGCGTCCGGTGTCGCCGCTCTGGCTGCGGTTGCGCGCGCAGGTCGCCGTCGCCTCCCGGGACCCACGACGCTGCGACGACGCTCGGGCGGCGCTCGCCGCGCACCGTGGAGAGTGGATGGTCGCGCTGTTCGGCTGCGACATCAGCGGCCCCGTCGACCACTGGCTCGCGTTGGTCGACGCCGCCCAGGAGCGCTGGGACGACGCCATCGCCGGGTTCGCGGCGGCCCGCGACACCGCCGACCGGCTGGGCTCCCGTCCCTGGTCGCTCCTCGCCCGCGCCGGTCTGGCGAACGCCCTCGCCGGGCGCGGCCACCCGCACGACGCCGCGAGACTGGCCGCGCTGCGCGCCACCATCCTCCAGGAGGCAACAGCCCTCGGCATGACGCAGGTGCTCCACCGGCTCACCATCGCCACGCCGAGCCAGGCTCACGCTCCCGGCCCGGCCGTGGTGGTCGCCCCCACCACCGGCGGGTACGAGTTCCGCCGCGACGGCCCGGTCTGGCAACTCGCGTACGCCGGCAGCGTGGTGCACCTGCCCGACGCGAAAGGGCTGCACGACCTGCACCTGCTGCTGAGCCGGCCGGGTGGCGACGTGCCGGCGGTGGAGCTGCTCGACCCGGCGGCCGGTCCGGAGCTGGTGGCCGCCCGCCGGATGGGTGGCGACCCGGTCCTCGACGACGAGGCCAAGGCCCGCTACCGGCGGCACCTGGCACGCCTCGACGAGGAGATCGACCGGGCCGCCGCACGCGACGACGACCGGAAGGTGGCAGCGCTCGACGTCGAGCGTGGGGCGCTGCTGGACGAGCTGCGGGCCGCGGCGGGGCTGGCCGGCCGGAGCCGCCGCCTCGGCGACGAGGCCGAGCGGGCCCGCAAGACGGTGACCGCGCGGATCCGGGACACGCTGCGCAAGCTCGACGAGCGGCACCCGGCCCTCGCCAGCCACCTACGCGACTCCGTCTCGACCGGCAGCACGTGCCGTTACCTGCCAGCCGAGCCGCTGCCCTGGCGGCTCTGAGACCGGGCGCCGCCACGGTGGTGGCGGCGCCCGTCGCAGGGGTCAGCGGCGGTTGTACTTGTACATCGTCAGGGTGCCGAAGACGAGCACGAACCCGGCGCTCCACACCAGCAGCCACATGGTGGCCGACGGGTCCGGCTCGCCGCCCATCGTTCCGCGGATCGCCGCCACCAGCTGGGTCACCGGGTTGACCTTGACGAACGCCTGGAGCCAGCCCGGCATGGTGCTCGGGTCGACGAAGACGTTGCTGAGGAACGTCAACGGGAACAGCACCATCATGCTGACGCCCATCACCGACTTCTCGCTGCGCAGGATCAGCCCGAAGAACGTCCACACCCAGGAGAACGCGAACGAGAAGACCACCAGCAGCCCGATCCCGGCGGCGGCACCGACCACCCCTCCGGCGGGCCGGAAGCCGAGCACCAGCCCGAGGCTCAGGATCACCAGGGCGGCGAGGATGTAGCGCAGCACGTCGCCGAAGATCATGCCGACCAGGGCGGACGGGCGCCACACCGGCAGCGTCCGGAACCGGTCGAAGATCCCCTTCTCGATGTCGGTGTTCAGGCCGACGCCGGTGTACATGGTGATCATCACGACGCTCGTCACCATGATGCCCGGCAGGAAGAACTGGAGGTACTCGCGCGGGCTGCCGGCGAGGGCTCCGCCGAACAGGTACGTGAACATCAGCACCATGATCACGGGGAACGCCGTCACGTCGAAGAGCTGCTCCGGCACATGCTTGATCTTCAGCAGGGCCCGCCAGCCGAAGGTGAGCGACGCGCCGAGCGCGCTGGGTCGCGGCGGTCGGGTACCGGGCGCGAGCACCGTCGCCAGCGCCTCGGCGGACGGGACGTAAACCGAGGGCGCCCGTCCGGTCGTGGTGGTCGTGGTGTCGGTCATCGGGCTGCCTCCAGCTCGTCGTCGCGCTCGTCCGCCGGCACGGCGGGATGGTCGGTCAGAGCCAGGAAGACCTCGTCGAGGCTTGGCTGGCCGAGGGAGAAGTTGTCGACCACGATGCCGGCCCGGGCCAGGTCGCTGAGCGCGCGGGCGGCCTGGGCGCTGGCGTCGAGGTCGGTGCCGGCCTCGCCGACCCGGGCGGTCAACGCCACCGGATCGGCGGCGAGCTGCACCGACACGTTCAGCGCCTCGCGCAGCACCTTCTCCGCCTGGGCCCGCTGACCGGGGTCGCGCAGTCGCAGGTGGACGGTGCCGGAGCCGACCGACGACTTCAACTCGCCCGGGGTGCCCTCCGCGATCACCCGGCCGTGGTCGACGACCGCGATCCGACCGGCGAGCTGGTCGGCCTCGTCGAGGTACTGGGTGGTCAGCAGCACAGTCGTGCCGTGCGACACCACCGCCCGGACGATCTCCCACACCTGGTTGCGGCTACGCGGGTCGAGACCGGTCGTCGGCTCGTCGAGGAAGAGCAGGTCGGGCGTGTTGAGGATGCTCGCGGCGATGTCGATCCGCCGCCGCATCCCGCCCGAGTACTTCTTCACCTGGCGGTCACTCGCCTCGGTCAGACCGAACGCGGCGAGCAGGGCCGCGGCGCGATCCCGCGCGGCCGGCTTACGCAGGCCGAGCAGACGGGCCAGCAGCACCAGGTTCTCCGTGCCGGTCAGGTCCTCGTCGACCGAGGCGTACTGACCGGTGAGGCTGACCCGGCTACGGACCTTGTCGGCCTCGGTGACCACGTCGTGGCCGAAGACCCGCGCGGTGCCCCCGTCGGGGCGCAGCAGCGTGGCGAGCACCCGGACCGCTGTGGTCTTGCCCGCCCCGTTCGGGCCGAGCAGGCCGTAGACGGTGCCGGCGGGCACCTGGAGGTCGATGCCCGCCAGCGCCCGGGTCTCCCCGAACGAGCGGGTGAGCCCCTCGGCCTCGATGGCCAGGCCGGTGGTGCGTCTATTCATGATCCTTACCTTCCGTCGGACGTGTTCAGGAGACGTAGGGTCGCGCCGCGCGGCCGTCGCGCAACGCCAGACCCCACCAGCGGAGCTGGTCGAGCAGAACGTCGGTGTCGTGGCGCAGCTCGTCGGCGCATCGCGCTGTCGGGTCGCCGGCGAGCAGGTCGATGCCGACGACGTCGCGCACCGTCATCGCGTGCAACGCGGTGAAGACCGTACGCAGCTGGTCGACCGCGTGCAGGCCGGTGGACCGGCAGCCGTACGACACGAAGCCCACCGGCTTGGCCTGCCACTCGTCGTACGCATAGTCGATCGCCTGTTTCAGGGGTGCCGGGAAGCTGTGGTTGTACTCGGGGGTGACCACGACGAACGCGTCCGCCCGGCCCACCTCACGCGCGAAGGCCTGGATGGGCGCGGTCGACGCGGCCGGGTAACTGGCCGGGAAGTCGTACTCGCTGAGGTCAACGACAGTCACCGTCAGGTCGTCGTGCCGCTTCGCCTGCTCGACGAACCAGTCGGCGACCCGGTCGCCGGCCCGCCCCTCCCGGGTGCTGCCGACGATCACGGCGATCCGCAACGGTGTCATGGCCACCTCCTCCCACTGTTCAGGCGCGAGGTGACGGCGACCGCCCGCTAGATCGGATCTAGCGGGCGGCGTTTTCCGGAACCGAATGTCGGTGGGATCGGTTTGACTGGGGTCGACGAACAGGGGAGTCGGATGACGCAGGTCCGCATCGAGCCGTGGCGCGAGGATGACCTCGACCTGCTGCGGCAGCTCAACTCACCCGAGACGCGCAGGCACACCGGTGGTCCGGAGACCGACGAGCAGGTGCTCGCCCGGCACGACCGGTACGTGCACTTCGCCGACAGCGGGCAGGGGTGCATGTTCACCCTGGCGCTGCCGGACGGCGCGCGGGTCGGCAGCGTCGGCTACTGGGCCCGCGAGTGGCGGGACCAACCGGTCTACGAGCTGGGCTGGGCGGTGCTGCCCGCGTACCGGGGGCAGGGGTTGGCGACCGCCGCGGTGCGCGCGGCGCTCGACGTGGCGCGCGGCCGACGGGACCGGCGGTACGCGCACGCGTACCCGTCGGTCGACAACCCGGCATCGAACGCGGTCTGCCGCAAGGCCGGCTTCACGCTGCTGGGCGAGACGGGTTTCGAGTACCCGCCGGGGCGGATGATGCGGGCCAACGACTGGCGGCTCGATCTGACCGGCCCGCCGACCGAGGGCTGAGGGCGCTGTCCCGCCGCCCGTTCACACGGTCGGAGCCGTCCACCGCCGCATCATCCGCCGGACGGCGGGCTCCGGTCAGCGGGGGACGTAGTCGAAGGTGTCCGGGTTCGCGCCCTGCCGCCCCTCCTCGCCCCTGTCCAGGCCGGTGATCCGCTCCATGGCGGTGTCGTCCAGCTCGAAGTCGAAGATCCGGGTGTTCTCCTCGATCCGCTTCGGGGTGGTCGACTTCGGGAAGATGATGTCGCCGCGCTGCACGTGCCAGCGCAGCACCACCTGGGCGGGGGTGCGGTCGAGCTGTTCGGCGATGTCGACAACCGTCGGGTCGTCGAGCACCTTGCCCTGCGCGATCGGCGACCACGCCTCGGTGAGGATGTTGTGCTCGCGGCCGTACGCGCGCACCTCCTCGTTCCCGAAGTACGGGTGCGCCTCGACCTGGTTGACCGCCGGCACCACGCTCGCCTCGTCGGCGAGCCGCCGCAGGTGCGGCACCTGGAAGTTCGACACGCCGATCGAGCGGGCGCGGCCGTCGCGCTGGAACTCCTCGAGCACCTTCCAGGTCGACACGAAGTCGCCGTCGTAGAGGGTCGGCAGCGGCCAGTGGATGAGGAACAGGTCGATGTAGTCCATCTTCAGCGCCGCGAGGGTCGAGTCGAACGCCTTGCGGGCGTCGTCCGGGCGGTGGAAGCCGTTGTTCAGCTTGCTGGTCACGTAGACCGAGCCCCGGTCGAGGCCGGACCTGCGGACCGCCTCGCCGACCTCGGCCTCGTTGCCGTACATCTCGGCGGTGTCGATGTGCCGGTAGCCCACCTCGAGGGCGGTGCTCACCGCCGCGACGGTGTCCTTCGGCTCGATCTGGAACACCCCGAAGCCGAGCTGCGGGATGGTGGTGCCGTCGTTCAGGCTGATGTCGGGAATCGTGAGTGCCACTGCGGCTCCTTCGCCTCTTCGTCTACCCGTTCTCCATACCCGGGTCGGTGGGCGATTCACCGCCGGACGTGGGGTGACGAGCGCAACGGCCGGCCGGATCACCCTGTCGTGTCGAAGAGCACCGGCCACGGCCGCTCCGCCGGCGCCGGTCCGGGCGCGGCCGGGACGGGGTCGGCGGCGGCGAGCACCTCGGCGGCGAGGTGCCCGACCATCGACGCCGCCGGGTGCGCCGACCAGTCCGGCCAGGCCGCCGACGTCCGCCTCACCAGCGGCGTGCCGGCGATCGGTCGCCAGGCGATCCGCGGTTCCCGGCGGGCGACGGTCGCCGGCTCCACGGCCGCCGCGCCGCCGGCCAGCACCAGGCCGAACAGGAACTCCGGATTGCGGGCCGGCCGGACCCGGGCCGGCCGCCAGCCCTGCCGGCGGCACACCGCCAGCAGATGGTCGTGCCAGCCCGGGGTGGTGGCGCGCGGTGCAGCCACCAGGTCCAGGCCGGCCAGCGCGGCCAGCGGCACCTCCCGGTCGCGGGCCAGCGGCGAGGTCCGCGGCAGCAGCACCCCCAGCGGTACGTCGACCGGAGCGCCGAAGCGCAGCCCGTCCGCCGTCACCGGGTGGTGCACCAGCCCCACGTCCAGGGTCCGCTCGGTGAGCATCCGGACCTGCTCGGCGGTGGTCAGCTCGTGCAGCTCCACGTCGAGACCGGGTGCCCGGGTGGTGAGTTCGTCGAGCAGCGCCCGCAGCGTCACCGCGGGTGTCTCCGGCGGCACACCGGCCCGCAGTACGCCCAGCTCACCCGCCCGGACCTGGCCCATCAGGTTGCGCAGCCGGCCCTCACCGGCGAGCAGGTCCTCCGCCTCGGCGAGCAGCAGCTCACCGGCGGTGGTGAGGCGTACCTGCCGGCGGGACCTGTCGAACAGTTCGACGGTCAGCTCCCGTTCCAGCCGTTGGATCGACTGGCTCAGCGGCGGCTGGGCCATCCCCAGCAGCTCGGCGGCCCGCCCGAAGTGCAGCTCGTGCGCGACCACCACGAAGTGCCGCAGGTGCCGGAGCAGGTCCACGGCCGGACCCTACGCCAACGCCGGCGGTGTTCCGCTGGATACCGTGCGGGGGTGGACGTGGGGGAACGCATCGAGGCCGTCTTCGCCGACGCCGGCGTGACGGCGAGCCTGCACGTCGCGGACCTGGACGCCGTGGACCTGGAGGTGGGCGTACGGGCCGACGAGCAGGTGGTGATCGCGTCGATCTTCAAGATCCTGCTGGTGCTGGAGTTCGCCCGGCAGGTCGGGGCCGGTCAGCTCGACCCCACCGAACGTGTCCTGGTCACCGCCGCCGACCGGCTCGGCGGGTGGGGCCTGGCGGGCTGCGCGGACGACGCCGAGGTGTCGCTGCGTGACCTCGCCTACTTCGCCATGTCGGTCAGCGACAACACCGCCGCCGACCTGCTGCTGCGCCGGGTCGGCCCGGACCTGCTGCCGATGCTCGCCACCGAGCTGGGGCTGACGCGTACCCGCGTGCTCGGTGGCCCCCGGGAGCTGGTGGAGCTGATGCTCGCCGACGTGGGGGCGCGGACCGAGGCGGAGTTCGCCCGGATCTTCCCGACCCTGCCGGCGCACCGGATCCGGGCCATGCGGGTCTTCGGCCCCGCGCACACCACGTCCAGCACGGCTAGGGAGATCACCCGGCTGCTCACGCTGATCTGGCGGGACGAGGCCGGCCCACCGGCGGCGTGCGCGATGGTCCGCACCTGGATGGCGCGGCAGATCTTCTGGACCCGGCTGGCCGCCGGCTTCCCGCCCGGCGTCCGGGTGTCCGGAAAGACCGGCACCCTGCCCGGACTGCACCTGGAGGCCGGCGTCGCCGAGTACCCCGACGGCGGGCGGTACGCCATCGCCGTCTTCGCCCGCGCCGACGAGCTCACCCCGCGCCGGATCGACGTGGACCTGGCGATGGGGCAGGCCGCCCGTACGGCTGTCGAGGCGCTGCGCGGGGACTGATTTCCCGGCCGCCCGAGCGTCGACCCGGTGCGGTTGAGCAGGCCCGATATGCGGTGACGTATCGGCGGCGACAGCCTCTGATCTTGGACCGGGACGCGGTGGCGCTGGTTGGCTCGTGTCGACCGATCGCCCGACCACGGGGAGCAGAACCGCATGCCCAGTCTCGACCGCCGTCGCTTCCTGCGCGACGCAGCCGCCACCACCGCACTGGTCTCCGCCGGAGGCCTCGCCGCCACCGCCACCCCCGCCCAGGCCGCGCCGCCCGCCGCCACGCCCGCCCCGACCACCCGCCGCACCGGCGCGGTCAGCTTCCGCTGGTGGGGCACCGCCGGCTGGCGCGTCGACAACGGCGACCGGACCGTCCTGGTCGACCCGTACCTCAGCCGCATCGACACCGGCCTGTTCACCGGCGCGTTCCGGACGACCACCCCGTTGACCGTGCGCCCGGACGTGATCGACCCGCGCGTCGACCGGGCCACGACGGTGCTGGTCACGCACACCCACTGGGACCACTTCATGGACGTGCCGTACATCGCCAAGCGCACCGGCGCGCGGGTGTTCGGCACGCTCACCGCGTACCACCTGGGGTTGGCCTACGGGGTGCCGTCGACGCAGCTCAGCCCCGTCAAGGGTGGGGAGGTGCTGGACTTCGGGGACCACACAGTCGAGGTGGTCGGCTCACTGCACAGCCGCAACCCGTCGTACTCCCTCGCCTTTCCCGGGGTGCGGGTGACCCCGCCGCCGCAGCCGGCGACCATCGCGGACCTGCCGGAGGGCGACACGCTCGGCTACCTGCTGCGGGTCGAGCGCGGCCCGTCGGTCTACTTCACCGGCGCCAGCGACGTCGCCGAGCGGAACCTCACCGGCCTGGCGCCCGACGTGGCGATGGTCGCCATGCAGAACGCCACCACCACCGGCGACTACCTGCCGCGGCTGCTGGCCGGCCTGGACTACCCGAAGGTCGTGGTGCCGGTGCACTACGACAACTTCGAGACGGCGCTGAAGAACCCGCCGCCGGTCGCCCCGACCGACCGCACCCGCCTGGACGACATGATCGCGGCGGTGCGCCGGATCTCGCCGCGCAGCCGGGTGCTGGTGCCCGAGTACGAGACCGCGTACCACTTCTGACCGGACCCGGGTGGGGGCCGGTCGCGTCCCCACCCGGTCAGCCGGCGGCCATCTCGGCCAGGGCCCGCACCGACTTCCAGTTGCGGGTGGTGGCCACGACGCCGAGCTTCTTCTCCAGGTACGCGTTCGTGAACTTCGTCCGGCCGTAGCCGCCGTCGGGGAAGTGCAGGAAGACCTCCCGGCCGGTCACCGTGAACGACACGTTCTCGCTGCCGGGCACGGTGAGGGCATCCACTGTGGATCGGGGCGGAGGCGTTGCCAGGAAGGCCACGTGCAGCCGCGTCGGGTCGTCCTCCAGGTCGCCGTACGGGTTGCCGCCGGCCACCGCCGCCAGCTCCCGGCCACTGCGCACCAGCACCGGCACCGACAACGCCAGTTCGTCGGCGAGCGCCCGACCGATACCGGCGGCCAGCTTCTCCGCGTCGCGCACGGTGCTGTCGAAGGCCACGTTGCCGCTCTGCAGGTACGTCTCGACGTTCTCGTGCCCCAGGTCGGTGACGATCCGGCGCAGGTCGGCCATCGCCAGCCGGGTCGTACCGACGTTGACCCCGCGCAGCAGGGCGACGTACCGGGCCATGGCTCCTCCTGGGTTGACGGCCGACCGGCTCAGCCTAGGCCGCCCGGCCCCACCAGTCCCGTCTCGTACGCGCCGATGACCAGTTGCGCCTGGTCGCCTACCGCCAGCTTGGTCAACAGCCGCCCCACGTACATCCTGACGGTGGCGCACCCCCCGAAGAAGCGGCCGGGCGGCTACCGTCGATGGATGCGAACCGCGCGCCCGGTAGGGCTGCTGCTCTCCGCCACCGCCGTCGTGCTCTGGGCGTTCGGCGTGACAGTGCTGCAACCGCTGACCGAGCCGATCGGCCCGTGGTCGGAGAGGCTGCTGGGCAACAACGCCTACTGGGCCCGCGACCTGCGGTTCATGGCGATCATGGCGGTGGCGGTCGGCCTGGTCCTGGCCGGGCGTGGGCAGGTGCGCTGGAGTCGGTGGGCGGTGCTGCTCGGTGGCTGCTGGGTCGCCGCCGACGTGGCGATCGACCGGCTCGACCCGGTCGGCGTCCGGGCGACGGTGCTGCTCGCCGTCGGCGGTTGCGCCGTGCTGGGTGCGCTCGCGGCGACCCTGTCCTGGCTGGAGCACCGTGCGCCGTCAGCCGTCGAGCGCGGCGCGCCGTCAACCGTCGAGCGCGGCGCGCCGGAAGCCGCCGAGCGGAAGACGCTGACCGGCGCGGCCTGTGTGGCCGGGGTGCTGACGCTCGTGGCGGCCGGCATCGAGTCACCGACCGACCGGGAGCCGGAGCTGAACCAGGGTGCCCTGGCCACGGCGGCCCTGTTGGTCATCCTGGCCGTCGGTGCCGCGCTGGCGGCGGCCCCGGCGCGTACCCGGGCCCGCGTCGGGCTGGCGGCCGGCCTCGCCGTGGCGGCGCTGGTCGGCGTGGGGCTGGTCCGGGCCGTGGCGCCCGGCACGCGGCTCCTGTCGGAGGTGGCCCTGGGGGCGGTGCTGCTCACCGGCATCACCCTGCTGGCCTGGGACTGGCCGGGTGGTCGGCCGATCTGGCGGCACCACGCGCTGGCCGCCCTCGCCGCGTCGCTGGGCCCGGTGGCATTCCTGCTGGTCACGGCCATCTCCACGACCATGCTGCTGCCGATCGGGGCGCCGTTCACGGCGCTGGCCGGCAACATCCCGATCAACGCGGCCGACTCCGACCTGCTGGTCTCGCTGTGCGGGCTGCTCTCCGGGCTCGCGATGGCCCTGCTGCTGGCCCGGCCGGCGGTCAACGCCCGTCGATAGCCCAGCAGACCGTCGGTAGCCCAGTAGGCCGCCGTCAGCCCAGCAGACCGCCGTCAGCTCACTCGACCACCGGCAGCACGACCTCGTTGCGGCGCAGGAACCACGGTTTCCACGGCAGGTCGAAACGTGCGTACCGGATCGCACCGGTGGGTTGCAGCCCGGCGGCGGTGACCGACCGGCCGAGCAGGGTTGCCCGCTGGCTGAACGCCTGCTCGGTCCACCGGCCGGAGAAGCGCATCGCCGCCGCCAGCTGCGCCGGAATCTCGCGGGTCCGCACCCGGGCGTCCACCGGCTCGGGCAGGGTGGCGGCGGTGAAGGTGGCCGGCATGACGAACTGGACGAGGTACGCGCCCGGCCACTCACCCTCCACCTGCACCACCGGCGCCGTCATGGCGATCTTCTCCGAGCCGTCGGACGCGGACGTCGCCGGCGTGCTCGACCCGATCGGGTGCCGAGCCCGGTTGGCGCCCCCGATGTACGCGGCCAGCGGCCGGAACGCCTCGATCGGGGCCCGGGTGAACGACGCCTGGACCTGCATCTCGGCCACCAGGTGGGCCGGGTACCGACGCAGCTCGAAGCCGGGGTGTCGGGACACCACCCGGTACGGCTGCTGTTCGGTCATCGCGCGGCTCCCAGGGTCTGCTGGGACAGACGCTACCGCCCGTCCGGCTCCCGCTCGGCCGAAGTCGACCGCTCCGGCCCCGGGGCGACAGCCCGCCTGGTCAGCCGCCAGTACTGCCTCTTGCCCTCGTCACGGAGCACCACCCCGAGCAGACCCAGCTCCCGGCGCAGTTCCCGGGCGTCGTCGCGGCGATCCCGGTCGACCGCCCGCTCCCGGGCGCGCAGCAGCGCGTCCGC
Organism: Micromonospora sp. NPDC005298; assembly: GCF_040607375.1. Taxonomy (NCBI): domain Bacteria; kingdom Bacillati; phylum Actinomycetota; class Actinomycetes; order Micromonosporales; family Micromonosporaceae; genus Micromonospora; species Micromonospora sp. NPDC005298. The sequence continues at coordinate 355,623 of NZ_JBEXGP010000002.1, forward strand.
GCCGGCGGGCAACCCGGGCAGGTCGGGCACCCACAGCCGGTACGCCGGCCGGTGCGGATCGTCGTCCGCCCAGCCCCAGCCGTGTGCCCGGAACGCCGCCGCGAGCCGGTCGGCTGGCAGGTCGGTGGACTCCCGGGCCAGCTCAGCGCCTTCGGCGTCGAGCAGCACGAGGTGCTTGTCGGCGAGGAAGACCACCCGGGTGTCGGCCCGTGCGACGGTCCGGTCCTGATCGGCGCGGCGCAACCGGACCCGCGCCGGGTCGACGGTGACGATCAGCCGTTCGGCGGTGCCGACCCCGGCGACGACCAGACCGGCCAGGACGCCCACCGCCATCGTGCCGGCGGTGGCCTGCGGCTCGGGCAGCCGGTCCAGCCACTCGACGAAATCGCCGAACGGCACCCAGGGCAGCCGGGCGAGCCAGCCCGTCGCCGTTGCGAGGAGCCATCCGGCCCCCGCGCCGAGCAGCGGGAAGCCTCCCCACATGACGGCCAGCTCCAGCGGGCCGCCGCTGACCACGGTGCGGGGTCGGTAGCCGGCGACGTCCATGGTCAGGACACCTCGCGGCGCAGCGTCCGGAACAACCCGGCGGCCAGCGGCAGGACCATCCAGGCCAGCAGGGACACCACGATCCGTCCCCACTGCTCGCCGGTGAGGGCGTCGCTGCTGAACAGCGGTTCCATCGTCCTGCTGGTGTCCAGCCAGCCGGCCGGACCGCGCAGGGGCCGGACCATCTCGCCGAGCACCCCCCAGATGGTGGGCAGCAGCAGGTAGCCGACGATCGCCAGCGGCGGGTTGAGCAGGAGCAGGCCGAACGCCGCCCCCATCAGCACGCTGGTGACCTGGAGGATCGCCGCGTTCACGATCAACGACCCGTCGAGCTGCCAGGTGCCCGCGCCACCGCTGGCGGACGCCACCGACGTCCCGACGGCGGCGACGGCCAGGCTGGTCAGCACCGAGGCGAGGGCGGTCAGCGACACGGCGATCAGCTTCGCGGCGACCACCCGCTCCCGGCGGGGCACCAGGGCGTACGTGGTGAGGGCCGTCCGCTGCGACCACTCGCTGGTGATCGACAGGATGCCGAGCACCGGCAGGAGCACCGACACCGGCAGGAGCGACGGGACGAAGAAGTTGAGGAACGTCTGGTCGGCATCCCGGGCGTAGATCAGTTGCAGTGTGACGATCGCGGCGGTGACCAGGCCGATGGTGATCAGCAGCCAGCGGCCGGCCCGGGTGTCGACGAGTTTGCGCAGCTCCACGGCGGTGAGGCGGAGCAGCGACGGGCGGCGTACCGGAGTGTGCTGCCGGGGCGCGACGGCGCCCGCGGCGGGCGCGGTGGTGATGGTCATCGGACGGCCTCCTTGGTCGATTCGCCGGCGGTCAGGGTGAGGAAGAGCTGTTCGAGACCACCGCCGCCGGCGGGACGCAGCTCGGCCAGGGCGACACCGGCGTCGGCGGCGGCCTGGCCGACCGCCTCGGCGTCGGCCTGCACGAGCAGCCCTTCCGAGCTGTCGGCGGCGCTCAGGTCGGCCGCGTCCAGCGCCCGGCGCAGCGCCGCGACGTCGCGGGCCCGGACCACAGTGCCGCCGCCGGCCAGCAGCTCGTTCTTGTCGCCCTGGGCCACGATCCGGCCGCCCCCGATCACCACCAGCCGGTCCGCGACCGCCTCCACCTCGCGCAGCAGGTGGGAGGAGAGCAGCACGGTGCCGCCCCGGTCGGCGAAGTCGCGCAGCAGGCCGCGCATCCAGAAGATCCCCTCCGGGTCCAGGCCGTTGGCCGGCTCGTCGAGGATCAGCACCCGGGGATCGCCGAGCAGCGCGTGCGCCAGGCCGAGCCGCTGACGCATGCCCAACGAGTACGCCCGTACCCGACGCTTCGCCGCCACCGCGTTCAACCCGACCAGGTCGAGCTTCGCGGCGACCTCGCGCTTGTCCAGACCCATGGTGTACGCGGACAGCGTCAACGCCTCGCGGCCGGTGCGCCCGGCGTGCTGGGCGGAGGCGTCCAGCAGCACCCCGACCTCGCGCCCCGGGTTGGGCAGTTCCCGGTACGGGTGCCCGGCGACGGTGGCGCGACCGGTGGTGGGGGCGGTCAGCCCGCAGATCATCCGCATGGTGGTGGACTTGCCGGCGCCGTTGGGGCCGAGGAAGCCGGTGACGGTGCCCGGCTCGCAGTGGAACGACACGTCGTCCACCGCCGGGTGCGGTCCGTACCGTTTGGTGAGGTTCTCCACGGTGATCATGTCGTCGAGCCTGCCCGCGCCGCCCGGCCATCCGCTGCGGCCACCGGTCGGTGCCGCGTCGACCTTGGTCGACCGGAGGGTCTCGACTTTGGTAGCTGGTCGTGGTGTCCCTCGGCTGCCTAGCATGGGCGCGTGACCAGCCTCGCCGTACCCGAGCACCCCTGGCTGCTGCCCGGGGCGCTGGCCGGCGCGGCGGGCCCGGACGCGACGGCGACGCGACGGCCCCGGCGCACCACCCGGGACTGGGCGGTCGACATCCTGGCCTTCCTGATCAGCCTGCTCTGGGTGGTGTTCGCCACCGCCGACGCCCTGTCGCCGGACCCGTCGATGGCCACCGCGCTGCCGCACAGTTGGATGACCGGCGTCGACGCCCTCGTCGGGCTGGTCTGCTGCGGTCTGCTCTGGTTGCGCCGCCGGTGGCCGCTCGGGCTGGTGGTGGCCACGACGCCGCTGACCCTGTTCTCGATGGCCGCCGCCATCCCACTGTTGATCTTCTATTTCACCGTGGTGGTGCACCGGCGGACGGCCGTCGCCATCGCGGTCACCGGTGCCGGTCTGGTCACCAACATGGCCTTCGCCTGGCTGCGCCCGGATCCGAACCTGCCCTACTGGGCCGCCGTCTCCTGGGGCGTGGTGTTCAGCTTCGCCGTGCTGGCCTGGGGGATGTTCGTCCGGGCCCGGCGGCAGTTGATCGTGTCGCTGCGGGAGCGGGCCGAGCGGGCCGAGGCGGAGCAGCAACTCCGGGTCACCCAGGCCCGGCACCTCGAACGCACCCGGATCGCCCGGGAGATGCACGACGTGCTGGCTCACCGGATCTCGCTGCTCAGCCTGCACGCGGGCGCACTGGAGTTCCGCCCGGACGCGCCCGCGGACGAGGTGGCCCGAGCCGCCGGGGTGATCCGGGGCAGCGCGCACGCCGCCCTCGAGGACCTGCGGGAGGTGATCGGGGTGCTCCGGGCCGAGGATGACGGTGGCCGCGACGCCCCGGAGCCGCCCCAGCCCACCCTTGCCGACCTGCCGGCGTTGATCTCCGAGTCGCGGTCGGCCGGGGTGCGGGTCAACGTCAGCGACAGCGTCGCCGACCCGGAGCAGGTGCCGGCCGCGCTGGGCCGGGCCGCGTACCGGATCGTGCAGGAGGGGTTGACCAACGCCCGCAAGCACGCGGCAGGTGCGGCCGTCACCGTCGACGTGGCCGGCGGGCCGGGCACCGGGCTGACCGTGACGATCGGCAACCGATGGCCGGTCGGCACACCTGGCGACACCCTGCCGGGTGCGGGCACCGGCCTGGTCGGCATCAGCGAACGGGTCACCCTCGCCGGCGGTCGGCTCGCCTTCGGGCGCGACGACAGCGGTGACTTCCGGCTCGCCGCCTGGCTGCCGTGGCCGGCGTGACCGGCCCCGGCGGCGCGGCCGGGCCGCCGGTGCGCGTGTTGATCGTGGACGACGACGCCCTGGTCCGCGCCGGGCTGTCGATGATCCTCGGCGGCCTGTCGGACCTCACCGTGGTGGGTGAGGCGGCCGACGGCGGTGAGGTGCCGGAGGCCGTGGCCGCGTACGCCCCGGACGTCGTGCTGATGGACATCCGGATGCCCCGGGTGGACGGCTTGACCGCCACCGAGGCGCTACGTGCCCGGCCGCACCCGCCGGAGGTGCTGGTGCTGACCACCTTCGACGCCGACGAGCAGGTGTTGCGGGCGCTGCGCGCCGGGGCGGCCGGGTTCCTGCTCAAGGACACCCCGCCGGCGGAGATCGTGCACGCCGTACGCCGGGTCGCGGCGGGGGAGGCGACGCTCTCCCCGACGGTGACCCGGAAACTGATCGCCCACGTCACCTCCGACCTCGGACCGACCGGCCCCGACCCCCGTCAGGAGCGGGCGCTGCGGCTGCTCACCGGCCTCAGCGAGCGGGAGCGGCAGGTCGCGGTCGCGCTGGGTCGGGGGCGCACCAACGCGGAGATCGCTGGCGAGTTGTTCATGAGTGTGGCGACCGTGAAGGCGTACGTCTCGCGCCTGTTGACCCGGCTCGAACTCAACAACCGCGTCCAGGTGGCCCTGCTCGTGCACGACGCCGGCCTGGTCTGAGCGCCCCCACCCGCGCCGACGGTCGCCGTGCCGCGCCGGCACCGCGTCGACGGGATCCGCGTGCTGTCGGGGGACGATCCGCTTACCGCGTACCGGAATTGAACTTTCGTCAGGTGCCGGCCGTACCCATGCCCGAGGATGTCGGTGCGGTGGGTCCGCCGTACCGCTGCCGAACTGCGGGAGGCCTGCCGTGCGAGTTGGTGAGCAGTCGACGGATCCCATCGACCAGGTACTGGGTGAGGTGCCGGTGCCGGCGCCGCTGACGCCCGAGGATGTCCGGCTCGCGGTCCGGGCGGTGGTCGTGCACACAGCCGAGGAGTGGCCCACCGGGCCGCTGTGTCGCAACGACGGCGCCTCCTACCCGTGCCGCCTGCACCGCTGGGGACGGCGCGTGTTGGAGACACACGGGCTCAACGAGCGGCAGATCGAGGCGTTGATCCGGCACGGCAATCCGTTCGTGCACGTGCCCTTCCCGTTCACGGCGACCGGGCCCTCGCGGCCGCAGGCCGCCCGGGTCGTCCCGCCGGGCGTACGGCCCTCCGCTGCCGGCCGGCCGGTGACACCCCCCGTCACCGCGCCGCGCTGGCCCCGGGCGAGCTGAGCGCGGCACCCCTCCGCCGCCCGTCCCGGGGCACACGACGTCGGCCCGCCGCGAAGATCCCCCTCCGCGTCGGGCCGACGTCGTTCCGGTCGTCCGCTCAGTCGTTGCCGGCGCCGATCCCGCAGTCCGGCGCGGACCAGCTCGTCGTGTTCGAGCTGCGGTCGCTGTTGTTCTCCCGCCGCGAGTCGACGTGCACGTGGTCGTCGTGGTCGGGGTAGCCCGGCCCGTAGAGGCCGCTGAACCCGTTGTTGCGGGCGTTGCGGGCCACCTGACACAGCGAGGACGTCCGCGAGGTGACGTCCGCCGCGTTGCCGTAGAGGTGCTGGCTGTCCGAGGCGCCGCCGACCTGGTTGTTGCAGGCGCGGCTGCGGTAGCCGCTCGACACCCGCAGCGGCTTGTCGCCGAGGCTCCTGCGCAGCGCCTCCAACTTCCACATGGTGCGCAGCGCGTTCTGCTTGGTCTGGTTGGCCGAGAGCGGGCCGCCGCTCCACCCACTTCCGCCACACCCGTTGTCCAGCTCGTTGTAGCTGAAGTGCGCGGGCGTGCAGTCGTTGTCCTGTAGCTGGTACAGCTTGGCGAAGGTCTGCGGACCGGCGATCCCGTCGGCGCGCAACCCGTACGCCTGCTGGAACCGTTTGACCGCGGCGGCGGTCTTGGGCCCGTACCGGCCGTCGTTCTCCACGATGTCGCGGTAGCCGGCCCAGCCGGCGACCCGGATCTGCAACTGGCGGACGTCGTCGCCCGAGCGCCCCTGGGCCAGGGTGCGGTTCCACGTGTAGCAGCCGTCCGCATAGGCCGCGGGTGCGGCGACGACCGCGGCGATCGCTGTCCCGGGCAGCGCCAGGGCGAATGCGACGGCGGCTCGCTTCCAGGTGTTTACGCGCACAGAAGTCCTCCCGATAGGAGAGCGAATGGGGTGGCTTCGGGACATCGACCGAGGCGTCCCGTGATTTCCACCCTCGCACTGATCCGTGCGGTTGGCGGCAATTAACGAGAATTGTCCTCACGATCTGCGGTCGCTGGGCCTTGGCTGTGAATTCGGCTGATTTGCGAAACAGCCAATTCCTCCCGATCACCCCTCGGACGGATCAAGCGCGACCGAACGTCGCAATCGACCCCACGGCGGGTGATGTTCCCCGGCCCTCGCCGGGCGGTAACGTCAGCCCGGGCGGTGGACTGGCGGAGGTGCGCGTGGCACGCGGTGGCGTCTTCTGTGTCGAGGGTCAGTGGCACCGCGACCTCAACGAGCGGGGCTCCGTGCTGCCCACCCTCGAACTGCTGGAGCGGCTCGGCAAGATCCGCTTCATCCACAAGGACGCGGCGACCCGCGACGAACTGTTCTACTTCCTGGACCGCTGGCTGCTCAAGCAGTACGCGGACCACCGGGTCGGCTTCTTCGCCATGCACGGCGAGCCGAGCCGACTGTGCCTCACCGACTGGCAGTCGGTGGAGTTGAGCGAGGTCGCCGAGCTGATGGCCGGCCGGTGCGAGGGCCGCCGGCTCTATTTCGGCAGCTGCTCGGTCCTACGCGCGTCGGACGCGGTGCTGCGCGAGTTCCTGGACGTCACCGGAGCCGCTCTGATCTGCGGTTTCACCCGAGAAGTGGACTGGGTCGAATCGGCGGCCTTCGAAACCGTGCTCCTCGACGTACTGGCCAACGGGCAGCGACACAATGCCGCCGAACTGCGGATGGGTTCGGCCCACTGGGCGCCGCTCGCGTCGTACCTCGGCTTCCGGGTGATCTACGCCAACGGCCGGGCGTGGCGCCCGGCCGGCCGACCCCGCGTGCCCACCCAGGCGGTGCACCGCTCGGCGGCCCGGCCCCGCTGACCCGCCGCCGGGGCACCGCCGTCCCCCTGGTAGGAACGGGGAATGGCGCGCAGCATCGCGAAGAACACCCGGGTCGACCGGGACACCCTGCTCGACTTCCTCCGGCCGCGGCACCGCGTCGTGCTGATGACCACCCGGGCCGACGGCCGCCCGCAGTCCTCGCCGGTCTCCGCGGGCGTCGACGGGCAGGGGCGGCTGGTGGTCTCCACCTACCCCGAGCGGGCCAAGGTGACGAACATCCGTCGCGACCCCCGGGTCTCGGCCTGCGTGCTCAGCGACGACTGGAACGGCCCCTGGGTGCAGATCGACGGCACCGCCGAGGTGCTGGACCTGCCCGAGGCGCTGGAGCCGCTGGTCGAGTACTTCCGCAGCATCTCCGGGGAGCATCCGGACTGGGACGACTACCGGGCCGCCATGGTGCGCCAGGGCAAGTCGCTGATCCGGGTCACCATCGACGCCTGGGGGCCGATCGCCACCGGCGGCTTCCCCGCCCGCCTCGCCGACTGACCGTTCGCCCGCGTCCCGGCGGCTGACCCCGACCCTGCTGGCGTACCCCCTTTGCTCTGCCGCTGCGGATGCACCACCCCGCGGTCCGACGTCCGGGCCGCCGGTGGCGCATGCTGGGCAGCAGAGCAAAGGGGCCGGAGCAGGCGGGTGGGGGAGCCGCCGGTGGGGACCGGTCAGTCGACGATCGCGGCGTAGACGAGCTGGCGCAGCTGGGAGCGCAGCGGGTACGTGCTCGACGGCATCAGCTGGGTGAACAGCAGGGCGGTGATCTCCTCGGCCGGGTCCACCCAGAACGCGGTGCTCGCCACCCCACCCCAGTAGAACTCGCCGACGCTGCTCGGCACCCGACTCGGGATCGGGTCGTCGACCACCGCGAAGCCCAGGCCGAAGCCGATCCCGTCCAGGGTCGACTCGGCGAAGCCGCCGGTGGACAGGGTGCCGAGGTCCTGACCCCCGGGCAGGTGGTTGCGGGCCATGAACCGCACGGTGCGGGGCCCGAGCAGGCGGACCCCGCCCAGCTCGCCGCCGCGCAGCAGCATCTGGGTGAAGCGGTGGTAGTCGGCGGCGCTGGAGATGAGGCCGCCACCACCGGAGAGCAGGTTGGGCCTGCGGTACGCGAGCCGGCCGATGCTGTCGTAGCGGACCGCCCGGCCACCACGCGGATCCGGTACGTAGAGCGCGGCCAGCCGCTCGGCCTCGTCGCCCTCCATCCACCACCTGGTGTCGGTCATCCCGAGCGGGCCGAAGATCCGGTCGGCGAAGAACGCGTCGAGGCTCTGCCCGGAGACCACCTCGACGAGTCGGCCCAACACGTCGGTGGCGACCGAGTAGCCCCAGGCGGTGCCCGGCTGGAACAGCAGCGGCAGCTCACCGAACGCTGCGCAGGCGCCGGCCAGGTCGACGTCCCCCGGCGGGTACAGGTCGTAGCCGGCGGCCCGGTACAGACCGTCGACCACCGAGGTCTGCATGAAGCCGTACGTCAGGCCGGCCGTGTGGGTGAGCAGGTGCCACACCCGGATCGGCTCGGTCGCCGGCACGGTGTACGGCTTGAGCGTCGACCCCTTGGAGTAGACCCGCAGGTCGGCGAACTCCGGCAGCCAGCGGCTGATCTCGTCGGTCAGCTCGAACCGGCCCTCCTCCCACAGCATCATCGCCGCGACCGAGGTGACCGGTTTGGTCATCGAGTAGATCCGCCAGAGCGTGTCGGCCTCGACCGGTGCGCCCGACTCGGTGTCCCGCAGTCCGTACGTCGAGGAGTGCGCCACCTCGCCGCGCCTCGTGACCACCACCTGCCAGCCGGCCAGCCGGCCGTCGTCGACGTACCGGCCGAAGTGCTCGTCGATCCGCGCCAACCGCGCCGGGTCGAAACCGATCTGGTCCGGGTCCTTGCTCCGAGCGACACTCACGTCGCCGAACCTACTAGCCGGTATGCGGGTGCCGGAAGGGTGTCCCGTCCCCGCCGTCGGTGGCCGGCACTAGCCTGACCGGATGCCGGAGTTGACCGAGGACGTGACCTACCGCCACGAGGACTGGTACGGCGAGGAGCTGGCCGACCGACACTTCGTGGGCTGTGAGTTCTTCCAGGTCGACCTGACCGAGGCGGTGAGCCGGGGCGCCGTGTTCACCGGGTGCACGTTCGGGAACGTGCAGTTCAACGCCTCCCGGCACGTCGACTCGGCCTTCACCCGCTGCGTCTTCAAGCGGTGCAACTTCTTCGAGGCCGAGTTCACCGGCTGCAAGCTGGTCGGCAGCACCTTCGCCCAGTGCGACATGCGCCCGCTGCGGGTGGAGGGCGGCGACTGGTCGTTCGTCGCGCTGCCCGGCGCGGATCTGCGCGGCGTCCACCTCACCGACGTACGGATGCGTGAGGCCGACCTGTCCGGGGCCAACCTCACCGGGGCCACGGTGACCGGCGTCGACCTCTCCGGCGCGCAGTTGCACCAGGTCCGGCTGGGGGGTGCCGACCTGCGCCGCAGCGACCTGACGGCGCTCGATCCGACGACCGTCGAGCGGGCCGGCGCCATCGTCGACGCCGAACAGGCGTTGCTGATCACGCAGGCGCTCGGCTTCCGGATCGGCTGACCGGGACGCGTTCAGGGCGGGGCCGGGATTGCCCGCTTGTCCGATACCTTCCGGTTCCGGACTGGACAGGCCTGCCGGTCCGGATCTAGCGTGTCGTCCACGCCGGTGCAAAACGTGAAACGGCCCACAGTGGACGGTGCGAGCCGCGACGGTCGATGGTGGCCGGGCGGTGGAGGTGGAGGGTCGGTGGCGGACGAAGACCGCATGCGGGCGGATTCCCGGGCCGGCGACGGGGTGTCCGACGCGCCGACCTCGCATCGACGGCCCGCCGTCACCGCCGGGCAGCCGCGCGTCACGCTGCGCCGACTCGCCGGCAGCCACCAGCGCCGACGCCTGATGGTGGCGGGGCTGGCCGTGCTCGCCTGCGTCGCGGGGCTCGGCGCGTACCTCGGCACCCGCAACGGGCCGGAGTCCGGCGACGGCCCGGCGGGCCGCGCGGGCGTACCCGTGGGGGCCTCCCGGCCCACCGGCTTCCCCGGCGCCGAGGGACGCACCGGCGACGTCGGGCCGGCGACGCCCGGCCTGCGCCCCCGGCAGCGCCCGCCGTCGCCCGAACCGACCCCGTCGGTCAGCCCGACCGTGGCCCCGCCGGCGCCCCCGGCCCCACCCGCGCTGTCGGTCAGCCAGGCGGAGGCGCCCGGCGAGATCGACCTCACCGCCACCGGGCAACGGGACTGGATGCACTGGGGGCAGCGCGGCACGTCGGTGGTGCGCAAACGCGGCGGATCAGGGGAGATCGTCGACGCGGGAGGCCGGGGTGCCAGGGTCGGTTGGGACGGCAACCAGGAACTCGTGAGCTGGCGGGACGGCACACCGGAGCGGTCGGTGCGGGACAGCTCGAACGGTGTCTACACCTGCGGCGCCGGCAACGGCTTCAGCCTCGCGGTCGCCGGCAGCGGTGAACCGCGCACGGTCCAGCTCTACGCGGGGACGTGGATGGCGCGCGGCCGGCTGGACGTGCGGCTCTCCACCGGTGGCCCGGTCAGCACGGTCCGGCTCGAGGACCCCTACACCAGCCGGAGCGCCCAGTTCACCATCCGTTTCCAACTGCCCAAGGGTGCCCGGCTGCTGGTGAACTGGACCGTGGAGAAGGTCTTCACCCCGCACTGCGGGAACGTCGCCCTCCAGGCCGTGGCCGTGCGCTGACCGGCCGACGGCGGCGCGGGACAGTTTGTCCGTCGCACACCGTCGAGGGCGTCGTAACTTTCTGCTGTCCCCGTCCGGCCATCCAGTGTGGAGGCAGCGCAGATGAGCAGCAGCACCGCCCACCGCGTCCGTCCCGTCGCCCCGTCCGGCGCCCGCGAATCGGCCGGGGAGGTGCTCCGCGACATCCCCCTGCCGCCGTACGTCACTGTGGAGGACGCCCAGTTCGCGGTGCGGGCGGTGGTCGTGCACGCGCCCCGGCGCTGGTCCGGCGGTGTGGTCTGCCGCAACGACGCCAGCCCGCACCCGTGTCGACTGCACCGCTGGGGCACCCGCGTACTGGCGCTGCGCGGGCTGCGCGCCGCCGAGATCGCCGCGCTCATCGAACGCGGCGACCCCACGGCGGTCGTCCCCGGACCGGACCGTCCGGCCTGAGCGTCGCGCTCCCGCTCAGCAGGTGATCGGCTTCACCCAGGAACACTCCAGCCCCTCGGGCGTCCGGGGCGTCTCCGGCACCGACGGCGGTGCCGACCGGGCGGCGGTCGTGGCGCCCTCGCGGTAGCCGGCAAGCGTCACCGCGATCTGGTCCTCGAGCGTCTTGACCGACGCGGTCAGATAGTTGTTCAGCAGGATGGAGAACGCCAGCAGATGGCCGTCGGCGCCGGTGACGTACCCGGACAGCCCGGAGACTCCGGTCAGGCTGCCGGTCTTGGCGTGCACGTTGCCCGCCGCCGGGGTGCCGGCCATCCGGCTGCGCAACGTGCCACCAACGAACCGCTCCGGCTGCCCGGCGATCGGTAGCGCGTCGTACCAGGTGCCGAACCACGGTTCGGCGCGGACGGCGGCCAGCAGGTCGACGAACTCCGTCGCCGGCACCAGGTTGCGCCGGGACAGGCCGGAGCCGTCGCGTTGCCGCAGTGTGCCGGTGTCCATGCCGGTGTCCGCGACGTACTCGCTGATCGCGGTGAGCCCGGCGGACCAGGTGCCCGAGCCGGACAGCATCCGACCGATCTCCTTGGTCAGCACCTCGGCGTGGCCGTTGTTGGAGAGCTTGAGGAACGGCGTCATGAACTCGCCGAGGCTCATCGAGTCGTGCCTGGCCACCGGGTTGGCCGCCTCCGGGGTGGCCTGGCCGAGCACCGTCCGGCCGAGGACGCGGACGCCGTGCCGGTGCAGGGCCGAGCGGAACACGTCGGCCGCGTAGCCGGTGGGTTCCCAGACGGTCACCCAGTCGCTGGCCGGTGCGTCGCCGACCGCGATCTGGCCCGTCACCACGACCGTGTTGCCGCCGTGCTCGCGCTCGATCGAGATCGACGTCTCGCCCTCGGCGACCGTCTGGGCGCGGTTGTCGATCCGGACGTACCCGGTGGGCGGGGTGGTGCTGACCACCGCCGGGGCACCGGCCCGGGCGCCCGGTGCGGCGTGCACGATCACGGTGCCCGCGTCGTAGTCGGTGTCCGGTGCGACGGTCAGCGCGGAGACCTGGGCGGCGTAGTAGTAGGGCTCGTCGTCCCAGGTCCAGTCGGGGCCGAGCCGGGTGCGGTCGTAGCGGGTGTCGTCGGCGATCAGGTTGCCGGTCACGACCCGGACGCCGTCGGCGGCCACCTCGGCGGCGAGCGCGTCGTAGTCGGCCGCGAGCATCGTCGGGTCGCCGCCGCCGCGCAGGTAGAGATTGCCGGAGAGCAGGCCGGCGCGACGCTTGCCGGTGGTGCGGACGTCGGTGGTGAAGCGGTGCCCGGGGCTGAGCAGCGCCAGGGCTGCGGTCGAGGTGAGCAGCTTGGTGTTGGAGGCGGGGATGAGGCGGCGCTCCCCGTTACGGTCGTAGAGGGTCTGTCCCGTGCTCGTGTCGACCACGACGACGGAGGCCTGCGCGCCGTCCAGCCGGGTGTCGCCGAGGATCCTGTCGATGGTGGCGCGTAGCTGGGTCGTCGCGGGAGTGGGCGACTCGGCGGTGGCTCCGGGTGCGCCGGCGGTGGCCGCGGTGGCGACCAGGGCGAGCAGCGCGAGCGCCCGGGGAAAGAGACGACGATGCATGGGCTGATGCTGCCATGAAGATATTCGCCGGAGAAGAGCCTCGGGCGAAGGTTAATGCCGTTCGCGCTACGTCGGCCGTCCGACGGACCTGTCGTGCCCACCCCAGTAGTGCCGTTGCGCCCCCATCACCAGGGGCGCCACCAGTGCGGCGAGCGCCCCGCCGAGCAGCGGGAAGACGATGAACAGCCACAGCTGACGCAGGGCGACGCCACCCTCGAAGACGGCGGGCCCGAAGGCGCGGGCCGGGTTGACGGCGGCGCCGGTCAGCGTCACGCCGACCAGTTGGGTCGCGGCGAGGGCCAGCCCGATGGCCACCCCGGCGGTGCCCGGATTCTCGCTGCGGCTCGTCACCACGAGCACGACCAGGACGAAGAGGAAGGTCAGCACGAGTTCCAGCACGGCCGCCCCGCCCCGGTTGATGTGCGCGCCGTACCCGTTGGCGCCCAGCGCGCCGGTCTGGTCCGCCACCTCGCCCCACCGGGTCAGCGCCCAGAGCACGAAGCTGGCCACCGTCGCCCCGGCGAACTGGGCGATCCAGTACGCCACCGCGCCGACGACCGTGATCTTCCCGGAGAGCAGGACGCCGAGCGTCACCGCCGGGTTGACGTGGCTGCCGGAGAGCGGGCCGATCGTGTACACCAGAGCGAGCATGACGAAGCCGAAGGCGAGCGCGACCACCACCACGCCGCCCTGCACGCGTGCCGCGACCGCGGCGCCGACGCCGAAGAACACCAGCAGCAGGGTGCCGAGGAACTCGGCGGCGGCTCGACGGGCATCTTCCATGCCCTCAGACTAGGGATGATTCCGGCAATTCGGGTTGAAACGGAGTCTGTGATCGACACGACGGCCGACACGGGCAGAGCGGGGTCGTACCCCGGCGTTGCACCTCGTGTGGACACCCACTCCGCCGACGTCGTGGTGATCGGAGCCGGTCAGGCCGGCCTGAGCGCCGCCTACCACCTGCGCCGCACCGGCTTCGCCCCGGGCGGCGGCTTCGTCGTGCTCGACGGCGACGACGGCCCCGGCGGGGCCTGGCAGCATCGCTGGCCGACGCTGGTCTTCGACCGGGTGCACGGCTTCTACGACCTGCCCGGAATGGCCTTCCCCGCCCCGGACCCGCGCCGTCCGGCAGCCGAGCAGGTCAGCGCCTACTTCGCCGCGTACGAGAGAACCTTCGACCTGCCGGTACGCCGACCGGTGCGGGTCCGGGCGGTGCGCTCGCGCCCGGACGGGCGGCTCGACGTGCAGACCGACCACGACCGGTGGACAGCGCGGGCATTGATCAACGCGACCGGCACCTGGAGCAGGCCGTTCTGGCCGCACTACCCGGGCCGGTCGTCGTTCCGGGGCCGGCAGCTGCACACGGCCGACTACCGGGGGCCGGACGGGTTCGCCGGGTTGCGGGTGGTGGTGGTCGGTGGCGGCACCTCCGCCGTGCAACTGCTCGGCGAGGTCTCCACCGTCGCGGCGGCCACCACCTGGGTGACCCGCCGACCGCCGGTGTTCCGGGAGGAGGAGTTCGGCTCCGACCTCGGCCGCGCCGCCGTGGCGCGGGTGGACGAGGCGGTCCGCGCCGGTCGCCCACCGGGAAGCGTGGTGGGCGTGACCGGCCTGCCGGTCACGCCGGAGGTGCGCCGGCTGCGGGAGCGCGGCGTCCTGGACCGGCTACCCATGTTCGACCGGATCACACCCGACGGGGTCGCCTGGTCCGACGGCCGTTCCGTGCGGGCGGACGTGATCCTCTGGTGCACCGGGTTCCGCGCGGCCCTGGACCACCTCGCGCCACTGGGACTGCGCGCGCCGGGCGGCGGGATCACCATGGACGGCACCCGTGTGGTCGCCGACGAGCGCATCCACCTGGTCGGGTACGGCCCCTCGGCCAGCACCGTCGGCGCGAACCGGGCCGGCCGCTCGGCGGTCACCGAGATCCGCGCTCTGCTCGCCCCCGCCGCCGCACTCGACTGACCGTGCTCTATTTGACGGATCGTCCGGCAGCGGGCACCGTTGGCCAGGACGGGGCCTCTCAGCTGCCCCGACGCGATGCGACGGCGACGACGTTCGCCCCCGCATGTCGCCTCCCACGTGTGCTCGTACGCGGGCCGACTGTCCGGTCTGCGCGGTAACCGACCGCGAGCCGAGAGAATCCACGAGGAGTTCCGCAAATGCTCACCATGACCGACAATGCCGTGCTCGTCATCCGGGACCTCGCCACCCAACAGGACGTCGGCGAGGACGGTGGCGTACGGATCGCCGCCGACGCCGACGCCGGTTCGCTCACCGTGGAGCTGGTGCCCGAGCCGGAGCAGGGCGACCGGGTGGTCGACAACCAGGGTGCCCGCATCTTCCTCGACGCGGACGCCGCCGAACTGCTCGGCGACGCCTCCGTGGACGCCACAGTCGACGACGAGGGCATCATCCAGTTCGGCTTCACCGAGCGGCAGTAGCCGCTCAGCCCGCCCGGCGGGTCGTGCCGCCGCGCGGGCGACCCCGTTGCGGTGGCCCCGCCCTGGGCTGCCACCCGGTGTCACCGGCCGGTCGTCGCAGGGCGGTCAGCACGTGCGCCAGGTGGTGCGAGGTGCTCCACGCCGCCCAGTTGGCGGCCGACCCGGCTCCGGCGCCCCGCCGGGCCCGGCGCAGCAGCTCGTGGTCGCCCCAGGAGAACGCCGCGCCGGTGTCGGGCCAGTGCGGCGCCGACACCAGCGTGCGGCACAGGTCCGCGAACCGTTCGTCACCCCGCCCGCCCCGCCGCGACCAGCGGTAGACCCACCAGTCGCCGTCGGCGGTGTACCGCACCGTGGGCAGTCGGTCGTCGGGGCCGCCGGTGCCCGGCACGGCCGGCCCGACGCCGTAGTCGCCGTAGTCCACCCCGGCGTCGTCCAGCCGCTGCCAGAGCTGCCAGTCCCAGCGGTCCAGTCGGACCGGCTCGTCGGTGGGCAGCCCGGACAGCGTGGTCGGCATCCCGCCCGCCGCCACGGTCACCGACCGCCAGGCGTGCCGGCGTGCCCATCCCAGCAGCCGTCGTATGCGGGGCTCGGCGAGGCGGACGTCCGCCCGGCAGCACACGTCCGCCGCGTCCACCAGCAGGTCGCACTCCTCCGGCGCGAGCCCGGTGCCGCGCCAGATCCGCTCGGCGGCGGCGGTGCTCGCGTCCGGTCCGGCCCGGTCCCGACCGGCCCGGAGCCGGATCAACGCGCGCCGGCCGTACGCCCGCGCCGCCGCGCCGTGCGTGGCCAGCCGGCGGTCGCTCTCCGCGAGCCCCACCACCGGCACCAGGGGTACGCCCCACCGCGCCAGGTCGGTGCCCGGGCCCTCGGGCAGGGCGGTGATGTCGACGGCGGTCAACAGTCCGGCGGGCAACCGGCGCAGGACGTCGATCGTGGATCGGTCCGCCGCGCCGACCTCGAGGATCGGGGCGAGCAGTGGGACCACCGCGGGGTCGAGGTGGTTCAACGCCTCCAGTTCGCCGCGTCGGCCGGCGAGGATGGGGCGGTAGACCGGTTCCGCCGCGCGGCCCCCGTGGGCGGGCACCATACTTCAATCTAGCCAGGCATGTGCATGTGTCCCAGGTCGTCGGGGTGGAAAACGGCTGCCGGGCTGTCGGGTCGGCGACTACGATCGCGCGATGCCCACTCCACCCCATCGCTACCGATCCGAGGACGAGGACAGCGGCCGGTGGACCGGCTTCCCGTTCCGGTCCGGTGACATCGTGATCAGCACCCGGTCCAAGAGCGGTACGACGTGGATGCAGATGATCTGCGCCCTGCTGGTGCTGGGCACCGCCGAGCTGCCGGGGCCGTTGAACGAGCTGTCTCCCTGGTTGGACTGGCTGGCCGAGCCACGGGACGTGGTGTACCGCCGGTTGGCGGCGCAACCGCACCGGCGCTTCATCAAGACGCACACCCCGCTGGACGGCGTGCCGCTGGACCCCCGGGTGCACTACGTGGTGGTGGCACGGCACCCGTTGGACATGGCGGTCTCCCTCTACCACCAGGTCGGCAACCTGGACCGAACGCGGCTGGCCGAGCTGACCGGCCGGCCCGCCGGGCCGGCGCGGGAGCGCCTGCCGGTCGAGCGGTGGCTGGCGAGCTGGGTCGACCGGGAGACGGATCCGCGCGAAGAGTTGGATTCGCTCCCCGGCGTGCTGTGGCACCTCGGCGACGCCTGGGCCCGGCGGCACGAGCCGAACGTCGAGCTGGTGCACTTCGACGATCTGCTGGCCGACCTGGAGGGCGAGATGCGGCGGCTCGCCGGTCGGTGGGGCATCGAGGTGCCCGCCGGGCGCTGGCCGGAGCTGGTGGAGGCGGCGACGTTCGGTCGGATGCGCGAGCGCGCCGACCAGCTCGCCCCGGACTCGCTCGGCGTGCTGCGCGACCGGCGGGCGTTCTTCCGGCAGGGCGGCTCGGGGCAGGGGCGTGATCTGCTCGACGCGTCCGCGCTGGCCCGCTACCACAGTCGGACGGCGGCCCTGGCCCCGACCGACCTGCTCACCTGGCTGCACCGCTGAGCCGCCGGGCCTGAAACGAGCGCGCGGCGCCGCTTCGACAGTTGTCGGAACGTCGCCGCGCTCTGGCCGTCTCCCACCACCGCAGCCGTTCGGCGGTACGCCGGCGGGGACCTGGCTCGACCGGCCGCGAGCGCCGGTCAGTGTTGTCGATCCCCGGTCGCCCCGGATTCAAACCTGCCAACCGTGGGGAATTCCACCATCTGCGAGTCCCGGCGTGGCGGGCCACCGAACGGGGTATGAGCGCGGCATGGAGCATTTCACGATCGCGACTGTCGCTGAGAAGAGTCCCGACTTCCGGCGGGTGCTGTGGACCGGTGCGAACACCCAGCTGGTCATCATGACCATCCCCGCGGGCGGTGAGATCGGCGAGGAGGTGCACGAGGGCATCGACCAGATCCTGACCTTCGTCAGCGGCACCGGCGAGGCCCGGGTGGCCGGCGAGAAGCGGGAGGTCGTCTCCGGCGACCTGGTCGTGGTGCCGGCGGGCACGAAGCACAACTTCGTCAACACCGGCCCCAACCCGCTGGTGCTGTACACGGTCTACGGGCCGCCGGAGCACGCCGACCAGGCCGTCCACCACACCAAGGAGGAGGCCGACGCGGCCGAGGCCGCCGGTGAGGACGAGCCGCCGACCGAGTGACGCTCCGGGCGGCGGCCTGATCGGGGCCGATCGGGGTACCCGCGGCGGGTGGAGCAGCAGCCGATCTCCGACTACGGATTCCTCTCGGACTCGCGTTCGGGCGCCCTGGTCGGGAAGGACGGCTCGGTCGACTGGTGGTGCCCGCACCGGTTCGACGGGACGTCCGTGTTCGGGCGGCTGCTCGACCCGGGCGCCGGGCACTTCCTGCTGGCACCGGTCGGTGCCGGTGGGCCGGGCCACCGGGTCGAGCGCGCGTACCGGCCGGACACGTTGGTGCTGCGGACGGTGCACCACACACCGCGCGGCAGCGTGGCGGTCACCGACGCCCTCGCCGCGGAGGTCGGCGCCCGCGCCCACGAGATGGGCGTGAACTCGCCCGCGGTGCTGATCCGGGTGGTCGAAGGGCTGTCCGGGCGGGTCCGGATGACGCTCGACTTCGCGCCCCGCCCGGAGTACGGCCTGCTCACCCCCTACCTGCACGAGCAGCCGGACGGCGGGGTGCTGGCCGGCGCCGGCCCGGTGCTGTTGCTGCTGCGCGCCGACGGCCTGCGGCTGCGGGCCGGCGCCGACCGGGTGACCCAGGAGTTCGAGGTCTCCGCCGGGCAGGTCCTCGGGACGAGTGTGGCGTTCGGCAGGGCGTACGGCGAGCCGCCCGCCCGGGTGGACCCCGTGGCCTCCCTCGCGGAGACGACCCGGGCCTGGGAGGCGTACCGGGAGATGCACACCTACTCCGGCCGGTACCCGGAGCTGGTCCGGCACAGCGCGACGGTGCTGACCGGTCTCACGTACGCCCGCAGTGGCGCGGTGGTCGCCGCCTTGACCACGTCGTTGCCGGAGGAGATCGGCGGCGACCGCAACTACGACTACCGGTACTCCTGGCTGCGGGACTTCTCGTTGACGATGCGGGCGTTCTGGGTGGCGGCCTGCCCCGACGAGACGTCCCGGCTGTTCGCGTGGGCGAGCCGGTCGATCGGCCGGTTCGGCGACGAACCGGTGCCGGTGCTCTTCGGGGTGGAGGGGGAACGGGACCTCTCCGAGCACCACTGCCACCTCCTGCGCGGATACCGCGGCAGCCAGCCGGTCCGGGTCGGTAACGACGCCTGGCGGCAGCGGCAGCTCGACGTGCCGGGCGAGGTGCTCGGGGCGGTGTGGCGGCTGCGCGACTACCTCGGCGCGACGTTCGAGGACGAGCTGCGGGAGATGGTGCTCGGCCTGACCGAGCAGGTGGCCGCGACCTGGCACCTGCCGGACCGGGGCATCTGGGAGACCCGGGACGAGGAGCGGCACTACGTCTCGTCCAAGGTGTCCTGCTGGCTCGCGATGGACCGGGCGGTGGGCCTCGCCGACCGGCTCGGCGAACGGGCTGACCCGCGCCGCTGGGCGGGGGTACGCGACGAGATCCGCGAGACGGTGCTGCGGGAGGGGTGGAACGACCGGATCGGGGCGTTCACCGGCGCGTTCGGGTCGGCCGAGTTGGACGCCTCGGTGCTCGCCATGCCGGTGACGCACATCCTGCCGGCGACCGATCCACGGATGCGGTCGACGATCGCCATGGTGGAGCGGGAGCTGGGCACCGACGACGGGTTGCTGCGGCGTTGGACGACCGACCCGGCCGGGTTCCTGCTGTGTTCGTTCTGGCTCGTGGAGTGTCTGGTGATGGCGGGTGAGCTGCCGCGTGCCGAGGCGCTGTTCGAGCGGGTGGCCGGCTTCGCCAACGACGTGGGTTTGTTCAGCGAGCAGGTCGACCTGGACACCGGTGCGCATCTGGGCAACACGCCGCAGGCGCTGTCCCACATCGGGCTGATCAACGCGGCCTGGCGGTTGACCGAGCCGGACAGCTTCTGAGCGGTCGGCCGCAATCCTGCAACAGACCTGCAAACTCCAGGCATTGACGCTGGTAGTTGGACAGTCCTAGCCTCGAAGGAGCGGGAAAGCCCTTTCCCACGGCTTTGATCCCGCTTCACCCCGCCTCGGGCCCGGGCATCCGACGGGGGCACACCGATCCCAGGTCATGCCGGCACGCGGTGCCGGCCCAGAGGCCCAGGGGATCGCCACCACACGCGTCAAGGAGGACACCTGTGCAGAAGAGACGACTCCCCGGCCGACGACCACTGCTGCTGGCGGTGGGCGCCGGCGTGACCGTTGCGGCCCTCACGGCCGGCATGACCTCGGCCCTCGCGGCCACCGTGTTCAGCGACGACTTCACCGACGGCGACACCTCCGGCTGGTCCAAGTCCGGTGGCACCTGGACGGTCGGCTCGGGCGTGCTCAACCAGTCCAACGCCGGCAGCGAACTGGCCCGGCAGTTCGCCGGCCAGACCAGCTGGACCGACTACTCGGTGCAGGCCCGGGTCCGACCGGCGAGCTTCGGCTCGTCCAGCGCCCTGGTCGGGCTCGCCGCCCGGTCCACCAGCAGCACCAAGATGTACCGGCTGGCCCTGCTCGGCTCCGGCCGGGCCGAACTCCAGGCGGTGAACGGCAGCAACGTCACGGCGATCGGCTCCGCGTCGCTCGGCGTCACCACCGGCACCTGGTACACGCTGCGCATCGAGACCAGCGGCAGCACCATCCGTGGCTACGTCAACGGCACCCAGATCGCGTCCGGCAGCAACAGCCTGGCCGGCGCCGGCCGGATCGGGCTGGTCACCGCGTACGCCAGCGGCGGCTTCGACGACGTGCTTGTCGACTCCTCCGGTGGCGGCACCCCGACCACGCCACCACCGACGACCACCCCTTTACCCACCACGCCACCGCCGACCACCACCCCGCCGCCGGCCGGCTGGCCGACACCCACCAGCAGCCAGAAGGTGGACGCCACGATCGCGGTCTCCGGTACGTTCGACGGTGGCCTCAAGCGCTACTACGGCATCGGCGACGGCGGGCAGAGCGAGAGCCAGGACCCGATGTTCGAGCTGGCCGCCGGCGCCACCCTGCGTAACGTCATCATCGGGGCGCCGGCCGGCGACGGCGTGCACTGCGAGGGCAACTGCACCCTGATCAACGTCTGGTGGGAGGACGTCGGCGAGGACGCGGCCACCTTCCGGGGCGGCACCACGTACACCGTCGACGGCGGCGGCGCCCGCTCCGCCAGTGACAAGGTCTTCCAGCACAACGGCTCGGGCACCGTCTACATCAAGAACTTCCGGGTGGAGAACGCCGGCAAGCTCTACCGTGCCTGCGGCAACTGCTCCACGTCGTACCAGCGGCACGTGGTGATCGACAACGTGATCGTCCGCAACACCGACGCGATCGCGGGCATCAACACCAACTGGGGTGACACGGCCCGGTTCAGTCGCATCACCATCGTCGGTGACCCGGACCGGGAGACCTCCATCTGCGTGAAGTACAAGGGCGTGCCGAAGGGCAGCGAGCCCACCGAGATCGGCGAGGGCGCCGACGGCGTCAACTGCCTCTACTCACCGTCCGACATCACCTACCAGTAGACCGCCCGGCAGGCGGGCGCCGCGCGGCGCCCGCCTGCTCAGGCCATCATGGGTACGCCGGACACGTCGACGGTGTCCGGATACTTCAGGCCCGCGCCGGTGTTGAGCACCACCACCCGCTCGCCGGCGCGGATCCAGCCGCCGGCGCGCAGGTGCCGTGCCGCGGTCAGGCAGGCCGCACCCTCCGGGCAGAGCAGCAGCCCCTCGCGGCCGGCGAAGTCCCGCAGGTCGGCGAGGATCTCCGCGTCGTCCACGGCGACTGCCGTGCCGGAGGACTCCCGCAGCGCGGCCAGGATCAGCTCGTCGCCCAGCGGCGCCGGCACGGTGATGCCGAACGCCACGGTGTGCGCGTCCGCCCACGGCTGCGCCCGGTCCTCGCCGGCGGCGAACGCCCGCACGATCGGCGCGCAGCCGGTCGACTGCACCGCCACCAGCCGGGGCAGCTTGTCACCGATCCAACCCAGCTCACGCAGCTCGTGCAGCGCCTTGTGGATGCCGATCAGACCGACCCCGCCGCCCGTCGGGTAGATGATCACGTCGGGCACCTGCCAGCCGAGCTGCTCGACGATCTCGTACCCCATCGTCTTCTTGCCCTCCAGCCGGTAGGGCTCGCGCAGCGTGCCGGCGTCGAAGATGGCCCCGTTGGACTCCGCGACCAGCTCGGCCACCCGCCGGCCCGCGTCGCCGATCAGCCCGTCGACCAGGCGCAGGTCGGCGCCGGCGGCCACGCACTCGCGCCGGCAGATGCTCGGCGCCCCTACCGGCATGACGATCGTCGCGCCCATCCCGGCCCGCGCCGCGTACGTCGCCCAGGCCGAGCCTGCGTTGCCGTTGGTGGGCATCGCGATCCGCTCGACGCCCAGCTCGCGGGCCCGACTCACGCCGACCGCCGCGCCCCGCGCCTTGAACGAACCGGTCGGGATCAGCCCCTCGTCCTTGACCATCAGGTCCGCGATGCCGATCTCGGCGCCGTACGCCGGGGCGCGCAGCAGCGGCGTCCAGCCCTCGCCGAGCGTGGTGACGTGCCGCAGGTCGTCGACCGGCAGCAGCTCCCGGTAGCGCCACAGGTCGGCCGGACGCAGCGGGAACCGTTCCGGGGTGACCGCCTTCGCCACCGCCGGCAGGTCGTAACGGGCCAGCAG
This sequence comes from Micromonospora sp. NPDC005298, assembly GCF_040607375.1. Classification (NCBI taxonomy): domain Bacteria; kingdom Bacillati; phylum Actinomycetota; class Actinomycetes; order Micromonosporales; family Micromonosporaceae; genus Micromonospora; species Micromonospora sp. NPDC005298. Next base: position 377,869 of record NZ_JBEXGP010000002.1, read on the forward strand.
TGGCGAGCCGCACCCGCACAGGTTGCGCAGCTCGTCGGCGGGATGCTCGCTGCCGCAGCGCGGGCAGTCCAGGTGGGTGAGGTACACGTCGCTCCTCGCGTCAGACCGCGTCGACGTTCAGCCAGCGTCGACTGCGCCGCCCCGGCTCGTAGACCGAGTCCAGTCGCTTGGCGACCACGCCCGGCAGGCCCTGCTCCCGCCCGGCGCGCAGGGCCTCGTCGCCCGCGCCCGGGAACCACGGCGGAGTCTGCCAGTGCGGTCCGGCCAGGGCCAGCCCATCGAGCAGTTCCCGCCGTTGCGCGTACGGCACGTCGACGCTGCTCACGCCCTCCAGCCAGAGCAGGTCGACGAGCAGGTACTGGGCGCCGGCCGGCACCCGGCCGCCGGTGGCCGGGCGAACCGGGCGGACCCGGCCCGCGCCGTCGATGCGGACCAGCACACCGTCGAGCACCGCCTCGGTGGGCGCCAGCGCCTCGGCCATCGCCCGCAGCCACGGGTACCCGCCGGTGATCTCCTCGTCGGTCTCGGACAGCAGCCGCAACCGCCCGCCGGAGACGTACGCCATCGCCCGTACCCCGTCCCAGCGCAGCTCGTACCCCCATTCGGCGCGGTCGCGGGGGAGCCCGGCGGCGTTCGTGGCGTGCATCGGACGGACCAGCTCGGGCATCGGCGTCCAACCGGGCGGGGCGGGATCGGTCCGCCGCACCATCCAGTCCCGACCGCCGGTGGCGAACAGCGCGTACCGGCCCGACGTGCGGTCACCGGAGAGCGTCACGATCACCTCGTCGTCGCGCCACTTCTCGCACCGGTACGTGCCCCGGTCGTGGACGAGCATCCGTCCGCCGCCGTACTCACCCGCGGGGATCTCGCCGGCGAAGTCGAGGTACTCCATCGGGTGGTCCTCGGTGTGCACGGCGAGGTGGTTACGACCCGGATCGCGGGGCAGGCCGCGGGGCACCGCCCAGGACGCGAGCACGCCCTCGTGCTCCAGGCGCAGGTCCCAGTGCAGGCTGCGCGCATGGTGCTGCTGGATGACGAAGCGGGCTGTGTCGCCGTCGCCGTCGGCTGCCGTGGGGGTCTCGGACGGGACGGGCTCGGGTGTACGGGCCGCGTCCCGCCGTCGCCGGTACTCCTGGAGCCGGTCGGTCACACCCGCATTCTCCGGCAAGCCGGACCGTCGCGCTGGATGCCGGAGTGTCCGGTTCGCTCGGCGGGCGGGGGCGTGGCGGGGTAGAACGGACCTCATGGACCTCACCGACCAGCCCACCGCCCTGCTCCCGGGGGACGTGCGGATGCCCCTGCTCGGCTTCGGCACCTGGCAGGCCACCGGCCAGGCCGGTTTCGACGCCGCGCTTGCCGCGCTCGACACCGGCTACCGGCACCTCGACACCGCCACCATGTACGGCAACGAGCGGGAGGTCGGGCGGGCGGTACGGGAGAGTGGGCTGCGCCGCGAGGACGTCTTCATCACCACCAAGCTCCCACCGGACCGGGTGGGCCGGGAACGGCAGACGTTGGAGGCCAGCCTGGAGGCGCTCGGTGTCGACCAGGTGGACCTGTGGCTGATCCACTGGCCGCCGTCGTCGCCGGGGGACAGCATCCCGATGTGGCGGGAGCTGCTCGCCGCCCGGGACGAGAACCTCGTCCGGGCGGTCGGGGTGAGCAACTACAGAACCGCGGAGATCGACGAGCTGATCCAGTCGACCGAGGAGAATCCGGCGGTCAACCAGATCCGGTGGAGTCCGTCGCTGTACGACCGGCAGCGGCACGCCGAGCACCGGGACCGGGGTGTGGTGCTGGAGGGGTACAGCCCGTTCAAGACCAGCGACCTGAGTGACCCGGTGCTGACCCGGATCGCCGCCGCGCACAATGTCTCTCCGGCGCAGGTGGTGCTGCGGTGGCACATCGACCACGAGATCGTGGTGATCCCGAAGTCGGTGACCCCGGAGCGGATCACCGCGAACTTCGACGTCTTCCACTTCTCGTTGACGGCGGAGGAGATGCGCGACATCGACGCGCTCGGCGAGGTCTGAGCCGGCGAATTCCTTCAGCCCGAGACTCGGTGATGAAGGGTATCGACATCGACGCTCGTGACGGTATACCGTGCCCGTCATCACGTTCGTCGATCTGTTCGAACCCTGCCGTAGCTGGAGGATCGTCATGGCCCGGTCACCATCCACCCGTCTGCGCCGCCGAGGGGTGCTCGGCATCCCCGCCCTGGTGGTCGCCGCACTGACAGTCGTCGCCCGACCCGGGGCGGCGAGCGCCGCGCCGAAGGCCGAGTGCCTCGCCGACCTGCTCCAGGACGCCTGATGGCGACGATTCCTTGGCTGGTGGACGTGCTGCGCGGCGCCGGGGTCCAGGTCGTCGTCGAGGGCGACTGGCTCAACCGGATGCGGCCCGGTTCCTTCGACCCCATCGGGGTGCTCTGGCACCACACCGCGGCGACCTCGAGCGCCAGCAACCCGCACCCGGCGCTCGGCATCTGCATCAACGGGCGCTCCGACCTGGCCGGGCCGCTGTGCCAGGCGCTCGTCGACTACAACGGCGTCTTCCACGTCATCTCCGCCGGGCGCTGCAACCACGCCGGGACCAGCGGCGGCAGTGGGCCGATCCCGGCCGGGGACGGCAACACCCTGATGATCGGGTGGGAGATCGACTACAACGGCGTCAACCAGGAGATGACCGCCGCGCAGTACAACGCCTCGATCGCCGCCACCGCCGCCGTGCTCACCCGCCTCGGCCGGGACAGCAGCTACGCCCGGGGGCACCGGGAGACGAGCACCTCCGGCAAGATCGACCCGTCGTTCATCGACCTGAACGTGATGCGGGCCGACGTCGCGGCGAAGATGGCCGGCGGGGGCACAGCCTGGTCGTCCACCGTGGACAACACCACCGCCGGTCGGTTCACCGCCAGCGCCAACTGGGGCGTCTCGACGTTCTCCAGCCAGCGGTACGGGGCCGACTACCGGTACGCCGACCCGGTCGCGGCCAGCGACCCGGCCTGGTACAAGTTCAACGTGCCGGCCACCGGCAACTACCGGGTCGAGGCGTGGTGGCCCGCGAACAGCGGCTACAACAGCGCCACGCCGTACATCGTCGCCACCACCACCGGCAACCGGACGGTGCCCGTCGACCAACGGGCCACCGGCGGGCAGTGGCGGGTCCTCGGCACGTTCACCCTGCCGGCCGGCGACGCCAACCGGGTGGCGGTGAGCCGCTGGAGCAACGCCAGCGGCCTGATCATCGCCGACGCCGTACGCCTCACCCGCGTCTGACCACGACGCGACGGCGGTGGGGGCGTGACCGGGATGGTCACGCCCCCACCGTCAGTGTCGAGCCCGCTCAGGCGCGGGAGCAGGTCGCCCCGTTGAGCGAGAAGCTGGTCGGCGACGAGTACGCCCCGCTCAACGTCCCCTGGTAGCCGAAGCTGGCCGTGCCGCCGGGCGCGATCGAACCGTTGTGGCTGACGTTGCGGGCGGTCACCGTGGAACCGCTCTGGCTCACCGTGGCGTTCCAGGCGCTGGTGACCTGCTGCCCGCCGGGCAGGCTGTAGGTGAGCGTCCAGCCGTTCAGCGCGCTGGAGCCGGTGTTGGTGATCTGCACGTCTGCGGTGAAGCCGTTGTTCCACGAGTTCGCCGTGTACTTCACCGCGCAGCCCGCGCCACCACCGGGCGGCGGGGTCGTCGGCGGCGGAGTGGTGGGGTTGCCGCCACCGTTGACGTTCGCCGAGAACGAGGTAACCGCCAGGCCGACGCCACCCTGCCAGGGCTCGAAGCCGGCCTGGATGCTCGTCAGGTACCAGGAGTTGGTGATCGCGCCGCGATTGCGGACGTCGTTGATGAAGTCCAGCACGCTGAAGTTCAGGCTGGAGATCGCCGACGGCGCGACGTAGGAGATGACGTTGTTGGAGCCGTTGCTGCCCCGCCACACCTCCCAGGTCCGGCCCGCGAGGTTGGTGGTGCCGACGACCGAGCCGATGGGCTGGATCGGGCCCTGCCGGTTGAGCCAGATCATGATCTCCATCTGGTTGACCCCGTCCCGCTTGGGCGACGGGTCCAGCCAGATGTCGTACGACGCGTTGTAGGTGGCGCCGCTGACGTACCGGTAGGAGATGCTGCTGGTGGCGCTGCTGATCTGGCTCACCTGGATCGGCAGGTTCGTGCCGGGGGAGCAGTTGGTGTAGTGACAACCGAAGAACACCGAGGGGTACGCCGTGGGCGCGCCGTTGGTGGGGCTGCTGCCGTTCAGGGTGGTGATCTCGAAGCCGTTGCTGGTGACGTTGATGCACTGCTGGGCACTGGTGCCCCAGCGGTTGTTCTGCACCACGTACCGGCCCTGGATGACGGCCGAGCCGTACTGCTCGCAGATTTGGGTGTCGGCGGACGCGGTCCCGCCGAGAGCCACGGCGACCAGCGAGCCTGCGAGCAGCAGACCGGTGGCGACCAAGGCCCGAAGTGGACGTTTCATGACGCTCCTTGACTGCGGCGCGTGCCCGGGCGCCGGGATGGGGGCGGGGTGATGCGGGAGCGCTCCCACGCTCAACGACACATTTACATGCCTGAAACTGTTGCGCAACCGGGCGGGTCAAACTGGTGAATTGTGAGGATTCCCACGCCCCCGCCGGACGGTTGTCGCCGGACCGCCAGCTGAGCGACCGGGACGCGCCGACGAGCGTCGCCGGCCGGTCCGATCGGCCCTGGTGTGCGCCGATAGCTCCGAGTAGCGTGTTGCCTCCAACGCGTGCCGTTCCCCCTCCGGAGGCGTACACCACCATGGGTGGCTCCCCCCTGCGCATCCTCGTCGTCGGCGCGGGCATCGCCGGCCTGGCGGTCGCCCGGGCGCTGCGCATGGCGGGCTTCCGGCCCGACGTCACCGAGAAGCTCCCACCGGGCGAGTCCACCGAGACCGGCCTCTACCTGCCGGGGAACGCCGCCCGCGCGCTTCGCCAGCTGGACCTGCACGATCCGGTCCGCCCCCTCGGGCAGGTGATCCGCCGGCAGCGGTTCTTCGACGCCGCCGGCGCTCCGCTCTGCGAGGTCGACCTCGACACCCTGTGGGCCGGCGTCGGGGAGTGCCGGGCACTGCCCCGGGCCGACCTGCACCGCGTGCTGCTCAGCGGCGCCGGCGGCGCGGTGCGCCACGGCGCGGAGGTCCGCACCCTGGACCTGCTCCCGGGCGCGGTCGGCGTCACCTTCACCGACGGCCCCACCACCGAGTACGACCTGGTCATCGGAGCCGACGGTCCGCGTTCCTCGGTCCGCGCCCTGGCCGCGCTCGGCGGGCCACCCCGCCCGGTCGGGCAGGTGGTCTACCGGGCCGTGCTGCGCGACGGCCCACCGGTCACCGAGTGGACCGCCCTGCTCGGTCAGCGCTCCGGGTTCCTCATGGTGCCGATCGGCGCGGGGCGGCTGCACCTCTACGCCGACGAGGCCGGCACCGAGGCCCCCACCGATCCGCTCGCGCGGCTGCGGGAGCTCTTCGGCGACTACCGGGGGCCGGTGCCCGAGGTGCTGGCCACGCTCGACGCCGTGCACGTCGGGATCACCGACGAGGTGGAACTGGGTCGCTGGTACCGGGGTCGGGTGCTGCTCGTCGGTGACGCCGCGCACGCCACCGCGCCGACCCTGTCCCAGGGCGCGGCCATGGCACTTGAGGACGCCGTGGTGCTGGCCGAGTCGCTGCGCGCCGCGGGTGGCGTGGACGCGGCGCTCGTGGCGTACGAGAGTCGTCGTCGCCCGCGTACCCGATGGGTGCGGGACCGGACCAGGGACCGCAACCGGACCCGGGACGTGCCGCCGGCGCTGCGCGACCCGCTGTTGCGCGGACGGGGCGGCCGCATCTTCGGGGAGCACTACCGGCTCCTGCTCGGCCCGCTGTAGACCCGTTGTAGATCGTGTCACGCCACCCCACGCGGCGCTGCGACCTGCCGGGGACTATCCTCCTTGCGGATGACGGCCCGCCGATAACCAGCGTGTGCCGAGCGGGACAACCGAGAACCGGAGGCCACTCGTGACCACCGTCGCACCCAAGCCGGTCGTGACCCGGCCCTGGCCGGTCCGGGAGCCGGTCAAGGGGTCGGCCATCGCGCGGCTGCTGCGTACCACGGACGCGAAGCAAATCGGGATCATGTACATGGTCACCGCGTTCGTGTTCTTCATGATCGGTGGCCTGATGGCCCTGGTCATGCGTGCTGAGCTGGCTCGACCGGGGCTTCAGTTCCTGTCGCCGGAGCAGTACAACCAGCTCTTCACGATGCACGGCACGATCATGTTGCTGTTCTTCGCGACGCCGATCGTGTTCGCCTTCGCGAACTACATCGTGCCGATCCAGATCGGCGCACCCGACGTTTCCTTCCCCCGCCTGAACAGCTTCGCCTACTGGCTGTACCTGTTCGGCGGCACGATGGCGACCGCCGGTTTCATCACCCCGGGCGGGGCCGCCGACTTCGGCTGGTTCGCGTACGCGCCGCTGAGCAGCGTCGAGCACTCGCCCGGTGTCGGCGCCAACATGTGGATCATGGGTCTGGCCATCTCCGGCCTGGGCACCATCCTCGGCGCCGTGAACATGATCACCACGGTGCTGACCCTGCGCGCGCCCGGCATGACCATGTTCCGGATGCCGATCTTCACGTGGAACATCCTGGTCACCAGCCTCCTGGTGATCCTGGTCTTCCCGCTGCTGGCCGCCGCGCTGTTCGCGCTCGCCGCGGACCGCATCCTCGGTGCCCACGTGTACGACCCCGCCACCGGCGGGCCGATGCTCTGGCAGCACCTCTTCTGGTTCTTCGGTCACCCTGAGGTCTACATCGTCGCGCTGCCGTTCTTCGGCATCATCAGCGAGGTCATCCCGGTCTTCTCCCGCAAGCCGATCTTCGGCTACAAGGGTCTGGTCGCCGCGACCGTCGCGATCGCCGCGCTCTCCATGAGCGTCTGGGCGCACCACATGTTCGCCACGGGTCAGGTGCTGCTGCCGTTCTTCAGCTTCCTGAGCTACCTGATCGCCGTGCCGACCGGTATGAAGTTCTTCAACTGGATCGGCACCATGTGGCGGGGCCAGATCAGCTTCGAGACGCCCATGCTCTGGGCGGTCGGCTTCCTGGTCACCTTCCTCTTCGGTGGTCTCACCGGTGTGCTGCTGGCCAGCCCGCCGATCGACTTCCACGTTTCGGACTCGTACTTCGTGGTGGCGCACTTCCACTACGTGCTCTTCGGCACCATCGTGTTCGCGGTGTTCGCGGGCATCTACTTCTGGTTCCCGAAGATGTTCGGCCGGATGCTCGACGAGCGGCTGGGCAAGATTCACTTCTGGCTCACCATGATCGGCTTCCACACCACGTTCCTTGTGCAGCACTGGCTCGGCAACGAGGGCATGCCCCGCCGGTACGCCGACTACCTGCCCAGCGACGGCTTCACCACGCTGAACACGATCTCCACGATCGGCGCGTTCATCACGGGTATCTCGACGCTGCCGTTCATCTGGAACTGCTGGAAGTCGTACAAGACCGGCCCGGTGGTCGAGGTCAACGACCCGTGGGGCCACGGCAACTCGCTGGAGTGGGCGACCAGCAGCCCGCCCCCGCTGCGCAACTTCGACCGGATGCCCCGCATCCGCTCCGAGCGGCCGGCGTTCGACGCGAAGTTCCCCGAGCTGGCCGCCGGCCAGAGCGTGGCCGGCCCGCCGGAGGGTGGCGCCAAGCCGCTCACCAGCGAGTCGGACGGCGGGGCCAGCTACCGCGAGGACACCGCCAGCGACGTCGACCGGCACTGACGCTCGACCGCTCCGTACGACGGGCGCCGCCCCCCCGGGACACCGGGAGCGGCGCCCGTCGCCATGTCCGGGCGGCCCTACTCGCCCTGCTTGCGCCCTGCCCTGCTCGGCCTGCCCTGCCCTGCTCGGTTCAGCCCGCAGCCGCAGCCGCAGCTTGCTGGCTCGGTGGCACGGCTGGCTCGATGGCCCGCGGCTCGCTGGCCTGGCAGCTCAGCTTCGCGGCCGGGCTGCGGAGGCAAGCGTGCTGACGAGCGATATACCTGTGCGGCATATTTATGACTCACAGGTATGTCGCTCATGAGCGTGCGAGCCTCCAGTGGCCAGCCGGGACAGCCGTCACCGCGCTGGAGCGGCGCTGCGGCGACCCCACCTCCGTCCGTGAGCCCACCTCGGCGCGCGGGTGCCCGCTTGCCGTGTGGGCCCGCCCGGCCGTGTTAGGGCCCGTCGCCCGCCGTGTGGGCCTGCCTGCCGGTGTTTGGGCCCGCCGCTTGCCGTGTGGCCCGCCGGTCGGCCCGTGGACTCGCCTGTCGCCACGTGGGCCCGCTGGTCGGTGCGTGGGCTCGCCTGTCCGTACGTGGGCGCTGCGCCGGCCGACCGGGCGAGGTCGACGAGGCGGCCCGGCGGTCGGTGCGCGGGCTCGCCTCAGCGGGTGGCGGTGACGAGGTCCGTCTCGGTGGGCGCCGGCAGGGTCGGCCCGGCGTCGTTGCGGCGGCGACGCAGCTCGATCGGGAGCACCACGAGGGTGACGAGCGCGCCGAGCGCACCGGTCACCACGAAGCCCCACAGCGGCGCGCTGGCGTCGATCACGGCACCGGCGAGCGGGGCGCCGACCGCGATGCCGACGGTGACGGCGGAACCGTGCAGGCCCATCGCCTCGCCGCGTACCTCGGCCGGGACGAGCCGGCTGACCGCGTCCGAGGAGGCCGCGATTGTCGGCGCGCAGAGCGCTCCGGCCGGGATCAGCGCCAGGCAGAGCAGCCACCAGTGCGCGCCGCCCAGCCCCACCGGGATGGTGCACACGGCAAGCGCGGCGGTGAGGACCAGCGGCGAGAACGAGCGGTGCACGGCCCCGTAGGCGAAACCGCCGGCCAGCGACGCGACCGCCCAGATGGCCAGCACCGCACCCGTCCAGCCGACCTCTCCGCTGGCGCGGAGGACGGCGACCACCGCCACGTCGGTGCCGCCGAGCACCAGGGTCGCGGCGCTGCTGAGCGCCAGCACGGCGAGCAGTCGCGGGGTCAGCCACTCCCGGCGCGGGACCCGGCGCGGCGGGCCGGCGGGTTCGGTGGCGCCACGGATCGGCGGGTTGACCACCCACAGGGCGATACCGGCGGCGACGATGCCCCCGCCGACCAGGTACATGGTGGTCTGGGCGGAGATCGCGGTGACCAGCGCCACCGCCAACGCCGGGCCGATCATGAAGGACAGCTCCACCGACATCGAGTCCAGCGCGTACGCCGGGCGGCGTTGGTCCTCCGGGACCAGCGCGGCGATCGACTGTCGGACCACCGAGAAGATGGGCAGAGCCAGGGAGCCGGCCACGAACGCGGTCGGCAGCAGCACGGGGTACGGCAGCGTGGGCGCGGTAGACCAGAAGAGCGCCTCGGCGATTGCGGTGAGCACCAGAACCGGACGTAGACCACGCCGGTCCACCAGCCGGCCGAGCAGCGGTCCGCCGATCGCCGCCCCCACGGTGACGGCCGCACCGACCAGGCCGGCAGCCCCGTAGCCCCGGTCGAGGTCGAGCACCACGTGGAAGGTCAACGTCACACCGGTCGCGGTGAGCGGGATGCGGGCGAGGACGGCGACCAGCAGCAACGGCCGCAGGCCGGGCAGGGCGAGCGCTGTCCGGTAAGGCTTCATGTTCACGTCGGTCCGTACCTCCGGCGACATCCTCGACCGGCGGCGGCCCGAAGGCCAACCAATTACCGCCTCATGCGGCCCTGATCACAGGCTCCCCGCTCAGGGTCACGCCGGCGCCGTCCATCGCGCGTAGGGCCACGTCGGTGGTGTCCGGGGCGACGGCCGCCGTCAGGTCCAGCAACACGGTGGTCGTGAAGCCCTCCCGGGCGGCGTCCAGCGCGGTCGCCCGTACGCAGTGGTCGGTGGCGATCCCCACCAGGTCGACCCGGTCCACGTCGTGCCGGCGCAGCCAGTCGGCCAGGCACTCGCCGTCGTCGGCGTGCCCCTCGAACCCGGAGTACGCCGCGGCGTGCTCGCCCTTGTGGAAGATCGCCTCAACCCGGGCCGTGTCCAGATCGGGGTGGAACTCCGAGCCGGTGGTCCCCACCACACAGTGCCGGGGCCAGGAGTCCACGAAATCCGGCGGATCGCCGAAGTGCGCGCCCGGGTCGACGTGGTAGTCCTTGGTGGCGACCACGTGCGACCACCGGTCCGGCTCGGCGGCGAGCAGGCGGGAGATGCCGGCGGCCACGCCCGCACCACCCCCGACGGCCAGTGAGCCGCCCTCGCAGAAGTCGTTCTGCACGTCCACGATGATCAGCGCGTTGGCCATCGGGTCTCCCTCTCGGTCGGGTCAGCTGGCGGGTACGACGGTGACCGGTACGGCCGGGTCGCCGGCGGAGAGCTTCAGCCCCTCCCACGGGATGGAGATCAGGCATTCGCGCAGGTGCTCCCGGGACTGATCGAGGGTGGGCAGCGCCACCTGCTCGCCGTCGACCACGAACGAGCGCTGGAGCAGCCGGTCGTTGGGCTGCCGGTCCGGTACGCCCTGCGGGACGATGATCTCGTCGGTGGCGGTGCCGGTCGGCTTGTGCCGGCGTACGGCCACCTTCCGGCCACCGATGGTCGCCTTGTGCTCGGACCGCTTCACCACCGGCCGGCCCTCGACCTCCACGAGCTTGTAGACCAGCCCGGCCGTCGGTGCCCCGGAGCCGGTGACGACGGCCGTGCCCGCGCCGTACATGTCCACCGGTTCGGCGGCCAGCGCGGCGATCGAGTACTCGTCGAGGTCGCCCGAGACGATGATCTTGGTCTCGGTGGCGCCCAGCGAGTCCAGCAACTCCCGTGACTGCTGGGCGATGACCGCCAGGTCACCCGAGTCGATGCGGACCGCCCGCAGCTCCGGCCCGGCCACCGCGATCGCGTTGCGGATGCCCTGGCTGATGTCGTACGTGTCGACGAGCAGCGTGGTGTCCTTGCCCAGCGTGGCCACCTGCGACGCGAACGCGGCCCGCTCGTCGTCGTGCAGCAGCGTGAACGCGTGCGCGGCCGTACCCGCCGTGGGGATGCCGTAGCGCGCGCCCGCCGCCAGGTTGGAGGTGAACCGGAACCCGGCCAGGTACGCGGCCCGCGCCGCGGCCACCGCGGCCTCCTCGTGGGCCCGACGCGACCCCATCTCGATCAGCGCCCGACCCCGCGCCGCGGTCACCATCCGGGCTGCCGCGGCGGCCACGGCGCTGTCGTGGTTGAGCACCGAGAGCGCCAGCGTCTCCAGCACCACACACTCGGCGAAGCCGCCGGAGACGGTCAGGATCGGCGAGCCGGGGAAGAACAGCTCACCCTCGGCGTACCCGTCGATGTCGCCGGTGAAGCGGTAGTCGGCCAGCCAGGCCGCCGCCGCGTCGTCGACCACACCGGTCCGGCGCAGGAAGTCGATCTCCGCCTCGTCGAAGCGGAAGTCGCGGATCAGCTCGATCAGCCGGGCCGTGCCGGCGACCACGCCGTAGCGGCGGCCGGACGGCAGTCGACGGGTGAAGACCTCGAAGACGCAACGGCGGTCGGCGGTGCCGTCCTTCAGTGCCGCGCTGACCATGGTCAGCTCGTAGTGGTCGGTCAGCAGCGCGGGGCGGAGGGTGCTCACCGCCCCAGCCTAAGGTTCAGCCGTCGTCGCCGCCCTCGTGGCCCGGGATCGAGCGCAGCGCCGCCCACAGCTCGGCCCGGCCGGTCACGCCGAGCTTGGTGTAGATCCGCTGGAGGTGGTTCTCCACCGTGCGCGCCGAGAGGTAGAGCCGTTCGGCGATGGCCCGGCTGGGCGCGCCGTGCGCGGCGAGGCGGGCCACCTGCCACTCCCGGTCGGTGAGCACCGGCACCCCGGCGTTCAGCGCCGGCGTACGGATCAGGTCACACCGGCCGAGCAGGCCCGCCAGCCGCTCCCGGGCGTCGTTGGCCGCGGCCGGCTGCTGCCGGCGCAGCCGCTGCACGGCCTGGGCGGTGGCCTCGGCGGCGAACACGGTCAGCTCCAGCGCGGCGTAGTCGTCGGCGACCGCGAGCAGGTCGGTGGTCGAGTCGGTCGCGGCGGCGCGGGCATGCCGGGCCAGCAGCGGCGGCAGCGCCCCGTCGACCCGCTCGGAGAGTTCGGCGAGGCGTTGCGCGACGGTACGCCGGCCGCCGTCCGAGCAGGTGGGACCGACCGCCATCGACGCCTGGTCCAGCCGTACCAGGTCGTGCAGGACGTGCACCTCGTGCCCGGCGAAGTCGTCCGCGCGCAGCCGGTCCACCAGGTCGCCGAGGTGTTTGACGGCGCCCGGCAGGTCGCCCGAGGCGGCCAGCGTCGCGCCACGGGCCTGCTCCAGCCACGGGTAGAGCACCGCCATGCCCGGCGCGTGGGTACGGTCCGCCTCGGCCATCGCGGCGGCGGCCTGCGTCGCGTCGCCGCGCAGCGCCGCCGACTGGGCCCGTTCGGCCTGGGCCAGCCCGGCGTAGACGCGGCTGGTGGCCAGCACCGCGCAGGCGCCGAGCGACGTGCGCATCGCCGCGTCGCTCTGCCCGCGCAGGCGTGCCGCGTACGCCTGGAGGATGGCCAGGTAGCCGGTGCCGAGCCGGAAGTCACCGGCGCCCGCGAGGTCGGCGAACTCGTCGGCCACGATCGCGTCGATCCCGGCCAGGTCGCCGGTGAGCATGAGCCGGGTGCCCCGGGCCAGCTCCAGCGCCAGTTGCAGGTACGGCATGTCGGTGCGCCAACTGGCCGCCGCGGAGTGCACCTGGGCGATCGCCGCGCCGCTGCGGGTCAGGTCGCCCTGCGCGGCCTGGACGTACGCGATCGTGGAGCGGGCCAGCTCGCGGGCGGCGACGCCGGCCGCCGGCCGGTCCAGGACGCGTTGGCTCAGCCGTACGGCGGCGGTCGTGTCCAGCCGGTGCAGGCGCATGATCGCCTCGAAGGCGTGCACCCGGGTGCGGTCGGCGGAGTCGCTGATCCGCGCCGCCCGGCTCGCGATCTCCTCCACGGTGGACTCCTGGCTCAGCCCCCAGTAGCTGACCATCCCGCGGACCGTCAGCCAACGGCAGAGCCGCCGCTCGTCGCCGGGTTCGGGAGTGACCGCGTCGAGGACGTCGATGGCCTCGTTCGGCCGGTCGGCGAACATCAGGATGGTGGCCAGCAGTTCGGCGGCGTCCGAACCGCCGTCGGCGTCCAGCGCGGCGCGGGCCAGCCGGGTCGCCAGCGGTACGTCGTAGCGGGTGAACGCCTGCACCGCGGCGTCCACCAGCAGGGCCGGGTCCTGTGCGGTGCCGGAGTCGAGGCGCCAGACCGCCACCCGCAGGAGGTCGTCGCGGCGGCGCTTGCCGACCTGCTCCAGCAGCTCGGCGAGGCGGGCCTGGAGCCGCCGGGTCCGGCTGACCGGGCAGCGGCGGCGCAGCACCTCGCCGTAGAGCGGGTGGGCCAGCCGGACGTTGGTCCGCCGGTCGTGCTGCACCACGGTGATCAGTCCGCGTTCCTCGGCCATCTCCACGTCCGCCTGGTCGGCGACCTGGTTGAGCAGGTGCAGGCCGAGGGGTTCACCGAAGGCGACCAGCTCGCCGACCGCGCGCACGCCGTCGGTGAGCTGCCCGACCCGGGTGTCGATCAGGTCGGTCAGGTTGGGTGCCAGCTCCAGTCGTCCGGTCCACTTCCAGATCCCGTAGGTGCGCTTGAGCTCCTCGCTGCCGGTGGCGGCGTGCACCAGTTCGCGCAGCAGCAGCGGGTTGCCCGAGGAGAGTCGGCCGAGCCGGTCGGCGGAGCCGGCGTCGACCGGGCCGCCCAGGATCTCCGCGAGCAGCCCGGCGGTCTCCGCCGGTGGCATCGGCGTCAGCTCGACGTGTTCGACCAGGTCGTCGGTCCACAGTGCGCGGATCGGCAGGGGGATCTGCTCGCCGTCGCGCAGGGTGCCGACCACTGTGGCGTTGTCCGTACGCGCGACCAGGTGCACCAGGGCCGCGGACGGCGGATCGAGCAGGTGCGCGTCGTCGATGGCCAGCACGATCCGGCGGCCGGCGGCCTGTTGTTGCAGCACGTCCAGCGCCCAGCGGAGGATGCCGGCGGGGGAGAGGCCCTGTGGCTGCTCGGCGGGCAGGACCTGCACCAGCCCGCCGAACGGCAACGCCGCGGTGGTGGCGCTCGCCGCGATGGACCAGATGGCGTACCTGTCGCTGGGCAGTGTGGCGACGCCCTCGCGCAGCAGGCGGCTCTTGCCGATGCCGGCGCTGCCGCTGAAGAAGAGCCCTCGGCCGGCTTCGCCGGTCACCGCTGCCAGCAGGCGGTTGAGTTCATCGGTGCGGCCGACGAACTTCCATCGACTCATTTGCGCAGCATATCCATCGAGACCTGTCCGCGCCCGCACCGTCACGCACCGAAGTTGAGTAATCTGGCGATTACCCGTGAGTATCCGAAGTGTTCCGCCCGGTCACCGGGCCGCCCGTACGCTTCCGGCATCCGGCTAGCGTCACCGGAGTTTCCACGCGACCGGTTCCCCGGTCACCTGCCCTGGGAGGTCACCCGATGAAGCAGGGCCCTCTCCCCTCGGTCGACTCGTCCGACGACGTGTCTGGCCATACCGACCTGCCCAGTTGCGGGCCGCTGCCGACCCGCACCGGCGTGACCGGTCCCGCCCCCGAGGAGCCGCTCGGCGTGGTCGCCGTCGGCCCGGCCGGTGCCGAGCGGCGTACCGTGCTCGCCACCCTGCTGGGGCTCGACCCGGTCATGCTCACCGTTCCGGCGGGCAGTTGGCTGGTGGTGCGGCACGCCAAGGTGCCGACCCGGGCCGCGTTCGTCCCCGGCTACCGCCAGCCCTACTCGTACGGAGCGGACCGCGACGCGGCCGGGCCGGCGCTCGCCCGCCCGCCCCGGCGGGTCGAGTTGAGCGTGGCCGAGCCGCTGCTGCGGCACTTCACCCTGATCGACACACCCGACACGGGCACGCTCGGTGTGGCCGGCGGCCGGGTGCTGCTCGACGCGGTGGGCCGGGCCGGCGCGCTGCTCTTCGTGATCGCGGCCGACCAGGCGTTCACCGGGGCGGAGCTGAACCTGCTCGCCGAGATCGCCCAGGCGGCGGTGGAGGTCGCCTTCGCGGTCACCCCGGGCGCGGCGGGCTGGGGCACGCCGGCCGAGCGCGTGACCCCGAGGGTAGGTGCCGGGGCATCGCTGTCGTCGAACGACGTGGACCCGGTCGCGGTGACCGTGGAGGCGCACCGCGCTGCGCTGCTGGCCGCCGTGCCGGCGTTGGCCGGCGCGCGCTGGTTCCCGGTCGACGACGCCGCCTCCGCGGCCGACCTGCGCCGGGCCCTGGTGGGCTGGGCGGCGGGTGAGGGCCTGCAACGCGCCAGCGCCGATCCTCCGGTCTTGCCGGGCCAGCACGAGCGGGTCACCGTCGTCGCCGACCCCGGGGACTGGTCCGAGCAGTTGGATCGGCAGACCCGTTCCTGCTCGCAGCGCATCCGCCAGCATCTCGCCCTGGAGCTGGCCAACATCCACCTGCGGGCCGTCCAGGAGATCGTCTTCGGGGTGGGCTGCCCCGGCCTGCCCGACCTGCTGGACCGGGAGATGGCCGCCCTGTCGTTGCTGGCCACCGCCCAGTGCGACCACGCCGTGCGGGGCATCCTGACCGACGCGGCGACCCGGGTGCTCGGCGCCCCGCCGGCCGAGGGCGTGCGCCGCCGGATCGCCACCGCCGTGCGGTACGGCCTGGCCGACCACCGCAACGGCGGCGACCTGGACCGGGTGCTGTTGATCACGAGTACGGCCGGGGTGGCCAACCTGACCGGCGCGGATGCGATCGACGCCCTCGCCGGCTATCCGACGCCGTCCCGCGACGAGGTGCTGCCGCCGGTGGCGGTGGCGCTCTCCGGCGGGTGCTGGCAGCAGTGGCGTACGCCCGGCAACGAGGACCACAACGCGGCGCGGGCCTGGTCCCAGCGGGCGTTGCGGGAGGTCGAGCTGGGGTTGTCCCGGGAGGTGTCCCGGCGGTTCGAGGTGATCCGCCTCTCGCTGGGCGCGGTGCTCTCCGATGCAGTCGACCACGGCATCCTGCTCGCCTGACGGCGTGGTCGCCCAACCGTCCGGGCTCGCTCCACCCTTCGCGGCCGACGACGTGCGGGGCGGGTCGGGCACGGCCGAAGTGGGCGATCCTCGACGGGCCGGCGTTCCGGTTCCTCGGTTCCGGGAAACCGGTGGCACGATGGGGGGCATGGCGGCTCCACAGGTTGCGCCGGTCGAGACGCCGGACACTGACGAGGTGCCGGCGGCTGACCGGCAATGGGTGACGATCGTGTGGGACGACCCGGTCAATCTGATGACGTACGTGACCTGGGTCTTCCAGAAGCTCTTCGGCTACAGCCGGGAGAGGGCCGAGCAGCTCATGCTGGACGTGCACCACAAGGGCCGGGCCGTGGTCTCCACCGGCGCGCGGGAGCGGATGGAGCACGACGCGTCGCAGCTGCACGCGTACGGGCTGTGGGCGACGGTGGACAAGTCGTGAGCATGTTCCGTCGGCAGGCCGGCTGCTACGTCGCCACCTTCGCGGTCGACGAGGTGCGGGTGCTGCGCAAGGTCGCCTCCGAGGTTGTCGGCCTGCTCACCGATGGCTTCGACCACACCGACCCGGTCGTCGGCCGGCTCTTTCCGGCGGTCTACCCGAAGGACGTGGCGGGTACTGCGGAGTTCCGTCGCTACACCGAGGGTGACCTGAAGACCGCCAAGATTGATCAGGCGGGCGCGATCCTGGCCGCGTTGCCGGACGAGGCCGGTGGCGAGGTGCGGCTGGACGCCGAGGCGGCCGAGGCGTGGCTGCGGGCGTTGAACGACGCGCGGCTGGCGATGGGTGTCCGTCTGGAGATCAAGGACGGCACCGACCTGGGTGAGGAGCTCGACGACGCGGTCACCGAGGACCCGGGTTCGAGCCGGGTGTTCCAGCTGTCGGTCTACGAGTACCTCGGGTATCTACAGGAGTCGCTGCTCAACGCCTTGATCGACTAGGCGTGACCGGCACCACTTCAGCCCCTGTCCGACAGGGGTTAGGCTGGTGCACGTGCTGAGCATCGACCGGTCGATCATCGACGCGATCGTCGCCCACGCGCGCCGGGACCACCCCGACGAGGCGTGCGGCGTCGTCGCCGGTGCCGTCGGCAGCGACACCCCGACCCGGCACATCCCGATGGACAACGCGGCGCGTTCGATGACCTTCTACGAGTTCGACTCGATGGAGCAGCTGCGCGTGTGGCGGGAGATGGACGACCGCGACGAGGAGCCGGTGGTCATCTACCACTCGCACACGGCCACCGAGGCGTACCCGTCACGGACCGACGTCTCCTTCGCCGGCGAGCCGGGCGCGCACTACCTGCTGGTCTCGACCCGTGAGCCCGACTCGGAGGAGATCCGGTCGTTCCGGATCGTCGACGGCGTGGTGACCGAGGAGCCGGTCCAGATCGTGGAGGCCGCCGTCGACCCGCACGCCGTCCAGTCGTACATGTTCGGGCAGAGCCCGGCGACGGTCGACTACGAGTGTTCCGGCCGCTGATCCGTCAGCGTCCGCACCCGTTTTCGTCCCGTCACCGTAGGCACACCCGAGCGAGGAGCACGACATCATGGCCATCGAGGTTCGCATCCCCACCATCCTGCGCAGCTACACCGGCGGCGCCAAGGTCGTCGACGGCGCCGGCGACACCCTGGGCGACCTGCTCGCCGACCTGGACTCCCGGCACGCCGGGCTGCGTGGCCGGCTGGTCACCGAGGCCGGCGCGCTGCACCGCTTCGTCAACGTCTACGTCAACGACGAGGATGTGCGTTTCCTCGGCGCGTTGGACGCCAAGCTCTCCGACGGTGACAGCGTCACCATCCTGCCGGCGGTGGCCGGCGGCGCGTTCGGCTTCGCGGCCGCTGCCGCGATCAGCCAGCACGCCGTCGCTGCTCGCTGAGGACGGCCGCCATGGCGCGGTACGACAGTCTGCTCGACGCGTGCGGGGGCACACCGCTCGTCGGTCTGCCCCGGCTCTCCCCGACGGTGCCCGACGGTGCTCCGCCGGTGCGGCTCTGGGCCAAACTGGAGGACCGGAACCCGACCGGCAGCATCAAGGACCGGGCGGCGCTGTTCATGGTCCGTGCCGCGGAGGAGGCGGGCCGGCTCCGCGCGGGTGACACCATCCTCGAGCCGACCAGCGGCAACACCGGCATCTCGCTGGCCATGGTGGCGAAGCTGCGCGGCTACCGGCTGGTCTGTGTGATGCCGGAGAACGTCTCGACCGAGCGGATCCAGCTGCTCCGCATGTACGGTGCCGAGATCATCTTCTCGCCGGCGGCGGGCGGGTCGAACCAGGCTGTCGCCACCGCCAAGCAGATCTCCGCCGAGCATCCGGACTGGGTGATGCTCTACCAGTACGGCAACGAGGCCAACGCCCGGGCGCACTACGAGACGACCGGTCCGGAGCTGCTGCACGACCTGCCCACCATCACGCACTTCGTGGCCGGGCTGGGCACCACTGGCACCCTGATGGGCACCGGCCGCTACCTGCGGGAGAAGGTCGAGGGCATCCAGGTGGTGGCGGCCGAGCCGCGCTACGGAGAGCTGGTCTACGGGCTGCGCAACATCGACGAGGGGTACGTGCCGGAGCTGTACGACGCCTCGGTGCTCTCCCGGCGGTTCTCGGTGGGCACCCGGGACGCGGTGCTGCGTACCCGCCAGCTCGTCGAGGTGGAGGGCATCTTCGCCGGGTTCTCCACGGGCGCGATCCTGCACGCCGCGCTCGCGGTGGCGCACGAGGCGGTCCGCGACGGTCGTCGGGCCGACGTGGCGTTCGTGGTCTGCGACGGCGGGTGGAAGTACCTCTCCACCGGTGCGTACGGCGGGACGCTGGCCGACGCCGAGGACGCCCTTGAGGGTCAGCTCTGGGCCTGACCGCGATGATCTTCCTGTGCGGGCCGTCGACGCGTGCGTCGGCGGCCCGAACGCTGCCGTGCCCCACCTGTGAGCAGGTGTCACGTTCGTGACAAGTTCCAGCGGATGATTCTTGCCTCCGGGTACCTCAGCGTAGGCTGCGCAGCGTGGCGCACGCGTCGGTTGAGATCATGGCTGGAGCGACGGCCGACACCAATGCTACTGACAGTGACAATGGGACGACCCGATGCGACTGACCGTCCTGGGTTGTGCCGGCAGCTTTCCCGGCCCTGAATCACCCTGCTCGGCCTACCTCGTCGAGGCCGCCGGCTTCCGGCTCCTGGTCGACTTCGGTTCCGGGTCCCTGTCCAGCCTCCAGCGGTACGCGGGCCTGCACGCCCCCGACGCCATCCTGCTGACCCACCTGCACTGCGACCACATCCTCGACGCCGTGACGTACGTGGTGGTCCGCCGCTACGCCCCGGAGGGCCCCTATCCGCCCCTGCCGGTGTACGCCCCGGCGGGCGCTCCGGACCGGCTCAGCGCCGCGTACCACGACGACGGCACGGTGGAGGACGTCTACCAGTTCTATGCACTGGAGCCGGGCACCTTCCCGATCGGTCCGTTCACGGTCACCGTCGACCGGGTCAACCATCCGGTCGAGACGTACGGGGTGCGGCTGGAGCACGACGGCCGGTCGCTGTGCTATTCGTCGGACACCGCGCCCTGCGACGCGCTGTTGCGGCTGGCCCAGAACGTCGACACCTTCCTGTGTGAGGCGAGCTTCCTCGACGGGGTGGACAACCCACCGGATCTGCACCTGACCGGCCGGGAGGCCGGCGAGACGGCGACCAAGGCGGTGGTGGGCCGACTGCTGCTCACCCATCTGGTGGCCGCCTGGGGCAGCGAGGCGCACACGTTGGAGTCGGCCGCCGGCGCGTACACCGGGCCGATCGACGTGGTCCGGCCCGGCGCCAGCTACGACATCTGACCTCGCACGCGCCCGAGGTGGTCGGCGTCGGCTGCGGTCGCCGGCATCTCCGGACGCACGACGCGGACACCTGTCGGGACACCCCGGCGGAGGTGGATCACCGCACCGCATAGGGTGCAGGCATGGCGCGACCTGACGGGCGAGGGCCCTCTCAACTACGACCGGTGACCCTGACGCGGGGCTGGAGCACCCACCCGGAGGGTTCGGTGCTCGTCGAGTTCGGCGGCACCCGGGTGCTCTGCACGGCGAGCGTCACCGAGGGCGTGCCCCGCTGGCGCAAGGGCTCCGGGCTCGGCTGGGTGACGGCCGAGTACGCGATGCTGCCCCGCGCCACCAACACCCGCTCCGATCGGGAGAGCGTCAAGGGTCGCGTCGGTGGTCGGACCCACGAGATCTCCCGCCTGATCGGCCGCAGCCTGCGGGCGTGCATCGACCTCAAGGCGCTCGGGGAGAACTCGGTCGTCCTCGACTGCGACGTGCTCCAGGCCGACGGCGGCACCCGCACCGCCGCGATCACCGGCGCGTACGTCGCGCTGCACGACGCGGTCAGCTGGCTGGCCGCCCGCAAGGCCCTCGCCGGCAAGCCGGAGAAGGTCATGCACCGTTCGGTGGCCGCGGTCAGCGTGGGGATCATCGCCGGTGAGCCGCGCCTCGACCTCTGCTACGAGGAGGACGTCGCCGCCGAGGTGGACATGAACGTGGTGTGCACCGGCGCGGGTGACTTCGTCGAGGTGCAGGGCACCGGTGAGGCCGGCGTCTTCGCCCGGGACCAGCTCGACAGTCTGCTCGACCTGGCCGTGGCCGGGTGCGCCGAATTGGCCGAAGCCCAGCGGAAGGCACTGCTGTGAACAAGGTCCTGTTGGCCACGCGCAACCAGAAGAAGCTTGTGGAACTCCAGCGGATCCTGGACTCCGCGCTCGGCGCGCACCGGGTCGCCCTGATCGGCCTCGACGACGTCGAGGAGTACCCGGAGCTGCCGGAGTCCGGTCTCACCTTCGGCGAGAACGCGCTGATCAAGGCGCGGGAGGGCTGTCGGCGTACGGGCCTGCCGACGGTCGCCGACGACTCCGGTCTCGCGGTGGACGCGCTCAACGGCATGCCGGGGGTGCTCAGCGCCCGCTGGGCGGGCCGGCACGGCGACGACCGCGCCAACCTCGAGCTGGTGCTGGACCAGATCGCCGACCTGCCCGACGACCAGCGGTCCGCCTCGTTCGTCTGCACGGTGGCCCTTGTGCTGCCCGGCGGCAAGGAGCATCTGGTCGACGGGCGGCAGGCCGGGCGTCTGCTGCGGGCCCCGCGCGGTGACGGCGGTTTCGGCTACGACCCGATCTTCCTGGGCGACGGGCAGGACCGGACCAACGCCGAGTTGAGCCCGGCGGAGAAGGACGCGATCAGTCACCGGGGCAAGGCGCTGCGCGAGCTGGCCAAGCTTGTCGCGAAGGTGCTGCCGCCCGCCTGACGTGCGCGAGGTGCTGTCGCCCGCCGCCTGACCCGCGGCGGGCGACAGCGACCGGGCGGAGGTCAGCCCAGCGGGCCGATCTCCCGTTCGATGGCGGCGCGCAGCTGCGGGCCGGCCAGCACCGCACGAGCCGCCTCCATGACGGGGGCGAGGAACACGTCCGGGCCGGGGTCGCCGGCCGCCCCGCCGAGAGCGGCGACGGCGGCCCGGCCGGCCGGCGACGGCACCAGTGGTGCACGAAGCTGAAGACCGCGTACCCCGGCGAGCAGCTCCACCGCGAGCAGGCTGGTCAGGTTGTCCAGGACGGTGCGCAGCTTCTTGGTCGCCGCCCAGCCCATCGACACGTGGTCCTCCTGCATGCCGCTGGTGGGCAGCGAGTCCACCGAGGCGGGGGCGGCCAGACGGCGGTTCTCCGCGACGATCCCGGCCGCCGTGTACTGGGCGATCATCAGCCCGGAGTTGACACCGGCGTCGGGGGAGAGGAACGCGGGCAGTTCCCGGGACCGGGTGACGTCGAGGAGCCGGTCGACCCGCCGCTCGGCGATCGCGCCCACCTCGGCGGCGGCGATGGCGAGGAAGTCGGCGGCGAAGCCGAGCGGCGCGCCGTGGAAGTTACCGGTCGACTCGACCCGGCCGTCGGGCAGCACCACCGGGTTGTCCACGACGGACACCAGCTCCCGCGCCGCGACCGTGCGGACGAAGTCCAGGGTGTCCCGGGCCGCGCCGGCGACCTGGGGGGCACACCGCATCGAGTACGCGTCCTGCACGGCGTGCGCCAGGTCGTCCCGATGCGAGTCCATCACCCGGGAGTCCTGCAACAGGCGGTGGATGTTCGCCGCCGACGTCGCCTGACCGGGGTGCGGGCGGATCGTGTGCAGCTCGGGCAGGAACGGCCGCTCCGAACCGAGCATCGCCTCGATGGCCAGCGCGGCGGTCACGTCCGCCATGGCGAACAGGTGTGCCGCGTCGTGGATGGCCAGCAGCAGCATGCCGAGCATCCCGTCGGTGCCGTTGATCAGCGCCAGCCCCTCCTTGGCGGCCAGCTCGATCGGCTTGAGCCCGGCGGCGGCGAGCACGTCGGCCGCGTCGCGCCGCTCACCGGCCGGGCCGAGGACCCAGCCCTCGCCGAGCAGCACCAGCGCGCAGTGCGCCAGCGGCGCCAGATCACCGGACGCGCCAAGCGAGCCGTGCTCCGGCACCCACGGGGTGATGTCGTGGTTGAGCAGGTCGACGAGCGCCTCGGCGACAAGCGGGCGGACCCCGGAGCGGCCCAGCGCGAGCGACCGTACGCGCAGCAGCATCATGGCCCGGACCACCTCGCGGGGCATGGGCGCACCCACCCCGGCGGCGTGCGAGCGGATCAGCGCGTGTTGCAGTTCGGCCCGCCGCTCCGGGGCGACGAAGGTGTTCGCCAGCGCCCCGAACCCGGTGGACACGCCGTACACGGGTCGCCCGGCGGCCTCGATGCCGTCCACGATCGCGCGGCTGGTCGCCATCGCCTCCCGGGTGGCCGGGTCGAGGACCACCGTGGCGGTGCCGCGGGCCACCGCGAGGACGTCGTCGGCGGAGATCCCGGTGGGCTGGATGGTCACGTTCGTCATTGCGGAACTCCGTTGAGCAGAACCTTGCGGATCAGTGGGACACCGGGCCGGTAGGCCAGGTGCAGGTGGGACGGCGCGTCCAGGACGACGAGGTCGGCCCGCGCGCCGGGGGTGAGCACGCCGACGTCGTCGCGGCGCAGCGCCCGCGCGCCGCCGGCGGTCGCGGCCCGGACCGCCTCCGCCGGGGTCATCCGCATCTCACGGACCGCGAGGGCGATGCAGAAGGGCATCGACGAGGTGTACGACGAACCGGGGTTGCAGTCCGTCGCCAGGGCCACGGTGACACCGGCGTCGAGCAGCCGGCGCGCGTCCGGGTACGGCGAGCGGGTGGAGAACTCGGCCCCGGGCAGCAGGGTGGCGACGGTGGTGGTGTGCGCGTCCGCGAGCGCGTCGACGTCGGCGTCGCTCAGGTGGGTGCAGTGGTCCACGCTCGCCGCGCCCAGTTCGACCCCGAGCTGGACGCCGGGGCCGGGGCCGAGCTGGTTGGCGTGCAGCCGTACGCCCAGTCCGGCGGCCTGCCCGCAGGCGAGGATGGCGCGGGCGTGGTCGACGTCGAAGGCGCCCCGCTCGCAGAACACGTCGATCCACTTCGCGTGCGGCGCGGCGGCGGCCAGCATCGGCCCGCAGACCAGTCCGACGTAGTCGTCCGGGCGGTCGGCGTACTCGGCGGGCACCACGTGCGCCCCGAGGAAGGTGGTCTCGGTGCCGAACTCGGCGGCGATCCGCAGCGAGCGGGCCTCGTCGGCGACGGTCAGCCCGTACCCACTCTTGATTTCCATGGTCGTGGTGCCCTGGCGCAGGGCCTCCCCGCGCAGCCGGAGCACGGTGGCCCGCAGCTCGTCGTCGCTGGCGGCCCGGGTCGCGCCGACAGTGGTGCGGATCCCGCCGCCGGTGTACGGCTGGCCGGCCATCCGGGCGGCGAACTCGGCGGCCCGGTCCCCGGCGAAGACCAGGTGGGCGTGGCTGTCCACGAAACCGGGCAGCACGGCGGCCCCGCCGGCGTCGACCCGCCGGTCGGCGGCCGGCGCGTACGCGGCGGCCCCGACCCAGGCCACCCGGCCGTCCTCGACCAGCACGGCCGCGTCGCGGCGGATGCCCAGCGGGCCCTCGCCGACGCCGTTGGTGACCAGTTCGCCTATGTTGTCGACCAGCAGGCTGCCGCTCATGACGGCGTCACCGCCTCGATCGACGCCGCCAGCTCGGCGGGCACGTCGACGCTCAGGTGCCGGCCCTCGGCCACGACCACCCGACCGTCCACGACGACCTGGTCGACGTCCGCCGCCCCGGCCGCGAAGAACACGCCAACCGGCGGAACTCCGGCGGTGCGGGCGCTGTCCAGCCGTACGGTCACCAGGTCGGCGCGGGCGCCCACGGCGATCCGCCCGGCGTCGGCCCAGCCCAGCGCCGCGTGCCCGGTGGCGGTGGCGGCGGCCAGCAGGTCGACAGGCGCGAAGTGGCCACGGCGGCGGGTGCGCAGCCGCTCGTCCAACTCCACCGCGCGGGCCTCCTCGAACAGGTCGACGACCGCGTGACTGTCGCTGCCCAGGCTCAGCCGGATCCCGGCGTCGGCCATCCGCCGGGCCGGGCCGATACCGTCGGCGAGGTCGCGTTCAGTGGTCGGGCAGAGGCACACCCCGGTCCGGCTGTCCGCGAGCAGCGAGATGTCGGCGCCGGTCGGGTGGGTGGCGTGCACGGCTGTGGTGTCCGGCCCGAGGACGCCGTGGTCGGCGAGCAGGGCGGCGGGGGTACGCCCGTGCACGGCCCGGCACTCGTCGTTCTCGGCGGGCTGCTCGGAGAGGTGCACGTGCAGGGGCGCGTGCCGGTCCCGGGCCCAGTCGGCGACCGTACGGAGCTGGTCGGCGGGGACCGCCCGCACCGAGTGCACGGCCGCGCCGACCCGGGCATGGGCGTCGGTGGGGCGGAACGCCCCGGCCCGCTCGGCCCACCGCGCCGCGTCCCCGTCGCCGAAACGGCGCTGCGGTCCGGCGAGGGGTCGGCCGTCCACCCCCGCGCTCAGGTAGCAGGTGTCCAGCAGCGTGAGCCGGATACCGGCATGTGCGGCGGCCTCGACGAGCGCCGCGCCCATCGCGTTCGGGTCGTCGTACGCGCCGCCGTCGGGCCGGTGGTGCAGGTAGTGGAACTCGCCGACGCAGGTGATCCCGGCCAGCGCCATCTCGGCGTACACCGCGCGGGCCAGGGCGAGGTAGGTGTCCGGGTCCAGCCGGTCCGCGACGGCGTACATCCGGTCCCGCCAGCTGAAGAAGTCGCCCCGGCCACCGTGGGTGCGCCCACGTAGCGCCCGGTGGAAGGCGTGCGAGTGCGCGTCGGCGAGCCCGGGGAGGGTCAGGCCGGGCAGCGGAACGGCGTCGGCGTACACCTCGACCCCGGCCGCTGGCCTGCTCCCCGGAGTCAGCGGCGTCACCGCGCTGATCCGGCCGTCCTCCACCTCGATCAGCACGTCGGGCGTGGGTTCGGCGTGCTGGGGCAGCCAGGCGTACTCGGCGAGCCAGCGGGTCGGTGTCACCGGCATGTCAGCTCCTTGAGCACCCGGGCCAGCGCGCGCACCCCGGCGGCGCAGTCGTCGTCGGTGGCCGACTCGAAGGGGGAGTGCGACACCCCGGTCGGGTTGCGCACGAAGAGCATCGCGGTGGGCAGGTGAGCGGCGAGCACCCCGGCGTCGTGTCCCGCGCCGGTGGGCAGCACCGGGGCGTCGAGCAGCGTGGCCAGCCGCTCGGCCAGCCCACCGTCGAAGGCGACGAGCGGCGTCACCGACTCCTCGGTGACGGTCACCTCCGTACCGTCGCGGCGGGCCCGCTCGGCGAGCTTGCCGCGTACCGCGTCGACCAGCCCGGTCAGTGTCTCCGGGTCGGCGGCGCGGGCGTCCAGCCAGCCGGTCACCTTCGACGGGATGGCGTTCGTGGCGTTGGGTTCCACGGCGACCCGGCCGACGGTGGCGTGCGCGCCGCGCAGCCGGGCCTCCTTGTTGGCGGCCAGCACCGTGAACGCGTAGGTGAGCATCGGATCGCGGCGGTCGGCCATCCGGGTGGTACCCGCGTGGTTGCCCTCGCCGACCACCTCGAAGCGCCAGCGGCCGTGCGGCCAGATCGCGCTCGCCACGCCGACCGGCGCGTCCGCGTCGACGAGCGCGCGGCCCTGCTCGACGTGCAGCTCCACGAAGGCGCCGAACCGGCCCAGCAGGTCCGGCCGGGCGCCCGCCGGCCGGTCGCCCAGCGCCTCGGCGAAGCTCACCCCGGCCGCGTCGCGCAGGCCGGCCGCGCGGTCGGCCGCCAGCGCGCCGGTGAGCAGCCGCGACCCCAGGCAGGGTACGCCGAAACGGGCCCCCTCCTCCTCCACGAACGCGGCCAGCACCAGCGGCCGTCCCGGGGTGACCCCCGCGGCGCGCAGCTCGTCCACGGCCAGGAACGCGCTGACGATGCCGAGCGGCCCGTCGTACGCCCCGCCGTGCGGCACCGAGTCGAAGTGGCTGCCGGTCAGCACCGCGTCGGAGCCCTGCGGGTCACCCCAGTGCGCGAAGAGGTTGCCGTTGCCGTCCTCGGTGACCGGCATGGCACGGCGTTCGGCCTGTGCCCGGAACCAGGCGCGCAGCTCCCGCTCCGGCTTGGTCAGCGCGTACCGCAGGTAGCCGCCGCTGCCGGCGTCCCGCCCGATCGGCGCGATCTCGTCCCACAGCGCCCGGAACCGGCCGGGCAGGTCGTCGCTCACGCGGCGCCCTCGGCCATCGGCACCCGCACGCCGGTGCGCGCGGCGACGTCGCGGGCGATGTCGTAGCCGGCGTCGACGTGCCTGATGACACCCATCGCCGGGTCATTGGTGAGCACCCGCTCGATCTTCTGCCCGGCCAGGGCGGTGCCGTCGGCCACGCACACCTGCCCGGCGTGGATCGACCGTCCGATGCCGACACCACCGCCGTGGTGGATGGAGACCCAGGAGGCTCCGCTCGCCGTGTTGACGAGCGCGTTGAGCAGCGGCCAGTCGGCGATCGCGTCGGAGCCGTCGGCCATCCCCTCGGTCTCCCGGTACGGGCTGGCGACGCTGCCGGTGTCCAGGTGGTCCCGGCCGATGACGACCGGGGCGGAGAGTTCACCGGAGGCGACCATGTCGTTGAACCGCACACCCGCCTTGTCCCGTTCGCCCTGGCCGAGCCAGCAGATCCGCGCCGGCAGGCCCTGGAAGGCGACCCGCTCACCGGCCAGCTTGATCCACCGGGCCAGCGACTCGTTCTCCGGGAACAGGTCGAGGATGGCCCGGTCGGTGGCGGCGATGTCGGCCGGGTCGCCGGAGAGCGCCGCCCACCGGAACGGCCCCCGGCCCTCACAGAACAGCGGCCGGATGTACGCCGGCACGAAACCGGGGAAGTCGAAGGCCCGCTGGTAGCCGCCGAGCTGCGCCTCGCCCCGGATCGAGTTGCCGTAGTCGAACACCTCGGCGCCGGCGTCGAGGAAGCCGACCATCGCCTCCACGTGCTTCGCCATCGACGCGCGGGCCCGGTCGGTGAACTCCGCCGGCTTCGCGGCGGCGTAGTCCCGGGCCTCGGCCAGCTCCACCCCCACCGGCAGGTACGCCAGCGGGTCGTGCGCGCTGGTCTGGTCGGTCACGACGTCGATCTCGACGCCCCGGTTCAGCAGCTCGGGGAAGACCTCGGCGGCGTTGCCGACCACGCCGACGCTCAGTGCCCGGCGCTCCCGCTTCGCGGCGAGGACCCTCGCGACCGCGTCGTCCAGGGAGTCCGCCACCTCGTCCAGGTAGCGGTCGTGCACCCGGCGGTCCAGGCGGGTGCGGTCCACGTCCACGACGAGGCAGACGCCGTCGTTCATGGTGACCGCGAGCGGCTGCGCGCCGCCCATCCCGCCACAGCCGGCGGTCAGCGTCAGCGTGCCCGCGAGGGTGCCCCCGAACCGCTTGGTGGCAACGGCCGCGAACGTCTCGTAGGTGCCCTGGAGGATGCCCTGGGTGCCGATGTAGATCCACGAGCCGGCGGTCATCTGCCCGTACATGGTGAGGCCGAGCTGTTCCAGGCGGCGGAACTCCGGCCAGGTCGCCCAGTCGCCCACCAGGTTGGAGTTGGCCAGCAGCACCCGGGGCGCCCACTCGTGGGTGCGCATGACCCCGACCGGGCGGCCCGACTGCACCAGCATCGTCTCGTCCTCACGCAGGTCGGTGAGCGTACGGACCAACGCGTGGTACGACGGCCAGTCCCGCGCGGCCCTGCCGGTGCCCCCGTAGACGACCAGGTCGTCGGGGCGTTCGGCCACCTCGGGGTCGAGGTTGTTCATCAGCATCCGCAGGGCGGCCTCCTGCGGCCAGCCCCGGGCGGTGAGCTGGCTGCCCCGTGCGGCACGGACGGGCTGGGTCATCTCTGGTCTCCTCCGGTCATCCGAGGAACAACTGTCGGCGGGCCGCGGAGGCTTCGAACGCCTCCAGTCGGCGTTGGGTGTCGGCCGGCGCGGCGTCGCAGATCGCCTGCAACAGCACCATGGCCAGGGTCATCGGGGCGGTGTGCAGGTCGAAGACGAGGTGCGCGCCGACCGCGGCGGGCAGCACCACGTCGGCGTGCTCGGTGGCCGGACTGACCGGCGAGTCGCTGATCGCCACCACGGTCAGCCCGGCGGCGCGGGCCTCGCGCAGCGCGTCGAGCGTCTCCCGGGGATAGCGGGGCAGCACGAAGGCGAGCAGGGCGGACGCCCCGGCCTCGGCGGCCTGTTCCAGGCGGTCGGTGAGCATGCTGCCGCCGTCGTCGAGGACCCGTACGTCCGGGTGGACCTTGGCGGCGAAGTAGGCGAAGTACGCGGCCAGCGGCGCGGCGGCGCGCAGGCCGAGCACCGGCAGCGGACGGCTGGCGGCGAGCAGCCGTCCGGTCTCGGCGATCCGGTCCCGGTCGGAGAGTTGACCGGCCAGCCGGTCCAGGTTGCCCATCTCGGCGCGTACCGCCTGCTGGAGTTCGTTGCCGGCGTCCGCCGGCCGGCCGGCGGCGGCGGTCAGGTCGCGCAGCCGACGGCGCAGCGCCGGGTAGCCGTCGTGGCCGAGCGCGACGGCGAACCGGGTGACCGACGGCTGGCTGACCCCGGCCAGTTCGGCGACCTCGGCCGCCGACAGGTACGCCACGGCCGGTGCGTGCTGCACGAGGCAGTGGGCGATCCGCCGCTGGGTGGGGGTGAGCCGCACTCCGTCGAACAGGTCCAGCACCTGCTCGACCGACGCTCCTTCATTCACAGCGTGACTCTATGCATGAAAACTTTCAGGGGGCAAGGGTTCGCCCGTCTCTCCACCTGTCGCTCCGCCGACCGGCGGGGCGCTGGGATGGCGCCACCTCTGTAGGATCCACGGCGGTTGAGCTAAGGAGTGGCATGCAGCCGGAGAGCCCATACAGGTACACCCACATGTTGGGCGCGTGTCAGGTTGGTAAGGCCTGGGCCGCGGTGGACGGGCAGGGGCAGTTCGCCACCGTGGCCGTGCTGGACGGGGTCGCCGCGTCCGACGAGCGCTGGCGGGTGGCCTTCGGCAACGCGGCGAACGCGCTGGCCCAGGCCGCCGGCGGCCACCGTTACGCGGACGCCGACCTGACCGCATCCCACCCGTGGGTGGCCTACCGGGCCGAGGAGGGGCACGCGCCGCAGCGGCTCTTCCAGAGCCTCGGCATGGACTACCAGCCGGTGTCCGACCTGCCGGTGTCCGCGCCCCCCACGTCGGCGCCACCCACCTCCGCGCCGCCCACCCCACCGGTGTCCGGTGTGCCGCAGCAGGCCACCGGGCCGGCGCAACCCCCGGCGCCCGAGCTGGTGTCCGAGATGCCGCAGCTCCCGTGGGCGGTCCACATGACCCCGGTCTCCGGGCAGCCGGTGTCGGCGTCGCCGCAGCCGGTCTCGGCCGCGCCCGCCTCGCCCGCGCCGCCCCCGCCCACGCCGGTCTCGGCCGCTCCGCAGTCCCCGGCGTACGCCGACAGCCCTGCGCCGGTTCCGTCGTTCGATCCACTCTCGACCTCCGGCGGTCGGCGGATCGCCCCGGTGGCGCGACCGCCACGCAGCAGGACGGGCCTGTGGATCGGCGGCATCGTCCTGGCCGCCGTGCTGGCCGCAGGCGCCGGATTCCTCGGCGGTGGCGCCCTCGGTGACGACACGCCGTCCGCGACCCGGTCCCCGGCCAGCCCGGCCACGCCGCTGTTCGAGAAGACCCAGTACGCCCTGAACAAGGCGAAGTTCGACCCGGATCTGGTGCCGCTCGCCGAGCCGTGGCTGGCCCGGATGGGCGACTGCGCGTCCGACCGCGAGGCCGGTGGCCCGAAGCTGCCCAAGGACGAGAAGCGGCACGTCTTCTGCCGGTACGGCAACGTGTTCGTCCACTTCGCGCTCTTCGAGTCCACGACGACGAAGGACGCGGCGCGCGCCTACCGCGAGCAGCTCGCCTTCCTCGCCGGCACCCTCTCACCGGGGATCAGGCAGGGGGCGCGCACCACAGGGGGCGCCAGCGGGGCCACCGGCAGCTACGTGGAGTACGCAGGCAACCCCGGTGACGGGCGCGTCATGTGCGGCATCTGGTGGGACCGGGACGACCGGCTGGGCGCCGTGTACTTCGAGACGCCGTGCGAGTCCGGCATCGGCGGCAACTGGGACGCGCTGCGCGACCTCTGGCACCGGAACAGCTGAGCGGACGCCCTACCAGAACTCGTAGATGAGGAACGTGGCAGCCGGATAGCGGATCGTGGCCCGCAGCTTCAGGCACGACTCGTTGATCTCGGTGCCCGTCACGAGGTACGTGACGCGGTTCTGCCGGAGGAAGGGGCCGCACGGCTCGGTGTTGACCAGGAAGTGGTCCGCCGCCGTGAGGGTGAAGGTCGTCGTCACCATCACGGCGGGGTTCCGGTCGAACGTGAACCAGACGTGCGCGTAGCGGTTGACGACGTACTCCTGCTGGTCCTGCACGGCGGCGCTGCGCCACAGCTGCGACTGGGGGTACGCGAAGACGCCGGACAGGGACGGGGCGCCGTTCATGGCGGCGAAGTTCTGGACGATGCCCACCTCCGCCGCCCACCTGGCGTCCGGATCCTCGGCGGTGATGGCCCGGATGGTCCGGGACAGGGGTGTCTGGGTCAGGATGGCCGTACCCCGGTAGAGCGGGTGGATGAAGGCCGTCATGGCGACCGAGAACGCCAGCAGGACCGACGCGGCCCAGGTGAAGCGGCGCCGGAGCGTCAGATACACCACCAACGGCACCGGAACGAGCGACAGGACGAAGCCGCCGAGGCCCAGGAAGCCGGGGAAGGCCCGCACCACGTGCAGGCTGAGGAGCGCCTGGACGAGCAGCAGCGCCAGTGTGTAGCCGATGACGACGGTACGACCCGGCAGCGCCGAACGCTTGTCGCGCAGCAGCCGGACGAACAGTACGAGCCCGATGAAGTTGAGCAGGCCGATGCCGATGAGCAGCCGGGTGTGCGGCACCCGGTCCAGGAACAGCAGCCGGCCCCACGCGTCCAGGTGGGACACGTACAGCCACGCGAGCGCCCCGAGGAACGCGAGGTTGACCAGCAGCAGCGGCCAGTCGACGACACGCCTGCTCCGGTGTGACCGGTACAGCAGGTAGAGACACGGCACGGCCAGGTACGGCAGGACGAGCAGGAAGTTGGAGTTCTCGCTCTGGTTGGTCAGGCCCTTGTCCGGGATGGTGTACTGCGCCGCCGAGCGGCTCGACTCCAGGCCCAGGCTTGTGTGTCCGGAGAACAGGTGGGCCAGGTCGAAGCCGCCGCTGCGGGTGAGCCGCTGACCCGGGTAGGCGGTGTTCAGGACGGCGTTGATGGCGTCCAGCCGGGTGGTGACGAACAGGGCGACCAGGATGCCCGCGACCACGATCGACGCGGCGACGAGGCCCAGGTGACGCAGCAGGGGGTCCCGTCGGGCGGTGTACCGCTCGACGAGGTGCCCCACGCAGAACGCCGTCAGCG
Source organism: Micromonospora sp. NPDC005298 (assembly GCF_040607375.1). Taxonomy (NCBI): domain Bacteria; kingdom Bacillati; phylum Actinomycetota; class Actinomycetes; order Micromonosporales; family Micromonosporaceae; genus Micromonospora; species Micromonospora sp. NPDC005298. The sequence continues at coordinate 409,724 of NZ_JBEXGP010000002.1, forward strand.
CCAGGGCGCAGGGAATCTGGAAGGGCGGATAGAGGACGAGCGCGAAACAGGTGAGCAGGTACGCCAGCAGCGCCGCCCAGGCGACGGTGGCGAGCATCCGGGTCGACCGCAGCACGAGGACGAAGACCGTCGCGATGAACAGCGCGTAGTACAGCGGGCCGACGGTGATGTACTGGTACCACCACTGCACGAACGGGCTGAAGAAGAGCGTCAACGACAGCCCGGCGGCGAGCCAGCGCTGGTCCGGTATCAGCACCAGCACGAAGAAGTAGCCACTCAGGATGAGCAGCACCGCCATGAGCCACCACTTGAACGCGAACGCGTGGTCGAGCGGGAGCACCAGGAACGCCAGGTTGTGTGGCCGGAACGCGGCCGACCAGTCCTTGTACGGCACGTCCAGGACCAGGGAGACGTCCGCGCCCTGCCCCATGTTGGGGTTGATCCGGGGATATCCGGCGGCGTCCTGCGCGATGGTCAGCTGGGTGTTGACGATCCACTCGTCCGACCGGATCGGCTGCGGCTCGTTGGCCAGCAGGTTCGCGTCGTGCTGCGACCCGTAGAGCATCGACTGGTAGACGCCTATCGACGAGCCGCTGATCTGGAGCACGGTCAGCACCGTCAGCAGGACGGTGAGCAGGGCCGGGAAGAGCCAGATGCCGCGCAGGAAGGAGCGGCCGAGCCGCGCGACCCGGTCGCGGACGTCCGGTGGCGTCGCCCGGGGGAGCGGACCGTCGGCGGTGGTCACTGCCATCGGAGCCCCTCTCGTCATCGCGGGTCAGAGTCCCGGACCGCGGTCAGCGGCCGTTCGGGACGGGAGAGCCGACCAGACGCGCCGCCTGCCGGTGCCGGCGCGGCGCCGGTGGCAGCCCGGTCAGGAACTCCGGGAACATGCCGAAGAACGTCCGGGCGCTGCGCAGTTCAAGTGTGTGTGCCCGGGACCAGCGCAACGAGTTGGTCGCGCGGCCCCAGTGGTGTGTCCACCGCACGTCGCCGAGCAGCGCCACCGGATGTCCGCCGCGCCAGGCGCGCAGGCCGAGTTCGTGGTCCTCGTAGTAGAGGAAGAACCGTTCGTTCCAGCCGCCCAGGTCGATGAAGTCCCTGGTCCGTGCGGCGACCGCCGCGCCCATGACCCACGCCACCCACACCGCCTCGCCGGGTGCGGCCGTCAACCGGTACGAGGCGTGCAGCCGGGACAACGGCCAGATCTTCCGGTTGCCCAGTTTGGCGGTGGCGTAGGGGAAGCCGCGGCCGTTCGGTTGCGGTACGCCGTCCGAGGAGAGCAGTTGCGGCGCGGCCAGTCCGCCGTGCGCGTCGAGGTGTCCCTCCAGGACGGTGAACCCCTCGGTCGGGTTGATCTCCAGGTCCGGGTTGGCGAACAGGACGTACTCGCCCACCACCTCGCGGAGCCCGATGTTGTTGGCCCGGGAGAAGCCGACGTTCTCCGGTAGCCGGACGACCCGGGCGCCCAGCTCCTCCGCCACGGCCACCGAGTCGTCGGAGGAGCAGTTGTCCACGACGATCCACTCGTACGGTCTGGCCCCGCCCCGCCAGCAGTCGCGCAGCGTCCGCGCCGAGTTGTAGGTGACCGTCACGACACTCCAGCGTCGTCCCGTCATCACGCTCTCCGAACTGTCAGGTAGCTGATCAGGGTGGCGAAGCCGAACCGTTCACCGGGCCACTGCCGACGGGCGCGCGGCCCGCCCCGCAGGCCCTCGCCCACCCCCCGCAGGAACGGTCGCAGCAGGCCCTGACGCACCCGGCGGACGGCCAGCGCGAGGTGCGCCAGGGCCAGCACCGGGATCGCCACGAGCATCAGTGGCCAGGTGAAGGTGCGGGCCGCGACCAGGAGCCGGTTGCGGGCCAGCAGGTACGCGCGGAACCCCTGCAACGTGTGGTCACCCTCGACGCTGTGCCCGCCGGCGTGCGGCAGGACCAGCTCCGACCGGTGGGTGCGCACCCCGGACGCGTAGAGGCGGAAGGCCAGGTCGGCGTCCTCACCCCAGGCGAACAGGTGCTCGTAGAAGCCGCCGAACCGTCGGAACAGCTCGACCGGGAAGACGGCGGCTCCGCCCGACGGACCCAGCGGACCTCTCGTCGCGGTGGCCGGCCGGTCGATGAACAGCGAGATCGGGTTGAGGTCGATGCCGACGTACTCGCCGCCGTGCATGGACAGACCGACCGCGACCGGCGCGTCGGTGACCTCGGCGATGGTCGCGCAGAGCGTCGCCAGGGCGCCCTCGGGCAGCCACACGTCCGGGTTCAGCAGCAGGACGTGGCTCGTCGTCGTACGCGCCACCGCCCGGTTGCAGCCGGTCGCGAAGCCCGGGTTCGCGGGGTCGGGCAGGTACTCGTAGCGGTCGTCGTCCAGGTGGTCGGCGATGACCTTCCGACAGCCGTCCTCCGGCGAGTTGTCGGCGAAGAGGAACCGCACCGGCAGGCCCTCGGCACCGCGTACCCAGGTCGGCAGCGTCTCGGCGAGCATGCCGGCGGACCGGTAGAGCACCGTGACGATCGTCAGCGTTTCCACGTCGGCGTCACCAGCTTCGGCCAGGCCGGCAGCGCCAGCCTGGAGGGGTTGCTGACCAGGTAGAACGCGATGATCCCGGGGACGAGGGACAGCCAGAACGGCTGGATGACCGGGTAGAACTCGTAGACCCCGAAGGTGGCGTAGTAGATGAGGAACGCGCGCCCGATGTGGTGCGCCGGGCTGGGGGCCTCGCTGAGCCGCCGTTCGGCGAAACCGACGATCAACCCGGTGAGGGCCAGCGCCACACCCGCACCGACCGGTCCGAAGTCCATCAGTGGCACCGCCACGAAGGTCGCGGTGTTCATGTAGAACGGCTGGCTGAGCCCACCGGTGATCTGGTAGAGGTCGACCGGCCCGAGGAGCCGCTCGCCGACCGAACCGGTGAAGGTCAGCGAGTACCGCCCCCACGCCGGGTCGTACTCGTCCCGGTGCTCCCAGAGGCGACCGAACGTCTCCACCGACGAACTGAGCGACAGGTCGAGCGACCCGACGCTCGTGGAGAGCGCGCTGCCGCCGTACTGAGCCCGGAACTGGTCCTCGAAGGTGCCGGTGCCGGCGAGGGTGCGCTGCCCACCGAGGTAGACGGCGCCGCCCACGACCCCGAGGCCGACCAGGACCACGACCAGGGCCGCGATCTGCCGGTGCCGGACACTCATGCCGCCCGACTCGCGTCGCGTGGAGAGCGCCGCGACGAGCGCGGGGACGATCCCCACCAGCACCGAGTTCTTGCTGGCGCCGAGTGCCGCCCCGAACGTGAAGACCACGACCAGGAGCAGGTACCGCCAGCGGCCCTCGGACCTGCCGTTGAGCACCCGCAGGAGAGAGATCGCCATGCCCAGCGTCCACGCCTCCGCCAGCAGGCCCACGACGATGTTCGACCTGAGGCCCAGTTCGGCGCGGGCGACGTCCGGGTTGTCGGCGAAGAGCGGCGGCACCGCACCGTGGAACTTCAGCGCACCCCCGATGACCGCGACGGCCAGCACGACGAGCAGGAACGCCGTGAGGCGACGATCCGACGGCCACCGCAACGTGGGACGCGGCGACCGGCTCGCGGGGGCCGTCGTGGCGGCGGAGGACCGGTCCTGACCCGCCGGCTGGATCCACCACAGTGGAGGGGCCTTCGCCGGCTCGGCGAGGGCGGACCGACCACGGCCAGCCAGCCACCGACCGGCGTACCAGGCGGCGAGGAAGCAACCGACGAAGACGCCGAGCACCGGGATGACGGCCCGGCCGGCCGGCGAGTCGTACGGGCCCGGAATCGTGATCACCGCGAGGAAGACGAGCGACCACGCGGCGGAGCACACCGCGAGCCACAGCGCGGACCGCACCGCGATGACCGCGACGGCCGCGAACGCCGCCACCGTTCCGGCTGCCGCGTCGACCAGGTAGATCGGTACGACGACGGCGACCGCGGCGACCCACAGCCCGACGGTCAGGTACTTCTGGAAGATCATTCTGCGTTCCTCGTGAGGAGTGACCGGTACAGGCTCTGCCACCGCGTGACGCACCGGTCGAAGGCGTACTCCCTCGCGTACCGGTCCGCGACGGCGCGCCGCTGCTCGACGGTGGCCGCCGCGACGGCCTGGCGGATCGTGGCGGCGATCGACGAGGGGGTGAGGGCGCTCTGGAACGCCAGCGTTCCGGCCGCGTGCCGGGTCACCTCGGCGAGACCTCCAGCCCCGGAGTGGACCACCGGTACGCCGAGGGACAGCGCCTCCAGGGCGCTCAGGCCGAAGGCCTCGACCCGGGACGGCACGAGGAGACAGTCGATCCGGCGCAGGAAGTCGGCGGCGTCGACCCGGCCGACGGTTTCCACGTTCGGTCGGGCGGCCAGGGCCAGCGCCCCGGTGCCGGCGACGGCGAAGTCGGTGTCCGTCATGAGCGACGCGACGTCGGGTATCAGGTCGACGCCCTTCTCGGGCTCCAACCGGCCCAGGTAACCCACCACGGGCCGCCGGGACCCCGGCGCCGTCGGTGCCGGCGCGGGCCAGGCGGCCGGGAGGGGATTGGGGATCACGTGGACGTTCCGGACGTGGCCCCGGTTGCGCAGCTCGTCCGCCTCGAACTGGGACACGGCCACGCTCGCGTGCGGGCGCAGCCGGCGCATGAGCAGGTCGAGCGTGATGTTCGACTGGATGCTGGCCCGGCGCGCCACCGAGGGCGCCGTGTCGAGGAACTGCCACAGGCTGGTGTGCATGGTGACCACCAGGGGTGTGTCCCGGTGTGCGGTGGCCAGGGCGGCCCGCGAGTGCATCGCCGCGGACAGCAGGTGCGCGCAGACCACGTCCGGCCTCACCTCGTCGACGAGACGCCGGAGCGAACGGGCGTACCCCGGGTCGACCCGGCGGGCGGCGCCGAGGCTGACCCACGGGACCCCGGACTCCCGCAGCGAGGCGCCCACCTCGTCGTCGGAGGTGGCGGCGACGACGTCGACGCCGGTCCGTGCGTGCGCGGGGATGATCTCCGTGAGGATCCGCTCCGCGCCGCCGAACTGGCGCCGGCCGGACCCGCCGGTGGTGCAGACGAACAGCACCTTCATCGGGCACGCAGTCCTTCGACGGCGCCCCGTGCGATCGCCCGCCGTACCGGGTTCGGGCCGACGGCCGCGCGCAGCAGCACCCCGACCACGAACGCGGCGCCGGCGACCTGCCCCCGCCGGCCGGCCATCTGCCGGGTGGCCCGGATCAGCTCACGCGTCCGCCGCTGGGAGATCTCCTCCTCGGTCCAGCGCCGCTTGGCCGTGGCGTCGTCCTCGTGCATGACCACCGCGTCCGGCACGTACGCCAGGCGCAGGCCGCGCTGCTGCACCGCCCAGCACAGGCGCATGTCCTCGCCGTAGAAGAATGACGTCTCGTCGACGCCGCCGATCGCGTCGAGGGTGCTGCGCCGCAGCGCGACGAACGGCCCGGTCAGCCAGTCCGCCGTCGCCGGGTCGGCGATGATCCGCAGGTTCGGCAGGACCATGCTCAGACCTGTCGCGTGGGCGAGCCCGACGGGCACGCTCAGGAAGCGTCCGCCCTCCGTCCGCGGTTCGCCGGACGGGGCGACGACACCCGGGAAGGCGGCACCCACCGTGGGGTCGTCGAGTGCCCGCAGCAACCGCTCGACGGCCCCCTCGTGCACGAGGATGTCGTTGTTCGACAGGATGACGTTCGCCCTGGTGGTGTGCCGGACACCCAGGTTCATCCCCCGGGCGTAGCCCAGGTTCGAGCCGGACTGGACGTAGCGGACGCCCTGCCGGGCGCAGAACTCCTCGAGTGCCTGGCGGATGTCGTCCGAGCTGCCGTTGTCGACGACGACGATCTCCGCCTCGCGGGGCAACGACAGCACGCAGGCGCGCGTACGGTCGTAGTCCTCCCAGGCGAGGACCACAATCGAGGCATCCAACTCATACCGTCCCAGGGATTCGCGGCCGCGACCGTCGCAAGCTCGCACGAGAGATGAAGGCGTGCACGGCGTACGCGAGCGACGAGGCCAACGCCGCTCCGATCACCCCGGCCACCGGGATGACCCCGAAGTAGGCGGTGATCGCGACGATGAGGGTGATGACCGCCGCGACCGTCGTCGCCCTCTCGCCCCGCTTCTTCAACAGCAGGGAACTCCAGGTCTTGCCGGCCGCCGCGGCCAGCGTCCCCGGCAGGAGGCAGAGCCCCAGCACCCAGGCGAGCCGGTACTCCGGCCGCAGGAACCCCAGCACCGCCAACGCGGCCACGGCGGCCAGGGCCACCGGAACAGCCGACCGGACCACGGGCGCGGCCCGGTGCGCCGACGCGTCGACGTTCCGGTCGGCGAGGATCCGTTGGGCGCGCACCACGGCACCGGCCTGCGCGAACTCCAGCGCCGCGACCGCCAGGGCGTACACACCGAGCGGCCCGGCGCCGACGTACCTGGCCACCAGGATCTGGTTGAACCGCAGCGTCATCATCTGCGCGAAGATCCCGGTGTGCAGGTTGCCGACCGCGCGCAGGTCGGCGCGGTAGTCCAGTGCGTTGGCCGTCGGTGCCGGCGCGGGCCCGGCCCGCCGGACCATCCCCAGCACCAGGGCGCACACGGCAAACGCGGTCACCCACTGGACGGCGAGCCAGGCGACGCTCCACACACCGCCGTCAAGGTGCCCGGTGGCGAGCAGCGCCAGGTAACCACCGACCAGGACGGCGCCGCTCGCGGCGCGCATCGAGTAGACGGCGAGGAAACTCCGCTGCCGCAACGCGATCGACGAGACCGTGTTGGCGATGGTCAGACCGGCGGCGGAGCCCACACCGATCAGGTAGCCGCCGATCCCGCTCAACGCCGTCAGCAGCGCGGCGGCGACCGCGGACAGCAGCACCGAGGTCACGAACATCGCGAGGACCCACACCCGCCCACGGGAGAAGACCCAACCCGCCGGACGCGACAACAGGAAGGTGTCCAGCGACAGCCCGCCGACGGCCGCGCCCAGCGTGGCGCTGACCATGTTCGCGGACAGTTCACCGCGCTCGGCGGCGGGCAGGGCCACCGACACGACCGCCGCCAGGCCGGTCAGACCGAGGGCCGCGAGGTACAGGCGCTCCGGCGCGACGAGTCGCCGGAGCGGACCGGGCGCGGGGACGTCAGGGGCGTCCGGCGACGACCGACCGGCGTTGGACACCGAAACGCTCTTCACTCGTCTCCCCCGGGTGGTGCGGCACACCGGCGGGGACGACGAGGTCCACACCGCTGGCACTGTCTACCCGAACGCTCCGGCACCCGCAACCACGTCGATGGCCGCACCGGGCGGGGCCGGTGCCGGGGATCAACGGCCGCCGCCACGGAACACCTCCGCGACCGTACGCAGCACCACCTTGACGTCCAACCACAGTGACCAGTTCTCGATGTAGTAGTTGTCGAACCGGGCCCGGTCGGAGATCGGGGTGTCGCCGCGCAGGCCGCTGACCTGGGCGAGCCCGGTGAGCCCCACGGGGACGCGGTGCCGCGCCGCGTACGTCGGGTACTCGGCGGAGAACTTCTCGACGAAGTACGGCCGCTCCGGCCGCGGCCCGACCACGCTCATGTCGCCGCGCAGGATGTTCCACAGCTGGGGCAGCTCGTCGAGCGAGGTCCGGCGCAGGAACCGGCCGATCGGCCGGACCCGCTTGTCGTACGCGATGGACCAGTTGGTCTGCGACTCGTGGTTGTTCACCGGCTGCATGGTCCGGAACTTGATGACCTTGAACGGTCTGCCGTACCTGCCGATCCGCTCCTGGTGGAAGAAGATCCCCGGGCCGCCGTCGACGAACGTGGCGATCGTGCAGAGCAGCAGCAGCGGACTCAACAGGATGAGGGCGAACGCCGCGAACACGATGTCGGACGCCCGTTTGATCGCCCAGCGGGGGCCGGTCAGCGAAATGTCCCTGATCTTGACGATGGGGAACGCCCCGATGTGGTCCGGGTAGCCGCTGTGCGAGCGCGAACCCCACAGGCGGGGCACCGCCCAGAGGTCACATCGGGAGCTGCGGGGACGCAGCAGGGTCTCCATGAGCGTGGACTCGAGGCAGTCCGGATCGGCGATGACCAGCACCTCGCACTCCAGCAATCGGATGAGGTGCTCCAGATCGGACAGGGTGCCGCTCAACGGCAGCACGTCGGTGCCCTGGCGGGACGGCGCGTCGACGCAGCCGACGAAGCGCAGGCCGTACTGCGGGTAGCGGCGCAGCAGACGGGCGAGTTCGACGCCGACCGGCCCACCGCCGACGATGATCGCGTTGTGCTCGGCCCAGCGCCGCTTGCGGGACAGGACGGTGAACGCCCGGCTGGCGGCCCGCCCGAGGATCACGAGCCCCGCCGACAGGGCGACGCCCCGCATGAACCCGCTCACGTACGTCACCGACGAGTGGCGTTCCGCCGCGATGATCGCCACCACCGCGGCGGAGGCCAGCAGGCGACCGCAGAGGCCGGGCAGCTCGTCCAGGATGCTCACGTGCCGGCGGGGCCGGTAGAGGCCACCGGCCGCGAAGAGGGCCACCGTCAGGGCGGCGTTGGCAAGTGTGCCCTTCCAGTAGTCGAGGCTCAGCGCCAGCGGGGCGACGAGCGCGACGACGTCGACGGGCGCGGTCACCATCCACGCCCGCAGCCACCGGGTCCGCGACGACGTGCGGGACCGGGCGTACGGCAGCACGGCCGTGGTGCTCAGCCCGGCCGGCTCCGCCCCGGTCTCCGGCTGCCGGGTCTGGGGCACGGGGGATGGGCTCATCGTCGGTTGGCTTGACACTGTGGACCTCCCCGTGATCGCCCGTTCGAAGACCGCGACCGGGCGTCGGGCTCGGCCGGAACGCGCCGCCGTGGTCGGCAGGCACTACTTCGCGGCGGACAGGATCTCCGGCACGTTGTCGCTCCGGACCGCCTCGAAGACCCGTGCGGCCCTCTCCTTGTCGGCCAGGACCACGCTCTCGCCGCCGATCGTCCCGGTGCCCTTCGTGGGGCAGGTCAGGAACGTCAGGTTGCCGCTGCGCAGCTCCCGGAGATCGGACGCGAGGTCCAGCAGGTTGAGCGACTTGTCCACGGCCACCGCGTCCGCCGTCGCCTTGACGAAGGAGTTGAGTTTGGCCGGGTTCGCGAGCGTCCCGCCGGACGCCGCCTTGTCCAGGATCGCCTTGATGACCTGCTGCTGGTGCTTGATGCGGGCGAAGTCGCCGTCGGCGAAGGCGTGGCGCTCCCGGGCGTAGTCGAGGGCGGCGGCACCGTCCATCCGCTGCCGACCGGTGGCGAACGTCCGGCTGCCGTTGAGCGCGTACAGCGTGGTGAAGCCCTTCTCCACGTCCACGTCGATGCCGCCCAGGGCGTCCACGATCTCCTTGAAGCCGCCGAAGTCGACCGTCGTCACGTGGTCGACGCGGACCCCGGTGAACTTCTCCACCGTCTGCACCATCAACGGGATCCCACCCCAGGCGAACGACGCGTTGATCTTCGCGTCCCGGCCGCCCCGACCCTGCGCCGACTTCGGCACGCTCACCCAGGTGTCCCGGGGGATCGAGATGAGCTGGGCGCTGGAGTGGTCCTTCGGGATGTGGGCCAGGATGATGGTGTCGGTGCGGGAGCCCGAGTCGCTCTCCGGGTCCCGCGAGTCGCTGCCCAGGATCATGATGTTCAGGGCGCCCTTGGCCTTCTCCACCACGGGCGGGCGCTCGGCCTCCGGTACGCCGTCGAAGGCGTCGACCCGCTCGATCCCGTTGTTGACCGAACGGTAGTAGAGCCCTCCGGCGAGCACGCCGCCCCCGGCGAGCAGCACCAGGACCGCGAGGGTGATCAGCACGACCCTCTTCCACCGGCGACGCTTCGGTGGTGCCTCCTGCGTCGGCTCCGATGGTGGCTGTGCCTCGATGAACTGGGTCTCGGGCTCCGCGTGCTCCTGGCGATACCGCATGAGCTTCGATGCTACTGACCGCGGGTTTCGCTCACGTCCCCCGGAGGGGGTCCACATGGGTCCGTTTGACGACTGCAATCTTTTCCCGACCGGCGGGCCCCCGAACCTGGTATGAAACAGCCGTGGACGCATCGAAGCTGCGCCGGGCCATCGCCCGTACGCCTCTCGCGCCGGTCGCCGCCTTCCCCAAGCGGTTCGCCCGCGTCGCCCGCCACGACGCCCGGGTGCTGCGCGTCTCGGCCCGCTGGCTGGTGACGTCCCGTGAGCACCACAACTACACGTACGAGCTGACCAAGCTCAGCCGCCAGCACCTGGCCTGGTTCGTCAGCGTGGTCTGCGACCAGCCGGTCAAGCAGGTCCGCACGTGGATCGACGAGATCGAGTCCGACCAGGCGCTGCGCCAGCACATCGAGCGGGCCACCGCCGGTGCCGCCCGCCGCGGCCTCGCCGACAAGCGGGTGCACTATGCCCGCCGGGTCGGCTGGTACGCGATCGTCCGCGCCACCCGACCCGCGCACGTGGTCGAGACCGGCGTCGACAAGGGGCTGGGCACCTGCGTCCTGGCCGCCGCCCTGCTGCGCAACGCGCAGGAGGGCCACCCGGGCCGGGTCACCTCGCTCGACATCAACCCGGAGGCCGGCTACCTCGCGGCCGGCGCGCCCTGGTCCGAGGTCGTCGACCTGGTGATCGGCGACTCGATCACGTCGATCGGGGCGCTGGACCGGCCGGTCGACCTGTTCCTGCACGACAGCGACCACAGTCGCGCCCACGAGAGGCGTGAGTTCGACGCGGTGGAGCCGAAGCTCGCCCCCGGCGCGATCCTGCTCACCGACAACGTCACGAGCACGAACGTCCTCGCCGAGCACGCCGAACGCACCGGCCGACGGTTCCTGGCCTACCGGGAGAGCCCGGCGAACCACTGGTATCCGGGCGACGGCATCGGCGTGGCATGGTAGGCGGGTGCGGCTGAGCTCGATCCACACGTACCCCGTCAAGGGTTGTCACCGGGTCGACCACGACGGCGCGTTCGTGCGGGCGTGGGGCCTGGCGGGCGACCGGCGCTGGATGGTGGTGGACGCCGACGGCGTCGGCGTCACCCAGCGGGAGACGACCCGGCTGGTCGACCTGCGCGCCACCGTGCGCCCGGGGGGTCTGACGCTGCGCGCCGCCGGGCGGCCCGACCTGGACGTGCCCGAGCCGGTCGACGGTGACCCGGTGCCGGTGCGCACGTTCCGCAGACGCGAGCTGCCGGTACCCGCGGTGGCCGCCGGTCCGGCGGCGGACGCCTGGCTCGGCGCTCTGCTCGACCGACCGGTCCGGCTGGTCTGGCTGGCCCGACCGACCCGCCACCTGGCCGTCGGGAGCCGCGAGTACGACACCGGCGACCAGGTCAACTTCGCCGACGTCCATCCGCTGCTGCTGACGAACACCGCCTCCCTCGGCGCGCTCAACGGCTGGCTCGCCGAGGCGGGTGAGGAGCCGGTGCCGATGACCCGGTTCCGGCCCAACCTGGTGGTCGACGGAGCGCCGGCCTGGGTGGAGGACGGCTGGGCCGGCCGGTCGCTGCGCGTCGGCGGCCTGCGGATGCGCGCCGCCGGACCGTGCGACCGCTGCGTGGTGACCACCACCGACCAGGAGACCGGGGTACGCGCGAAGGAGCCCCTGCGCACCCTCGCGCGGTACCGCACCATCGGGCGCAAGCTCCTGTTCGGACTGCACATCGTCCCGATCGACGAGGGCCCGGTGGCCGTGGGTGACCAGGTCGTCGTGGAGCCCTGACCGGCGGCTCCGGTCGCCGTCGGCACGCTCCGGTCACCGTCCGTCGACGCTGTCTTAGCTTTGGCTTAGCCCGCTTGTCCGGTGACACGCGGGTCCGGCACCATCGCCGTCGTGACGGACGGAAGCGCTCCCGTGGTCGTCGACATCGACATCGACCTGGACCGGGTCCCCGCCGACCGGCCCGCGCCCTCGTCCGGCCCGCTGTCCTGGCTTGTCGCCGCCGGCGTCACCGTCCTCGCGGCGACCCTCGGACTCAGTCTGGCGCTGCGCTCCGGTTCGGCCCCGGCCTGCGCGTCCGGCCGTACGCTCGCCGCCGCGCCGCCCACCGGCACCGCCACGCACAGCGGCAAGGCCACCTTCTACGACTCCGACGGCGCCGGCGGCAACTGCTCGAACCCGGCCGCGCCCGCCAACCGGCTCTACGTGGCGCTCGGCCCGAGCGAGTACGCGGCCGGCGCCGCCTGCGGCGGCTTCCTCGACGTGACCGGCCCGAAGGGCACCGTCCGGGTCCTCATCATGGACCAGTGCCCGGAGTGCGCGCCCGGGCATCTCGACCTGTCCCGGGAGGCGTTCGCCCGGATCGCCAACCCGGTCCAGGGGCAGGTCCCGGTCACCTACCGGGCGGTGGTCAACCCGCCGCTGCCCGGCCCTCTCACCTTCCGGATCAAGGAGGGGGCGTCGCAGTTCTGGTTCGCCGTCCGGGTCGGCAACCACGGCAACCCGCTGCGCGGCGTCGAGGTCCGCCAGGGCGGCAGCGGCCCGTGGCGGTCGACGGCCCGGCAGGACTACAACTACTGGCTGATCCCCTCCGGCGCGGGCGCCGGACCGTTCAGCATCCGGGTCAGCGACGTGTACGGCAACCGGGTCACCGTCTCCGGCATCCGGATGGCGCCCGGCCAGGTCCAGACCAGCACCGTCCGGATGTACGGCCCCGGCGCGTCGGCAGGTCCGCGGAAGTCGGCCTCGGCCCGGCCGTCCGCCACCCGGGCCGGGGGCACGCCGGCACCGGCCCGCCCGGTCGAGGTCGCGAGGGCGAGCGCGCCGCCCGCCGAGACACCGTCCACCCGTCCGGCCGGGGCCACCGCCCGTTGGTGCGGCTGACCGGTCAGTCTGTGTGACCCTGTGCGGGAGAGGGGATTCGAACCCCCACATCCTTCCGGATACAGGTTCCTAAGACCTGCGCGGCTGCCATTACGCCACTCCCGCCAACGCACCGAGTTTAGAGCGTCCCGCCGCGCCGGTGTCGAGCCCGGGCGTCCCGCTGCGCCGGTCAGTCCAGGCCGAGGTCTCGGCGGAGCTTGGCGACGTGCCCGGTGGCCTTGACGTTGTAGAGCGCCCGTTCGATCTTGCCGTCGGCGTCGATCACGAAGGTGGAGCGGATCACGCCGGTCACCGTCTTGCCGTAGAGCCGCTTCTCGCCGTACGCGCCGTACGCGGTCAGCACGGCCCGGTCGACGTCCGACACCAGGGGGAAGGTGATCGCGTCGCGGTCGCGGAACTTCGCCAGCTTCTCCGGCTTGTCGGGGGAGATGCCGACCACCTCGTAGCCGGCCGTCTGGAGGCTGGCGAGCGAGTCGCGGAAGTCGCAGGCCTGCTTGGTGCAGCCGGGGGTCATGGCCGCCGGGTAGGCGTACAGGACGACCTTGCGACCGCGCAGGTCGGCGAGGGAGAGCTGGTCGCCGGTGTCGGTGGGCAGGGTCCAGTCGGGGGCGGGGTCACCGGGGGAGAGGCGGTCGGGCGTGGTCATGGCCCGACCCTACCGCCGGGCCGCGCGGTGCTGTCGTCGCCGACGCGCCAGGGGCGCGACAGGCGGCCGGGGCCGGTGACGTCCCGGGCGGCGCGAGGTGATCAAGGCCATGCCTTGTTGCAAGACTCTGGCAACAACGAGGTTTGGGAAATAGGCTGACCCCGTCGGCCCCGCACGGGTCCGTTGACGCGTGGGAGGTCGCGTGGAAACACTGGCGATGCACATCTCGAACGGGATCATCAACGGTCCCGTCGCAGCGGTCTTCGCGGCAGTCGCACTCGCCGCGCTCACCTTCTGCGTCCTGCGCGCCCGCCGCGACCTGGACGACCGGCTCGCGCCGATGGCGGGCCTGGTGGCCGCGTTCATCTTCGCCGTCCAGATGCTCAACTTCCCGATCTTCACGGCCGGTGTCAGCGGCCACCTGCTCGGTGGCGCGCTCGCCGCCATGCTTGTCGGCCCGTGGGTCGGCGCGCTCTGCGTGGCGGTCGTCCTGGTCGTCCAGGCGCTGATCTTCGGTGACGGGGGCGTGGCGATGCTCGGCCTCAACATCACCAACATGGCGCTGCTCGGCACCGCCGCCGCGTACCTGCTCATCGCCGTGCTGCTGCGGGTGCTCCCCCGTACGCCCGCCGGCCTGGCGGTCACCGCCTTCGTCGCCGCGATGCTCAGCGTGGTCGTCGCGTCGCAGGGCTTCGTCGTGCAGTACTGGCTCGGCGGCACCACCGACCTGGGCGGCAACCTGGCCGGACTGGCCGGCACGATGGCCGGTGTCCACCTGCTCATCGGCATCGGTGAGGGCCTGATCACCGCGACCACCGTGCTCACCGTCGCGAAGGTGCGCCCCGACCTGGTGTACGCGCTGCGCTCCCTGCGCACGCCCGCCGCTCCCGTCGTCCCGGTCGCCGGAGGTGTCCGATGAAGAACCGTTCCTGGGCCTTCCTGGCCGGCGGCCTGCTGGTCGCCCTGCTGCTCGCCGGAGTGGTCAGCAACTACGCCTCGTCGCACCCGGACGGGCTGGACTCGTCCCTGCTCAAGGGCTGCACCGTCGACGCCGACGACAACATCGTCGGCGGCAGCTGCCCGGCGCAGCAGGCGAAGGACCACGAGCTGGGCGACAGCCCGCTCGCCGACTACGGCGTGCGCGGAGTGGAGAACGGCTTCCTCTCCACCGGGCTCTCCGGGGTGCTCGGGGTGCTGGTGACCTTCGCGATCGGTGCCGGCGGTTTCTGGCTGCTGCGCCGCCGGGGCACCACGCCGACCGACGGTGACGCGACGACGCCCGCCGAGGGCGACGCCGTGGCGTCCGGCGACGATCGTCGCCACGCCGGCGCCAACGGCTGAGCAGGGGGTACGCGGATGGGTGCCGGTCACGGGCACGTGCTGTACCGCGAGTCGGACTCGCCGGTGCACCGGCTCCCGCCCGAGGTCAAGATCGTGGCGATGGTGGCCTTCACCATCGCCGTGGTGGCCACGCCGCGCGAGGCGTTCTGGGCCTTCGGCGCGTACGCCGTGCTCGTCGCGGTGGTGGCCGCGCTGGCCCGGGTGGGGCCACGGTGGCTGCTCAGCCGTGCGTTGATCGAGCTGCCGTTCGTGGTGTTCGCCATCGCGCTGCCGTTCCTGGGCGCCGGCGAGCGGGTCGACGTGCTGGGTCTGCGGTTGTCCGAGGACGGGCTGCACGGCGCGTGGAACATCCTGGCCAAGGGCACCCTGGGCGTGCTCGCCTCGCTGCTGCTCGCCGCGACCACCACCACCCGGGACCTGATCGTGGGGCTGGACCGGCTGCACTGCCCGCAGGTGCTCACCCAGATCGCCACGTTCATGCTGCGGTACCTCGACGTGCTCGTCGGCGAGGCGCGGCGGATGCGGGTGGCCCGGATCTCCCGGGGCGACGACCCGCGCTTCCTGTGGCAGTTGCGCGGCTTCGCCGCCGGGATCGGGGCGCTGTTCCTGCGCGCCTTCGAACGCGGTGAGCGGGTCTACCTGGCGATGCTGTCCCGGGGCTACACCGGGCGGATGCCCGTCGTGTGGCAGGGCGAGGGCGCGGCGACCGCCGGCCAGTGGCTGGTCGCGGCGACCGTTCCGGTGGTGGCGGCCTCCATCGCCGCCGCCGCCGTCGTGCTGACATGATCGGAGTCGTGCAGACCGCTGTCTCGCTGGACGTTCGTGGTGTCCGGTACGCGTACCCGGACGGGCACGTCGCCCTGCACGGCGTGGACCTGACGGTGCCGCGCGGTGACCGGGTGGCGCTGCTGGGGCCGAACGGCGCCGGCAAGACCACGCTGGTGCTGCACCTCAACGGCATCCTCACGCCGACCGAGGGCAGCGTGAGCGTCGGCGGGTTGACCGTCACCTCGGACCGGGCCGCCCTGGCCGAGGTGCGCCGTCGGGTGGGCATCGTCTTCCAGGACCCCGACGACCAGCTGTTCCTGCCCACGGTGGCGGAGGACGTGGCGTTCGGGCCGGCCAACCTGGGGCTGCGCGGGGCGGAGCTGTCGGCCCGGGTCGACGAGGCCCTGGCCGCCGTCGGGATGGGCGAGCACCGGGACCGGTCGCCGCAGCACCTGTCCTTCGGGCAGCGCCGCCGAGTGGCGGTGGCCACCGTCCTCGCCATGCACCCGGAGATCCTGGTGCTCGACGAGCCGTCGTCGAACCTGGACCCGGCGGCCCGCCGCGAGCTGGCCGAGATCCTGCGCGGCCTGCCGGTGACGCTGCTGATGGTCACCCACGACCTGCCGTACGCGGCCGAGCTGTGCGAACGCTCGGTGATCCTGGACGGTGGCCGGATCGTCGCCGACGCACCCACCCGCGACCTGCTGACGGATTCCGCCCTGCTGGCCCGGCACCGCCTGGAACTCCCCTACGGCTTCACTCCGCTGGCGTAGTCCCGCGCTCGGCGGCCCCGACCCGCGGGGCCGGTGTGGCGGCGCGGGCGGTGGCGTGCAGGCGGAGGACACCGGCGGCTGTCGCGCCGGCGCCGGTGATGAGCACCGCCGCGACCATCACGCGGGCCGCTTCGGGTGCCCACGGCACCGGGGCGATGGACCGGGCGAACACGGCGGCGTTCGCCGTGCCGGCGAGGAGCGCCAGACAGGCCCCGCCCAGCGCGACCACGAAGTCGGCTCCCGGCCGGCGGGTCAGCGCGTACCAGCCGGCGGCGATCGCGCCGAGGCCGGTCAGCAACGACCACACCTGCCCGGACAGCAGCCCGACGAGCACACCTCCGACACCCTGGGCGCCAGCGTCCAGCTCCCGCCCGACCGGGTACACCACGGCGACCGCGCCACCGGCGACGAGCAGCACAGCGAGCGCGGACAGCGCCCGCCCGCCGGCGGGGGAGGCGGCGGCGAGCAGGCCGAGCGCGCCCACGGCGAGCACCCCCACGATGGTCACGGCCCACCAGGTGTACGCGTCGGGTGGCGGCACCCAGTCCAACGTGCCGTCGATCCGTACCGGGTCGGTGCCGTCACGCAGCGGGACCGTCCAGTCCCGCACCCGGTGCTCGCGCTCCGGCGCGGCGCGTACCGCCTGCGGAGGCGCCGACTCCTGCCACAGGGCGCGCTGGTCGTGCCAGCGGGCGGTGCTCCCGTCGGCGATCCGCCGCCACGAGGCGGGCGCCGCCGGGTCGGCGTCGGCGGGGAGCGCGGTGTCCCCGGCGAGGGTGCGGTTCAGGTAGGTGGCCGGGGAGCGGGTGTTCTCGTACACCCCGTCCGGGCCGACCCGCAGGTACGGCTCACCGGAGTAGCCGAGCACCTCGATCGGGCGGCCGGTGCGGTTGGTCAGCTCCAGTCGGGCGCCCGCCTCGACGACGCGTACCTCCAGGCCGGCGCGGGCCGGGGTGACACCGGTGGCCCGCGTGCGGTAGTCGGTGCCGTTCGGGGCGTCCGCGCCGTGCGCGGCGGCGGGCGCCGCGGTGAGCAGGGTGGCCGCGCAGGCGGCGGTGGCGACCAGGCCGGCACGGGCCAGCAGGGTACGGATCACTTGCCGGCCGCCGCCACGGCAGCGGTGAGGCCCTGCGGGCTGCGGTCGGCGAGCGGCTGGCCGTTGACCAGGATGGTCGGCGTGCCGGTGACGTCGTTGCGGCTGGCCTCGTCGGTGACGTGCGCGGTCCACGTCCGGTAGGTGCCGTCCTTGACGCAGCCGCCGAACGAGGCCCGGTCGAGCCCCACCCCGGCGCCGATGTCGATCAGTTCGTCGTTGCTGAGCCCGGCGCTGCCCTCCGGTGGCTGCTTCGCGAAGAGCGCCTTGGCGTACTCGCGGAACTTGCCGCCGGCCGCCGCGCAGCCGGAGGCGGCCGAGGACCGGGTCGAGTACTCGGTGGTGGAGAAGCGGTTGAGGTACGCCACCGGGTGGTAGACGACCTTCGCCTTGTTCTCGGCGACCAGCTGTTCCAGGGTGGCGCCGCTGGTCTGCTCGAACTGGTTGCAGGCCGGGCAGAGGAAGTCCTCGTAGACGTCGACGGTGACCGGGCCGCCGCCGGTGACGATTCCGGTGGCGTCGGCGTTCGCCCCGGGCGGGGTGGTGAAGGTGTCCGACTTCTGGCTGGACCAGACGGCCCAGCCGATCACACCGGCAATCACCAGCACGGCGACGGCGGCGGCGGAGACCCAGATCGTGCGGCGGCGCCGCCGTTCGCGGGCGAGCTGCTCGCGGACCACCCGGGCGGCGTCCCGCTGCCCCTTGCGACTACTCATCCTCGTCCTCCACAGCGGGTTCGCCGGACAACCACCCGTCCACCGACACGGGCGTACGCGGCCAGCACAGCAGAAATCCGGCCAGCACCAAGAATCCCAGGTCACGCAGGATCTCCGGGAGGTAACTGGGTGCCTGCCCCTGCGCCAACTGCCCGCCGCTGCCGAAGCAGCCGCAGTCGATGGCCAGGCCGCGCGCCCACGCCGACGCGATCCCGGCGATGAAGACCACGAGCAGCGCGGCCGACACCCCGGCGCCGAGCCGGGTCGCCAGCCCGAGCAGCAGCAGCACGCCCAGCGCCAGCTCGATGAACGGCAGCGCGGCGCCGACCACCGTCGCCACGTCGTACGGCAGCACCTGGTAGGCGTTGACGGCCCGCCCGGACGCGGCCAGGTCGCCGACCTTCGACGCGCCGGCGATCAACCAGACGGCCGCGAGACCGAGCCGGGCGGCGACACCGAGCCAGGGTCGGACGGTGGGCCAGCGGCCGGCCCGCGCGGGTGGTGCTGTCACGCTCATTTGTCGTCCCGTCTCCGCAGGAAGTTCCGCGTTCAGCCGGCCAGGGCGTCGCCGACCGCCTCGACCAGCTCGTCACGTGCTCGGGCGACCCGGGAGCGGATGGTGCCCACCGGCACCCCCTCGACGGCGGCTGCCTCCGCGTACGACAGGCCGAGCAGTTGCGTGAGCACGAACGCGGCGCGGCGCTCGGCGCTCAACCGGCGGACGAGGTCGGTGGCGCCGAACTGCCCGGCCGGGTCGGGATGCGGCCGGTCGGTGTACGCGTTCGCGGCCAGCCGCTCGTCGAGGCGGCGACGGCGGATGACGGTCCGCAGATGGTCGGCGCAGGCCCGCCGGGCGATGCCGAGCAGCCAGGTGCGGGCGCTGGAGCGACCCTCGAAGGCCGGCAGTGCCCGGAACGCCCGCAGGTACGTCTCCTGGGTCAGATCGTCGGCGCTGTCGGTGTCGACAAGCGCCGCGGCGAAGCGCCACACCTCGGACTGGGTCAGCCGGACGAACGCGGCTTGAGCTGCGGGATCACCGTCGCGGGCGGTCAGCGCCCACTCGGTCGCCGGGTCCCGCACGGCGGCGTCGGTCGGCTCGGCGGGACCGGAGGCACCGGTGTCACGCGGGACGGGGATCACGACAACCCAGGTTACGCGGGGCCCGGCGGAGCGTCAGGGTCCTTCGGCCCTTGGATGGTCTGCGCCACGTCGGGAACTTTTTCCCGTGCCGCGCCGACTACCTGCTCATGACACGCGACCAGGTACGCGCGGCGCTGGTGGCTGGGTGCAGGTGAGCCGTTCACCCGCCTCGGGTCGCCGAGGGCCGCGTCGGTCGGCGACCATGGCCGGCATGACTGTCGCCCCCCGCCGTTGGGCCGCCCGCCTGGCCGCAGCCGCCGGCCTCCTGGTCACCGTCGTCGCCCTGTTGATCGCGCCGGCCACCCCCGCCAGCGCCCACGCGGTGCTGTCGGGCAGCACACCGGCGGCGTCCGCTGTGGTGCCGAGCGCGCCGTCCGAGGTGGTTCTCACGTTCACCGAGTCGGTCCGCAAGGTCCCCGACAAGGTCCGGGTGATCGCGCCGGACGGCTCCCGGGCCGACCGGGGTGAGCCGTCGTTCGACGGCGGCACGGTGACCATCCCGGTGGACCCGTCCGGCGGGCGCGGCACCTACCTGGTCACCTTCCGGGTGATCTCCGCCGACAGTCACCCCGTCTCCGGGGCCTTCACCTACTCGGTGGGCGCGCCGTCGACCCCGCCGGTGGACGCCGGCAACGACAGCCGCGCCAACCCGGTGGTGGTGAACGCGGTGAAGGTGGCCCGTTTCCTCGGCTACGCCGGGCTGGTGCTGCTGGTCGGGCCGGTGCTGGTGCTCGCCGCGCTGTGGCCGCGCCGGCTCTCCCGGCGGGGTCCGACCCGGCTGGCCTGGGCCGGTCTCGGGCTGGTGGCCCTGGCCACCGTCGCCGACCTGTGGTTGCAGGTGCCCTACACCGCCGGTGGTGGCATCTTCGCGGTGACCGGCGAGGGGTTCGGCAGCGTGTTCGGCAGTTCCTTCGGCGCCGCCCACCTGGTCCGGCTCGGCCTGCTGGCGGCGTCGGCGTTCCTGCTGCGGCCGATGCTGGCCCGCCCGGCCGGCCGCACCGACGCGATCATCCTGGCCGTGCTGGGCGGGGCGGCGCTGCTGACCTGGCCGCTGGCCGGGCACCCGGCGGCGTCCCCGGCCCCCGCGGTGTCGGTGGTCGTCGACGCGGTGCACCTCGGCAGCATGGCGGTCTGGTTGGGCGGTCTGCTGATGCTCGGCGGTTTCCTGCTGCGCCAGGCCGACGAGCGGGAGCTGGGCGCGATCCTGCCGATCTGGTCCCGGTGGGCGGCGCTCGCCGTCTCGGCGCTGCTGCTGGCCGGCACCGTCCAGGCGTTGATCGAGGTGGCCACCCCGGACGCCCTGTTCAGCACCACCTACGGCCGCCTGCTGCTGGCCAAGATCGGCCTGTTCGCGATCGTCATCGCCGTGGCCGCGTACTCCCGGCAGATGGTGCGTCGACGCGTCGCCGCGCAGCGGCCGGTGCCGGTGCGCCGGGCGGTGTGGGTGGAGTTGGCCGTCACCGCGGTGGTGCTGGGCCTGTCCGCGACGTTGGTGCAGACGACACCCGCGCGGACCGCCGTGGGGGAGCCCTCCGGCACCCAGGCCGGCCTGTTCACCACCACCCTGACCAGCCAGCTCTACTCCCTGCGGGTCGAACTGGACCCGGCACAGCGGGGCAACAACTCGATCCACCTCTACGCGTACGCCCCGGACAACCAGTCGCAGCCGCTGCCGGTGGAGGAGTGGAAGGCCACCGCCGCGCTGCCGTCGGCCGGGATCGAGCCGATCGACGTCCCGCTGCTGCCGCTCGTCGACAACCACGCGTACGGCGACGTCAGCCTGCCGGCCGCCGGTGACTGGCAGCTCAAGATCACTGTCCGGACGACGGACATCGACCAGGCCACGGTGACCGCCACCGTGCCCATCCGTTAGAGAGGTTCGCGAAACCCATGACCCGACTCCGGCGTACCGCAACCGCCGCTGCCACCCTGGCGTTCACCGCCGTCGCTGTCCTCGGCTTCGCCGGGGCGGCATCGGCCCACGTCACGGTGAACCCGAAGGAGGCCACCCAGGGCGGCTATGCCCGGCTGGCGTTCCGGGTGCCCAACGAGAGCGACACCGCGTCGACCACCAAGCTGGAGGTGGTGCTGCCGGAGAACGCCCCGGTCGGTTCGGTGTCGACCCTGCCGGTGCCCGGCTGGACGGTCGCCGTGGAGAACCGCAAGGTGGATCCGCCGATCGAGGTGCACGGCAGCCAGATCACCGAGGCGGTCTCCAAGATCACTTGGACGGCCACCGGTGACGCCGCCGTGAAGCCGGGTCAGTTCCAGGAGTTCGGAGTCTCGATGGGCCCGCTGCCCAAGGTCGAGTCGATGGTCTTCAAGACCCTCCAGACGTACTCCGACGGCAACGTGTCGCGGTGGATCGACGAGCCGCAGCCGGGTGGCGCCGAGCCGGAGAAGCCGGCGCCGGTGCTCACCCTGACGGCCGCCGCGCCGTCGGCGTCGGCAGCGCCGGCCGCAGCCGTGGCGTCGAACAACGACGATGACGACGACGAGGGCGACGGCCTCGCGGTCGGCCTCGGCGTGGCCGGACTCGTCGCCGGTCTCGCCGGTCTGGCGCTCGGCGGCCTGGCGTTCGCACGGACCCGCCGGGAGCCGGCCGCCAGGTCCTGACCCGCCGCGCGTCCGCTGGCCCGCCGGAGCATCCGGCGGGCCAGCGTGCTTTCTGCGGCCGGACCCGGCCGTGCCGTGGATATCCCCTGATCAGGCGGTCGACGTCGGTAAGGTCGGCCGGGTATCTGGCTACGGAGGGGGACGGTGCGAATGCGTTTCGTGCGGATGATCGCCGGAGTGCTGCTGTTGGTCATCGGGATTCCGGCGGTGTTCGCCGGCGGGACGCTCTGGCTGGTGACCCGGCACGCCGACCCCGGTGGGGCCTTCGCCGCCCGCTTCGAGACGGTCCGCACACCCGGACACGCCGTCGTCGTCGGCGATCTCGACCGGTTGCTGCGGCAGGAGGCGCCGTTCGCGCGTACCGCCCAGACCGGGCTGCGGGTGGACGCGCGTACACCTGACGGCCCGGCGTTCGTCGGTCTGGCGCCCACCGCCGAGGTCCGTCGCTGGCTGGAGCCGGTGCCGCACGCCACGGTCCGCCGCGTCGCACTGGCCCGGGGTCCGCTGCCGGTCCGGCTGGACCCGGCCGGCCCGGCCGTCGCGCCGGCCGCCGGCGAACCGGCCAGCCCGCTGGGCCGTCCCTTCTGGGTACGCGAGGGGATCGGCTCGCTGGAGTGGAGCGCCGACGACCTGGCCGGCGAGCCGATGAGCCTGGTGATGATGCGCCCGGACGGCGGCGCCGACCTTGCCCTGGATCTGCGGGCGGAGTTGCGCGCGACCTGGACCGGCCCGGCGACCTGGGGTCTGCTCGCCCTCGGTGTGCTGCTGGTGGTGGGCGCGGTGCTGCTCCTGCTGCGACCGCAGCGCCCCCGTGAGGTGATCTTCGTGGTCGAACCGGACCAGGTGCCGGTGCTCGCCGGCCGGCTCGGGGTCACCTCGCTGAGTGGCCTCGGTGTCCGGGAGCCCGGTGCGGCCCCACCGGTGCCGACGGTGCGGCAGCTCGCCCCGGTCGGCTCGGGTGAGCGAGCGCGTTCGGCGATCGGCGCCGAGCCGGCCGCCCGACCGGCCACCCTGGCCGACCTGGACGAGGCGGCCGGGCAGCTCCGCCCGCCGGAGGTGACGTTGAGTCTGGCGTGGCCGCCCGCCGCGGCGGAGCCGACGGCCCGACCGGTGGTGGTGGAGGACGAGACGGCGAGCGGCCCTCCGCGCTGCCGACACGGAGGGCCGCTCTCACCGGGGGATCGGTGCTACCCGAGCGACGCTTGAGGTAGATGAGAGAAGATTAGCCGCGATCGTGGCTACTGGGGAACTCTGTCCATTTGATGCGATTTTTCGGCGACCCGCTTCGCCCGCACCGGCAGGGCCACCAGCAACAGCAGACTGAGCAGCACGTAACTGTTCTGCACGACGAAGTCCACCGGATCCCGGGTCCGGACCGGGTCCGTGCCCCACTTCTGGAACGTCACCACCCCGTAGGTGATGACAGCGGTGGTGCCCAGCGCGAGCGCGGCCGACCACCAACGCCGACGCGCCTCGTCCGGCCGGTCGGCGCTGATCGCCGCGTCGACGAGCAGCACCACCGCGGGCACGAACCAGTAGATGTGGTGGGTCCAGGTGATCGGGCTGACCAGGGCACCGACCAGGCCGGTCAGGGTCAGGCCGGTCAGCAGGTCACCGGCGCGAGCCGCGCGGGCGGCGCGCCACAGTCCGTAGCCGGCGACCACGGCGACGATCAGCAGCCACAGCAGCCGGTCCGGCTTCTCCGGCGCGGTGAACCGGCTGAGCAGGCCGAAGAGCGACTGGTTGCCGACGTAGTCGGTGCGGCCCACCCGATCGTTGTCCCACAGCTCCCGGGTCCAGAATCGCCACGAGTCCTCCGGCGCGATCGCCGCCGCGAGCAGCGTCGCCGCCGCCGCGGTCGCGCTCGCCACCACCGCGGCCCGCCACCGCCTGGTGGCCAGCAGGTACACGATGAAGATGCCGGGGAAGAGCTTGAGCGCCGTCGCCAGACCGACGCCGACCCCGGCCCAGCGCCGCGCCTGCGGTACGGCGAACAGCAGGTCGGCCAGGATCAGCACGACCAGCAGCATGTTGATCTGCCCGAAGGTGATCGTCTCGCGGGTGCTCTCCACCGCCAGCACCAGCAGCACCGCGACGGTGAGCGTGAACGCCCGCGGCAGCCCGTGCCGGTCGATCACCGGCAGCACCAGCCACCGGGTGGTCAGCACCACGGCCAGGATGGTGAGCACTGTGAAGATCGTCACGGTGACGCCGAGCCGCAGCAGACCGAACGGCCACAGCAGCAGCGCGCTGAATGGCGGGTAGGTGAAGTACAACTCGCCCTGCACCCGGTCCGGCTGGACGTAGTCGTACAGCGGGTTGCCGGCCGTCCACCAGTCCATCGCCGACATGTAGATCTTCAGGTCGAAGAAGTTGTGCACCAGCCCCGGCAGGTACAGCGCCGGCAGCACGGCGACCAGGGCCACCACCGCGACCAACCGACGGACCGTACGGCCGCCGGGATCGTCCTCGGTGACGGCGGGCGGTGCGACGGGTTCTGCTGGCACCCCGAAACCCTAGCGGTCCGCTCCGTCCATAGCGCGCAGCCGCGGGGCGTGGTCTGCGCGTAGGCTGTGCCGGTGGCTGAACTCCTCGTCTGGATCGACTGTGAGATGACCGGTTTGGACCTCGGCAGGGACAAGCTGATCGAGGTCGCGGCACTCGTCACCGATCCCAACCTCAACGTGCTGGGTGACGGTGTCGACGTGGTGATCCACGCCGACGAGGCGGCACTGGAGGGGATGCCGGAGATCGTGCAGACGATGCACGCCAAGTCCGGCCTCACCGAGGAGGTCCGTCGTTCGGCGGTCACCCTCGCCGAGGCCGAGGATCTGGTCCTGGAGTACGTCCGCACCTTCGTCAAGGATCCGCGTACGGCTCCGCTCTGCGGCAACTCGATCGCCACGGACCGGGGCTTCATCGCCCGGGACATGCCCCGCCTCGACGCGCACCTGCACTACCGCATGATCGACGTGTCGTCGATCAAGGAGTTGTGCCGCCGCTGGTATCCGCGGGTGTACTTCGGTCAGCCGCAGAAGGGCCTCGCGCACCGGGCGCTCGCCGACATCCGGGAGAGCATCCGGGAGTTGGAGTACTACCGGCGCACCATCTTCGTCCCGCTGCCCGGCCCGGACGTCGAGACCGCCAAGGGCATCGCCGCCGAACTCTGACCCCCTCGGCCGTCGAGCCGGCAACCCGCTGGACGGGCCCGGCGGGGGTGTGGCTATTATTGGTCCGCACCCCGCCCGGGGCGAACGACCGGGCGACGGCGGCATGGTGGCTGTAGCTCAGTTGGCAGAGCACCGGGTTGTGGTCCCGGTTGTCGTGGGTTCAATTCCCATCAGTCACCCCACGTGTTTCACTGCTCAGGCCCCCTCTTCGGAGGGGGCCTGAGTCGTTGTGGGAAGACGATGCGAGAGCCCCCTCCGAGGAGGAGGCTCTCGTCGTTCCGGCCGCTCAGGCGGTCGGCGTGGGGGTGGGCGTGAGCGCCCCGTCCGGCGTCGGCGAGGTGTCCGGGTCGGCCGGCGGCTCGTACGGCAGGGCACTGCCCTTGACGTACTCGTCCCAGCTCATGTTCCAGTCGGTCCAGCCGTTGCCGTTCTGGAGCTTGCGTTCGGTGCCCTTGACCGTGATCGGGTCGCCGATCTGGGTGTTCCTGAACAGCCAGTCGCCGTTGGCCATCGACACGTTGACGCAGCCGTGCGAGACGTTCACGCTGCCCTGCTGGCCCTCGGACCAGGGCGCCGCGTGGATGAACTCGCCGCCCCAGGTGAGGCGCTGCGCGAAGTCGATCTTGGTGCGGTAGCCGTCCTCCGGGCCCAGCTCCTCGAACGTGTCGAAGACCGTCTTGCGCAGCTTCTCGATCACGACCATCGTCCCGCTGGACGACGGGGTGCTCTTCTTGCCGAGGCTGACCGGGATGGTCTTGACCACTGCGCCGTTGCGGGTCACCGTCATCCGCTTCGTCTTGTTGTCCACGGTCATGACCACCGCGGCGCCGATCTTGATGTCCACGGAGAGGTCGGCGCGGCCGTACCAGCCCGACCCCAGCGGCAGGCCGCCGGCCTGCACCCGGTACGAGACCTTGCTGCCGGTCTTCCAGAACTCCTTCGGCCGGTACCGGACCTCGGTGGGGCTGACCCAGTGCCAGATGCCCTCCTGGGCCGGCGTGGAGGTCACCGTCATCCGGCGCTGCATGTCGTCGCGGTAGTCCTCCGGGATGGCCCGGTCGAACTTCACGATCAGCGGCATCCCGACGCCGACGACCTGGTCGTCGCCGAGGAAGCTGCTCACCCGGATCTGCTTGCCGGGCTTGGCCATGGTGGTGAAGGTGCTGGTCGCGGTGGCCGGACGCCCGTCGTCCCCGGTGGCGGTCACGGTGGCGGTGTAACTGGTGCCGTACTCCAGCGCGCCGGCCGGGAGCCAGGTCTTGCCGTCCGCTGCGAGCTTGCCCTCGACCGCCTTGCCGGCCGCGTCCTTCAGCTCGACGGCCGTCTCCTCGGCGTCCTTCGTGGTGAAGGTGATGCCGGTGGACGCCGGTACGTCCTTGGCGTCGGCCGCCGGCTCGCTGATGGTCGCCGCGGCCTTGGGGGGCGGGCTCTCGCCGCCGCCCTGCCACGAGGACGGCTTGCCGCCGTCGTCGGTGCAGGCGGAGGTGAAGGCCAGCGCCACGGCGAGCAGCCCCGCCGCGAGCACGCGGCGTCGCCCCCGGGGCCGGATCAGCTGGTCCTGGCTAGCTCGCATGATGTCCTCACAGTCGTGGTCCCTGACCCATCGTCTCCTAAAGACGCGCCGGAACCGGCCCCGGTTGCCGAGGGTGAACCGGAACACGCCGATCATGATGCCGGATTTTTGTTACTATCCGGCGTTTCGTGATTCGGCCTCGTCTTCGTGCGGGGTCTGAGGGGTCGCCGCCGCCGTCGTCGCGTCGTGGGCAGTGCAAGGGTACGCGCCGGCCCGTGCCATCGGCAGGGCCGGCGCGAAGAGACCGGACGACTCAGAGCGTCGGACCGGACCCGCCCTTGGGCACCGGCAACGCGCTGCCCTTGATGAACTCCGACCAGCTCAGACTCCACGCCGTCCAGCCGTTGCCGGCGGCGATCCTGCGCTCGGTGCCCTTGATCGTGATCGGGTCACCGATCCGGGTCTTGTCGAACAGCCACTTGGCGTTCGCCATCGACACGTTCACGCAGCCGTGCGAGACGTTCAGCCGCCCCTGCACGTGCTCCGACCAGGGCGCGGCGTGGATGTACTCGCCGCCCCAGGTGAGCCGCTGGGCGAACTGGATGTCGGTGACGTAGCGGTTGGCCGGGTCCGGATCGTCGCGGGTGTCGAAGACGGTGGCTTCCTTCTTCTCCATCACGACCATCGTGCCGCTCGACGACGGCGTGCTCTTCTTGCCCAGGCTCACCGGGATGGTGCGGAGCAACGCGCCGTTCTCGTAGACCAACATCTTCTTGTTGGCGTTGTCGACCTTCATTTCGAACGACCGGCCGATCTTGGCGGTGGCCTTGCGGTCGATGTCGCCGTACCTGCCGTTGCTCAGCGGCATCCCGCCGAGCGCGATCCGCACCGTGATCGTGGTGCCCGGCTTCCAGTACGTCGGCGCCCGGTAGTACGCCTGCGTGCCGTTGCTGACCCAGTGCCAGGCGCCCGGCTGCGGCGGGTCGGTCTTGACGAACATCCGCTTCTGCACCGCGGCGCGGTCCTTCTTCGGGATGCCCGGGTGGAACTCGGTGACCACGGGCATGGCCACCCCGTAGCTTTTGTCGTCGAACAGGTACAGCCCGGACCCGATCGTCGACTTCGGCTTGGCCATCGTGGTGAAGCTGCTGGTGCCCTGGCTGCTCGTGCCGTCGGGCGCGTTCGCCGTCACCGTGGCCGTGTACCGCGTCCCGTACTTGAGCGGCGCGGACGGCACCCACGACGAGCCGTCGGTGCGCAGCTTGCCCTCCACCGTGCCCCCGCCGTCGGCCGTCAGGGTTACCTCGGACACCTTCGCGCCGTCCGGGAGCTTGGCGCTGATCTCCGTACTCGCCGGCCTGTTCTTCGCGCCGTCCGCCGGGCTCAGCGTGAGCGCCGGCCCGCTCGGCGTCGCCGGGGCCGAGGGCGCGGCCGAGCCGGGCTCGGCGCCCGCACTCGCCTCGGACGACGTCCCGCCCACGAATTCCGGCTTCTTCTGCTCGTCGCCGCACCCGGTCAGTGCCAGCGACGCCGCCAGGGTCAGAGCGCCCACCACCGCCCCGGCTCGCGTGAACCGTGCCATCCCCACCTCTGTTCTCGCGTACCTGGCGGACATCGTGCCGTATCAGTGCCGGGACCCACGCCCCGGACTTCCGTACCCTGGTGCCTTTGTGGCCATATGCCCGGTAAGCTCGACCGAAGGGGGGAGCCGGGTAACCGGATTGGAGCCCGGCTCGACCGGGTGCTAATCTTCTCTCCGTTGCCGATCGAGCGCCGCTAGCTCAACTGGCAGAGCAGCGGACTCTTAATCCGCGGGTTCGGGGTTCGAGTCCCTGGCGGCGCACCTGGTGTCAAAGGCCCCGACCACTCATCTGGTCGGGGCCTTTTCGTGTCGGTGCCGCAGCGCACCTGACCAGCGGCTGCGTCATCAACGGAGTCGGTGAGGTCGACGGCACGCTCCTTCCCGCCGACGGCGCGTACACCCTGCTTGTCGACCCGGTGGAACGCGGCACCGGCACGGTCACCCTGCGGCTGGTCAGCAGCCGGGACAGGACGGGCACCATCGCGTTGGGCGGGCCTGCCGTCGTCTCCACCGTCGCCCGGCCCGGCCCGGCCCGGTCACCGGCTCCCGGTTCACCGCCGGGGCCGGCACGTCGGTGACGGTGACCGCGACCGCCTCGAACCTGCCCGACCAGTGCGGCGTGCTGGCGCTGCGCGCCCCGGACGGCGGCACACCCGCCACCGGCTGCGTGATCAACGGCGCCGGCGGTGTCGCGCCGACACTGCTGCCGACGGCCGGGACGTACACGCTCCTGGTCGACCCCTGGGGGCGGCGACCGGGCAGGTCACCGTGGCCCTGCGGTGAGGGTGTCCCGCCCGCCGAAGCTACGCCGGTACGCCTGCGGGCTGGTGCCGGTGATCCGTCTGAAGTGGTCCCGGAAGGCGGTGGCGGAACCGAAACCGACATGCGTCGCCACCCGGTCGACGGGATGGCTGGTGGTCTCCAGGAGGTGCTGCGCCCGGTGGACGCGGACCCGGTGCAGCCACCGCAGCGGCGTGGTACCGGTCTGGTCGCGGAAGCGCCGGTTCAGCGTCCGGGTACTCATCCCGGCGTGGCGGGCGATGTCGGCGAGGGTCAGCTCCCGCCGGGCGTTGTCGCGCATCCAGGCCAGCAGCGGCTCCAGGGTGGCACCCTCGGGGACCGGTGGTTCGTGCGTGATGAACTGCGCCTGCCCGCCCGCGCGTTCCAGCGGCATGACGGACAACCTCGCCGCGTCGGCGGCGACGGCGGCGCCGTGGTCACGGCGGACCAGGTGCAGGCACAGATCGAGCCCGGCGGCGGCGCCGGCGGAGGTCAGGAACTGGCCGTTGTCCACGTACAACACGTTGGGGTCGACCTGGACCCGCGGATACTGGGCGGCCAGCCGGTCGGTCGCCAGCCAGTGCGTGGTGGCGCGGCGTCCGTCGAGCAGGCCGGTGGCGGCGAGCGTGAACGCGCCCCCGCAGATCGAGGCGATCCGGGCGCCGTTCGCGGCGGCCGCGCGCAGCGAGTCGAGGACCGCGGGCGGCGTCGCGGCGGCGGGGTCGGAGACACCCGGCACGACGACGGTGTCGGCGTCGGCAAGGACGTCCAGGCCCCACGGCACCGCCATGCTGAACGCGCCCGCGGTGACCGTCGGCGTCGCGGCGCAGACGAGGACACGGTAGCCGGCGCGGCCGTCGGGCAGGCGGGTCCGGTGGAAGACCTCCATCGGGGTGGCCAGGTCGAACGGGACGACGCTGTCGAGGGCGAGCACGGCCACGGTGTGCATGGCGGAATTCAACCAGTCAGGGCTGTGCGGTGACCGGCGGGCGCGCACCGGCCGGCCGCCGCGCGACCCGGTCGTACAGGTCCCGGACCGACAGACCGCCGGTGAGGCACCAGAGCGCGATGACCGGATCGCAGAGCGCGCAGCCGAACGACGAGTCGTGCAGCGACGGGATGATCGGGGTGCCGCGCCGGTGGTGCAGGACGTCCCAGACGGTGTGCAGGAGCCATCCGACGCCGATGAAGGTGTACGAGGTGAGCCCGGCGTAGCCCACTACCAGCAACAGCGCGCAGAACGCCAGCTCCCAGAGCCCGAATGAGCCACCGCTGATGTACGCGGCGCCGGCGCCGGTGACGACGAGCGCGTTCAGGCGCCGCCGGTGCGGCTCCGGCACGAGGGAGTTGAGCCCGACGTAGACCAGCCCGATCACCACCGGCATGACATAGCGAAGCACGATCCAGCCCCGTTCCCTCTCGTGGAAGAGCATGTCGGGAAGGAGCCTAGGAAGGCCTGCCACCGGAGACGAGAGGCGAAAATGCCACGGTCCGCCGGATTCTCGCCACTGATCCCAGCGCGACCTCTGGCAGCCCGAGCGCGCGGCGACGGCCGCGAAGGCGCCGACCAGGGTCTTGGGCAGAGACAGTGCCGCGACGCCGGCCTGATGCGACACCCCGGCGGTCTTCGCGGACGCGCCGGTCGGCGCGACGCCCTGCGACACCCCCGGAGACGGTGTGCGCCTCCTGCGAGACGTCCGACGCGAGGCCGGCCGGGAGCGGGGTGAGCGCCAGGCCGGCCAGCAGCCGCTCGGCCGGAACCAGATCCGACGTGGCGTTCGGGCACTGCGCGCAGGTGCGAATGCGCCGTGCCAATCGCTTGCGCCACACCTGCGCGGGCTGACCGTCCCAATCCGAGGCCGTGTCGATCAGGCCCGCGCAGCCGGGCCGGGCGGAGCGGGCACGCACCACCAGCCGAGCGGTGTCCAACTGCGCCTTCATCCGGGCCACCCGGACGGTCACGTGGTGTGGGTCCAACTGCAGGGCATCGACCAGGTCGGCGCGGCAAAGGTGACCGGCCTCGACCAGCCACCACAGGGACAGCAGGTGGCGGTGGTCGTCGTCCAGCCAGCGCGTGGCCAGGACCACCTCCCGGCGCTCAGTGGACAGGCGAAGCCCGGTCAGCGTCAGGTCCTCGAAGTCGGAGCCCGCAACGACCAGATTGTCGGGCATGCCGCCAACGAACTCATCTGTTGCTGTTGAGGTGGACGATGGTGCCGTTGAGGGCGGTAGCGAAGACCGTCCATGCGGCGTACGGGGCCAGCGCGACAGCGGCGGCACGATCGGCACGCGAGGCGCGGCGGAGCAGCGCGAAGTTGGAGGCGTTGAGCGCGGCGATCTCGGCCAGCGCGGCGGTGGGTTTGCGGGCCTTGAAGAACAGCGCGCTCCACCCGATGTTGAGGGCCAGGTTGATTGCGTAGGCGCGGGTGAACGCGGCGCGTTCGGCGCCGCTGGTGCGGTCCAGCACGCGGGCGCCGGCCACCGCGATCAGCGCGTACAGCGGCGTCCACGCCAGCGGGAACACCACGGGCGGCGGCTGCCAGCTCGGCTTGCGCAGCCGCTGGTACCAGCGGTTGGACGTGTCGTTCACCGCCGTCCCGGCGGCGGCCGTCGCGGCGACCGCCGCCGCGGTTTTGACCAGAGTTGGTAGTCGCATGCGGTGCTGCTACCCGGCCTGCGCCGGGTCAACCCCCGCGCGGTCACCGGTCACCGGGCGGGGGAACGAGAGGGAAACGGCGTGTCGGAGTGTTCGGTTAGCCTCTGCGCCATGCCGTTGATCACCGTCGTCGATGACGCAACCGGAGCGCCGAGCGGGCCCGAGTGGACCATGGAGGTCTTCGAAGAGACAGTCCGTCTCGACGAGTTGATCCGCCGGCGAACATTTGTGGAGGTCGCCGAGTCCGGCGTGCAGGTCGATCCGGAGGAGCGCACCCGGGTGGCGCTCGAGGCGTTCGGCCGCAACGGTTTCGTGGTGCTGGTCGACGACCGGCAGGTGACGGCCCTGGACGACAAGGTCCACCTGCACGCGGGCTCCCGCGTCACGTTCCTCAAGCTCGTCCCGCTGGTGGGTGGCTGATGGACACGTTCGACCCGGAGCAGGCGCTGCGCGACGTGGTCACCGCCTTCAGAAGGCGGTCCGAGCGCTGGGAAAACGCTCTCAACGACACTGATCAGCGGGACTTCGTCGATCAGGTGGCCGTGGTGTGCGGCTGGGCGCCGGCCAGCACGAGCCCGACGCTGCTCGCCGCGCTCAACGATCCGAACGGCCCGTACGATCTTGCTCCGCCGCAGATCGAGTTGTTGCCGGAGGCGACGCGTCAGGCGGAGTTGCTCAGCTCCGATATCGCGACGCTGGACGGCGCCGAGGCGGATCACGAGCGGCGTGTCGCCGCGGCGATGACGGTGATCGGAAGCCTGCCACGCCACCACAACATCACCAGGGAATCCTCATGGGGGGCTGCCTGCCGCGAGATGTGGGAGCGGGTTGAGCAGATCCTGGCCGCGCAACCGGTGCAGGTCCGGCAGAGCGTGTTCGACGCGTTGGTCGTGCCCGGGCAGGACAGGGATGGGCTGTCCATGTTCATCCGTGTTCTGCTCTCGGGCGGTGGGCTGAACGGCGCCGTCTGGCTGGACCGGCTGGGCGGTCAGGCGTGGCTGGGATTCGGTCGGTGGAGCACGTCGCTGGTGAGCTTCACCCGGGAGTCGCTACAGGCCGAGCACCTCGCCGGGCGTTCGCATCCGGCGGCGCTGGCGACGTGGCGTCGGACGCGGATCGAGCGCGCATACTCCCTCATGGGTGAGGACGACCTGGCGATGTGGCCCCTCGTCAACGTCGGTGAGCAGTGGGCTGACCGGGCCGTCGCGGACATCGAGGCGATGCCGGAGGGGCGCCGATCCGGGTGGCAGGCGTTGCTTGCCCACTGCCTGCTCGGCGCGGACAAGGCGCGGCCGACGGCCGCCTGGCAGAAGAGCGCCCGGGTTCTGCTCGACGCGGTCGGCGTCGACGAGTTCACCGAGCGGCTCGACGACTGGCTTCCGCTGGTGGGTCTGCCGCGCAGTGTGCCGCTGCGCATGACCACGTGCTGCCCCGGTCACGTCAACGATTTCCCGCCGCGGTTGGTCGACCGGCACAACGTCGGGGTGCTGTGGGGCCTACTCTGGGCGCGAGCGATGTGTCCGCCCTCGGAGGAGACCCTGCGCAGTCTCGGCCACATCGCGGAACGGGCCGCCCGGAAGGTTCCCGGGCACGGTCCGTCGAGCCCGAAGCTGGCGAACGTCGCGGTCGCGGTCCTCGTCGACACCGATCACCCCGCGGCCCTCGCACAGCTGGCCAGGCTGGCGTCGCGGCTGACCTACAAGAGCACGCTCCGCATCGTCGAGAAGGGCCTGACCAAGCACGCCGAGGCGCTCGGCATCGGCCGTGAGGACGTCGAGGAGATGGCGCTGCCCGGCTTCGGGCTGCCACTCGCGGACAAGCTGGGTGACAGCTCGTACGAGGTCGAGGTGCGCGGCGTCGATGCCACAGTGGTGTGGCGCAACTCCGACGGCAAGGTGGTCAAGGCTCCTCCGGCTCAGGTGCGCAAGGACCACGGCGAGGAGTTGAAGGAGCTGAAGGCGACAATCGCGGACATCGGCGCGACGCTGACCGGGACCCGCGACCGTCTGGAAGGACTGCTGCGGCGCGACCGCGCGTGGACCGTCGAGCAGTGGCGGGAACGGTTCCTGGACCACCCGCTGGCCGGGACCCTGGCCCGAAGGCTGATCTGGACCATCGACGGCGTCGCCTGCTGCTGGGGCTCCGACGCCCTGCGGACCGTGGACGACACGCTGTTCGAGCCGGCTGGCGACGCCACGGTGAGGCTGTGGCATCCGGTCGACGATCCGACCACGGTCCTGGCCTGGCGGGACTTCCTGGCCCGGCACACGATCACCCAGCCGTTCAAGCAGGCGCACCGCGAGCAGTACCTGCTGACCGACGCGGAGCGGGCCACCGGCACGTACTCCAACCGCTTCGCCGCGCACATCGTGCGCCAGCACCGTCTCATCGCGCTGCTGTCCCGGCGCGGCTGGTCGCACGTTCGACACCGCAACGACGGCACCAGCCCCCAGGACCCCTGGTTGGCTCTTCCGGACTGGGAGCTGCGCGCCGTGCTGCACATCGCCGGGATCGAGGATCAGGGCGACGACCTGATGTTCGACACGATGGGGACCGACCAACTGGTGTTCCTCCGGGGGGAATGCACGCCGGTGCCGCTGGAGGAGGTTCCGGCGGTCGTACTGAGCGAGGTGATGCGCGACGTCGACCTGTTCGTGGCCGCCGCCGGGGTGGGCAACGACCCGAACTGGTACGACGGTGGTCCACGGGGCCGGTATCGCGACTACTGGTCGCAGAACAGCTTCGGCGACCTCAGCCCGACCGCTCAGACGCGCCGGGAGGTGCTGGCCGAGCTGGTTCCCCGGCTGGCGATCGCCAACCGGTGCACGTTCACCGACCGGTTCCTCGAAGTGCGTGGCGATCTGCACACGTACCGCATCCACTGCGGCTCGGGCAACATCCTGATCGCCCCGGAGGACCGGTATCTCTGCATCATCCCCGACTCGGCGAAGGCGAAGCAGCCGGAGATGTACCTGCCCTTCGAGGGCGACAGCCGGCTCGGCGAAATCATCAGCAAGGCGTTGCTGCTGGCCGCCGACAAGAAGATCAAGGATCCGGTGATCCTGCACCAGTTGGCACGGTGAAGTAGCGCTCATCCGGCGACCGTTGCCTCGCCAGTGGGGTCCACCGCACTGGCGAGGCAGGTCAGCTGGAAGCCCGCTTCGGGAGTAGCAGCTCCTCGTGATCGAGTTCACGTTCCAGGACGCGGAGTTCTTCATCCGGCAGCCAGCCGGAGTCGCGCCAGCGCACGAGCTCGATGGCTGTCCGCCGGACACGAAGCGCCGTCTCGTACTCCGGTGAGGCGGGTATCTCGGATGAGTCGCTCTGCTCCAGACGCCCGCGGTAGCGCGCCAACCGGGCCAGCAGCTGCGTACGTGTGATGTTGACGGCCACCGCACTGTCCGGCTCGTCGGCGCCAACGTCGTCGAGGCGGGCCAGGGCGGCCTCGACCGCCGCCGAGCGAGCCTCGTTGCGTACCCGGGCCTGGTCGCTTTCGTTGGCGCGCAGGCCCAGCATCCGCACGAGCGGCGCGAACGTCATGCCCTGCCCGACGAGTGTCACCAGGACGACCACGAAGGTGCAGAACAGGAGGAGGTCACGGTCGGGAAAGGGTGCGCCACTGTTGGTGGTCAGCGGCAAAGTGAAGATCGCGGCGAGGCTGATCACGCCGCGGGTGCCGGACCAGCTCAGTGCCACCACTTCGCGGCGGGTGAGCCGGCGGGCGTTGCGGTCCGCGCGGGCGACCTGCCGGGCGCTGCCGGGCTCGTCCGGGTCGTCCTGCTCGGAGATGCCGCCCAGCCGGGTGTGCATCGACCGGGGGAGGGACTGGGTCAGCACCAGCCACGCGGGGCGGAGGAGCAGCACCACGCCGACCGATACCGCGACGGCGATGACGATTGTCGACGTGTCGTACTGACGCAGGACCTTGGCTACCTCGGGAAGCTGCTGGCCGATCAGCAAAGACGAAGCCTTCGCGGAGGAAGTCGACCAGCCGCCACACCGCGCTGGTCTGCAGCCGGGCGGCGCCCGAGGTGAGCTGGGGTGCCTGATGGCCGACGATCAGCCCGGCGATCACCACGGTGAGCACCCCTGAGACGTGCAGTTCCTCGCCCAACAGGTAGGCCACGAACGGTGTCGCGAGCGAGATGGCGTTCGACAACAGTGGGTCCGCGGTGAACGGTCGGGCCAGACGTACCAGCGGCGACGGCCGCTCCCACGGCGACCCCGGCTGGTCAGCAGCCGCGACCGGGCGGCGACGATCACCGTCGGCGGGCCGCAGGTCGTCGCCACCCTCGACCGACCCGGCGCGGTCACCACCTACCGGTTCACCGCCAGCGCCGGCACGTCGGTGAGGCTGACGCGACCGCCTCGGACCTTCCCGACCAGTGCGGCGTGCTGGAGCTACGCGCCCCGGATGGCAGCCCGATCACCAGCGGTTGCGGGGTCAACGGGGCCGGCGACATCGGGCCGACAGTGCTGCCGGCGTCCGGCACGTACACCCTGGTGGTGGACCCGTCCGGGGTGGCGACCGGGCAGGTCACACTGACGTTGTGGTGACGCGGACCCCTGCTTGTTCGGGGCGGCGTCCGGGGCGTGCTAACGTCTCGTCCCGTTGTCAGCGAGCGCCGCTAGCTCAACTGGCAGAGCAGCGGACTCTTAATCCGCGGGTTCGGGGTTCGAGTCCCTGGCGGCGCACCAACGAGCAAGGCCCTGACCTGGTGGTTGACACCGGGTCGGGGCCTTTTTCGGGTACGCGTGCGGATGTTGGTCGCTCGGCGGGTGCTCGCGTCGGGCCCTCGGGGTCATCGGCGCGTCCCGCCCGCCCGGGCGTCGACGCGCCTGCTTCGAGCATCCACGCCGGGCCGATCACTGGCGATTAGGCTGGCCGCGTGGGGCACACCGGAAGAGGTAGCCCCGGCCACGGGAACGCGCGGGGTGGCGTGCCCGCCCGTACAGGTTGAGGACACATGCGCACCACGACTGTCGGCGGCGTGAAGATCCTGCTGCCGGACCTCGAACCGGACGACCTCGACACCACGACGGACCTCGCCGGCGGCCTCACCGAGGCTCTTGTCCAAGACGCCGCATGGCGCGGCTCGCACATCGAGGACGTCAGCATCCGCAGCAGCCTGCTCACCGGCGTGGACCTGAGCGGGAGCACCTCGGAGGCCGGCAGCCTCTTCGGCTGCGAGATCACCCGCACCGACTTCTCCGGCGCGACCCTGACCGGCATCACCATCGAACGGTGCGCGATCACCGGCTCCCGGTTCACCGGCACCAGACTCACCGACGTGCGCCTGAAGGATGTCCTGTTCGACGGTTGCCGCTTCGACTACGCCACCTTCCAGCGTGTCACCGCTGCCGGCTCGGTCGCGTTCACCGACTGCACTCTTACCAACGGCGCGTGGTCGTCCTGCCGACTACCGCGCGTCGCGCTGCGGTCGTGTGACCTCGCCGGACTGGAACTGGACTCCTGCCACCTCGACGGCACCGACCTGCGCGGCAGCCGCCTGCACGGTCTCAAGACGCCGCTGGACAACCTGCGCGGCGTCACCCTCGGCGAGGACCAACTTGCTGACCTCACCCGCCTGACCGTCGCCGC
Organism: Micromonospora sp. NPDC005298; assembly: GCF_040607375.1. Lineage (NCBI taxonomy): Bacteria > Bacillati > Actinomycetota > Actinomycetes > Micromonosporales > Micromonosporaceae > Micromonospora > Micromonospora sp. NPDC005298. The sequence continues at coordinate 446,905 of NZ_JBEXGP010000002.1, forward strand.
CCTCGACCTCACCGTCCGCGACAACTGAAGCCGAGGAGGCATCGTGGTCGCTGAACCGACCGGCAGCCCGGACACGATCCTCGTCTGCGTCCGGGGCAACTCCGGCTCGGGCAAGAGCAGCATCGCCCGCGCGCTACGACGCCGGTACGGCCGGGGCTGCGCCCTGGTCGAGCAGGACTACCTGCGCCGCATCGTGCTGCGCGAACGGGACAGGCCGGGCGGCGCGGCACCGGCGCTGATCGGGCAGACCGTCCGGTTCGCGCTCGACCGCGGCTACCACGTGGTGCTGGAAGGCATCATGCACACCAGCCGCTACCGGGGAATGCTGACCGCCCTGCGGGACGGCCACCGGGGGCGGTCCCTCTTCTGCTACCTCGACGTCTCCCTGCCCGAGACCCTGCGTCGGCACCTCACCCGCCCGCAGGCCACCGAGTTCACCGCCGACCAGATGAGCGGCTGGTACGCCGCTCACGACGTCCTGGGCTGGTCCGACGAACTCGTCCTGCCCGAGACCACCGGACTCGACGAGGCCGTCGAGACAATCGCCGCTGCCGCCGGCCTACCGCAGACGGGACGCGACGACGACCTGCTTCCGAACGTTCCGCCCCCGTGGAACAGCTCCGCCGGCCACCGGTGACGCCGTTTCGGCGCAGCAGTCCTCGGTCGGATCAGCTCGTTCCCGCTCTCCGTCGTGCCGCCATCCCCGTCCTCTGCGACGCCTGGTGACGGCGATGCAGTGCCGGTAGGTTCGACCTCTCGAAGGGCTTTCGTCACCAGGTGGAGGAATCCGGCAGCGTGTCGCACGTCGAGAAGATCACTACGGAACTCCGTACGCTGGCCGCCGGGGTCGAGCGTGCGCAGGGCCTGGCTGCCGCCGCTGATCAGCAGGCGCAGGAGATCGCGCTGCGCGCGGCCGGTGCGGGATTCGCCGCGGTCGCCGCCGGTGTGGCGCGGGTTCGCGGTGTCATCGCCACCGTCCGGGGTGGACTGGGTGGTCTCGCCGGTGCCGTCGGTGATGCCACGAAGGCGGCCGCTGGTGTCCCCGAGCAGGCCAGTCCGGCCGAGACGATCACCGGGCTGACTCCGCTGCAGAGCGCTGTCGACGGCATCCGCGACCAGGCGTCCGCCACGATCACGCACGTCGGTGAGGCCCAGCAGCTTGTGGTCGCCGTCCTGCACGGTGGGCAGCCCGCGCCGCTGCTCCAGGCTCTGGAGAGCGCCAAACAGGTGCTCGTCGTGCTGGTGCAGCGCACCGCCACCACCCGGCAGGCCGTCGACGCGGCGATCGTCGAGGCACGACAGCTGGGGTCGTCGGGAAACTGAGCAGGGCTGGCGGTGCCGTACCGGCCAGCCCCGCCCCGGTTCTCACACCGTCCGCAGGCAAGGGCGCGACGACGCCGTGGACGCGGAAGCCGAGCGGAACGCACGGTGGCTCGCCTGCCGGTCGACGTACCCCGGCGTTCGTGTCGTTGCCACCTCCAACCTCACATGCCGAACGCAACGAAGCCCGAGGACGTCCCTACCCGAGGAGCGTCGCCGCTGCGGCCACCGTGGCCAGTGACAGCGTCGTGGTCACCACCACCGCCCGGTTGGCCACCGCCTCGCCGACGCCGTACTCCTGGCCGTAGATGAACGTGTTCTGCGCCGTCGGCAGGCCCGCGCAGACCACCACGGCGAGCAGCTGCGGGGCGGACAGGTGCAACGCCAGTCCGGCCGCGTACGCGATGACCGGCTGTGCGATGAGTTTCAGCGCGGTGATCACGGCCAGCTCGGCCGGGTTCGCCGGCTCTGCCTGCGATGGCGTCGTGCGGTGCAGCGACGCTCCGAGCGCGACCAGGGCGGCCGGAACCGCGGCGCCGGACAGCAGGGTGAGCGACGCGTCCACGGCCGACGGCGGATGCAGGCCGGCAGCGGAGCAGGCGACACCGAGCAGCGACGCCAGGATCACCGGGTTGCGTCCCGGCAGGGAGGCGATACGGCGGACCCGTACCCGCCCGGTGGGGGCGCTGTGCCGGTCCAGGGCGACCAGGATCACGGGCGTCACCACCAACACCTGCAGCAGCACCACCTGCGCCAGGAACGACACGTTGCCGAGGACCTGCGTGGCGATCGGGATGCCGAGGTTCGCCGAGTTCACGTAGCCGGCGGTCATGCCCCAGATGGGCCGTTCACCGGGCGTGCGACCGAACAGCCGGCCCGCGCCGGCCCAGCCGAACCCGATGACCGCGGCGGTGCTCACCCCGAAGGCCAGCAGCGAGCGACCGGCGAACCCGGAGAGCGGCATTCGGGACAGGGCCAGGAACAGGGCGGACGGCATCGCGAGTTGGAACACGAACCGGCCGAGCACCGACGCCGCCGCCTCGCCCAGCAGGCCCCACCGGCAGGCCGCGTAGCCGACCGCGGTGAGGATCCAGATCGGTACGAACGCCGACACCAAGCTCATACGGGGGTCGCGGGCGTCGGGTGGGTACCAGGCCGCCGGGCTGCCGGAGGTGTCCACGTGCAGGTCGGTCGGGAAGCCACGCGTTCAGCCTCGCATCCGGTCCGGACCGGGCGACATCCCGCTCATCCGCCGGCAGCTGTTCCGACCGCTGGTAGCGGTCTGGTTCGTCCGGGCGGCAGAGTCTAGGTTTCTTCGCGGTTGTATCGACGACGGCGGCGGGGGTACGGGGTGGGCGACGAGAAGCTCGACGAGGCAGACGTCCGGGGCGGGTTCGACCTGCTCGTCAATCCCGACGTCCGGTTCACGCGGTTGCTGCGACGGGATCTGCGGCGGATGAGTTGGCTGTTCGTCCTCTCGGGTCTGCTGCTGTCGATCACGAGTCTCGGTACGTTCACCGCCGACGGCGGGTGGCTCCTCGCGGGGCTGTTCGGTCTCCCGTTCGGTGTGGTCTGGTGCTTCGCGGGATTTGTCAACGGCTCGGTGTACCTGCGACGCCACGCCGAGTTGCGCGCGCCCGTGCGGTACGTGTTCACCGCTGATGCCATCGAGTGGCACACCGCTCATGCGGCGTTGCGGTTGCCGTGGACGGCGATACGGCACGCCGTTCGGATGCGGGAGGCGTACCGCCTGGACTGCGCGGACCAGCAGCCTCGGTACCTGTGCCGGACGACGCTGACCCCGGCCGAGGATGCGCGGGTGACCGCGTACCTCGATGAGCGGTTGGCGGCGCGGCTGGCCACCGAGGCCTCCGTGCGGCCGATGCCGCCGAGTGGTGGCGGCGGGTCGTAGGCTCCCCGGCCCGGCGAGGATGGTCGCCGGGCCGGGGAGCCTCAGTAGTCGATGTTGATGGCGGAGACCTGGCGGGTGCCGTTGTAGACGATGGCGGGGCCGGCGAAGCGGGAGCTGGCGTAGGTCAGTGCCGTCTTGTGGGCGGGACTGTTGAACCAGGCCGCGATCATCTGCTCCGGTGAGGAGTTGCCCGAGGAGGCGAACAGGACCTCGTGGCCGCAGTGCGTCATGGTGCCGGCGTCCAGGTTCTGCTTCACGCAGGACTCCGCGGCGCGCTGTTCGTTCGTGCGCATCTTGACCTCGGGCAGCCCGAGCGCGCGGCGTCGCTCGTTGAGCAGCACCAGCAGGCGTTGTTCGGCGGCGGACACGCCTGCCGGTAGGGCGGCCGACGTACTGGCCGACCTGGTCGGTGACGGGGTGGGCTTCGGCGCTCTGGTCGGCGTCGCCGAGCGGGTGGGAGTGGGACTCGGACGCGCCGTGGTGGGGGAGGGCGCGGGTGCGTCGGGCGAGGGCGACCCGGTCGTGGGTTCGCTGGTCCCGGCGGCGAATTCGGTGCTCTGGATCGAGGGCTGGGCTTCGATGGCGCTCGCTGGCTGTTTCGTCGGCCCGTCGGCGTAGGTGGTGAGGATGAGGCCGCTCCCTCCGACCAGGGCGACGGCCGCGAAGGCGCCGACCAGGGTCTTGGGGAGGGACAGTGCCGTCAGGCGGGCCTTGTGCGCCAGCCCGACCTTCGCGTACGCGCCTGCCGACGCGGCACCCTGCGACGAGGAGACGAGTTGGACCTGGTGTGAGACGTCCGAGGCGAGGCTGGCCGGCACCGGCGTGAGCGCGAGGCCGGCGAGCAGCCGTTCGGCGGGAACGAGGTCGGATGTGGTGTTCGGGCAGTACGTGCAGTCGCGGATGTGCCGTGCGAGCCGCTTGCGCCACACCGGTGCCGGTTGGCCGTCCCAGTCGGAGGCCGTGTCGATGAGGCCGGCGCAGCCGGGCCGGGCGATGAGGGCCCGTACGACAAGCCGAGCCGTGTCCAGCTGCGCCTTCATCCGGGCCACGCGGACGGTCACGTGGTGGGGGTCGATCCGCAGCGCGTCGACGAGGTCGGCGCGGGACAGGTGACCGGCCTCGACCAGCCACCACAGGGAGAGCAGGTGGCGGTGGTCGTCGTCCAGCCAGCGGGTGGCCAGGACCACCTCGCGGCGCTGATCGGACAGGCGGAGCTGGGTCAGGGTCAGGTCCTCGAAGTCGGAGCCCGGGTCGACCATGTTGTCGATGTCCTCCGGCGGCGTCGGTGTGGTGTGCCGGTGCTTCCGGTAGGCGCGGACCTCGTTCATGGTGACGGCCACCAGCCAGGACCGGAAGAGTCGCGGATCGCGTACGCCGGACAGCCCTCGTACGACGCTCAACATCGTGTTCTGCACGACGTCGTCGACGTCCGCGGACCGGTTCAGTGCCCGGCCCACGATGTTGTACACGAGCGGCAGGTAGTGCGACACCAACACGTCCGTCGCGGCGTGGTCGCCGCGGCGGGCCGCGTCCACCACCGCCGACAGGTCGGTTCTGTTCGGGTACGCGTGATAGGTCACGCTCACAACCTCACCTTCACGGGACATCCTCGTACACCGTGGAGATGGGCTGCGACCCGCCCAGGTCACACAAACTGGCACTGGGCGACGGGCGGTTGTCCGTCCGCCCGTGCGGTGCCTCAAGTAATGCTCAAATTACGGTGATCTGCGCCGATGTCGTCGGCGACGCGCATACGCTCACCGGACTCGCGCACGGCCCCCGACCTTCTCGCCACGCCAACCATCGCCCCTGCCCGGACCCATGATGCGCGAGCGTCAACCGTCCGTCCTATGTGGATCAATGCGAACACGAAGGAGGGGAAATGCGACGCAGACAACGGCGCATCGCGTCTGTGGTGCTGCCCGCCCTGATGGCGGGCGTCCTCGTGTCGACCGGGCCGGCGGGCGCGGATCCGACGGAGCCGACCGCCACGGCCGGCTCCGCGCGATCTGAGTTCGATACCCGGGACCAGGTACGCCGCGTACACGTCAAGCTGGCCGGTGCCGACATGCTGGACCGGGTCGTCGCTGCCGGCTTCGACCTCGAACACGGACTCAAGCGCGTGCCGACCGGCATCGAGGGCGAGGCGGTGGTCACCGCCGAGCAGGTCACCGAGCTGACGGCGCTGGGCGTCGAGGTCCTCGACGCGGATGAGGGCTTCGTCTGGAGTGACGAGCCGGACGGCGGCATCGCGGGCGCCGCGCGGGCGGCGCAGCCGGCCAGCCACGAGGCGACGGTGCGGATCGCCCGCGCCGACTGGTTCACCACCAAGGGCCAGGGCTTCCTGTACGTCGAGGCGCGCACCACCGAGGGCCAGCAGGCCGAACCGGTCGTGGAGATGCAGCTCGAGAACGACTCCGGCAGGGCCACGCCGTTCGGCTTCGCCCGGACGATGAGCCGTTTCGTCGACTCCGGGCAGTACATGTTCCACCGGAACCTGTTCAAGCTGGACGCCCGTCCGAACCAGATCCGGGTCACGAGCTCGACCGGCGGCGTCGCCACCGGCAAGGTCTCCGACTGGCTTGAGGACGCCCCGCCGCCGCTGACGGCGAACCCGTCCTACAAGTCGGACTTCGTGGACGGCTACAAGCACCCGCAGCAGCTCTACGGCCGCGCGAAGGAGATCGCCCGCCAGTACCCGGACATCGCCGAGATCGTCTACCTGCCGAACCAGACAAACGGCTACCAGCGCAAGGCGCAGGCCACGATCGGCGGTACGGGCCAGTCGGCGGTCGTGGTCAGCTCGGCGGCGTGGGGCCACGAGGGTGGCAACGACGTCACAGTCGAGTTCGTGGGTCGGCCGGAGGCGGATCTCCCGCTCGACGTGGAGGTCGCGGGAACGGCGGTCCGTGTCCTGCTCGCCACGGACGCCTCAGGTGCGCCGGCGAGTACGGCCGTCCAGGTGGCGGACGCGCTGAAGGCACGGTCCCAGGGCCTCATCGACCGGGCGCACCCGTACCGCACCAACGCGGGCACCGGAGTCGTCGCGCCGACCACCGGGCCGGTGGCGTTGAGCGACTTCCTCGACCAGAAGCGCGTCGGCGCGCCGGAGGGTGAGGTGCCACGCGGCCCGGTCACCATCCCCGTCCTGCGGATCGGCAAGCACCGGGACGGTAAGAAGCCGGGCGTCCTGATCCAGGCCCAGGACCACGCCCGCGAGTGGGTGCCGGCGACGACCAGCCTGGAGTCGGCCGAGCGTCTGGTGCACAACTACCGGTCGGACCGGGAGACGAAGAAGATCGTCGACAACACCGACGTCTTCTTCATCCTCTCCAACAACCCCGACGGGGCGAACTACAGCTTCTTCAACTTCGCCTCGCAGCGGAAGAACATGACGAACCACTGCCCGGACGCGACAGCGGATCCGGGGCAGCGGAATTCCTGGGGCGTCGACCTGAACCGCAACTACCGGGTCGGGTCGGGTCACGACGGCTACGCGGGAGGGTCGACCAACTGCGTCAGCGGCACCTACCAGGGTCCGGAGGAGTTGTCCGAGCCCGAGTCGAAGAACATCATCTGGCTGGTCGAGAAGTACCCGAACATCAAGTTCATGATGTCCGTGCACTCGAACGGCGGCCAGTTGTTCTGGCAGCCCGGCGCGTACATCGCGGACGGGCGGATCACCACGCCGCGTCCGCCGCTGGGCGACGAGGCGTTCTACTGGCAGTCGGCATCCCGGATCCTGTCGCAGGTCAAGGCGCACCGGGAGACCGTGGTCACGCCGGAGAACGTCGGCGGCTCGTCCGACGTCCTCTACTCCTCCGCAGGCAACGTGCGCGAGGACCTGTACTACACCTACGGGATCTACGCCTTCGGCTGGGAGGTCGGCGGCTCCGTCTACAACCCGGCCACGGGTGACTGGCAGGGCGGTTCGTTCCAGCCGGAGTGGGCGGGGAACCCCGAGCTGGTAAGCGGTCACGCCGAGACGATGGAGTACGCCAACGGGATCATGGAGATGTTCCGGGTCGCGGCGGACTGGGGCCGGGACAGGAAGGACCCGACGTCCCAGCTCGTTCCGGGCGGCGGGACGTACCGCGGGCCTGTCGACGTGCGCTTCGAGACGAGCGAGCCGGCCACCATCTACTACACGACCGACGGCAGCCGCCCCACGCTCCAGTCGCCCCGCTATGCCGCGACGGAATTCCGTGAGCCGGGGCAGGTGTTCCACGTGACCGAGACGACGACGTTCCGCTGGTTCTCGGTGGACAGCGCCGGCAACATCGAGAAGAACTACGACCCGACGACTAACGACAGGCGCAACAACTACCGTACGGCGACCATCAAGATCGCCAAGGGGTAGCGCCCGTCCGTGATCGTTGCCTCGCCGGTGCAGCTCACCGCACCGGCGAGGCAACTGTCGCGCCCGCGCACCGCCGGGGATAGGTCCGTGTCTGGCGGGTATGCGGCGCGCATGCCCGCGAGCGAGGAGCCGGCAAACGATGTGGGCCCGGCACCACGAGGGCGGTTTCGTGCTTTCTGGGCGTCTCTGCACCTGCGGGAACGGTCGGAGCGCGCGCTGCGCATCCGCGCCTGGCGGGTGCGCCTGTTCGGCCTGCTCGCCGTGCAGGCCGGCGTCGCGGCGGCGATCACCTGGTTCGTCTCGTTCCACTTCCTGCACAACCCCACCCCGATCCTGGCACCCACCACGGCGGTCGGCATCGTGGCGGCCTCGATGGGGTCACGCGTGCGGCGCACCCTCGAGCTGCTGGCCGGTATCACCCTCGGGCTCGCCGCCGGTGACCTGCTCATGCCGTTCTTCGGCGTTGGACCCTGGCAGACCGGCGTCGTCGTCGGGCTGGCGATCATCGTCGCCGTCCTGCTCAAGGGCGGTGGTTCCCTGCTCGTCCAGGCCGGCGGCACCGCGGTGCTCATCGCCACCCTGGAGCCGCCAGTGCGCGAACTGTCCATCCCCCGCTTCGTCGACGCCGCACTCGGTGGGCTGATCGGGATCGCTGTCGGTCTGTTGTTGGTGCCGATCCACCCGCAACGGACGCTGCAGCGCCTGGCCGGGCCGCTCGTCGGGCGGGCGGTGGCCGCCCTGGCCGACCTCGCCAGGGCGCTGCGTACCCGCGATCTTGGCAAGGTCGAGGGGAGCCTGAACACGATGCGGGACCTCAGCCCTCAGCTCACCGCGCTGGACGAAGGGCTGACCGCCGCCGAGGAGGTGGTGCGCCTGGCGCCCCTCCGCTGGCGCGAACGTCCCTCCCTGGCCTTCCACGCGGCGTACATCAGGCATCTGGAACGCAGCCTGCACAGCTGCCGCTCCATGGCGCGACGACTCACGAAAGCCCTCAGGGACGACGAACCGATACCTGCGGAGTTTCCCGCAGCCATCGACCTGCTCGCCAACAGCGCTTGGGCCCTGCGCTGCTCGATCTGCTCGCACAACGAGCCGCGAGATCCGCGCGAGCAGCTCCTGGCGGCGGTCGATCTGGTCGGACGGGCGCAGGGGAAAGCGGCGCGGGACCCGACCCGCCCGCACACCCACCGTCTGGGCTACTCGGGGATGATCGCCGCTGGTGAGCTGCGTCTGGCCGCCCAGGACCTGCTCAGCGCCAGTGGGATGGACCCCGACAAGGCGGCCGCGGCGGTCAGGCGGGCGGGGGAGCCCGACCGTCACGACTGAGCGGCGGCTGTGCCCGGGCAGCCGGAGTGGCGGCGCGCCGCCACGCGGTCAGCTGGACGCGCGCCTGGGGAGCAGCAGCTCCTCATGATCGAGTTCCCGTTCCAGGACGCGGAGTTCCTCGTCGGGCAGCCGGCCGCTGTCCCGCCAGCGCACGAGTTCCTCCCGCTGGGCGTCGATGGTAGTCCGGCGGACCTGGAGCGCCGTCTCGTACTGCGGTGAGGTCGGTATCTCCGACGACCCGCTCTGTTCGAGCAGGTCGAGCCGCCCGCGGTAGCGCGCCAGCCGGGCCAGCAGCTGGGTACGCGTGGTGTTGACGGCCACCGCGCTGTCCGGATCCTGGGCGGCGACCTCGTCCAGGCGGGCCAGGGCGGCCTCGACCGCCGCCGAGCGGGCCTCGTTGCGTACCCGGGCCTGGTCGGTCTCGTTGGCGCGTAGGCCCAGCCTCCGCACGAGCGGCGCGAACGTCAGGCCCTGCCCGACGAGTGTCACCAGGACGACCACGAAGGTGCAGAACAGCAGCAGGTCCCGGTCGGGGAAGGGCGCGCCGCTGTTCGTGGTCAACGGCAGGGTGAAGATCGCGGCCAGGCTGATCACGCCACGGGTGCCCGACCAGCTCAGCGCCGTCACCTCACGCAGGGACAGCCGCTGGGCGTTGCGGTCGGCGCGGGCGACCTGCCGGGCGCTACCCGGCTCGTCGGGGTCGTCCTGCTCGGAGATGCCTCCCAACCGGGTGTGCAGCGACCGGGGGAGGGACTGGGTCAGCACCAGCCAGGCGGGGCGCAGCAGCAGCACCACGCCCACCGACACCGCGACGGCGATGGCGATCGTCGACGTCTCGTACTGGCGCAGGCCCTTGACGACCTCGGGCAGCTGCTGGCCGATCAGCAGGAAGACGAAACCTTCGAGGAGGAAGTCGACAAGTCGCCACACCGCGCTCGTCTGCAACCGGGCCGCGCCGGACCCGAGCTGGGGTGTCTGGTGGCCGACGATCAGGCCGGCGATCACCACGGCGAGCACCCCGGAGACGTGCAGCTCCTCACCCAGCAGGTAGGCCACGAACGGTGTCGCGAGCGAGATGGCGTTCGACATCAACGGGTCTCTGGTGAGCGGTCGGGCCAGACGGACGACCCAGGCGACGGCCGCTCCCACGGCGATCCCGCCGACGGCCGCCAGCAGGAACTTCGCCACGGCCCCCGGGAACGAGAACTCGCCGCCCACGGCGGCGGCCACCGCGACGCTGAGCATGGTCAGGGCGGTGGCGTCGTTGAGCAGCCCCTCGCCCTGGATGATGGTGACCATCTTCGGCGGCAGGTTGACCCGGCGGCCCACCGCGAGGGCGGCCACCGGGTCGGGGGGCGCGATGGCGGCGCCCACCGCGATCCCGGCGGCGAGTGTCGCGCCGGCGACGAACAGGTGGAAACCGATGCCGACGAGGACGCCTGTGAGGAGCACCAGCAGCACCGACAGGCTGACCACGATGCGCAGGTTGCGGCGGATGTCCAGCAGCGAGGAGTCCAGTGCCGCGCTGTAGAGCAGTGGCGGCAGCACGACCATGAGCACGAGGTCGGGATCCAGCCCGATGTTCGGGCCGGGGAGCAGCGCGTACGCGATGCCGATGAGCGGCAGCAGCGCCGCGGCCGGCAGTCCGGTGCGGGCCGCCACCCACCGCACGGCGACGATGACCGCGACGGCGGCGAGCACGAACAGCAACATCGAGTGGGTGCTCACCTGGTGACGTCCCCCTGGAGCGGCGCGAGCGGAATGGACTGCGGGGCCGCGACGCGGCGGCCAGCCGTACCCGTGACACCTGTCGGTGCCGTGCGGACAGCACGGTACGCAGCGGTAACAAGCCTACCCGGGTGATCAACCGGACCGCCCGGCCGGGATCGTCCCGGCCCGGATCCGCCGGCGGCCACTGGTGCGCTTCATCGGCCCGCATCTATAGTTGCCGAAATCACCAGATCATGGCCGTGGTCCCTGCGGCCGGATCGTCGAAGCGCTTCGACGATCCGTCGTCCAGGCCCGTCAGCCGGGTGTCGAGCCTGGCCACGCCGGTCTCGGCGTCCCCGTGACGTCGGTCGTACGACATGAGGAGAAACCGCATGCGCAACAGGCGCCTTCGGCGCGGAATCACCGCGCTCGCGCTCGCCCTGCTGGCCCTGCCTGCCGTTCCCGGCACGGCGCTCGCCGAACCCACCTACCCCTTTCGAGATCCCCACCTGCCGGTGAACGCCCGGGTCGACGACCTGCTGGGGCGGCTCACGCTGGACGAGAAGATCTCCTGGCTGCACCAGTACCAGCCGGCCATTCCCCGGCTGGGCATCGGCCTGTTCAAGACCGGCACCGAGGCCCTGCACGGGGTTGCCTGGTCGACCGACATCGACAACAACGGGGCCGTCGTCAAGGCCCGCGGCACCTCGTTTCCCCAGCCGGTGGGCATGGCGAGCACCTGGGACACCGACCTGATCAACCGGGTCGGCTCGGCCGTCGGCGACGAGGCGCGCGGCTACCACGCGCAGAACCCACGGGTCTGGGGCCTCAACCTCTGGGCGCCGGTGGTCAACCTGCTCCGCGATCCCCGCTGGGGTCGCAACGAGGAGGGCTACTCCGAGGACCCGCTGCTCACCGCGGCCATCTCCACCGCGTACGGCTCGGGCATGACAGGCGGTGACCCGGACCACCTCAAGAGCGCACCCACCCTGAAGCACTACCTGGCCTACAACAACGAGGTCCGGCGTGACGTGACCTCGTCGAACGTGCCCCCTCGGGTGCTCAACGAGTACGATCGCGCCGCCTTCAAACCGGCCCTCGCCGCCGACGCGGCGACCGGGGTGATGGCCGCGTACAACCTGGTCAACGGTCGACCCGCGACTGTCGATCCGGACCTCGCCACGGTGGTCCGCGGCTGGACCGACAGGCCGCTGATGAACGTCACAGACGCCTGGGCCCCGAACAACCTCGTCGCCTCCCAGGGGTACTACGCCACCCAGCCCGAGGCGAACGCGGCGATCGTCAAGGCCGGCCTGAACAGTTTCATCACCGACGACACGAACGCCCAGCCGACAGTGACGGCCATCAAGCAGGCGCTGGCGGCCGGGCTGCTCAGCGAGGGCGACATCGACGCCCGGATCCGGGAGATCCTCAGCGTCCGGTTCCGGTTGGGGGAGTTCGACCCGGGTGGCGGCCGGTACGGCGGCATCACCCCGGACGTCATCAACAGTCCGGAACACCAGCGGCTGGCCCGGCAGGCCGCCGGAGAGGCCATGGTCCTGCTGAAGAACTCCCGGCAGGCCCTGCCCCTGGACCCGGCTCGCACCCGCAGGGTGGCCGTGCTCGGTCCGCTGGCCGACACCCTCTACTCCGACTGGTACGGCGGCGACCTGCCGTACCAGGTGACGGCGCTCGACGGCATCCGCGAACGCCTGGGCGACAGGGCCAGCGTGAGCGGGCTCGACGGGGCGGACCGGATCGCGCTGAAGAACGTGGCGACCGGCCGGTACGTCTCGGCCACCGGCACCACCGACGCCGACCGGGTCCTCGGGACCGGCGCCGTGCCGGCGCTCGTCGCCCAGTTCGACGTTGTCGACTGGGGGCAGGACGTGGTGACGTTGCGCAACGCCGCCAACGGCCGCTACCTCGGCTACAACTGGGGGCCGTTCGTCACCCGGGACGCGCAGCCGAACGGCTGGTACGTCCAGCAGCAGTTCAAGCTGGAGCCGCAGTCCGACGGGACGGTCGCGCTGCGCTACGCCGGCTACGAGACCACGGAGAGCTGGTTCGGGGCCAACACGTACGTCACCGTGGGCGCCGACGGTGCTCTCACGCTCGGCGCGTCCACGGCCGCCGATGCTGCCCACTTCAGCCGCGAGGTGATCAGCAGTGGCATCGACCGGGCCGTCGCGGCGGCCCGGGCCGCCGACACCGCCGTCCTGGTCGTCGGCAGCAACCCGTTCATCAACGGCCGCGAGGCGCACGACCGGACCTCCACCGCGTTGAGCGCCGGCCAGGAGGCGCTGGTCAAGGCCGTGACCAGGGCCAATCCGCGTACGGTGCTGGTGCTCCAGACCAGCTACCCGGTCACCCTGACGTGGGAGCAGCAGCACGTTCCGGCGATCGTCTGGACCACCCACGCGGGCGCCGAGACCGGGCACGCCGTCGCCGACGTCCTGTTCGGTGACCGCAACCCGTCCGGCAGGCTCACCCAGACCTGGTACCGCTCGGACGGGCAACTGCCGCCGGACCTGCTGGAGTACGACATCATCTCGTCCGGGCAGACGTACCTGTACAGCACCGCGAAGCCGCTCTACCCGTTCGGGCACGGGCTGTCGTACACCCGGTTCCGCTACGGCCAGCCGCGCCCCGGCACGACGTCCGTCGCGGCCGACGGCACCATCTCGGTGAGTGTGGACGTGACGAACACCGGGAGCCGCGCCGGGTCGGAGGTGGTGCAGCTCTACACCCACCAGCGCACCTCACGGGTCAGGACACCGATCCGCCAGCTCAAGGCGTTCCAGCGGGTGGAACTCGCGCCCGGGCAGACCCGTACCGTGACGTTGCGGCTGCCCGCCGCCGACCTGGCGCACTGGGACGTCACCCGCAGCCGGTGGGTTGTCGAGTCGTCGGTCCACGACCTCATGGTGGGCGCGTCCGCAGAGGACATCCGGGCGCGGACGCAGATCCGGGTACGCGGTGAGACGGTCCCGGACCGGGACCTGTCCCGGCCGACCCGGGCGGAGAACTTCGACAGGTACTCCGGGGTCCGTCTGCTCGACGAGACCAAGGCCAGCGGCACGGTCGTCGGCGCGACCGGGGCCGGCCAGTGGGTCGCGTTCGCCGGGTCCGCGTTGCGTCCCGGCGCCCGCACCCTCACCGCGCGGGTCGCCCGGGCCGGCGCGGGCACCGGCACGATCCAGGTCCGGCTGGGTTCGCCCACCGGCCGGCTGCTCGGCACGGTCACCGTGCCCAGCACCGGTGACGACTACCGGTACGTGAGCGTCGACGCCGACCTGGCGCGGGCCGCCGGCACCCACGACGTGTACCTGGTGTTCGACTCCCCGCTGCGGCTGGCGACGTTCAGCATCGGGTGAGCAAGCCCGGGCCGGGGCGGCGTCGCGCCCCGGCCCGGGCCGACCGGGTGCGCCATTCATCTGATGACCAGATCGCCGAGTTGAACCTCGGCGGATGGTCTGCGCCGATCACGGGCCCGTGACTCATAGAAGGCTGACGATCGACCGTTGCATTCATCACACGTGTGACCTACGCTTCGGAAAGATTTCAGGGCGATTACATCGGTGCTCATCGCTCGGTACGCACGGGGTTCCCTGTCGACGGCACGTGAGAGGAACGGGTCCGTGAGATCAATCGTGTCAACCGCTCGAACGTCACTGCTGGCGGTGGCCGCTCTCGTCGCCGCCACGCTGCCGACCGTGGTGGTCGATCAGTCGCCGGCCTCGGCGGCGGTCCAGGCGACCTACTACGTCGCCCCCGACGGCAACGACGCCAACCCCGGCACACTGGCGTCTCCATTCCGGACGATCCAACGCGCGCGGGACGTCGTTCGCACGGTGAACGCGGGCATGACCGGCGACATCAATGTCTATCTGCGCGGCGGCAGGTATCCGGTCGGCAGCACCGTCGAGTTCGGTGCCGGCGACTCCGGCACCAACGGATTCCGGGTCAGCTACGCCGCCTACGCGGGCGAGACGCCGATCCTCGACGGCGGCGTCCAGGTGACCGGGTGGACCCAGCACAGCGGCAACATCTGGAAGGCGCCGCTCGACCGCGGCAACAAGCTCCGGGCGCTCTACGTCAACGACAAGCGCGCGTCCATGGCGTCGAAGACGGTCGGCTCGGCGGGCTGTTACGGCACGTACACCGTCACGGCCGGTCAGGCCGACTGGGCCTGGGAATCGGGCTCCCAGTGCGACGGCGCGAAGTACAACCTGGCCGACTTCCCCGCCATCGCCCGCAACCACGACGACATCGAGATCGAGACGGGCACGACCTGGACCACGGCCATCGTGGGCGTGCGGCAGGTGACCACGAGTTCCGACGGCGCGAACCGGGTCGCCCTGTTCCAGCAGCCCGGCGCGGCAATCGCCCAGGGCGCGTTCAACGGCAACGCCCAGGTGGGCGGCACCCACAAACTCATGAACGCCTACGAGTTCCTGGACGCCCCTGGCGAGTTCTACTTCGACAAGAGCGCCCGGACCGTCTACTACTACAAGTCCAGCAGCGAGAACATGGCGACCGCGACGGTCTACGCCCCGAACAACGTGACCACCCTGCTGCGGGTCGCCGGCACCTCGACGAGCAGCCACGCGCGCAACATCACGTTCTCCGGCCTGACCGTGCAGCACTCCGACTGGAACCTGTTCTCCGTCGCCGGGTCGTCCTTCAAGCAGGCGCAGCAGGGCAATCTCGGCGCGCAGGCGTACGCGAAGGGCAACTTCCACGTCTACCACTACCGCAACGTCGACGTGACCCCCGGCATGATCCAGGTGCAGAACGCCGACGGGATCCTGCTGCACCGGAACCGGGTCCAGCACTCCGGCGCCGACGGCATCAGCCTCGTCAACGACGTACAGAACACGCAGTTGATCGGAAACCACACCAACGACATCGCCGGGTCGGCCGTCGACGTCGGCCACCCTCAGCACGTCTACATCGGAGACGGCACGTCGACCAACCGGGAGAAGTACTCCCCGCAGGTCGAGGGGCTGCCGAAGAACATCGACATCAAGAACAACCACCTCTACGACAGCGCGGTCCTGTTCAACGGACACAGCCCGATCTCGGCGTACTTCGCCGACACCCTCACGATCCAGCACAACCGGATCGAGAAGACCCCGTGGTCGGGCATCACCCTCGGCTGGGGGTGGTGGAACTTCGACGGGTCGTCGGGCTCGATCGTGCCCAACCGCCCGACCACGACGGCCCGCAGCAACACCATCAGCCACAACCACATCATCGACACGGTGCAGCGCCTCAGCGACACGGCGCCGATCTACACGCTCGGCAGCCAGCCGGGCACGACGATCACCGACAACTACCTCCAGGGCGTGCCCTCGGGCCACAAGTACGGTCTGCACCCGGACGAGGGTTCGGCGTTCATCACCTTCCGGGACAACGTCCTGAGCATCGACAAGAACGTCACCTGGATGATCAATTCAGATGACTTCGGCCGGAAGCACGACCTGAGCATCACGCAGATCTACGGCCCCATCAACAAGGTCTCCAACAAGAACCTGCCGAACAGCACGGTCGCCGACATCCTCGTCTCCTCCGACTACGTCTGGCCGGCGGCGGCGTACGCCATCGCCGCGAACTCCGGCCTCGAGGACGCGTACCGGGACATCCTCCCGGCGAGCACCTTCTCCGCACCGAACTACGTGCTGCCGGCCAGCACGTTCGTCACCAGCGCCACGGCGTCGATCCCGATCCGGAGCACCGGCGACGCCACCAGGTCGGTCTGGTTGGCGCCCGCCGGCACCACCACCTTCACCGCCGGGCCGACGATGACCAGGGCGTCCGGTAACGCCACGACCATCGCCGTGCCGGCGTCCCAGGGGGAGTACCGGCTCTACGTCGTCGACGCACAGGGCAACCGGTCGGCGGAGTCGACAGCCATCGTCCGGCAGCAGAGCGGCGGCGGCACCCCGCAGGGCGGCCAGCTCGTGGGCGGCCAGTCCGGCCGCTGCGTCGAGGTGCCCAACTCGACGACAACGAACGGCACCCAGGTGCAGCTCTGGGACTGCGGCGGCGGCACGAACCAGCGGTGGACCGCCACCAGCGGCAGGCAACTGACGGTGTACGGCAACAAGTGCCTGGACGCGTCCGGGGCGGGCACGGCCAACGGCACCCAGGTCATCATCTGGGACTGCCACGGCGGCCTCAACCAGCAGTGGAACGTCAACGCCAACGGCACCATCACGAACGGCCAGTCCGGGCTCTGCCTCGACGCCAACGGTGCCGCCACCGCAAACGGCACGAAGATCATCCTGTGGGCGTGCAACGGCGGCGCCAACCAGCAGTGGAGCCTGCGCACCTAGGCGGGCTCGGCGGCAGGGGCTCCGGTCCGGTGGGTGGTCCATCCGGCCGGAGCCTTCGCCGTTCCGCCACCTGTTGTGCGCGAAGCGGTGTCGGTGCCCTGCGCTAGCTTCTACGCCATGCCGATGATCACGATCGCCGATGAAGTGACGGGAGCGCCGCGCGTGCCTGAGTGGACGATGGAGGTCTTCCAGGAGTGCGTCCGCCTCGACGAGCTGATCCGTCGGCGGGTGTTCCTGGAGGTCGCCGAGTCCGGCGCGGACGTCGACCCGGAGGCGCGGACGCGGGACACCCTCGACTCGTTCCGCCGCAACGGCTTCGTGGTGCTTGTTGACGACCGGCAGGTGACGGCCCTGGACGAGCAGGTCCACCTGCACGCCGGGTCCCGGATCACGTTCCTCAAGCTCGTCCCGCTGGTGGGTGGCTGAGTGGGCACGCTCGACACGGGCACGTACGACCCGGAGCCGGCGCTGCGTGAAGTTGTCGACACCGTCCGGGGACGGTGCGAGCGCAGCAACCAGACCCTCAACGAGCGCAATCAGCGGGACTTCGTCGTTCGTGTGGCCACGGTCTGTGGCTGGGCCCCGGCCGGCACGGTCCCGGTGCTGCTCGCCGCCCTGAACGATCCGCACGGGCCGTACGACCTCGCCCCGCCGCAGATCGCGCTGCTGCCGGAGGCCACGCGGCAGGCCGAGCTGGTCGCCGCCGCCGTGGCGGACCTGGCCGGCGACACCGCCGACACCGAGCGCCGGGCGGCGGCCGCGCTCACCGTGATCGACCAACTGCCGCGACTCGCGTATCGGCGCGAGACCCCGTGGGACCACGCCCGTGGCCGCGCGTGGGAGCGGGCGAAGCAACTCGTGGCCGCGCAGCCGACGCCGGTGCGGCAGGTGGTGTTCGACGCGTTGGCGGTGCCGGAGGAGGGCATCGACGGGCGGGGAAAGCTGATCCGTGCCGCGTGCTCCGGCGGCGGGCTCGACGGCACGCTCTGGCTGGAGCGGCTGGGCGGCCAGGCCTGGTTGGGGTTCGGTGGCTGGAGCGCGCTGCTGGTGGCGTTCACCTGGGAGTCCATCGAGGCGGCGGAGGCGGCCGACCGGACGAACCCGGCGGCGCTTGCGGCGTGGCGCCGCACGAGGATCGAGCGTTCGCTCGACGACCTGGGCGCCGACGCCGACCGGATGTGGCCGGTTCCCAACGTCGGTGAGCGGTGGGCCGACCGTGCCATCGCGGACATCGAGGCGATGCCGGCGGAGCGTCGGAGCGCGTGGCAGGCGCTGCTTGTCCACTGCCCGGCCGGTGCGGACAGGGCCAAGCCCACGGCCGCCTGGCGTAGGCAGGCCCAGCATCTGCTCGACGCGGTCGGCCGTTCCGAGTTCGCCGCCCGGGTCGACGAGTGGCTTCCGCTTGTCGGTCAGGCGCGCACCCTGCCGCTGCGCATGACCACGTGCTGTCCCGGTCACCTCGCGGACATGTCGCCACGGACGATCGACCGCTACAACGTCGGGCTGCTGTGGGGCCTGATCTGGATGCGTGTGATGTGCCCGCCGTCGGAGGAGTCCCTGCGCGGGCTCGGCCAGATCGCGGAACGGGCCGCCAGCAAGATCCCCGGCCACGGCCCGGCGAGCCCCAAGCTGGCGAACGTCGCGGTCGCGGCGCTCGTCGACACCGATCACCCCGGCGCCCTCGCGCACCTGGCCCGGCTGTCGTCCCGGCTCACCTACAAAAGCACGCTCCGTCTCGTCGAGAAGGGGCTGACGGCGCACGCCGAGGCACTCGGCGTCGGTCGGGACGACGTCGAGGAGATGGCGCTACCCGGTTTCGGGCTGCCGCTCGCCGACAAGCTGGGCGACTGCTCGTACGAGCTGGAGTTGCGCGGCGTCGATGCCGTGCTCGTGTGGCGCACCGCCGAGGGCAGGGTGGTCAAGGCCCCGCCGGCACGGGTACGCGCGGAGCACGGCGACGAGGTGAAGGAGTTGAAGGGGACTGTCGCTGACGTCGCCGGGACGCTCGTCGCCACCCGCGACCGTCTGGAGGGGCTGCTGCGGCGGGACCGGTCGTGGACCGTCGAGCAGTGGCGCGACCGGTTCCTGGACCACCCGCTGGCCCGTACCCTGGCCCGGCGGCTCATCTGGACCGTCGGCGGTGTGGCCTGCTGCTGGGGCGGCGATGCGCTGCGGACCGTGGACGGCACAGTCCTCGACCCGGCCGCCGACGCCACTGTCCGACTGTGGCACCCGGTGCTCGACCCGACCGAGGTCCTGCCGTGGCGGGCCTTCCTGGCCCGGCACGAGATCACCCAGCCGTTCAAGCAGGCGCACCGGGAGCAGTACCTGCTCACCGACGCGGAGCGGGCCACCGGCACCTACTCCAACAGGTTCGCCGCGCACATCGTCCAGCAGCACCGCCTCAACGCGCTGCTGTCCCGGCGCGGCTGGTCGTACGTCCAGCACCGCAACGACGGCGCCAGCTACGACCTGCCCTGGTTGGCCCTTCCCGACTGGGGGCTGCGCGCCCAGCTGAACGTCGCGGGCATCGAGGACCGGGACGACGGCGTCTTCGACACGATGGGCACCGACCAGCTGTGGTTCGTCCGGGGCGAGCACACGCCGGTGCCGCTGGAGGAGGTTCCGGCGGTGGTGCTGAGCGAGGTGATGCGGGACGTCGACCTGTTCGTGGCCACGGCCGGGGTGGGCGCCGACCCGAACTGGTACGACGGCGGCCCCGCCGGCAGGTACCGCGACTACTGGGCGCAGACAAGCTTCGGCGACCTCACCCCGACCGCCCAGACACGCCGGGACGTGCTGGCGGAGCTGATCCCACGGCTGGGGATCGCCGACCGCTGCACCGTCACCGACAGGTTCCTCGATGTACGCGGTGACCTGCACACGTACCGCATCCACTGCGGCTCGGGCAACATCCTGATCGCCCCGGACGACAGGTACCTGTGCATCATCCCGGCCTCGGCGAAGGCGAGGGAGCCGGAGCTGTTCCTCCCCTTCGAGGGCGACAACCGACTCGCCGAGATCATCAGCAAGGCGCTGCTCCTGGCCGCCGACAAGAAGATCAAGGACCCGGTGATCCTGCGTCAACTCTGAGAAGCCACCCTACCGAGGGGGCGAGGTGTACAGCCCGGTCCGGCACCCGGTCTCGCCCGGCTCCAGCCAGGTCGGGTCGTACCCGGGTGACTCGACGGCCCCACCGGCGGTACGGATCGGCAGGAGGCAGTCCCGTTCGGCGGGCACACCCACGGCGGCGACGAGTACGCCCTCGTGGGTGGTCGTGTCGACTGTGACGCGCTGCTCGGGGAACGCCGCCCGCACCGTATCGGCGCGTCGGTGTCCACCGGCGGGATGGCAGTCGCGGCTATGTACTCGGCGTCCCGCACCCGGTTGCGGTGGCCGCGGTCGGTGGCGAGGCGTTCGGCTTCGGCCGCCGCCGTGTCCCGTGCCATCGCGTCGCCGTCGCGGTGTTCCGCGCATCCGCTGAGCAGCAGGCAGGCTGCCATCACCACCGCGCCGACCCGGGGAACGAGTGCCATGGCGTCGAGCTTGCCGGCTGGCGGGAGCAGCGGGATGAGTGTTCGTACTCATCCCGCTGCTCCCGTGGCAGCATCGACGTGCGGGGTCGTGGCGGACCGTTCTGCGGGGGGTGGACATGGCACGGGGACCTGTGCTGGTGATCGGCCTCGATCCGCTGCGGATCCCGGGATGGGACCCGGAGCCGGTCGTGGCCGCGATAGCACGAGGTCAGGCCCGCTTCGACGAGTACGGCATCGAGGCCGACCTGTGCCTGGTGGTGCCGGACGAGAGCGCGGAGGCGGCGGTCGTCGAGGCGTTGACAGGCAGGGCGTACGCCTGTGTGGTGGTCGGCGGCGGCATCCGCAAGCACGAGCCGCTGCTTGCGCTCTTCGAGACGGTGGTCAACCTGGTCCGGCGACACGCCCCCGGTGCGGCGATCGCCTTCAACAGCAGCCCCGAGGACACTGCCGACGCCGCACTGCGCTGGCTGCCCGGGGTGGGGGAGCGCGGTGACCGCTGACGCCGTCCCGACCCAGGGCGGAGGCTCGGACGACCTCCCGATCGTTCCCTGAGCGGCGGGCCCGTCAGCGCCGTCGGCGGGCCGGGTCGAGCAGTGCGGGCGGGGTGTCGAACTTCTCGTGGGCGGCGAGGTCGACGCCCGGGGCCACGATCGCGTCGATCGCGTCGAGCACGTCGGCGGAGAGGACGGTGTCCGCGGCGTCGAGCTGGGAACGCAGGTGCTCCATGGTGCGGGGGCCGATGATCGCGCTGGTCACGGCCGGGTGGGCGGTGACGAAACCAAGCGCGAGCTGGATCATCGTCAGGCCGGCCTCGTCGGCGACAGTGGCCAGCCGCTCGACGGCGTCGAGCCGGGCCTGGTTGGCGGGGATGGTGGTGTCGAAGCGTTGCGGCAGCACCGCCGAGCGGTGGGTGCTGATCTCCCGGCCCGCGCGGACCGCGCCGGACAGCCAGCCTGAGGCGAGCGGGCTCCAGGCCAGAACGCCGAGCCCGTACTCCTCGGTGACGGGCAGGACGTGCGTCTCGATCCCGCGTTGCAGGATCGAGTAGCTGGGCTGCTCGGTGACGTACCGGCCCAGGTGGTGTTCGCGCGCGGTCCACTCGGCCTGCACGATGCGGTACGCGGGGAACGTCGACGAGCCGAAGTAGCGGATCTTGCCGGCGCGCTGGAGGTCGGTCAGGGCCGACAGGGTCTCCTCGTCGCTTGTGCGCGGGTCCCAGCGGTGGATCTGGTAGAGGTCGACGTGGTCGACGCCGAGGCGGCGCAGGCTGTTGTCCAGCTCGGTCACCAGCCAGCGTCGCGAGCTGCCCTGGTGGTTGCGCTCGTCGCCCATCGGCATGCCGGCCTTGGTGGCCAGCACGATGTCGTCGCGGCGGCCCACGATGGCCTTGCCCACCATCTCCTCCGACTCGCCCTGGCTGTACATGTCGGCGGTGTCGACGAGGTTGACGCCGGCGTCCAGGGCCGCGCCGACCAGGGCGGTGGCCTCGTCCTGGGTGACGCGTCCCAGGCTGCCGAAGTTCATCGCGCCGAGCGCGAGGGTGCTGACCTGTACGCCGGTGCGGCCCAGGGTGCGGTACTGCATGACTGTCCTCCACGAGAGGTTAAGCGGATCGTTGTTCCGCTAACCACTGTACGGAACATTGTTCCGGTTGCCAACCGGGCCTCGCGGATGTGGCACGATTTGGGCCGTGACCAGCACACCTGCCGAGGAGCAGCGGCTGCGCGATCTCGCGCGGCTGCGCCGCGTCCGTGACCGGATCGACCGCGAGTACGCGCAGCCGCTCGACGTCGAGGCGCTCGCCCGGGGCGAGCACATGTCCTCGGGGCACCTCAGCCGGGAGTTCCGGCAGGCGTACGGGGAGTCCCCGTACAGCTATCTCATGACGCGGCGGATCGAGCGGGCGATGGCCCTGCTGCGCCGGGGCGACCTGAGCGTCACCGATGTCTGCTTCGCGGTCGGCTGCTCCTCGCTCGGCACGTTCAGCACCCGCTTCACCGAACTGGTGGGTGTTCCGCCGAGCGTCTACCGACGCGAGGCGGTACGCGCGACGGACGGGATGCCGTCCTGCGTGGCGAAGCAGGTGACCAGACCGATCAGGAATCGAGAAGCCGCGCACGTCACGCCGCACCTAGCCTGACTGACATGGACATCAGCATTCACTCCAGCTTCCTTCCGCACACCGACCCGGACGCCTCGCTGGCCTTCTACCGCGACGTCCTCGGCTTCGAGGTCCGCAACGACGTCGGATACCAGGGCATGCGGTGGATCACGGTCGGCCCCGTCGGTCAGCCCGACACGGCGATCGTCCTGCACCCGCCGGGCGCCACGCCCGGCCTCACCGACGACGAGCGCCGCACCATCGCCGAGATGATGGCCAAGGGCAGCTACTTCGGCGTCAACCTGGCCGCCACCGACCTGGACGAGACGTTCGGGACGTTGGCGAGCGCCGGCGCCGAGGTCGTCCAGGAGCCCACCGACCAGCCATACGGCGTCCGGGACTGTGCCCTGCGCGACCCCGCTGGCAACATGGTCCGCATTCAGGAGAAGAAGCGCTGAGCGGTCGCCGGGGCCGGACGGCAGATGGAGACACGATGAAGAGGGCGTCGGGGCCGCACGCGGCCGACAGTCACGACCTGATCCGGGTGCAGGGGGCGCGCGTCAACAACCTCCGCGACGTCAGCGTCGAGATCCCGAAGCGCCGCCTCACGGTGTTCACCGGTGTCTCCGGCTCCGGCAAGAGTTCGCTGGTGTTCGGCACCATCGCCGCCGAGTCCCAGCGGATGATCAACGAGACGTACAGCTCGTTCGTGCAGGGTTTCATGCCGACGCTGGCCCGTCCGGACGTCGACCTGCTGGACGGTCTGACGACCGCGATCATCGTGGACCAGGAGCGGATGGGCGCGAACTCCCGTTCCACGGTCGGCACGGCCACGGACGCGAATGCGATGCTGCGCATCCTGTTCAGCAGGCTCGGGCGGCCGCACATCGGCTCACCCAACGCGTACTCCTTCAACGTCCCCTCGGTGAAGGCCAGCGGCGCGATCACCGTCGAGCGGGGCGAGGGTCGGACGAAGACCGAGAAGGCGACGTTCACCAGACTCGGCGGGATGTGTCCGCGCTGTGAGGGCATGGGTGCGGTCACCGACATCGACAGGTCCGCGCTGTACGACGACACCCTGTCGCTCAACGAGGGCGCGATCACCATCCCCGGCTACAGCATGGAGGGCTGGTACGGCCGCATCTTCCGTGGCTGCGGCTACTTCGACCCGGACAAGCCGATCGCGAAGTACACCAAGCGGGAGTTGGACGACCTGCTGCACCGGGAGCCGACCAAGCTCAAGATCGACGGCATCAACCTGACGTACGCCGGTCTGATCCCGTCGATCCAGAAGTCGTTCCTGTCCAAGGACGTCGACGCGTTGCAGCCGCACATCCGCGCCTTCGTGGACCGGGCGGTGACGTTCACGACCTGTCCCGAGTGTGGCGGCACCCGGCTCAGCCAGGCGGCCCTCTCCTCGAAGATCAAGGGAAAGAACATCGCCGACGTCTGCGCGATGCAGATCAGCGACCTGGCCGCCTGGGTGCGGGGCCTCGACGAGCCGTCGGTGGCGCCACTCATCAAGGGCCTGCAACACCTCCTCGACTCGTTCGAGGAGATCGGGCTGGGCTACCTCTCGCTCGACCGGCCGTCGGGCACGCTGTCCGGTGGTGAGGCGCAGCGCACCAAGATGATCCGCCATCTCGGGTCGTCGCTCACCGACGTCACCTACGTCTTCGACGAGCCGACGATCGGGCTGCACCCGCACGACATCCAGCGGATGAACGAACTGCTGTTGCAGTTGCGCGACAAGGGCAACACCGTGCTGGTCGTGGAGCACAAGCCGGAGGCCATCGCCATCGCCGACCACGTCGTCGACCTCGGCCCCGGCGCCGGCACGGGTGGCGGCACCGTCTGCTACGAGGGCAGCGTCGAAGGGCTGCGGGGCAGCGGCACCATCACCGGCCGCCACCTCGACGATCGGGCCCAGCTCAAGCCGACGGTGCGCAAGCCCACCGGGGCGTTGGAGATCCGCGGTGCCAACGCCCACAACCTCCGTGACGTCGACGTCGACGTTCCACTGGGGGTGCTCTGTGTCGTCACCGGCGTCGCCGGGTCCGGCAAGAGTTCGCTGATCCACGGCTCGGTCCCGGCCGGCGCGGGAGTGGTGTCGATCGACCAGGGCGCGATCCGCGGCTCGCGGCGGAGCAACCCGGCCACGTACACGGGTCTGCTCGATCCGATCCGTAAGGCGTTCGCCAAGGCCAACGGCGTGAAGCCGGCGCTGTTCAGCGCCAACTCCGAGGGCGCCTGCCCGACCTGCAACGGCGCCGGGGTCATCTACACCGACCTGGCGATGATGGCCGGCGTCGCCACCACCTGCGAGGACTGCGAGGGCAAGCGGTTCCAGGCCTCGGTGCTGGAGTACCACCTCGGCGGTCGTGACATCAGCGAGGTCCTCGCGATGTCGGTGTCGGAGGCAGAGAAGTTCTTCGGCGCGGGTGACGCGCGTACGCCGGCCGCGCACGCCATCCTCGACCGGCTCGCGGACGTCGGGCTCGGCTACCTCAGCCTCGGCCAACCGCTCACGACACTGTCCGGTGGTGAGCGTCAGCGGCTCAGGCTGGCCACCCACATGTCCGACAAGGGCGGCGTCTACGTCCTCGACGAGCCGACCACCGGCCTGCACCTGGCCGACGTCGAGCAACTGCTCGGCCTGCTGGACCGGCTCGTCGACTCGGGCAAGTCGGTCATCGTCGTCGAGCACCACCAGGCGGTCATGGCGCACGCGGACTGGATCATCGACCTCGGTCCGGGCGCAGGGCACGACGGGGGCCGCGTCGTCTTCGAGGGCACCCCCGCCGACCTCGTGGCCGCCCGCTCCACCCTCACCGGAGAGCACCTGGCGGCGTACGTCGGCTCCTGAGCCCTCCACGGCGTCGGGGCCGGGGACCACGCGCCCCCGCCCCGGCGCGGTGTGAGACGCCTGTTCCCGGGTAGTCGCCGCCGTCGGATCTAGCGGCGGGAGACAGGGTGGAGACCTACCCGGCACTGGAGGAGCACGGCCTGATCGGCGATCTGCAGACCGCGGCGCTCATCACCGCCGACGGTACGATCGACTGGTTCTGCGCGCCCCGTTTCGACTCTCCGAGCATCTTCGGCGCCCTGCTGGATCGCCGCAAGGGTGGGCACTTCCAGCTCGCACCCGACGGCGTCGCGTACACGAGCAAGCAGCTCTACCTACCCGGGACGCCGATCCTGATCACCCGTTTCCACAGCGCGGACGGTGTGGGCGAGATGCTGGACTTCATGCCCGTCACCGGCGCGCAGGCCACCGACCGGCACCGGTTGATCCGGCTGATCCGGATGGTGCGGGGGACGATGCGGTTCCGCTTCGACTGCCAGCCCCGGTTCAACTACGCCCGCGACGCGTGCGAGATCGACGTGCACCCCGAGGGCGACGTGTTCCGTAGCCCGACCATGAGCCTCACCGTCACCCCGTTCCGGAACGTCGAACGGCTGATCGGCGTGGACGGAGTTCGCCGGGACGCGGAGGGCGTGTCCGCGCGGTTCACGCTGCACGCCGACGAGATCGGCGGGGTGGTCCTGGAGACGGCCTGCCCGCACGCGCCCCGGGCGCTCGGCACCGAGGAGGCGTGCGAGCTGCTCGCCCAGACCCGCGACCACTGGCGTCGGTGGCTGGACCATTCCCGGTACACCGGACGGTGGAGGGAGATGGTCGAGCGGTCGGCGATGACGCTCAAGCTGATGACGTACGCCCCGACCGGCGCCCTGGTGGCCGCACCCACCACGGGGCTGCCGGAGCAGGTCGGCGGGCAGCGGAACTGGGACTACCGCTACACGTGGATCCGGGACGCGTCCTTCTCGGTGCACGCGCTGCTCCGGTTGGGCTTCACCGACGAGGCCGCGAAATATCTGTACTGGCTCGACGCCCGCATCCGGGACGCCCGGGACGGCGACCTTCCCCTACAGATCATGTACCGGATCGACGGCTCACCCGACCTCCCCGAGGAGGTGCTGGGCCACCTGGAGGGCTACCGCGGCTCGGCGCCCGTACGCATCGGCAACGGCGCGGCCGACCAGTTGCAGCTCGACATCTACGGCGAGGCGCTGAACTCCCTGGAACTCGCCGACCGCAGTGGACTGATCGCCCCGCACGAGGGATGGCGCAAGACGGCCGGGTTGATGGACTGGCTCTGCGACCACTGGGACCAGCCCGAGGACGGTATCTGGGAGACCCGGTCCGGCCGGCAGGACTTCACGTACGGGCGGATGATGTCCTGGGTGGCGCTGGACCGTGCCATCCGCCTCGCGCAGCGCCGCGGTCGCCCCGGCGACACCGCCCGCTGGGCGATCCACCGCAACGCCATCTACGAGCAGGTCATGGCTCGTGGCTTCCATCGGGAGCGTGAGGCGTTCGTGCAGCACTACCAGACCGACATCCTGGACGCCTCGCTCCTCGCGATGCCCGGGGTCGGCTTCATCTCGGCGAACGACCCGATGTGGAGGTCGACCCTGCGGGCGGTGGACGCCGACCTGGCCTCCGACAGCCTCGTCTACCGCTACGACCCGAGGGCCTCCCCGGACGGGCTGGCGGGCACCGAGGGCACCTTCAGCATGTGCACCTTCTGGTACGTGCAGGCCCTCGCCCAGGCGGGTCGGATCGACGACGCCCGGCTGACCTTCGAGAAGATGCTCACCTACAGCAGCCCGCTGGGCCTCTACTCGGAGGAGATCGCCGCCACCGGCGAGCAGATCGGCAACTTCCCGCAGGCGTTCAGTCATCTGTCGCTGATCAGCACCGCGTCCCACCTCGACGAACTTCTCGACGAGCGCCGCTGTCCCTAGAAGAGGGTGAGCGGTCCGACAGGTGTCGGATCGGGCAGCGGGTCGAGGCCGGGCACGCGCGCCCGTACCTCGTCGTGGAAGCGGCGGGCCAGCACCGGTGCGTCGGCGTTGTCCGGGGTGTGGACGAACACCGTCGGCGAGCGTCCCTCGCGCAGCCAGCCGGCGGTGACGTCGACCCAGCGCCGCCATCCCTGGACGGTCCGGTCGGCGGCGTCGCGGCCGAGGTAGCGGACGATCGGCCGGTCGGTCAGCGCCACGGCCCGCAGCGGGACGCGCGGCTTCTTCACCCAGGCGTCCCGCTCCGCGTCGCTCGTCGGTGGGGTGGCGAAGAACGCGGTGGTGTCGAACGGGACCCATTCGGCGTCCGTCTCGGCGAGGGTCTGTTCGAGCAGCCGGATCGCGCGGGCGTCGGTGAAGAACGCCGGGTGGCGGACCTCCACGGCGTACCGGTGGGAGCGGGGCAGTTGGCCCAGGAACCGGCCCAGGGTCGGCACGTCGGCGGGGGAGAACGCGCCGGGCAACTGGACCCAGAGAGCATGGGTACGCGGGCCGAGCGGTTCGATCGCGTCCAGGAATGCGCGTAGCGGCTCGCCGGTGTCGGTGAGCCGGCGCTCGTGCGTGACGACCTTGGGGAGTTTGAGAACGAACCGGAAATCCGGGTCGGTCTGCGCGGCCCACGACTCCACGGTCTCCCGGGCCGGTGTCGCGTAGAACGTGGTGTTGCCCTCGACGGCGTCGCACCAGCCCGCGTAGTGCCGCAGGCGCTCCTGCGGCGCGAGCGGGTGTGCCAGCAGCCGCCCCTGCCATGCCCGGTGGGTCCACATCGCGCATCCCACGGCAAGCCGCACGACCGCCCTCCCTCCGCCGTACCGCGCCCGACCGGAGCCCACGGTATACGCGTGCGTACGCCACGGGACGGGCCGGTGTGGCGGGTAGGGTCCGTCGCCATGCGTCTGCTGTTCGCCAGTCTCGCGTCCGTCGGTCACACCTACCCGCTGATCCCACTGGCGGTCGCCGCCCGGGACGCCGGCCACGAGGTGCACTTCGCCACCGGTACGGCGGTGCACGCGCCGCTGGCCGCGAACGGGCTGCGGCCGTTCCGCCCCGGCGACGCCTTCTACGAGGTGTACGCCGAGGATCTCGAACCGGAGCTGGCCCGGTTGCGCCCGGATCTGGTGGTGCACGAGTGGGGGCTGCCGGGGGCGGCCGTCGCCGCCCGGCGGGCCGGCATCCCCGGGCTCTGGCACGGGTTCGGCCGGATGTTCCCCGACGGCATCGGACTCGAACGACCGATGGGTAACGCCGAGGTTGGCGACCGCCCGCACGTCGACATCTGCCCTCCCTCGCTCCAGGACCGGGAGTTCCTCGCCTCGCAGCGGCGCATCGCGCTGCGGCCGGTGCCGTTCTCGCCGCCGGCCCCGCTGCCCGACGTCGCCGGCCGCGGCTCCCGACCGCTGGTCTACCTGACGCTCGGTACGGCGTTCGGCACGCCGGAGTTGTTGGCCACGGCCGTCGCGGGGCTGGCGACGTTGGGTGCCGACGTGGTGGTCGCCGCCGGGCGGGTGGCGCCGCGGGAGCTGGGCGAGGTGCCCGACCACGTGACGGTGCATCCGTGGCTGCCGCAGGCGGAGTTGCTGTCGCACGTGGACCTCGTGGTGCACCACGGTGGCAGTGGCACGACCCTCGGCGCGCTCGCGGTGGGCGTACCGCAGCTCATGCTGCCGCAGGGTGCCGACCAGTTCGCGAACGCGGACGCGGTCAGCGCGGCGGGTGCGGCCCTGCGCCTGCTGCCGCACGAGGTGGACGCGGCCGCCGTCGCCGAGCAGGCCGGCAGGTTGCTGCCGCGGCACGGCCGGAGCGAGCACGGTGACGCGGCCCGGGCGATCGCCGGGGAGATCGCCGCGATGCCGTCGCCGGCGACGGTCGCGCAGCACCTGCCGGAGTACGCCGCCGCCTGAACCGCAGTCGCTCACACCTGCGATCGTCAACCTTTGATTGACGATCGGATGTCGTCAACCTATGGTTGACGCATGACGGATCCCATCCAGATCAGCAACACGGTCAAGCTCGACGACCTCATCCAGGCCATCAAGAAGGCGCACACCGACGCGCTCGACCAACTCACCGACGCGGTCATCGCGGCCGACCACCTCGGCGAGGTCGCCGACCACCTGATCGGTCACTTCGTCGACCAGGCCCGCCGCTCGGGCGCCTCCTGGACCGACATCGGCCGCAGCATGGGGGTCACCAAGCAGGCGGCGCAGAAGCGCTTCGTGCCGAAGGCCACCGACGCGGCGGCGCTCGACCCGAACGCCGGCTTCGGCCGGTTCACCCCACGGGCCCGCAACGTGGTGGTGGCCTCGCAGGAGGAGGCCCGGGCCAGCGGTCATGCCGAGATCGGGCCGGAGCACCTGGTCCTGGGCCTGCTGGCCGAGCCGGACGGGTTGGCCGCCAGGGTCATGGCCGGTCGCGGGGCCACCCCCGAGGCGGTACGCCAGGCGGTGGGCGCCGCCCTCCCGCCGCCGGCCGACCAGGTCCCGGACCTCATCCCGTACGACGCGCGCGGCAAGAAGGCGCTGGAGTTGACCTTCCGGGAGGCGCTGCGCCTCGGGCACAACTACATCGGCACCGAGCACCTGCTGCTCGCCCTGCTGGAGCAGGAGGACGGCTCCGGCGTGCTCGCCGACCTCGGCCTGGAGAAGTCGGCGGTCG
Organism: Micromonospora sp. NPDC005298; assembly: GCF_040607375.1. Taxonomy (NCBI): domain Bacteria; kingdom Bacillati; phylum Actinomycetota; class Actinomycetes; order Micromonosporales; family Micromonosporaceae; genus Micromonospora; species Micromonospora sp. NPDC005298. The sequence continues at coordinate 477,032 of NZ_JBEXGP010000002.1, forward strand.
AGGCCGACCTCTCCGCCGCCGTCGCGCAGCAGTGATCAGCCCGGGTCAGGAGACCTCGGGGAAGCCGTAGCGCAGGGCGTGCTCCGGATCGGCAGGGTCGATCTGGCGTACGCCCGCGTCGGCGAGGCGCTTGTTGACCTCGTCGAGCCGCTCGCGCACCAGTCGGGCCTCCTCCTCGGTGACCCGTCCCCGGTGCGGCTTGCCGGCGTGTTCGATCGTGCCGTAGTCGATCTTCTCGGCGCTCTTGCGGGCCTTCGGTGGGCGGACCCGCTCGGCGGTCTTCAACAGTTGTGCCATCGGCACGTCGGTGGCCATCGCGTCGAACTCGCTGGCGGTCAGCACGACGCGGCGGGGCTCGCCGCCCCCGTGCCGGTCGTGGATCTCGACAACGGCGACGTCGAGCGCGGCGTCGTCGATGTTCTCCACCTCGGCGGGGGTGGCGTCCAACTGTACGGGCCCGGCGACCAGGTCCGGGTGCTCCAGGACGACGACGCGCACCGCCTCGTCGTCCTGCTGGAGGACGGTGCCGGTGAAGTCGGAGACGTGGATCGTCTTCTTGCCCATGCGCGGAGCTTCTCCTGTCGTAGGCCGGATGCCGGACCACAAGAAATTACCCGACAGGTGTGCGAAAGCCGCCGCTGGACCTCCACCGGTGTGTCGTAAGGCGCCACCGGACGCGGGGCCGGTGCGTCAGTGCGTGTTCAGCCCGTGCCGACTGGAACTGCCGACGCGCAGTCTGTTCAGTTCGCCCCACGACATGCCGCCTCCGGTGACCCCGGGTCCGCGATGACGTGGTTGGACCGGCAGGTGTTCGACTGCCTCCGCCGGCCACCAGAGTCGCTCGGGGTCCTGGTGGTGGCGGTCGTTCGGCTGAATCGGCATGGCCATACCGTCCCAAACAAAGGTGTCCATGTATGGAAATACCTATGACGGTCGATAGGTCCGGCGGGTTCCCGGGTCGCTGACCTCGACGTGGCGCCGGTCACTGGCAGGATACCCCCTGGGGGTATAACGTGCCGGGCATGGAGAACGCGAATCCCACCCGACTGGCCATCGCCGCGACCCTGCACTGCCTGACCGGCTGCGCCATCGGCGAGGTGCTCGGCATGGTCGTCGGCACCGCGCTCGGCTGGTCCGACCTGGCCACCATTGCCCTCGCCGTCCTGCTGGCCTTCGTCTTCGGCTACGCGTTGACGATCCGCCCGGTGCTCCGCTCGGGCCTGCCCCTCGCCCGGGCGGTCCGGGTGGCCCTGGTCGCCGACACGGTCAGCATCGCGGTCATGGAACTGGTCGACAACGGCGTCATGCTCGCCGTCCCGGGCGCGATGCGCGCCGGCCTCGCCGACCCCCTGTTCTGGGGCAGCCTGGCCGGTGCGCTGGCGGTGGCCTTCGCGGTGACCGTGCCGGTGAACCGCGCCCTGATCGTCCGGGGGAGGGGACACGCGGTGGTGCACCAGCACCACCACGGCGGCCACCACCCCACCGCCCCGACGGCGCCGTGACCCGACCCCGCTGCCCCGGGGATCGCCCGCCCGCCCGGCCGACCCCGGCGTACGGTGATCCACGACGGGTCGGGTGACGGGGGAGGTGCGCATGCTCGACCGGCGGCTCCACCTGCACCTGGCCACCTGGCTCGGACAGTGGCCGGCCGGACCGGGTCTGCACGTGATCGGCTCGTACCGGCGCGCCAGGCCGGCCTGGGACGGCCGGCTGCGCCCGGCACTCGCCGTCGACACCGGCCGCAGCGCCGTCCTCTCCGTGGCGCCCGACCGGGTGGACGCGGTCCGCGCGCTGGCCGACGGTGCGCCGGGCCGGCTGCTCGGCGCACTGCCCGAGGCGGTCGGGCTACCGCAGTGGTGCGTGCACGACGGCCCGTTCCGGTGGAGCCTCGCTCCCGCGCCGCTGCCCGACGTGGGGGAGTGGACCGAGCCCACCGCCCCCGGCCTGCCACCCTGGCTGCGGCTGTTCGACCGGCCGGTGCTCGTGGTCCGCGACGCGGACGGCAACTACCTGGCCGGGGCGGCGATGAAGAGGCACGACGCGTACGGGCAGGAGTTGGCCGTCGGCACCGTGCCCGCCGCGCGGGGCCGCGGCCTCGCCCGTCGGCTGGTCGCCCAGGCGGCGCGTCGGGTGCTCGACGAGGGTGCGGTGCCCACCTACCTGCACGAGCGGGACAATCCCGCCTCCGCCCGGGTCGCCGAAGCGGCGGGTTTCCCGGACCGGGGCTGGCGCGCGTACGGGGTCTATCCGCGCTGACCCCGCGTCGGGCGCGGACCGTGGATCCCGGGCCGGATCCACGGTCCGCGACCTCCCCCCAGGTCCCGGTTCCGGGCGACCGCCCACGCACGAGGGCGGGCCGGTCCGTGCCGATCACGCTACGTATCGAGCAAGCTCGGTGCAAGGCGTGAGCTGTCGGTTCGGAGTGTCGAATAGTGGACTTGACCTGCGGCTCGGCGGTGCCGAGGGTGCGGGTCGGGTCAGTGACGTAGCGTGCGGATCAGGTCGAGCACCTGCCGGGTCACGGGGCGCAGGACCCGGAGTCGGGACAGTGCCGTGAGCCGGTCGATCAGCGGGACGGCGCCGTCGATCAACTGCCGGGTCTTGGTCTGCCCGGGCGACCGGTCGTGCACCCAGTAGAGGACCACACCCATGTACGCGAGCCAGAGCAACTCGGGCAGCTGCGGACGCAGGTCGGCGTCGACCTTGGCGGTCGAACCGTTCAGCACCTCGGCGAAGAGGGCGATCGCCGCCTCCCGGGGGCCGGAGGACTCCGCGGAGAAGGGGCTGAGCGGGGAGGTCGGCTCCGCCGCCGTCTTGAAGAAGGTCGCCGCGAACTGGTGCGACGGCGTCAGCACGTCGATCCCGGCGTGCAGCACCCCGGCCAGCCGGGCACCGAACGACTCCTCCCGGTCGAGCACGGGCTGCGCGGCGGCCCGGTGTTCGACCTGGGACTGGGCGTAGAACTCCTGGATCAGGTGGTCCTTGGAGCCGAAGTAGTAGTAGGCGTTGCCGACCGCCACGCCGGCCTCCTGCGCGATGGCCCGCATGGTGGTCTGGGCGTACCCGCGCTCGCGGAACAGCCGCATCGCGGTGTCCCTGATCAGCTGCCGGGTCTGCTCCCCACGGGCGGTGGCAGGATCACCCGCAGTGGTCGTCGGCGCAGGCTGCTCGGTCATCGGGGCCACCGTATCCCGCCAGCTCGTCGGTCGGCTCGAACCCCGGGTCGCGGACCCGTTCCCGGATCGCCGAGGCGGCGGCCACCACCTGCCGGGCGAGCGGCATCAGGTGGGGTCGGGCCAACCGTTCGGCGGTGGACCGGTGGTCGGCCAGCGCCCAGAGGCAGGCGAACCAGGCGCCGTCGCCCGCGTACACGTCGCCGGTGTCGGCGACCACCGTGAGGTCGCGCAGCGTGGCGTCGTGGTCCAGGCCGGGGAACCGCCGCCTGGCCTCGACCGACCCGGCCGCGACGAACTCCAGGGGTACGAGTTGGATGCGCGACGCGAGCCACCGGCGGGCGGCGCGGCAGAGCGGGCAGTTCGCGTCGAACAGGACCGTGAACCTCCGGACTCCACCGCCCCCGTGTGCGGTGGAGTCCGACGGCCGGCCGACGTCGTCGGTCGATGGCCCGGTCATCGGGTCGGCGGTGGACCGGCCGGCCCGCCGCCCGGCTGCGGGGCGGTCGGTTGCGGGGCGGCCGGTTGCGGGGCGACCGGGTGCGGACCGCCCGGCTGTGGACCGGTCGGGTGCGGGGCGACGGGGTAGGGGCCGTGCGGTCCGGTCTGCACGGGAAGCCGGCCGATCGGTGCGACGGGCGGATGGGTGGCGAACTGGCGGAGCCGGTTACGGCGGTAGCGGCCGAGCGCGAACACGTTGAAGAAGTGCAGCGCGCCGAGCACCAGCAGCACCAGCCCGACCTTCATCGAGAGTTCCTCCATGGCCTGGCTGGTCGAGAGCACCGGGTCGTCGTGCTTCATGGCGACCGTGACGTATCCGAGGTTGAGCAGGTAGAAGCCCACCACCAGGAGGCTGTTGACCGCTCGGGCCAGTCGTTCGTCGGAGAACACCTCCTCCAGGAAGACCTGCCCGTTGCGGGACAACGCGCGGGCCACCCAGATCGTCAGGCCGACGCTGACGGCGAGGTAGATGACGTACATCCAGACCTTCATGTCCATGCGGACACCTCTCTTGAACGTGTTCAACTACCGATGCCGTCAGCGTAGGGGAGTCTTTGAACATGTTCAAGAGCGACTGGACGGCGGACCGCTCAGCCGACGAGACCCAGGGCCTCGGCCGCAGCCCGACCGTTGGCGTGGCTCGCGCCGTACGTGGTGACGAACGCGCGGACGCCGTCCGGACGCCACTGTGCCGGCCACCCCATCTCCACCACCGTCACCGGATGCTCGGTGGCCAGCCCGGAGATCAGCTCCGGACCACCGGGCAGGCGGTGCAGGTGGCGACCGACAAGCACGATCGGCCGGTCACCGGCCAGCCCGCGCAGCCGCGCCGGATCGGTCTCGGTGGCCACGACCCGGATCTCCTCGATCCCGTCCAGGTGCGGGCCGAGGCCCCACGGCACGCGCCCCTCGGCGATCGTGGACTCGGTGTGCAGTTGCACCACGAGGGGGCGGTCCAGGCCGGTGAGCACGCCGTCCACCCGGACCGCCCGGCGCGCCGCCGCGTACCCCAGGTCGGTGTGGGCGGTGACCGGCGCGGCGCCGGCGGTCCGGGTCCACGCGGCGAGCGCGGCGGCGCGACCGGCCGCCTCCTCGACCCGGGCGGTCGTCAACCGGCCGTCGCCGAGCGCGTCGACGATCTCGGCGGCCACCCGCTCCACGAGGTCGGCGTCGACAGTCGCGCCGATGCAGAGCAGGTCGGCGCCGGCGGCCAGGGCCCGCACGGCGGCCGGCCCGACCCCACCGGCAGCCACCGCGGCGCCCTTCATCTCCAGCGCGTCGGTGATGACGGTGCCGGTGAAGCCGTACTCGGTGCGCAGCAGGTCGACAAGCACCGCCCGGCTGAAGGTGGCCGGGCCGTCACCGGTCAGCGCCGGCACCCGGATGTGCGCGGTCATCACGGCGCGCGCACCGGCGGCGACGACCGCGGCGAACGGCGGCAGGTCCCGCTGCCGCAGCACACCCGGCGGGACGTCCACGGTGGGCAGTTCGTGGTGCGAGTCGGTGACGGTGGCGCCGTGGCCGGGGAAGTGCTTGGCGCAGGCGGCCACCCCGGCGGCCTGGAGGCCGGCGACGGCGGCGGCCGAGTGGGCGGCCACCCGCACCGGGTCGGCGCCGAACGAGCGGGTGCCGATCACCGGATTGTCGTCGGCGGTGTTCACGTCGACAGTGGGGGCGAGGTTGACAGTGATGCCGAGCGCGGACAGCTCCGCGCCGATGGCCTGGTAGACGCGGCGGGTCAGCGCCACGTCGCCGATCGCGCCGAGGGCGGCGTTGCCGGGGTACGGGCTGCCGGTGGCGTGCGCCAGCCGGGTCACGTCGCCGCCCTCCTCGTCGATGGCGATCAGGGCGTCCGGGCGGCCGGCGCGCAGCGCCGCCGTGCTGGCCGCCACCTGGGCGGGGTCGTGCACGTTGGTGCCGAACAGGGTGTGCCCGGCCAGCCCGTCGGCCAGCAGGTCGACCGCCCAGTCCGGCGGGACCGGTCCCGGGTACGCGGCGAGCAGGGTGCCCAGCGCGAGCCGACGTAGTCCTGGATCCAGACCCACGTGATCGTCCTCCTTCGGCGCCGGAAGGTCGAAACCTCGTACCGGCGGTGGTCTGCGCCCTGCCGGGTCGGCCGAGCGCTCCCCGCGCGGGTGGCCGTTACGCTACGGCTACCCGTTCGCAGGTCGGTTTACAGTTAGCAAAGTTTACTAAAACTAGAGGACGTGGCATGAGTGCGACCCGGCTGCCCGGCACCCCCCGCCTGTTGCGGGCGCTCAACGACCGAGCGGCACTGGAACTGCTCCTCGAGCGGGGGCCGCTGACCCGCGCCCGGCTCGGCGAGCTGACCGGGCTGTCCAAGGTCACCGCCTCCCAGCTGGTCGAGCGACTGGAGGAGCGCGGCCTGGTCAGCCGGGTCGGCGAGCAGGCCGGCGGGCGAGGGCCGAACGCCCAGCTCTACGCCGTCCGCCCGTCCAGCGCGCACGTGGTCGGGGTGGACGTCGGCCCCGACCGGGTGGTGGCCGCGTGCGCCGACATCACCGGTGCCGTGATCGGCCGGGTGGAGCAGTCGACCCGGGACACCGACGACCCGGTGGGCGTGGTGCACAACGCCGTCGTGCAGGCCGCGAGCAGCGCCCAGGCGCAGCTGAGCAGCGTACGGCGGATCGTGCTCGGCACACCGGGCCTGGTCGACCCCGGCACCGGCGACATCACCTTCGCCTTCAACCTGCCGCGTTGGCACAGCGGTCTGCTCGCCGCGCTGCGCGACGACCTGCACACGCCGGTGGTCTTCGAGAACGACGTCAACCTGGCCGCCGTGGCCGAGGCGCAGTCCGGCGCCGCGCAGGGGCTGTCGGACTTCGTGCTGGTCTGGGTGGGTGCCGGCGTCGGTCTGGCGATCATGCTGGGCGGGCGGCTGCACCACGGCAGCAGCGGCGCGGCCGGTGAGATCGGCTACCTGCCGGTGCCCGGCGCGCCCATCCCGCGCGACGTCTCCCGCCGCGCCAAGCCGGCCTTCCAGCAGTTGGTCGGTGGAGACTCGGTGCGGGCAGTGGCCCGCGAGCTCGGGTACCCGGACGTCGACGCCGCCGAGGCCGTCCGCGCCGCCGCCGCGGACGGCGCCAAGGGTGGCGCGATGCTCGACGAGCTGGCCCGCCGGCTCGCGCTCGGCGTGGCCAGCACCTGCGTGGTCCTCGACCCGCCGCTCGTGGTGCTCGCCGGCGAGGTCGGCCAGGCCGGCGGCGTGGCGCTCGCCGAGCGGGTCCAGCAGGAGGTCGCCGCGATCACCCTGGTCCAGCCGCGGGTGGTGCCCACCGGGCTGACCGAGGAGCCGATCCTGCACGGCGCGCTGCGCACCGCGTTGAACGCCGTCCGCGACGAGGTGTTCGGCTCCACCGTCGGCTGAGCCCACTGCGGCCGTCATGTGAAGGAATATTTCACCGCACGTCAGCGGGTTGCAAGCTCTTGCCGGATCGGGTGGGTCGCCGGGCCGCTCACCTGCCCGAGGCGGCGGCCCGGCGGCGGCTCAGATCAGGTCGCGGCGACGGAACACGGCGAACGCCGCCGCCGTCAACCCGCCGGTGATCACGAGCAGCACCAGCAGCGCCGGCCTCCAGGTCAGGCTGTAGAAGCCGTCGCACAGGCTGTTGCCCTCGTCGAGGCACTGCCGCGCGTCGTAGAACCGTGCCTCACCGGTCAGCCACGCCCCGACGTGGCTGGAGAGCATCAACCGATCCGGTCGGCGGGTGTCGACGATCTCCAGGACCAGACGCGCACCCAACTCCCACACCACCAGGTACGCGGCCGCCGCGCCCAGCGCCGCCGACGTGTGCCGACCCAGCGTGGCTATCGCGAAACCCAACGCCGAGGCCAGCAGCACCAGCACCATGCCACGGCCGTGCACCGCACCGAGTGAACGCCAGAAGTCGGCGTTCAGCCGACCCGGCAACCCGGCGGTCTGCCCGATCACCCAGAACGAGGCGAGGTAGGCCACCGACGCCAGCAGGGCCAGCACCAGCACCGTGCCGAGCAGAGTGCCCAACTTGGCCGCGAGCACCGTCAACCGGCGCGGGCGCCAGAGCAGCAGGTTCACCACACCGCCCGAGTTCAGGTCGGCGCCGATGAAGGAGGCGCCCACCAGAAACCCGAACAGCACGAGGAACGCGATCAGGAAGTAGAGCAACGGGCGCGCCTGCTGGGCGAAGCTGAACACCCCCGGCAGGAAGTCCGCCGCGATCGGCATCCGGTCCTGCCGGAGCGGGTCGATCTCCGAGCACTGCTCCGGGAAGTACTGGTCCACGTCGTCCTGCGAGAGCACGTCGTTCTGCCGGGCCACGCACTGCTGGTAGGCGGTCTCCATCCCGTTTCGCGCCTCGGCGGCCCGCGTCTGCGCCGTGTTCATCTCGTCCGCGCTCGGCTTGTGGGAGCCGGCGAGCGTGGTCGCCACCGTGACGGCGAACGCCACCACCAGCAGGACGACCATGAGCTGCACGAAGCGGCGCGCCGTCAGCCGCTCCAACTCGGCACGGACCAGGTTCACGCGCCCACTCCCCGATCGAGGTTGATCACAGCTTCGCCCTGGTCGGCGTACGACAACGGCCCGTCGTCGACCTGCCGGGGCACCGACGGGTGCGCGTAGCCCCCGGTCAGCTCCAGGAAGACGCTCTCCAGATCGGGCCGTAGCGGCGTCAACTCGCCCACCCACAGCCCCTGCTCGCCGAGCACGCGGCTGATCACCGTCGGGTCGTCAGCCCCGCTGACCACCAGCGCCTCCGGCTCCACGACCGCCGTCAGTCCGGCCGCCAGCAACAGCTCCACGGCCCGCTCCGGCTCGGTCACCCGGACCAGGTACTCGTGCCTGTCGTGGCCGGCCAGCACCTCGTCCACCCGACCGGCCGCCACCCGCCGACCCCGCGAGATGATCGTCACGTGGTCGCAGATCAGCTGGATCTCGCCCAGGATGTGGCTGGACACCAGCACCGTCACCCCGGACGCCGCCAACGACCGCATCAGGTCCCGCATCTCCCTGATGCCCGCCGGGTCCAACCCGTTCGCCGGCTCGTCCAGGATGAGCAGCCGCGGATCCTTCAACAGCGCCGACGCCACAGCCAGGCGCTGCTTCATGCCCAGCGAGTAGCCCTTCACCCGCTCGTCGCCCCGGTCCCGCAGACCCACCAGCTCCAGAGCCTCGTCCACCCGCGACACCGGCACCCCGCCGGCGCGGGCCAGCAGCCGCAACGTGCGGTACCCGGTGAAGTTGCCGAAGAACTGCGGGCTCTCCACGATGGCGCCGACCTGGCCGGCCACCCGCGGCAGCAGCTCCGGGGACCGCTCACCCAGCACCGTCATCCGCCCACCGTCGGCCCGGACCAGCCCGAGCAGGGCGCGCAGGGTGGTGGTCTTGCCCGAGCCGTTCGGCCCCAGGAAACCGTGGATCTGACCCGCCTCGACCAGCAGGTCGAACCCGTCGACCGCCACCCGTTTGCCGCTGCGTAGGCCGTGGAAGGTCTTGCGCAGGCCCTCGATCTCGATGACCGCGCTCATCCGCGCGGCTCCGTACCCCGACCGGGCATGCGGCGTCCTCCGGGTTGGTGATCAACGACACGGTGCACCAGCCTATGGCCGGAGCGCCGCCCATGGGGGGCGCCCCGGCGGTGCGTGGTTGGATGGAGTGGTGACTGGTGACCTGATCCGTGGCGCTGCCGACGCCACCTCCGCCGCCGCACCCGTGGACCCGGATCTGGTGGTCAGCCTCGACGGCGTCGGCGTACGCCGGTCCGGCACCGCGCTGTTGCAGGACCTGACCTGGCGGGTCGAGCTGGACGAGCGCTGGGTCGTGCTCGGGCCCAACGGGGCGGGTAAGACGACACTGCTCAACCTCGCCGCCGGGCGGCTGCACCCCACCACCGGTGTCGCGCACGTCCTCGGTGAGCGGATCGGCCGCACCGACGTCAACGAGCTGCGCACCCGGATCGGGCTCTCCACCGCCGCGCTCGCCGAGCGGGTGCCCGCCGAGGAGCAGGTCAGCGACGTGGTGGTGACGGCCGCCTGGTCGGTGGTCGGCCGCTGGCGGGAGAACTACGATCGCGGCGACGAGGCGCGGGCGCGGGCCCTGCTCAGCCAACTCGGCATCGGCGGCCTCGCCGAGCGCCGCTACGGCACCCTCTCCGAGGGCGAACGCAAGCGCGTGCAGATCGCCCGCGCCCTGATGACCGACCCGGAACTGCTGCTGCTCGACGAGCCGGCCGCCGGGCTCGACCTGGGTGGCCGCGAGGACCTGGTGGCCCGGCTGGCCGAGTTGGCGTACGACCCGGACGCCCCGGCTCTGGTGGTCGTCACCCACCACGTGGAGGAGATCCCGCCCGGGTTCACCCACGCGCTGCTGCTGCGCGAGGGCGCGGTGGTCGCTCAGGGTCTGCTGGCCGAGACGCTGACCGGCGACAACCTCTCCAAGACCTTCGGCCTGCCGCTGGTGGTCGAGCGGTCGGGCGACCGCTACACCGCCCGCGCCAGCTGACCGGGCGGAGGGCCTGACGTGTCCCCGACCCGGGTGGCCGTGGTGGGCAGCGCCAACATGGACCTGGTCGCGATGGCGCCCGCGCTGCCCCGGCTGGGCGAGACCCTGCTCGGCACCGACTTCGTGATGGTGCCCGGAGGCAAGGGCGCCAACCAGGCCGTCGCGGCGGTCCGGGCCGGTGCCTCCTGCGCCTTCCTCGGCGCGATCGGCTCCGACGCGTTCGGTGTCACGCTCCGGGCCCGGATCACCGCGGCCGGCGTGGACACCGCCCAGCTGCGGGTCGTCTACGGCACCTCGGGCGTCGCCCTCGTCATGGTCAACGCCGAGGGGGAGAACGCCATCGTGGTCATCCCCGGCGCGAACGACATGCTTGTCGGTCTCACCGACGAGGAGTTGGCGACGGTACGGGGCGCCGACGTCCTGGTCGCCCAGCTGGAGATCCCCGTGCAGACGGTGACCGCCGCCGCGACGGCCGCCCGCGCCGCCGGCACCCGCGTCATCCTGAACGCCGCCCCGGCCCGGGACCTCCCACCGGAACTGCTCGCCGCGGTGGACCTGCTGGTCGTCAACGAGGGCGAGGCGCAGGCCCTCACCGGCCGGGGCCGGGACGAGCCCCGGGCGCTGCTCGACCTGGTGCCCCGGGCGGTACTCACCCTCGGCGGTGCCGGCGCCCGGTACGTCGACCGGGACGGCGCGGACGTGCACGTGCCCGCGTTCCGGGTCGACGTGGTCGACTCCACCGCGGCGGGTGACGCGTTCACCGCCGCGCTCGCCGTCGGCTGGGGTGAGGGACGTGACCTCGTCGACGCGATGCGTTGGGCGGCGGCGGCCGGCGCTGCCTGCGTCCGCCGGCTCGGCGCCTCGGTGGCGCTGCCCCAGCGCGCCGAGATCGACGAGCTGTACGCGCACGGTTGACCCGGCCGCGCGTCACGCCTGCTGGTTCGTCGCGGTCCCGGTCCGAAAGGCCCGGCGGTACGCCGACGGCGAGGTCAGCATGACCCGCGCGAAATGGTGGCGGTAGGTGACCGGGGTGTCGAACCCGACCGCGCCGGCGATCTGCTCGACCGGGGAGTCGGTCTCCTCCAGCAGCGCCAGACTGGCCCGGACCCGCTTGTCGATGACCCACCGGATCGGGCTGGTGCCGGTGGCTCGGGCGAAGTGCCGCAGGTAGGTGCGGGGCGACATGCGGGCCTGCTCGGCGAGTCGGGCCACACTCAGCGGCTCGGTGAGGTGTGTGAGCGCCCAGTCGATACTGCCGGCGATGCGGTCGTCGGCCGGATCGGTGTTCACCGGGGCCTCGACGAACTGGGCCTGCCCACCGTCGCGGTGTGGGGGGATCACCAACCGGCGGGCGACCGCGTTGGCGATCGCGGCGCCGTGGTCCCGCCGCACCACGTGGACGCAGAGGTCGAGCCCGGCGGCGCTGCCGGCGCTGGTGAGCAGCTCGCCGTCGTCGAGGTAGAGCACGTCCGGGTCCACCGTGACCAGTGGGTAGCGCCGCGCCAGCAGCTCCGCGTAGCGCCAGTGGGTGGTGGCCCGCCGCCCGTCCAGCAGCCCGGCGCCGGCGAGCGCGAACGCGCCGGAGCAGATCGACATGATCCGGGCACCTCGCCGGTGCGCGCGACGTAGGGCGTCCACCACCTCGGGTGACGGTTCAGCGCTCATATCGGGCACGCCGGGCACGATGATCATCTGCGCGGTCGCCAACTCCCGCAGGCCGTACGGGGTGTGCAGGCTGGCGCCGCCGACGACCGGCACCGGCCCGGGCTGCTCGGCGCAGACCACCAGGTCGTACCAGTCGACGTCGAACTCGGGCCGGGGCAGTCCGAACACCTCGGTGACGATGCCGATCTCGAACATCGACATCCCCGCGTAGGCGAGCACGGCGACGCGGTACCCGGCTGTGGGCCAGCGGGCCGTCGGCACCGGGAGTGGGCGTGTGGCCTGGGCGCGGGACGGCATGGCGGGATGTTAGCGAAGAACGTCCCTACCGCCACTCGTGAGGCGCGGCACGGGCCGCCAGGATCGGTGCATGACCTTCACCTTCGCCGTCCCGGCGGCCGATCCGGCCACCGCCACCGCCCATTTCCTCGCCCGGCTCAGCGTCGAGACCGACGTCAGCGACGTGCACGCCGACCTGTCCGCCCGTACCCCCGGTCTGGTGGTCGTCGACAGCCGGGGATCGGCCGCCTGGGCGCAGGGGCACCTGCCGGGTGCGGTGCACCTGCCCACCGCCGAGATCGCGACCCGTGCGGCCGGTCTGGTCCCGGCCGGCGCGGCGGTCGTCACCTACTGCTGGGGGCCGGGCTGCAACGGCGCGACCCGGGCCGCGCTGGAGTTCGCGCGGCTCGGTCACCCGGTCAAGGAGATGCTCGGCGGGTTCGAGTACTGGGTGCGGGAGGGCCTGCCGGTGGTCACGGAGACGGGGCTGACGCGGCGCCCGGTCGACGACCTGACCGCGCCCCGGTCGACGATCACCTGCGACTGCTGACACGGCGTCCAGGGCGTCGCCGGCGGGCGGGCGCTCAGTGGGCCGGGTCGTCGACGATCTTCTCCCCGCGCCGGCGCAGCATGCCCAGGCCGGGGATGCCGGCCACGGCGAGCTTGAGGTCGCGGGTGACGTCGAGCAGGTCGTGCAGGTCGGGCCCGACCCGGTCCAGGGTCGCCAGGATCGGCAGGATGTCCGCCGTCAGGTGCTGCTTGAGCTTGGGCAACTCGTCGATCAGGTGGATCGCGGCGGTGATCTCCTCGTGGCTGAGCTGTTCGACGAACCGCTCGGTCATCGGTGCGGCCCGGCGCAGCGCCGGCTCGTACGCCGCCAGCAACTCGGCAGCCGTGCCGGCCGCCTCCGCAGCGGTCCCCACGGTGACGGCCGCGCGGTCGGCCACCGCGTCCGCCTTGGCGACCACCTGGTCGGTCCGGTCCAGGGTCGTCTCGATCCGGTCCACCACGCCGTTGATCCGGCTGAGCAGGGCCTCCACACCGTCCAGCACCGCGAAGGCGCGGGCGGGCACGGCGGCGAACGAGGCCGCCGAGCCGAGGGCCTGGTCGAGGGCGGAGCGGGTCAGGCCGACCATCGCGGCCGGTGTGGGGAGGGGGATCGCCATGGGATCCAGTGTGCGTCGCCCGCGCCGCAACCGCTCGCCCACCGTCAGGGGCCTCTCGCGGCGGTAGGGTGCCGGCATGCCGGCCCCCTCGCCGCACCATCCGCCGAGCACCCGCGCCGCCGTCCTGCTCGCCGTGGTCGCGGCGGTCGCCGCCGCGCTCGGCACGCTGGTGCTGGTACGCGCCGACGCCGGCCTCACCGTCCGCCAGGTCACCGTCGACGGTGTGCCGTTGACCGAGGTACGCGCCGACCTGCCGACGCCCGGTGTACGGCGTCCCGGTGTGGTTGTCGCGCACGGGTTCGCCGGCTCGGCCCGCCTGATGCGCCCGATCGCCGACAGCGTCGCCCGTCGGGGGGCGGTCGCGCTGCTCGTCGACTTCGCCGGGCACGGGGCCAACCCGGCGCGGCTCGACAGCGCCACCTCCGACTCGACGCTCGCCGCCGACCTGGACGTCGCCGTCGGGTACCTGCGTTCCCGGCCGGACGTGGACCCGGACCACATCGCGCTGGTCGGGCACTCGATGGGCGCCGGGGCGGTCACCCGCTACGCGGTCGGGCACCCGGAGATCGCCCGGACGGTGGCGATCTCACTGCCCGACGCCGGCGAACTGCCCCCGGGCCGGCCGACGCGGTTGCTGCTGATCGTCGGCGGCCTGGAGTTCCCCGGTTTCCGGCGTGCGGCCGACGACGCGGTCCAACGGGGTGCGGCGGTGAGCCGGCGACCGGCGGTGGTGGTGTCCGGTGTGGAACACATCTCGGTGCTGTTCGCCCCGCGCACCCACGAGGAGATCGTCAACTGGCTGCCCACCCTCGACGGGACGGGTGCGCCGCGCCCGTTCGTGCGGCTCGCGGGGGCGGCGCTGCTGCTGTTCGCGTTCGGCGTGGGAGTGGTTCCGCTTGCCGCTCTGCTGCTGGGCCGACGGGCCACCGGCGCCCGTCCGGGCGATCCGGTGCCGGTCACCGGTGCGGCGCTGCTCGGGTTGGCGGTCGTCGCCGCCGGTGTCGGCGCGGTCGCCGCGGCGGTGCTGCCCACGGCCCGTATCCCGCTCGCGGTGGGCGGCTACGTGACCGGGTTCCTGCTGGTCACCGGCGCGCTGGTACTCGCCGGTCACCGGTGGCTGCCCGCCACGGCACGACCGGGCGCCCCGGTGCCACCGGCCGACGAGAACGTCGCCGCCCCGGATCGCCGTACGCGGACCGTCGTCGCGGCGTTGGCCCTGACCGGGTACGCGGTCCTCTCCGTCGCCGTTCCGATCCACCTGGGACTGACCTCGGCGCTGCTGGTGGGCGCCCGCTGGTGGCTGCTCCCGCTGGTGCTCGCCGCCTGTCTGCTGTTCCTGTTCGCCGTCGAGGTGGTCGCCGCCGGGCGGACCGTTCGGCACCTGCTGGTCGTCGCGGTCACCGTGCTGGTGCTGACCACGTCGGCGCTTGTCGGCCTGGCGCCCGGCTTCGTGGTGCTGGTCGTCCCGCTGTTCGTGGTCCTGCTCGGCTGGCACGTCGTGTGGGCGGCGGTGCTGCGGCGGTACGCGGCCCCGCGCTGGCTGCTGGCCACGGTGGGCGCCGTCCTGGTGGGTTGGCCGATCGCCACCACCCTGCCGTTGAGCTGACCGCCGTCCGGGGCGGTGACCGCGCCCCGAAGGCGCTCACCTGTGGTCTCCCTGCTGTTCGACGGCCCGCTGCACGGCCCGGTAGATCTGGCCGAAGCGCAGCGCGTCAGGGGTGCGCAGCAGCAGGTCCTCCCGGCCGTGGTGCTGCACCCACAGTTCGTGCACGTGGCTGCCGCGCTCGTAGGAGCGGTCCAGCCAGCCCAGGGGGATCTCCAGGAACGGGATCAACGCCAGCGCGCCCACCGCGAAGGCGGCCAGGACGATCAGCGTCACCTTCCAGTTGCCGCGTTCCTGCGCCGACCAGGCCAGCGAGACCACGCAGACCAGCGCGACCAGTGGGGGCAGCGAGAGCAGCAGCGCCAGGACACCGCGACCGAGCACCCGGCCGCGCACCGCGAGCGTCTTCGGACCGCGCGCGTGCCAGACGTACGTCACGTCGGAGAGGGCGACCACGTGACCACCCGAACGAATCGACTCGGAGGTCACCTGCACCGCGTCGTCCCGGTAATAGAGGGTCATCACTAAGCCTAACCACCGGCGGGCAACCTCGCCCCGCGCGTTCTTCCGCCGCGACGGCGGTGCGGAGCGCCCGCAGGCTGGTCGGCTAGCGTCGGCTGGTCGGGCGGGCCGGGTGGCTGTGCTCGACCGCCCGCTGCACCGCCCGGTAGATCTGACCGAAGCGCAGCGAGTCACCGGTGCGCAGCAGCCGTACCGGCTGGCCACGCCAGCGGGCCCACATCTCCAGTTGACGGCTGCCCCGGGCGTACGAGCGGTCCAGGTGTTCGAAGAGGAAGTCGGCGACCGGCCCGACGGCCAGCCCGACGAGCACCGACGCGCCGACGATGGCGATCGTCACCGTGGGTGAGCGGTGCAGCCAGACGGCGAGGGCGATGCCGAGTACCGCGGCGATCAGCGGGCCGGCCAGTGCGGCGCCGATCGCGCCCCGACCGACGAGCACCCGCCAGGAGCGGGTGCCCCGGCGGTGCCAGACCATGGTGATCTCGGCCAGTGGGTAGCTACGGCCGTCCACCCGGACGGCGGTGGAGGTGACCTGCACCGACCTGTCGTCGTAATACGTGATCATGGCTGGACTCCCGCCCGCGGGGCTGACACCACACTACTTACCCAAACGAGCCGGGTCGTAAGGTTGGCACGCGACTTCGACGAGGAAGTGAGGGCAGCGTGGGCGAGTTCGTTCGGCTGGAGACCACTGACGGCATCGGGACCATTCGGCTGGAGCGGCCGCCGATGAACGCGCTCAACACCCAGGTGCAGGAGGAGTTGCGCGCCGCCGCCACGGCGGCCACCGACGACCCCGGCGTCCGCGCCGTCATCGTGTACGGCGGGGAGAAGGTCTTCGCCGCCGGCGCGGACATCAAGCAGATGGCCGAGATGTCCTACGTGGACATGGCCGACCGGGCGGCGAACCTGTCGAGCGCGCTCGGTGCGATCGCCCGGATCCCCAAGCCGGTGGTGGCCGCGATCACCGGGTACGCCCTCGGTGGTGGCTGCGAGCTGGCGCTGGCCTGCGACTGGCGGGTCGTGGCCGAGGACGCCAAGCTCGGCCAGCCGGAGATCAAGCTCGGCATCATCCCGGGCGCGGGTGGCACCCAGCGGCTGGCTCGCCTGGTCGGCCCGGCCCGCGCCAAGGATCTGATCATGTCCGGGCGGATGGTGGACGCGCAGGAGGCGCTGCGGATCGGCCTGGCCGACCGGGTCGTACCGGCCGCCGAGGTCTACGACGCGGCGGTCGCGTTGATCACGCCGTACCTGACCGGTCCGGTGCAGGCGCTGCGGGCGGCGAAGCTGGCGGTCGACGGCGGCCTGGACATGGACCTGAACTCGGGTCTGGCCTGGGAGAGCCAGCTCTTCGCGGCGTTGTTCGCCACCGACGACAGGCGCGAGGGCATGACGGCCTTCGTGGAGAAGCGCAAGCCGGACTTCACCGGCCGCTGACGATTAGACGAGAGCGGTTCACATTGTTCCTACCGGCCAGTAGCGTGGGGCCTCGGTCACGAGGAACGAAGGGGAGCGGCGAATGACGGAGCGGTTCGAGGGTCACGGCGGGGAACTGGCGCTGGCGGCGCTACGCGCGCACGGCGTACGGGAGATGTTCACGCTGTCCGGCGGGCACGTCTTTCCCCTCTACGACGCCGCGCACAAGACCGACTTCCCGATCTACGACGTCCGGCACGAGCAGTCCGCGGTCTTCGCCGCCGAGGCGGTGGCCAAGCTCCAGCGCCGCCCCGGCCTCGCCGTGCTCACCGCCGGCCCCGGCGTCACCAACGGCATCTCGGGCATGACCAGCGCCTTCTTCAACGCCTCCCCGGTGCTGGTGCTGGGCGGCAGGGCGCCCGCGTTCCGCTGGGGCTCGGGCAGCCTCCAGGAGATGGACCACCTGCCGCTGGTCGCCCCGGTCACCAAGCACGCCGAAACGGTGTTCAGCACCGACGACATCCCACGCGCGGTGGGTGCCGCGCTCACCGCCGCGCTCACCCCGCACCGCGGCCCGGCGTTCCTCGACTTCCCGCTGGAGACGGTCTTCTCGGTCGCCGAGGTCGAGCTGCCCGCCGTGGCGGGCGTCGACCCGGTCGTGCCCGACCCGGAGGAGGTCGGCCGCGCGGCGCTGCTGATCGCCGCCGCGCAACGACCGGTCATCATCGCCGGCTCGGACGTGTACGCCGGTGACGCGGTCGCCGCCCTGCGGGAGGCCGCCGAGGCGTTGCAGGTGCCGGTCTTCACCAACGGCATGGGCCGCGGCTCGCTCCCGCCGGAGCACCCGCTCTCCTTCGCCAAGGCCCGTCGGGCCGCGCTCTCCGGCGCCGACGTCGTCGTGGTGGTCGGCACCCCGCTGGACTTCCGGCTCAGCTTCGGTGACTTCGGCGACGCGAAGGTGGTGCACATCGTCGACGCTCCCAGCCAGCGCGCCGGGCACGTGCAGCCGGCCGCCGCCCCCGCCGGGGACCTGCGCCTGATCCTGTCCGCGCTGGCCGACCACGCTGGTGACCGCGCCGACCACGGCGACTGGATCGCGGACCTGCGCGCCGCCGAGGACGCCGCCAAGGCGCGCGACGCGGCGGAGATGGCCGCCGAGACCGACCCGATCCGCCCGGCGCGCATCTACGGCGAACTGCGCCGGGTGCTGGCCCCGGACGCGATCACCATCGGCGACGGCGGTGACTTCGTCTCGTACGCCGGCCGCTACCTGGAGCCCGCGCAGCCCGGCACCTGGCTGGACCCGGGCCCGTACGGCTGCCTGGGCACCGGCATGGGCTACGCGATGGGGGCCCGGGTCAGCCACCCGGACCGGCAGATCTGCGTGCTGATGGGCGACGGCGCGGCGGGCTTCTCGCTGATGGACGTCGAGTCGCTGGTCCGGCAGAAGCTGCCCGTGGTGATCGTGGTCGGCAACAACGGCATCTGGGGGTTGGAGAAGCACCCGATGCGGGCCATGTACGGCTACGACGTCGCCGCCGACCTCCAGCCGGAGTTGCGCTACGACACGGTGGTCAGCGCGCTGGGCGGGGCGGGGGAGACGGTCGCGAAGGCCGCCGACCTGGGTCCGGCGTTGCAGCGCGCGTTCGACTCCGGTGTGCCGTACCTGGTGAACGTGCTCACCGACCCGACCGACGCGTACCCCCGGTCGTCGAACCTGGCCTGAGTAGCACCCGCCGCCGTCGCCCCGGTCGGGGCGACGGCGGCGGCCGCGCGTTCACACCTCGGGCCGGTCACCCTCGCGTGGCGGCTCACCGTCGCGGCGGCGCAGGTCGTCCTCGCGCCGGCGCAGGTCCTCCTCCCAGCGGCGGAACAGTTCCTGGTCCTGCTGCTGGGCGCGCTCCTGCACGGAGCGCAGGAACTCGGGGTCGTCGTCGGGGGCGAGCGGTCGACGTGGCCGTTGGACCGTGCCACCGCCGATCGGCGCGGTCCCGCGGGCGCTGGGCTCCCGGCCGGCGACGAACCAGGCGATCGACCCGACCAGCGGGAAGAACAGGATGATCAGCACCCAGGCGATCCGGGGGAGGGCGCGCACCTGGCCGTCCTCGGCGGAGAGGCAACTGATCAGCGCGAATACGGCGAGGACGATCTGCGCCAGGAAGAGGAGTACGTAGAGCCGGGCCATCCACCCATCATGGCTCACCCGGTCGCGTCACCACAGTCCGCGAAGCGCGAGCAGCACACCCAGCCCCGCGAGCGCGACGGTGCCGAGCGCGACCAGGGGCAGCGTGCGGCCACCGGTACGGGCCGGTCCGGTGCCGGTGCCCCGGGGCCAGCACAGCACGAGCAGGGCGCCCCAGACCAGCACGGTGCCCCCGGCGGCCAGCGCGCCCACGGCGTCGCCGGTCGATCCCAGCCGGACGGCGAGCGCGGTCACCACGGTCAACGCCAGCATGCTGCGCCGCCACGCCAACCGGGTCCGTTCCGGCTGCAACCCGGGATCGCGTCCGGTGCTCACCCTTCGCCGACCGCCCGGACCAGCACGGCGATCACCAGCAGTACCGCGCCGGCGCCGACGGCGAGGGCGAGCAGGGCGGGGAACCGGGAGGCGGGCAGCTCCTCACCGAGCCGGATGGCCCGTTCGGTACGCGCCCAGTGGTCCACCGCGCGGATCGCGACGATGCCGCCGAGCAGCAGCAGCGCGACCGCGATCACCTCCCGCAGGTGACTCATCGGCAGCGGCGGGAGGAACTGCGCGGCGGCCAGCCCGCCGCCGACCAGCGCCAGGCCGGTGCGTAGCCAGGCGAGGAACGTGCGCTCGTTGGCCAGCGAGAACCGGTAGTCCGGTGGCTCGCCGACCGAGCGCAGGTCTGCCGGGTCGAACCACCGTCTGATCGCCTCCCACACGCTGCCGATTATCCGCTTGATGTCCGGCTTAGCCTGAGCCGGTGACCGATCTCGACGTGCTGACGCTGCGCAACGCCTACGACAACCAACTCCGTCCGGAGATCCCCGACCCGGTCCCGGCCGGGGTGACGGTGGAGCGGGACGGGCCGCTGGTCCGGATCGTCGGGCTCGACGCCGGCGGGTTCCTCACCTACCGCGACCTGGGTGGGTTGACCGGCGCGGAGCTCGACGAGCTGATCGCCCGGCAGGTGGAGCTGTTCCGCGGGCGTGACCAGTCCGTCGAGTGGAAGCTCAACGAGCACGACGAGCCGGCGGACCTGGCCGACCGGCTCCGCGCCGCGGGCTTCGTGCCGCAGGAGCGGGAGACCGTCGTGGTCGGGCCGGTCGCGCCGCTGGCCGCCGCGCTGCCGGTGGCACCCGAGGGGGTACGCCTGCGTGAGGTGACCTCCCGGGAGGACCTGGAGCGGATCGCCGCCATGGAGGAGGAGGTCTGGCAGGAGGACCGCTCGCACCTCGTGTGGGGGTTGGCCAAGGAGATCGAGGCCGACCGGCACTCGATCACCGTCGTGGTGGCCGAGGCGGACGGGACGGTGGTCAGCGCGGGCTGGGTGCGTTTCCCGGCAAACACCGGCTTCGCCACCCTGTGGGGCGGCTCGACCCTGCCGCAGTGGCGTCGCAGGGGCATCTACCGGGCGTTGGTGACCTACCGGGCCCGGCTGGCCGACCAGCGGGGCCGGACGCTGTTGCAGGTCGACGCGTCCGAGGACAGCCGGCCCATCCTGCAACGTCTCGGTCTCGTCCCGGTCACCACCACCACGCCGTACGTCTACACTCCGTGATCATGGAGCAGCGGTTGACGGACCAGGAGCGGTTGACCCTCAAGACCGGCGCGTTCGGCGCCGTCCTCCTGGTCACCAACGCCGATCCGGGGATGGTGGCCGTGTTCCGGGAGAGCTTCGCCGCGTCCGGTGCGCTGGCCGGCGCGAGCGGCGTGGTCAAGGAGGCGTTGACCACCGGCCCGTTGCCCCGGCTGCCCCGCGACTCCGAGTTGGAGATCGAGTCGGTGGTTTTTCCGGCGCTCACCGGCGCGGTGCGGATCCTGCGGGAGAAGTCTCCGACGGACGTGGAGACGTACCGCTCGGTGGTGTTGACGGCGGCGGACCGTGCCGCCCGGGCGCACAACGGGGTGGCGCCGGCCGAGGCCGCGGTGATCGACCGGATCCGGGGCGCGTTGGCCGAGTCGGCCTGACTGCGCGGACGCTGGTGAGCTGTGTCACTCTGAGTGCCCGGGAGCCGCAACCTACTGGCAGGTAACATTGCGTCGTGGGCAACCGCACAACAGCCCGCGGTTGACCAGGCGTCGACCGACGCGCGAGGCTGCGGCCCAGACCGGGCGAGCGAACTCGCATCACCACACAGGAGGGTCGTCGAAGCGCGATGAATATCGTCGTACTCGTCAAGCAGGTGCCTGATTCGGGCGCGGACCGCAACCTGCGCAATGACGACAACACCGTCGACCGCGGTTCGGCGAACAACGTGATCAATGAGATGGACGAGTACGCCATCGAGGAGGCGCTGAAGATCAAGGAGGCGCACGGTGGCGAGGTCACCATCCTGACCATGGGTCCGGACCGGGCGACCGAATCCATCCGCAAGGCGCTCTCCATGGGCCCGGACAAGGCCGTGCACGTGGTGGACGACGCCCTGCACGGTTCCTGCGCCGTGGCCACCTCGAAGGTGCTCGCCGCCGCGCTCGGTCAGCTCAACGCCGACCTCGTGATCTGCGGCGCGGAGTCCACCGACGGCCGGGTCCAGGTCATGCCGCACATGATCGCCGAGCGGCTCGGCGTCGCCGCGCTCACCGGCGCCCGCAAGCTCACCGTCGACGGCGGCAACCTGACCGTCGAGCGGCAGACCGAAGAGGGCTACGAGGTCGTCACCGCCTCCACGCCGGCCGTGGTCTCCGTCTGGGACACCATCAACGAGCCGCGGTACCCCTCGTTCAAGGGGATCATGGCCGCCAAGAAGAAGCCGGTACAGACGTTCTCCCTGGCCGACCTCGGCGTCGCACCGACCGAGGTGGGCTTCGACGGCGCGACCAGCGCTGTCGTCGAGCACTCCAAGCGTCCGCCGCGCTCCGGCGGCGCCAAGGTCACCGACGAGGGCGAGGGCGGCGTCAAGCTGGTCGAGTTCCTCGCCACCGAGAAGTTCGTGTGAGAGCGGGGTCTGGACATGTCTGAGGTTCTCGTCGTCGTCGAAGCCACCAAGGAATTCGGCGTCAAGAAGGTCACCCTGGAGATGCTCACCCTCGCCCGTGAGCTGGGTACGCCCAGCGCGGTCGTGCTCGGCGGCGCCGGCGCGGCCGAGGCGCTGAGCGGCAAGCTGGGCGAGTACGGCGCGGAGAAGATCTACGCCGCCGAGGGTGACGAGATCGACGGCTACCTGGTGGCCCCCAAGGCCACCGTGCTGGCCGAGCTGGTCCAGCGGGTGCAGCCGTCCGCCGTGCTGCTGGCGTCGGCCCAGGAGGGCAAGGAGATCGCCGCCCGCCTCGCCGTCAAGCTGGACAACGGCATCCTGACCGACGTGGTCGGCCTGGCCGCCGACGGCACCGCCACCCAGGTCGCCTTCGCCGGCTCCACCATCGTCAAGTCCAAGGTCACCAAGGGCCTGCCGCTGGTCACCGTGCGACCCAACTCGGTCACCCCGAGCCCGGCCGCCGCCACCCCGGCGATCGAGCAGCTCACCGTGTCGGTCACCGACACGGACAAGCTGGCCAGGGTCGTCGAGCGGGTCGCCGAGCAGAAGGGCTCCCGCCCCGAGCTGACCGAGGCCGGCGTGGTCGTCTCCGGCGGTCGCGGTGTCGGCAACGCCGACAACTTCAAGCTGGTCGAGGAGCTGGCCGACCTGCTCGGCGGCGCCGTCGGCGCGTCCCGCGCGGCGGTCGACTCCGGCTTCTACCCGCACCAGTTCCAGGTGGGCCAGACCGGCAAGACGGTCTCCCCGCAGCTCTACGTGGCGCTCGGCATCTCCGGTGCCATCCAGCACCGGGCCGGCATGCAGACCTCGAAGACCATCGTCGCGGTCAACAAGGACGGCGAGGCGCCGATCTTCGAGCTGGCCGACTTCGGCGTCGTCGGCGACCTGTTCAAGATCGTCCCGCAGGCCGCCGAGGAGATCCGCAAGCGCAAGTGACCCTGCGCGACAGTGGCCGCCCCGAGCATTCGGGGCGGCCACTGTCGTTTCCGCGGGGAGCTGATCGGCGGGCCGGGGAGCTGAGCCGGCCCGCCGATCAGCCCGTCAGGGTGCCCCTGAGGAGGCTGTCACCGGAGTGGCGGGTGTTGTTGTCGAACTGCTCGGCCGAGACGTCGACCACGGAGTAGCTCTTGAGGTCGACGTTCGGGGGCAGCGGCAGCAGGGCGTCGGAGCCGCCACCCAGGGTGCCGACCGAGAACATCTCCATCGTCGTCGGGTTGATGAGCCAGACCTCGTAGTACCCCGGGACGCTCGGGAGATTCGCCACATGCAGGTGCAGTTGGCCGTCCTGGAGAACCCGGGCGTCACCCGTGGCCGCCGGCGGTGTCGATCCGTACGCCGCGAGCGGCGCGCTGGCCACCACCGCCTGCGGCGGGGTGGGAGCCGGGTCGTCCGAGCGCAGTACGGAGGCCGTGCCCAACACACCGACCGCCGCGGCGGCCGCCGCGGTCACGGCGACGGACGCCCAGCGGGACCAGCCGCGGCCCCGGCGGGACCGGTGGGTCGCACCCAACGGGGTGACGGCCGTGCCGGTGCCCGACTCGGCCGTCGTGCCGTTCACCTGCTCGGGTACCTGTTGCCGGCGGGAGTCGGTCAGCGCCGGCAGAGCCTCCGCCGCTCTGACCTCCGCCGCGATGCCCTGCCAGATGTGCTCCGGCGGGTCGGGCAGGTCGGCGAGACCCTGCGTCTCCGCGCCGAGCCCGGCCACCTGCTGGAAGGCCTCGATCTCCGCGCGGCAGTGCGCGCAGGTGTCGAGGTGGGTGCTCTCGCCGTTGTCCGCCTCGCTCTCACCGAGCGCCAGAAAGACCAGCCGGTCGTGGTCCAGGTGCTGCACCGTCCACCTCCCATCTGCGTTTCAAGCTCGCCATGCCGCGCCGGATGTGACTCTTCACGGTGCCCAGCGGTACGCCGGTCACCGCCGATATCTGCTGGTGTGTCAGGTCGTCGTAGAACGCCAACTCCAGCATGCGCCGTTGGTCGTCCGGCAGTCGGGCCAGCTCGTCGGCGACGACCAGCCGGTCCACCACACGGTCGGGGTCCGGGCCGGTCTGTGCCGGCTCGGGCAGCTGCCGGACCGTCTCCACCACCCGGGTCTCCCGGGCCGAGGCCCGCATCCGGTCGATCACCTTTCGTCGGCCGATGCCGAGCAGCCAGCCGATCAGCGACCCCTTGGCCGGGTCGAAGGTGTCCCTTCCCAGCCAGGCGGCGACGAATGTCGCCTGGGTCACGTCCTCGGCGTCGGCACGGTTGGCCAGCATTGTGGTGGCCAGGTGCAGCACGGCACGGCCGTAGCGGTCGTAGGCCTCGCGCAGCGCCGCCTCGTCGCCAGCCCGGAACCGGAGGGCTGTGTCGTCCACCGGGGGGTCTGGATCATGGGGTGGCGCCGTCATCGGGCGGCTCGCCTTCGATGGGGCATACCCGACTGTAGCTGCCACAGCCTCCGCCCCACTTTCCCGGTCGATGTCATCTCACCTGCTCTTCGTCTTTCGCCATCGATCCGGATGCGGACGAGACCGAAAAAAGAAAAGTGCGTCCGGGCGCATCCGTCCGTCGGGGAGCCGGCGTAACCCGTTCTGCAAGCCAGGCCTGACGAATCAGCAGTAATCACCAGGAGGCAGACATGCAGCTCTCGTACTTCCGTCGGGTCGCCGCCGGCGGCGCCGTCGCCGCGCTGGCGTTCGCCGGCGTCGGGGCGTTCACCGCCACCCCCGCGTACGCCGCCACGTCGAAGGTCTCCGTCGTGCACGGCATTCCGGACACCCCGGTCGACGTCTACGTCAACGGCAAGAAGACGCTCGACAACTTCAAGCCCGGTGACGTCGCCGGCCCCCTGAACCTGGAGGAGGGCGACTACGACATCGCGCTGACCAAGCCGGGCGAGCCGGTCGGCAGCGCGATCCTCAAGGTCGACAACGCCGCGGTGCCGGGTGGGGCGAACATCAGCATCGCCGCGCACCTCGACGCCGCCGGCCAGCCGAAGATCACCCCGTTCGTGAACGACGTCTCCAAGGTCGACGCCGGCAAGGCGCGGCTGATCGTCCGGCACACCGCCGCCGCCCCCGAGGTGGACGTTCGCGCCGGGGGCACCCCGGTCTTCAAGAACCTCACCAACCCGAACGAGGCCAAGGGCGACGTCGACGCGGGCAAGGTGAAGGCGGACGTGGTGCTGGCCGGCACCGACACCGTGGCCATCGGCCCGGCGGACCTCAACCTCAAGGAGGGCACCGCCACGATCGTCTACGCGATCGGCTCCGCCGAGGGCAAGACCCTCGACGTGGTCGCCCAGACGATCACCGGCCTGCACTCGGCTCCGGGCGGCGTGCCCAGCGGTGACGGCGGCCAGGCCGGCACGGGCGTGAACACCTGGTGGTACGTGCTCACCGGTGCCGGCGTACTCCTGCTGCTCGGCGGTGGGGTGCGGATGGCGACCGCGCGGACCGGTCGCAAGTGACGGTGCGCAACCGCGGCGCGCTGGCGGCTCTGGCCGCCGGCGTTGCCGCGCTCACCGTCGCCACGCTGGTGGCGTGCGGCTCCCAGCCGGCGGAGGACGTGGGCGCCGACGAGGCGGCCAACCTCGCGACCGCCACCCCGGCACCGTCGGCCGGCGCCACCGACGGCCCGGCGGTCCCGGTGACCGCCGGAGAACTGCCGGCGGGGGCGGAGATCGTCCCGCCGGTCCGGCTGGCGATCCCGGCGATCGACGTCACCGCCACGATCAACGCGGTCGGCATCAACAAGCGGACCAACGAGTTCGAGGTGCCGCCGAGCGTCGACAAGATCGGCTGGTACCGGTACGGCCCCGGCCTGGAGGCGGAGGCCGGCTCGGTCGTCGTCGCCGGTCACGTCGACAGCGCCCAGCAGGGCAAGGGCGCGTTCTTCCGGCTGCGGGAACTCGACCAGGGCGACACCCTGACCGCGACCGGCAGCGACGGCAAGGTCCGCAAGTACCGGGTCGTGGCCCGGGAGGAGTACGACAAGACCAAGATCCCGTTGGACCGTTACTTCGCCCGGGACGGCAAGCCGCGTCTGACCCTGATCACCTGCGGCGGGCCGTTCGACGCCAAGGCCCGCAAGTACCGCGACAACATCGTCGTCACCGCCGTGCCCGCCTGAGCGGGTACGCGGTCGACCGGCCGGGGTGGGGAGACCCACCCCGGCCGTTGCGCGAGAGGCCCCTCCGCCCTCCGCTTCCCGACAACCCGGCCGTAGGCTGAACGGTGATGGCTTACCTGGATCACGCGGCGACGACTCCGATGCTCGACGAGGCACTGGAGGCGTACGTCGCCACCGCCCGCGAGGTCGGCAACGCGTCCTCCCTGCACGCGGCGGGTCGCCGTGCCCGCCGCCGGGTCGAGGAGTCGCGCGAGCGGGTGGCCGCCGTGCTCGGCGCCCGGCCGTCCGAGGTGATCTTCACCGGTGGTGGCACGGAGAGCGACAACCTGGCCGTCAAGGGCATCTTCTGGGCCCGTCGGGGCGCCGGCTCCGACCGTCGCCGGGTGGTCTCCAGCGCCGTCGAGCACCACGCCGTACTGGACGCGGTCGACTGGCTCGCCGAGCACGAGGGCGCCGAGGTGGGCCTGTTGTCGGTGGACGACGTCGGCCGACTCCACCCTGAGACGCTGCGCGCCGAGCTGACCGCGTACGCCGACCGGGTGGCCGTGGTCACCGCCATGTGGGCGAACAACGAGGTGGGCACCGTCCAGCCGGTGGCCGAGCTGGCCGCCGTCGCCGCCGAGCACGGTGTGCCGTTCCACACCGACGCCATCCAGGCGGTCGGTCAGGTGCCCGTCGACTTCGCCGCCAGCGGGGTCGCCGCGTTGACCGTCACCGGGCACAAGCTCGGCGGTCCGACCGGCGTGGGCGCCCTGCTGCTCGCCCGGGACGTGCCGGCCACGCCGCTGCTGCACGGCGGCGGTCAGGAACGCGACGTCCGCTCCGGCACGCTCGACACCGCCGGCATCGTCGCCTTCGCCGTCGCCGTGGAAGCGGCGGTGAAGGGCCAGCAGGAGTACGCGGCCCGGGTGGCCGCGCTGCGCGACGACCTGATCGAACGGGTCCGCCGGGCGGTGCCCGAGGTGGTCTACAACGGCGACCCGGTCGACCGGCTGCCCGGCAACGCGCACTTCTCCTTCCCCGGCTGTGAGGGCGACGCCCTGCTGCTGCTGCTCGACGCGCAGGGCATCGCCTGCTCGACGGGTTCGGCCTGCTCCGCGGGTGTGGCCCAGCCCTCGCACGTGCTGCTGGCGATGGGCGCCGACGACGACCGCGCCCGCTCCTCGCTGCGCTTCACCCTCGGCCACACCAGCACCCAGGCCGACGTGGACGCCCTGGTGGCGGCCCTGCCGGCGGCGGTCGACCGTGCCCGCCGCGCCGCCGCCCTCCGCACGCCCCGCTGACCCCCTTCCGACCCACCCGCGGTCGATCATCGACCTGTGGTGCCGAATGGTGGCTTCTGCGGCCACCACACATCCAAGGTCGGCGCTGTCGCTCCGCGCCCTGACGGAGAGTGCGGGGCGGGTGGGTAGGCTTGTCGGTGGGGAAGGGAGTTCGCTGGTGAGGGTTCTGGCGGCGATGTCGGGCGGTGTCGACTCGGCGGTGGCGGCGGCGCGGGCGGTGGCGGCCGGGCACGACGTGACAGGCGTGCACCTGGCGCTGGCCCGCAACCCGCAGACCTACCGCACCGGGGCCCGTGGCTGCTGCACCCTGGAGGACTCCCGCGACGCCCGGCGGGCCGCCGACGTGATCGGCATCCCGTTCTACGTGTGGGACATGGCCGACCGCTTCCACGAGGACGTGGTGGACGACTTCGTGGCCGAGTACGCCGCCGGTCGTACGCCGAATCCCTGCCTCCGGTGCAACGAGAAGATCAAGTTCGCGGCGGTGCTGGACCGGGCGGTGGCCCTGGGCTTCGACGCGGTGGTCACCGGGCACCACGCCCGACTCGGCCCGGACGGGCTGCTGCGCCGCAGCGTCGACGTGGCCAAGGACCAGTCGTACGTGCTGGCCGTGCTCACCCGCGAGCAGCTGGACCGGTCGATGTTCCCGCTCGGTGACTCGACCAAGGCGCAGGTCCGCGCGGAGGCCGCCGAGCGGGGCCTGGCGGTGGCCGACAAGCCGGACTCGCACGACATCTGCTTCATCGCCGACGGCGACACCCGGGGCTTCCTGGCCGGCCGGCTCGGCGAGGCGCCCGGCGACGTGGTGGACGCCAGCACCGGCGCGGTGGTGGGCAGCCACACCGGCGCGTACGCGTACACGGTGGGTCAGCGTCGTGGCCTGCACCTGGACCGGCCGGCGCCGGACGGGCGGCCCCGCTACGTGCTGTCCATCACGCCGAAGACCAACACGGTGACCGTCGGCCCGGCCGAGGCGTTGGAGGTGTCCGAGGTCCGGGCCGTCCGTCCGGTCTGGACCGGCGGCGCGCGCCCGGCCGCCCCGGTGGAGTGCGAGGTGCAGTTGCGGGCGCACGGCGACGTGGTGCCGGCCACCGTCGCCCTCGACGGCGACCTGCTGCACGCCGAGCTGCGCCGACCGGTACGCGGTGTCGCCGCAGGCCAGGCCATCGTGGCGTACCGGCCGGACCCGGCCGGCGACGTGGTCCTCGGCTCCGCCACCATCACCGGCTGACGGTCCGGTCGCCGCACGGCTCGCGCCCGCGGCGGGATAGCCTTCGGCCGTGACAGATCAGGCGTGGCCCTGGCCGGCCGGCGCGGCGACCGGAATTGGTTCGCTGCCCGGCACCGACATCGCCGAGGCGCAGCGGGTGGTCCTCGGTGAGCTTCCCGCGCTGCCCCATCTGCCCGAGTTGCCGGCCCGTGGACCGGGGGCCGACCTGGTCGGACGTACGGCCGGGCTGCTGGTCGAGCTGCCCGTGGAGTTGTACGCCGGTCGGTGGCGGGTCGCTCCCCGCCCGGGGCGGGACCTGCGTCGGTCCCGCGACCTGATGGAACGCGACCTGGACCAGCTCGCCGAGCAGGCCGAGGAGTACGCCGGTCCGATCAAGGTGCAGGCCGGCGGGCCACTCACCCTGGCCGCGGCGCTGGAGCTGCCGATCGGCGGCCGGCTGCTGCGCGATCCGGGCGCGGTCCGGGACCTGACCGGCTCCCTCGCCGAGG
Organism: Micromonospora sp. NPDC005298; assembly: GCF_040607375.1. Classification (NCBI taxonomy): domain Bacteria; kingdom Bacillati; phylum Actinomycetota; class Actinomycetes; order Micromonosporales; family Micromonosporaceae; genus Micromonospora; species Micromonospora sp. NPDC005298. The sequence goes on from NZ_JBEXGP010000002.1 coordinate 506,128, forward strand.
GTCTGCGCGCGCACGTGGCGGCGGTCGCCCGGCGGCTGCCCCGGGCCTCGGTGCTGCTCCAACTGGACGAACCGTCACTGCCGACGGTGCTGGCCGGGCGGGTGCCGACCGAGAGCGGGCTGGGCGCGTACCGGGCGGTCGAGTCGGCGGACGCGGCGGCGCTGCTGCGGACTGTCGTCGAGGCGGTCGGTGTGCCGACTGTGGTGCACTGCTGCGCCCCGGAGGTGCCGCTGGAGCTGATCCGTTCCACCGGCGCCACGGCGGTCGCCCTCGACCTCGACCTGGTCACCGATCTGGACCCGCTGGGTGAGGCCATCGACGCCGGCCTGGGGTTGCTGGCCGGGGCCGCGCCGACCCGGCCGCCGTCGGCCGGTGCCGTGCCGACCTCCGCGCAGGTCGCCGACCGGGTACGCCAGCTCTGGGACCGCCTCGGCTTTCCTCGCCGGCAGCTCGCCGAGCAGGTGGTCGTCACGCCCGCCTGCGGCCTGGCCGGGGCCACCCCGCAGTACGCCCGGGCGGTGCTCGCGGCGTGCCGGGACGCCGGCCGGCGGTTCACCGAGGACTGACGTTTCCTGTCGTACCGGGTGGGCAGGATGACGGTCATGGTTGGACAGCTGCGTTCAGTGGTGATCGACTGCCCCGATCCGCGGGCGTTGGGGGCGTTCTACGCCGAGTTGCTCGGCATCCCTCTGGTCGAGGGTGACTCCGACGACGAGTGGGTGGTGCTCGGCGGCCCACCCGGGCACCAGCCCCGGCTGGCGTTCCAGCGGGCGCTCAACCTGCGTCCGCCGGCCTGGCCCGATCCGGAGCGGCCCCAGCAGTTCCACATCGACGTGACCGTCGACGACATCGAGGCCGCCGAGAAGGCGGCGCTCGCCCTGGGCGCCCGGCGGCTGCCCGGTGAGGGTGAGGGCTGGCGGGTCTACGCGGATCCGGTCGGTCACCCGTTCTGTCTCTGCTGGGACTGAGCCGGGCGGGGTTGCGGCGGCCGGGCATCATGACCGCCGTGACCTCACCCTCCGCGCTGCGCGCCTCCGGCTCGCTGTTCGGTCTCGCCTACGGTGACGCGTTGGGCAAGCCGACCGAGTTCCTGTCCGTCGCCGAGATCCAGCGCCGCTACGGCCCGACCGGTCCCCGGGCGTTGTCCGGCGACCCGGCCCTGGTCACCGACGACACCCAGATGGCGTTGGCGGTGGGCGGGGCGCTGCACGAGGCGTCGTCGTTCACCCCGGAGGCGGTGGAGCCGTTGCTGCGGCGCCGCTTCGTGGCCTGGTCGGTCAGCCCGGACAACAACCGCGCCCCGGGCATGACCTGCCTGCGGGCCTGCGCCGAGTTGGGCCGAGGGCTGCCCTGGCAGGCGGCGACCGTTGTCGACTCCAAGGGGTGCGGGGCCAACATGCGGGTCACCCCGGTCGGGCTGCTCGACGTCGACGCGGACACGCTCGCCGGTCTGGCCCAGTTGCAGGCCGGGCTGACCCACGGCCATCCGACCGGGCTGGCCGCCAGCGAGCTGACCGCGTACGCGGTCCTCGTCCTGCGTGGCGGCGCCGGCCTGTCCGAGGTTCCCGGGATCCTCGTCGAGCGGGCGCGATCCCAGCGCGGGGTGTATCAGGAGCGCTGGCTCGGTGACCTGTGGCAGCGCGCCGGTGCCAGCACCCCGACGGCGTTCAGCAGCGCGGGCTGGGACGAGTGCCTGGCGGCGTTGGGCCGGCTGACCACAGCCCTGGAGCGGCCGGACGACGGCGGCGACCCGTGCCGGGCCACCGGTGAGGGCTGGGTTGCCGAGGAGGCGCTGGCCACCGCCTTGCTCTGCGCCGTACGGCACGCCGACGACCCGGTCTCCGCGCTGGCCCGGGGCGCCACCACCGCCGGCGATTCCGACTCGATCGCCGCCCTGGCCGGCGCGTTCGTGGGCGCGGCAGCCGGGATGGCGGCCTGGCCGGCCGGGTGGGCCGAGCGCATCGAGTACGCCGACCAGCTCGCCGCCCTCGGCGCCGCCTGGGACTGACCCGGTGGGCGTCAGCTGGTGGGCAGGTGGCGCAGGCCGCGGACCTTGCGCCACAGGTCGGCGTCGCAGCGGCCGGCGCGGTCGGCGAAGTCGGCCGCGCTGATCCGGACGGGTTCGGTCAGGCTCAGGTAACTGTCGTGCTCGGCACCCGGATCCCAGTCCCGGGTGGGGATCCGGACGTGGTCGTCGCGGTCGCTCTTGTCCTGACTGGTGATCTTCAGGACGTCGGCACCCCGCGAGTCGGCGCGCAGCACCAGACAGGGGCGTACCTTCGATCCGCTGCCGTCGGCGTACGGCACGTCCGCCCACCAGATCTCGCCGGCCGCCGGAGTGCCGCCCGCCCGGTCGCCGTCGCCCGACCGGGGCCGGCCCGCGTCGCGTGGGCGCGGTGGGGCGGGGCGACTGCCGCGGGTGTCCCGACCCGGTCGGGTGCCCGGAGGCCGGTTCGCCACCCGGTGCCGCCAACTGTTCCACGCCCAGCCGGCGGTCACCGCCAGCAGGATCACCGCCGCCCAGAGCAGCCCGTCGCGCATGCGTACCTCCTCGGTGCGACACCTGCCGCTTCGTCCGGCGATCCTCGCACGCGGCGGCCTGCCGCGCCCCTCGTGTCCGACGTGGGAAGCGCGGCAGAGCCCGGCAGCGCCCCGGGGCGACGCTCGGCGTCCGGTGGACACGAGACGGGCGGGTTTCACCGGCGCGGGCGGCCGGCGGATTGTCACCCCGGCCCGATACCGTGCCGGAGTAGCGTGATCAGGGAGGTCGCAGGCGTGTCCGAAGGTGGCGGGGTGTCCGAGGAGCAGATCGGTCAGCAGGTCAGCCCGGCTCAGGAGGCGGCGGCCGGCGCGGAGCCGCCGCCGCAGGCGCGCGAACGGCACGCCACCCTCAGCCGTGAGCTGACCGAGCATCAGTACCGCTACTACGTGCTTGACGCGCCGACCATCGCCGACGCCGAGTTCGACAGGCAGCTGCGCGAGCTGGAGGCACTGGAGGAGGAGTTCCCGGCGCTGCGGACGCCCGACTCCCCGACCCAGCGGGTAGGCGGCACGTTCTCCACCGACTTCACCCCGGTCACCCACGCCGAGCGGATGCTCTCCCTGGACAACGCCTTCGCCGACGAGGAGCTGGCCGCGTGGGCCGAGCGGGTCGAGCGGGACGCCGGTGGCCCGGTGCCCTACCTGTGCGAGCTCAAGGTCGACGGGCTGGCGATCAACCTCACCTACGAGGGTGGCCGGCTGGTCCGCGCGGCGACCCGGGGCGACGGCCGCACCGGCGAGGACGTCACTGCGAACGTGCGCAGCATCCGGGACGTGCCCGGCCAGCTCACCCCGTCCGCCGAATACCCCGACGTGCCCGAGCTGCTGGAGGTCCGGGGCGAGATCTACTTCCCGGTCGCCGGGTTCGCCGACCTCAACGCGGGGCTCGTCGAGCAGGGCCGTGCGCCCTTCGCCAACCCGCGTAACGCCGCCGCCGGCAGCCTGCGGCAGAAGGATCCACGGGTCACCGCCTCCCGTCCGCTGCGCCTGGTGGTGCACGGCATCGGCGCCCGGCGCGGGTTCCGGCCCACGGCACAGTCCGAGTCGTACGCGGCGCTCAAGGCGTGGGGGCTGCCGACCAGCGACCGCTGGCGGGTGGTGCCGGACCTGGCCGGTGTCGCGGAGTACATCGCCTACTACGCCGAGCACCGGCACGACGTCGAGCACGAGATCGACGGCGTGGTGGTCAAGGTCGACCCCGTCTCCATCCAGGGCCGGCTCGGCTCGACCAGCCGGGCGCCGCGCTGGGCCATCGCCTTCAAGTACCCGCCGGAGGAGGTGACCACCAAGCTCCTCGACATCGACGTCAACGTGGGGCGTACCGGCCGGGTCACCCCGTTCGCCGTGCTCGAGCCGGTGCGGGTGGCCGGCTCCACGGTTGCGCTCGCCACCCTGCACAACGCCCGCGAGGTCGAGCGCAAGGGCGTGCTGATCGGCGACACGGTGGTGCTGCGCAAGGCCGGCGACGTGATCCCCGAGGTGCTCGGCCCGGTGGTCGACCTGCGGCCCGCCGACGCCCGGCCGTTCGTCATGCCGACCAGCTGCCCGGCCTGCGGCACCCCGCTCGCGCCGTCCAAGGAGGGCGACGTCGACATCCGCTGCCCCAACACCCGCAGCTGCCCGGCCCAGCTGCGCGAGCGGGTGTTCCACCTCGCCGGCCGGGGCGGCTTCGACATCGAGGTGCTCGGCTACAAGGGTGCGGCGGCCCTGCTCGACGCGGAGATCATCACCGATGAGGGTGACCTCTTCCAGCTCGACGCCGAGCAGTTGTCGCGGTCCCCGTTCTTCGTCAACAAGGACGGCAGCCTGGGCAGCAACGCGGTCAAGCTGCTCGACAACCTGGCGGTGGCCCGGGAACGGGACCTGTGGCGGGTGCTGGTGGCGCTCTCCATCCGGCACGTCGGCCCGACCGCGGCCCAGGCGCTCGCTCGGCACTTCCGCTCGATGGACGCCATCGACGCGGCCAGCGAGGAGGAGCTGTCCTCGGTCGACGGGGTCGGCCCGACCATCGCGGCGAGCATCCGGGAGTGGTTCGCGGTGGACTGGCACCGCGAGGTGGTCCGCAAGTGGGCCGAGGCGGGCGTACGGATGGCCGAGGAGGCGGTGGACGAGGGGCCGCGCCCGTTGGAGGGGATGACCGTGGTGGTGACCGGCACGCTCGCCGGTTTCTCCAGGGATCAGGCCGCCGAGGCGGTGCAGAGCCGGGGCGGGAAGGTCAGCGGGTCGGTCTCCAAGAAGACGAGTTTCGTGGTGGTGGGGGACAACCCCGGATCCAAGGCCGACAAGGCGGCCAGCCTCAAGGTGCCGGTGCTCGACGAGGACGGGTTCCGGCTGCTGCTGGACGCCGGTCCGGACGCCGCCCGGGAGGTCGCCCGCGTCGAGGGCTGACCTCGCGGCGGCCCGGCGCGTATACCAACTTAATTACGACTACGACCGATTCGTGACTGTCATACCGGGAAAGCTGGGGCCGAGGGCGTTTCATTGGGTCACGGCGTGCGCACCGGCACGTCGACTGTCGGTCGGGAGGTGTGGTGGAGGTCGCGGACCCGCGCAACTCGCTACCGCCCGGCCGGGTGGCGCCGTTCGCCACCTTCGTCGGCGGCATCCTGGCGGTGGCCGCGCTGACCGCCGCCGGTCCACTCGCGACGCTTCCGGCCGAGCTGTCCCGGCTGCCGGTGGCGTTCTGGACGATGGCCGCCCTCGCCGTGGTGTGCGACGCCCGCCCGTTCGTTCCGCCCGGACGCCGGCAGACCTCGGCGGTCTTCCCGTCCACCTGCTTCACCTTCGCGATCCTGCTCGGTTGGGGCCTCGGCCCGGCGGTGGCCGTGCAGGCGGTCGGGGTGGTGGTGTCCGGGTGGCGGATGCGGCACGCCCCGTGGCGGACCGCGTTCAACGTCGGCCAGTACGCCTGCGCCCTCGCCGCCGCGTACGGCGTCCTGCGACTCGGGCCGGGCATGGTCTTCTCCGGCGGTCGGCTGCACTGGACCGACGTCGCCGCGATAGGTGGCGCCACGGCGGCCTGGTTCGCGGTCAACTACGGGCTGGTCAGCTGGGCGGTACGACTGCGCTTCGGCGACCGGTGGTTGCCCACCCTGCGCCAGGGTCTCGGCTTCGAGCTGCTGTCCACCGGCTCGTTGCTGCTGCTCGCGCCGGTGCTGGTCGCCGCCGCGCGGGTCAGCGCGGCGCTGATCCCGCTGGTGCTGGTGCCGCTCTTCGCCGTGTACCGGATGGCCCGGCTGACCGTCGAGCAGCAGCACCTCGCCGCCGCCGACCCGCTCACCGGGCTGCCCAACCGCAAGGCACTGCTGACCGAGGTGGCGGAGCAGGTGCACCTGCACGCCGAGCGGACCGCCCGTGGCGAACCCGACGGTCACCTGGCGTTGCTGCTGATCGACCTGGACCGGTTCAAGAACGTCAACGACGCGCTCGGGCACGCGGTGGGTGACCGACTGCTGGTCGAGGTCAGCGCCCGGCTCACCGACGTCCAGCCGCGACCGCAGATGGTCGCCCGCCTCGGCGGGGACGAGTTCGCGGTCGTCATGACCGGGCTGACCGACGCCGCTCAGGCGCGCGAACTGGCCGACCGGGTGGTGCAGGCGCTGGCCGAGCCGGTGCCGCTGGACGGTCTGCCACTGGACGTGGGCGGCTCGATCGGGATCGCCCTGTTCCCCGAGCACGGTGACGACTTCGCGACCCTGATGCGCCACGCCGACGTGGCGATGTACGACGCGAAGCACCGCAACGACACGGTCGCCGTGTACGCCCCGGAGTCCGACCACAACTCCGCCGAGCGGCTCGGTCTCCTGGCCGATCTGCGTCGGGTGCTGGAGGCGGGTCCGTCGACCGACGACATGTTCGACGCGTCGTCCGCCGCGCAGGGCCAGCGGACGCGATCCGAGGCGGGCGCGGACGTGCCCGTCGACGTTCCCGACGTACCCCTGGACAGGGCGGCGGAGGTGCGCGGCGGCGACGGCGCGGCGCTGCCCACCGGGGCCGAGACCAGGTCGCCCGGCGACCCGGCGCCGGTGGTCGCCACGGCGCCGAGGCTCGGCGGCCGCTGGTGGGGTCGCCGCCGGCGCTCCGACGCCGAGCTCGCGCACGCCGACGAGCTGATCAATCGGATCGCGACGAGCGCCGACCCCATCCGGGGCCGCAACGCCCGCGCGGTGGTCCCCGGCAGCCGACCCGGTCAGGTCCGGGACCGGCACTCCGGCGGCGGCCGGCGGCCCCGGAACGGCGGTGCCGTGCCCGCGCCGGAGCGCGGCGGACCGGTGCGGCGGGGCGACGGCGGCCCGGGAACGCAGCCGACCGAGCCGTCCGGGTGGGCGCACGAGCCCGGTGAGATGGCCGACGACGCCGGTGAGATCACCATGTACTACCAGCCGCAGATCGCCATCGCGACAGGTGAGGTGGTGGGCGTCGAGGCGTTGCTGCGGTGGCGACACCCGCGCCGGGGCATGGTCGACCCGGAGGAGCTGATCCGGGTCGCCGAGCAGAGCGCGGTGATGCGGCTGCTGACCCGGCGGGTCGTCGACGACGTCGTGGAGCAGCTCGCCAAGTGGTCGGCGGCCGGCATCGGGTTGCGCGCGGCCCTCAACGTGAGCGTCCGCGACCTGCACACCGGTGAGATCGCCGACCAGATCGCCGACCGCCTGGCCCGCTACGGGGTACCAGCCGAGCGACTGCAACTGGAGATCACCGAGGGCGCGCTGATGGCCGACCCCCGCCGGGTGCTGGCCACCATCTCCCGGCTGCACCGGATCGGCGTGGCCATCGCCCTTGACGACTTCGGCACCGGCTACTCGTCCCTGCAACACCTGCGCCGGTTGCCGCTGTCCGAGGTGAAGGTGGACCGCTCGTTCGTACTCGGCATGGCCGACGACGCCGACGACGCGGCCATCGTCCGGTCGATGATCGAACTGGCGGGCGCTCTGGGGCTGCGGGTGGTCGCCGAGGGCGTGGAGGACGAGCGGACCTGGCGGATGCTGCACGCCGCCGGCTGCGACGCGGCCCAGGGCTGGTTCTACGCCCGGCCGATGCCCGCCGAGGAGCTGGTCACCTGGCTGGCCCGGTACCGGCCGGTCCGCCCCAGCGGCGGCCCCGAGCCGGACGCCGGCCGCCGACTGACCCGCTGACCCGCCCGCCGACCCACCCGAGCAGCCGGCGGAGGGGGCGGAACAATAGACTCGCTCCGGTCACCGCGCGTCACGCCGTACGCGCCGCGCGGCCGGCACACCGCCCGATCAGCAGGACATCAGAAGGGGGCACGGATGGCCGCCATCTCCCGCGAGGAGGTCGCGCACCTGGCGCGCCTGTCGCGGCTCGCCGTCACCGAGGAGGAGCTGGACACCTTCGCCGGCCAGCTCGACGTGATCCTCCAGGCGGTCGCCCAGGTCGGCGAGGTCGCCGCCGCGGACATCCCGCCGACCTCGCACTCGGTGCCGCTGACCAACATCTTCCGCGAGGACGTCGTGACGCCGTGCCTCACCCCGCAGGAGGTGCTGTCGGGTGCGCCGGACGCCGAGGACCAGCGTTTCCGCGTACCGCGGATCCTGAGCGAGGACGTGGCATCGTGAGTGACCTGACCAGATTGACCGCGACGGAGATCGCCGCGCTGGTCGCCGGCGGCGAGACCTCCGCCGTCGAGGTGACCCGGGCGCACCTGGACCGGATCGCCGCCGTCGACGACCGAGTGCACGCCTTCCTGCACGTGGACACCGACGGCGCGTTGGCCGCCGCCCGCGCCGTGGACGAGCGCCGGGCCGCCGGCGAGGAACTGGGCCCCCTGGCGGGTGTACCGGTCGCCGTGAAGGACGTGCTCGCCACCCGGGGCGTCCCCACCACCGTGGGCTCGAAGATCCTGGAGGGCTGGCGCCCGCCGTACGACGCGACGATCGTGCAGCGGCTGCGCGAGGCCGGCACGGTGATGCTCGGCAAGACGAACATGGACGAGTTCGCGATGGGCTCCTCCACCGAGTACTCCGCGTACGGGCCGACGCACAACCCGTGGGACCTGGACCGGATCCCGGGCGGCTCGGGCGGTGGCAGCGCCGCCGCGCTGGCCGCGTACGAGGCGCCGCTGGCGATCGGCTCGGACACCGGTGGCTCGATCCGCCAGCCCGGCGCGGTCACCGGCACCGTCGGCGCGAAGCCCACCTACGGCGGCACCTCCCGGTACGGCCTGGTGGCCTTCTCCTCGTCGTTGGACACCCCCGGCCCGTGCGCCCGGAACGTCCTCGACGCGGCCCTGCTGCACCAGGTGATCGGCGGGCACGACCCGCGCGACTCCACGTCGATCCCGCAGCCGGTGCCGGACGTGGTGGCGGCGGCGAAGCTGGGCGCGACCGGCGACCTGACCGGCGTACGGCTCGGCATCGTCAGCGAGTTCGTCGGCGAGGGCGCCGAGCCGGGCGTGATGACGGCGTTCCGCGAGTCGGTGGACGCCCTGGCGAAGATGGGCGCGGAGATCGTCGAGATCTCCTGCCCGACGTTCGCGTACGCCCTGCCGGCGTACTACCTGATCGCCCCGAGCGAGTGCTCCTCCAACCTGGCCCGGTTCGACGGCGTCCGCTTCGGTCTGCGGGTCGGCGACGACGGCAACCGGTCGCTGGAGGAGGTCATGTCGCTGACCCGGGAGACCGGCTTCGGCCCCGAGGTCAAGCGCCGCATCATGATCGGCACGTACGCGCTGTCGTCGGGGTACTACGACGCGTACTACGGGCAGGCGCAGAAGGTCCGGACGCTGATCACGCGGGACTTCACCGCCGCGTTCGAGCGGGTCGACGCGTTGATCTCGCCGACCACGCCGTCGGTGGCGTTCCCGATCGGCGCGCGGACCGCCGACCCGTACCAGATGTACCTGGCCGACCTGTACACCATTCCGACGAACCTGTACGGCGGGCCGGGCATCTCGGTGCCCTGCGGCCTCTCCGAGGGGCTGCCCGTGGGCCTGCAGGTGATGGCCCCGACGATGGCCGACGACCGGATGTACCGGGTCGCCGCCGCGTTGGAGTCCGCGGTCGGCACGTTCACCCCACCGGCACTGTGAGGCAGGAGCCCAGATGACGACGACGCTTCCCGCGTACGACGAGGTCGTCGCGCGCTACGAACCGGTGATCGGCCTGGAGACCCACGTCGAGCTGGGCACGAACACCAAGATGTTCTGTGGCTGCCCGACCGACTTCGGTGGCGAGCCGAACACCCGGGTCTGCCCGGTGTGCCTGGGCCTGCCCGGGTCGCTGCCGGTGGCCAACAAGGCGGCCATCGAGGCGATCATCCGGATCGGCCTGGCGCTGAACTGCTCGATCGCCGAGTGGTGCCGCTTCGCCCGCAAGAACTACTTCTACCCGGACATGCCGAAGAACTTCCAGATCAGCCAGTACGACGAGCCGATCTGCGTCGACGGCTACCTGGACGTCGAGGTGGGCGGCGAGACGGTGCGGATCGAGATCGAGCGGGTGCACCTGGAGGAGGACACCGGCAAGACGCTGCACGTGGGCGGCGCCACCGGCCGCATCCACGGCGCGACGGAGTCGCTCGTCGACTACAACCGGGCCGGCATCCCGCTGGTGGAGATCGTCACCAGGCCGATCGCGGGCACCGGTGCGCTCGCGCCCGACGTGGCCAAGGCGTACGTCGCCGAGCTGCGCGACGTGATCCGCACCCTCGGCGTCTCCGACGTGCGGATGGAGGAGGGTTCGCTGCGTTGCGACGTGAACACCTCGCTCAACCTGCCGGGCCAGGAGTGGGGCACCCGTACCGAGACGAAGAACGTCAACTCGCTGCGGTCGGTGGAGCGGGCGGTCCGCTCCGAGATGCTGCGGCAGGCATCGGTGCTCGACGCGGGTGGCCGGATCACCCAGGAGACCCGGCACTTCCACGAGGACACCGGTGACACCACCCCCGGGCGTTCGAAGGAGACGGCCACCGACTACCGGTACTTCCCGGAGCCGGACCTGGTGCCGATCGCCCCGGACCGGGCCTGGGTCGCCGAGTTGAAGGCCGCCCTGCCGGAGCTGCCCCGGGTGCACCGGCGTCGGCTCCAGCAGCAGTGGGGGCTCTCGGACCTGGACATGCAGTCGGTGCTCAATGCCGGTGCGGTCGAGCTGATCGAGGCCACCGTGGCCGCCGGCACCACCCCGGCGGCGGCCCGCAAGTGGTGGCTCGGTGAGCTGTCCCGGCGGGCCAACGAGAGCGGCGTGGAGCTGGCCGACATCGGGGCCACCCCGGCGCAGGTCGCCGAGTTGCAGGGTCTGGTCGACGCCGGCAAGCTCAACGACAAGATGGCCCGTACGGTGCTGGAGGGCGTGGTCGACGGTGAGGGTTCGCCCACCGAGATCATGACCAGTCGGGGCCTGGAGGTGGTGTCGGACACCGGCGCGCTGACGGCCGCCGTGGACGAGGCCATCGCCGCCAACCCGGGCATCGCCGACAAGATCCGCAGTGGCAAGGTCGCCGCGGCCGGTGCCCTGGTCGGCGCGGTCATGAAGACCACCCGTGGGCAGGCCGACGCCGCAGCCGTCCGCACGCTGATCCTGGAGCGCCTCGGCGTCCAGGGCTGATCGGTTAGGAAGGGCCCCTTCTTATGCACCAGGCGTTAAGAAGGGGCCCTTCCTTGCACCCCCTGCACCTGCTTGGGCGTCAACGGCGACGCCCGGATGGAGTCACCGTGAACCAGCACGACCTCGATGTCCTCGACGAGATCCAGCGGCGGGTGCTCTGGCTAGCCACCCGGATCGTGGACGCCGCCAACCACGACCGGACCACCGGCGACGGGGTGAAGGTCGGCGGTCACCAGGCGTCGAGCGCCTCGCTCGTCACCGCGATGACCGCGTTGTGGTTCGCGCACCTGGACGCCGAGGACCGGGTCGCCGTGAAGCCGCACGCGTCGCCGGTGTTCCACGCCATCCAGTACCTGCTCGGCAACCTGGACCGCTCCTACCTGCCCCGGCTGCGGGCCCGGGGTGGCCTCCAGTCGTACCCGTCGCGCACCAAGGACCCGGACGAGGTGGACTTCTCCACCGGTTCGGTCGGCCTGGGCGCGGCGGCGCCGCTCTTCGCCGCCGCCACCCGGCGTTACGTGGACGCGCACTTCGGGGCCCGGCCGCACTCCCGGTTCGTGGCGCTGATCGGTGACGCCGAGCTGGACGAGGGGAACATCTGGGAGGCGGTGGCCGACCCGGCGACCGTCGGGCTGGGCAACGTCATGTGGCTCGTCGATTTCAACAGGCAGTCGCTGGACCGGGTGGTGCCGGGCATCCGCATCAACCAGTGGCGGGGGCAGTTCGAGGCGGCCGGCTGGCACGTCGTGGAGGTCAAGTACGGCCGCAAGCTCGCCGAGGCGTACGCCCGGCCGGGCGGCGAGGCGTTGCGCGACTGGATCGACGCGATGCCCAACGAGCAGTACCAGTCGCTGTTCGGGCTGGACGGCGAGGTGTTGCGCAAGCAGTTCCTGGACGGCGCCCCGGCGGGCATCGCGGAGTTCATCGCCGACATCCCGGACCGGGAGCTGGGCCCGCTCGTCACCGACCTGGGCGGGCACGACCTGGCCGCGATGCTCGACGCGTACGCCCAGTGCGACGCGGTCACCGACCGGCCCAGCGTCGTCTTCGCGTACACGGTGAAGGGGTGGGGTCTGCCCATCGCCGGCAATCCGCGCAACCACTCGGCGCTGCTCAGCACCGAGCAGGTGGACACGCTGCGGGCCGCGCAGGGCCTGACCCGGGACACCGAGTGGGACCGCCTCGACCCGGCGTCACCCGGCGGCATCCGGGCCGGCGCCCGCCGCGAGGCGCTGTCCCGCGCGCCGCGCGAGCGCGCGCTGGGGGTCACCGTTCCGGAGAGCACGGGAGTACGCGCCAACAAGCCGATCTCCACGCAGGAGGTCTTCGGTCGGGTGCTGGTGGACCTGGCCCGGGACCGGGAGGTCGGGCGTTACCTGGTGACCACCGCCCCGGACGTGGCCACCTCCACCAACCTGGCCGGGTTCATCAACAAGACCGGGGTGTTCGCCCCCACCGAGCAGCGTTCCTGGACCGAGGACCGGATGCTGCGCTGGACCGAGAGCCCCTCCGGGCAGCACATCGAGCTGGGCATCTCGGAGATGAACCTGTTCCTGCTGCTGGGTCAGCTCGGACTGTCGTGGGACCTGTCCGGGCAGCCGCTGCTGCCGGTCGGCACCGTCTATGACCCGTTCGTGCTGCGCGGCCTGGACGCGTTCCTGTACGGCACGTACTCCGGCTCCCGGTTCGTGGTGGCCGGCACCCCGTCGGGCATCACCCTGGCCCCGGAGGGCGGCGCACACCAGTCCACCATCACCGCGTCGGTCGGCCTGGAGCTGCCGGGGGTGACGTTCCTCGAACCGGCGTACGCGGCGAGCCTCGACTGGCTGCTCTGCGACGCGCTCGGGCAGATCGCCGGCGGGTCGACTCCGGTGGCGACGGCCGCGCCCGCCGAGGACGGCGCGTACTACTTCCGGCTCAGCACCCGTCCACTGGACCAGGCGCCGTTCGAGGCGGCCCGGACCCGGCTCGGTGACGCGGTGTTGCGCCGGCAGGTGGTCGCCGGGGCGTACCGCCTCGTCGACGCGCACCAGGCGTACCCGCACCTGGCCGACGCGCCGGTGGTGCAGTTGGCCGCGTCCGGCGCGGTGCTGCCCGAGGTGCTGGCCGCCGCGGCCGAGCTGGCCGAGGAGGGCGTCGCGGCGCACGTGGTCGACGTGACGAGTCTCGACCGGCTGTACCGGGCGTGGCAGCGCACCCTGCGCCAGGGCGTACGCACCGCGACCGTGCCCAGCGTGCCGGGCGCCCTGCGGTCCGCGTTCGCCGACCGCGTGCCGGTGGTGACCGTGCACGACGCGGCGTCGCACGCGATGGCCTGGCTCGGGTCGGCGGTCGGTGCTCCGGCGGTACCGCTCGGTGTGGACGAGTTCGGTCAGTCGGGCACCGTGGCGGAGCTGTACGAGGTGCACGACCTGCTGCCCGGCAGCATCGTCAACGCGGCGCTGGCCGCCATCGCCCTGCGCTGATCCCGGCGCCCCCGGCCCGCGCTCAGCGGGTCGGGGTCGGGGTGACCGAGGCGGGCGCGCCGGCGGTCGGGGCCTGCACCACGTGCCGTTCCAGGTTGACCTGGGCCTGCCCGGTGCCGCCGACGGTGATGTCGTCGTACGCCTGGAGCATCTTGTCCTGGTCGAAGTAGAGCACGGTCATGGACAGCGGGGTGGGCTTCTCACCCTCCAGGCCGCGCAGCCCGGCGCCGCCGGTGGAGCCCTCCACCATCAGGGTGGTGGGCTGCTGCCCGGGGGCCTCGGGCAGCTTGGAGACCTGTCGCGCGTGGGTGTGCCCGGCCAGCACCAGCGGGCAGGTGCCGGCGAGCGGCCCGGCCGACGCCGGGTCGTGCACCAGCGCGATGTTCACCGGCCGGGGTGCGCGGCGCACCGTGGTGGCGAGCTGCTCGCCGGCGCCGATCACCTGGTCGGCGACCTGCTGGGTCAGGCCGCTGCCGGCCGGTGAGGTGTTCTTGTCCGGGGTGAAGCGGGGGTCGCCGATGCCGGCGATGGTCAACCCGGCCACCGTCGTCGTCGAGTTGTTCAGGACGATCGCGTTCGGTTGGCGGGCGACGGCGGCGGCGGTCTTACCCGAGTCGTGGTTGCCCCGGATGAAGACGTACGGCTTCTTGAGCAGGCCGATCGAGCCGACGAAGGACGCCTCCGGTTCGCTGCCCCAGTCGGTGATGTCGCCGGTGTCGATCACCACGTCGATGCCGAACTGCTCCACCACCGTCCGGATCAACTGCCAGCCGGTCGGGTTGAGGTGCATGTCGGAGACGTGCAGCACCCGGGTGGTGCCGGGGGTGGGCTCCAGCAACGGGAGCGCCGAGACGGTGGTGTAGAGCTGACTGACGTTGCCGACGAGGCGTTGCAGCTGCTCGGCGTACTTGGTGTAGTCGTTGGCGATGCGGCGGGCGTCACCGACGATGGCCGGGGCGTTGACCAGCAGCCCCTCGTAGCGCGGCTCCTCGATGGCCTGGGGGCGCAGGGTCGCCGCCGCCGCGCCGAGGCTGCCGGCCGTGACGAGCAGGGCCAGCCCACCCGCCCAGGCGGTCCGCCGTACGTCGCGGAAGACCAACCCGGCCAGGAGCAGGGTGACGAGCACCGACGAGGCGAGGGTCCGCAGGCCGAGGCGCATCACGCCGGTGCGGACGTCCTCGACGGCGCTCTGGCTGGCCCGGCTGATGCTGGCCGGGTCGTCGAGCAGCGCCTCGGTGCGGCTCTGGTCCAGCGCGCCCAGCCGTACGGTGAGGTGGACCGGCCCGTCGTGGCTGTCCAGCAGCAGCGCGCCGAGCGGCGGCACGTCGACAGTGGTGCCGCCGGCGCTGGCCGGGGTGAGGGCGAGGTTGGCGCGGAACGGCCCGATGTCGGTGTCCACGTGCCCGCCGGCCAGCACCCCGAGCGCCGCCCCCACCAGGCCGACGGCGAGGACGGCGAGGATCACCCCGGTCCGCCGCAGCGGGCCGGGCCGGTTGCCCACGGGCGACGACGGGTCGGCGCCGGTCACCGGGTCGTCGCCCCGGCCTCCGGTCTCGTCATGCTGCTCGTCGTGCTGCCCGTCCATGCTGAGATTCTGACCTGCCCGTCGGGAGATCTTGGCAAACCTGAACGGATGGTGACAAGGATCAGCTGCGACCGCCGTCGCCGCCGGCGAACACCACCCGCAGCAACCGGTCGTCGTCGGCCGCCGGATCGCCCCGGCCGTCGTGGTTCGAGGTGCTCACCCAGAGCGATCCGTCCGGGGCGGCGGCCACCGCCCGCAGCCGGCCGTACCGGTTGGTGAGCAGTTCGCTGGGCTGGCCGAGCAGGGTGCCCGTGTCGGTCACCTCCAGCACCCACAGCCGCTTGCCCCGCAGGCAGCCGGTGACCAGCAGCCGGTCCGTGGCGGCCAGCCCCGAGCAGGACGCGTCCGAGGTCGCCCACTGCGTGATCGGGTCGACGTATTTACGGTCACCCGCCCGCCCCTCCACCTGCGGCCAGCCGTAGTTGCCGCCCCTGGTGATCTGGTTGATCTCGTCCCAGGTGTTCTGGCCGAACTCGACCGCGTACATCCGCTTGCCCGCGTCCCAGGTGAAGCCCTGCACGTTGCGGTGGCCGAGGGACCACACCGGGGAGCCGGGGTACGGGTTGCCCGCCGCGGGTTTGCCGTCCCGGGTGACCCGCAGGATCTTG
The DNA here is from genome assembly GCF_040607375.1 of Micromonospora sp. NPDC005298. Lineage (NCBI taxonomy): Bacteria > Bacillati > Actinomycetota > Actinomycetes > Micromonosporales > Micromonosporaceae > Micromonospora > Micromonospora sp. NPDC005298. Next base: position 521,888 of record NZ_JBEXGP010000002.1, read on the forward strand.
CCGCCGAGGCTCTTCGTGTCCTGGGCGAGGGGGCGTTCCCCGGCGTCACCGGTGCTGACGTAGAGCTGCCCGTCCGGGCCGAAGCCCAGCCCGCCGCCGTTGTGCACGTTGGCCTTGGGGATGCCGGTGAGGATCGGCGTGGGCTGCCCGCCGACCTGCAGCCGGGCGACCCGGTTGTCCTGCTCGGTGGTGTAGTAGACGAAGACCGTGCGGTCCTGCGCGTAGGCCGGGGAGACGGCGATGCCGAGCAGGCCGCCCTCGCCCGCCGCCGCCACGTCGCTGATCGTCTGCACCACCCGGACCCGCAGCCCGTCCGGCCCGGACTCGGGGCCGACCTGGAGGATCCGGCCGCTGTCGCGTTCGGTCACCAGCGCGCCGCCGTCCGGCAGGAAGGCGATGCCCCAGGGCACCCGCAGCCCCTTGGCGAGCACCGTCGTCACCGCCTGCCGACCGGCGCCGCCGGGGTTCGCCGACGTCGACGGGGTCGGCAGGTTGGGCGGCTCACCGGCCGGGTCCGGCTCCGGCTCACCGAAGCTGCAACCCGTGGTGAACAGCAGCGCCGCGCAGGACGCCGCGAGGACCGCCCGGAGGCGGCGGACGCGAGGGTACGGGGGACGGGCGCTCACCCGGCCCAGGGTATCCCGCCGGACAGCCCGCCCGGGTCCGACAGATGCGCACGGCGTACGACGGGACCGCTCACCGGGCCCGGACGGCGAGCAGCGCGGTGTCGTCCTCCCGGTGCTGGATCGACGCGAGCAGCAGGTCACACAGCTCGTCGAGGGGCACGCCGCCGGTGCCGGTGATCCGGTTGACCAGCTCGGCGAGGCCATCGTCGATGGACCGGTCCCGACGCTCGATCAGCCCGTCGGTGTAGAGCAGCAGGGTGTCGCCGGTCGCCAGGCTGGCCGACCGGCTGGACCGTCGGGAGGGCCGGGCCAGGCCGAGCAGCGGCTCCGGTGTCGCCTCGAGACGTTCGACGGTGCCGTCGGCGCGCACCAGCAGGGCCGGCGGGTGCCCGGCGTTGGACCAGGTCACCTCGTGCACACCGGCGCGCTGCGGGCAGATCCGCACGAGCGTCGCGGTGGCCGCGATCGGCAGTCGCAGGCCCTGGATCGCGCCGTCCAGGTGGGTCATCAGCTCCCCGACCGCGTCCGGTCGACCGAACGCGTTGCCGCGTACCAGGTTGCGCAGCTGACCCATGGTCGCCGCCGCCTCGATGTCGTGCCCGGCCACGTCCCCGATCGCCGCGATCAGATCCCCGTCGGGCTGGACGAAGGCGTCGTACCAGTCGCCGCCCACCTCCACCCGGTCTGCCGCCGGCTGGTAGCGGGCCGCCAGCTCCAGCTCGGCCACCACCGGCAGCCGCGGCAGCATGCTGTGTTGCAGGACCTCGGCGACGTGCCGCTGTTCGCCGTACATCGAGCTGTTGCCGATGGCCTGCCCGGCACGGCGACCGATGTCGATCGCGGTGAGCAGGTCGCGGTCGTCGAACTGCTGGCGTTCGTCCCCGTTGACGAGGGTGATCGCGCCGAGCACGGTGCCGCCCGCCGCGCGGACCGGCACGCTCAGGTAGGAGGTGATGCCGAGCCGCTCGGCGATCGGGCCCATCTCCGGATGGGTGGTGCCCCGCGACACGTCGGCCAGGGACGCCGCGCTGCCCAACCGGGGCTGACCGGTCCGCAGCACCGCCCTGATGATCGAATCCTGGCTCAGGCCGGTCCGCAGCAGTTGCGCGAAGCGGTCGATGTCCGCCGTACGGGCCGGGTCGCGGTGCACGGCGACGACCTCGCGGGGCAGGCCGGTCGGGCCGACAAGGGTGAGCAGGCACCAGTCGGCCAGCAGCGGCACCATAGTGGCGGCGAGTCGACGTACCGCCACGCCCACGTCCAGGGTGTCGGCCAGGGTCTCGCTCACGCCGGCCAGCAGCTCCAGCCGTTCGTGCGCCTGCACGACCCGTCGGCGGGCCTCCTGCGCGCCGTCGAGCGCGATCCGCAGCCGCAGCTCCGACGAGCAGGCGGCCGCCAGGTCAGCAAGTGTCCGCAGCTGCGCCGCCGTCCAGGCGCGGGGCTTGCTGTCGATGGCGCAGAGCGAACCGAGCACCCGGCCGGACAGGTCGGTCAGGGGCATCCCGGCGTACGCGACCACACCCAGGTCCTCGATGGCCAGGTTGGTCCGGACCCGGGGGTAGAGCCGGGCGTCCGGCAGCACCATCGGCACCTCGATGTCCACCACGTGCTGGCAGAACGAGTGGCTCAACGGAGTCTGCCGGCGTTCCGACCACGGCTCGGGCAACCCGACCGCACCCGGAAAGAACTGACGGTCGGCGGACACCAGGGAGACCAGCGCGACCGGGACGTCCAGCAGGTCGCTGACCAGCCGGGCGAAGCGGTCGAACGCCTCGTCCGGGACGGCGTCCAGCCCGGTGTCGGCGAGCGCGCGCAGACGTGCCGGATCGCCGAGCGCCGGGGGAGGCCCGGGCGTGCGGCGAGGGCTGGCGGGGGAGCCGTCGGTCATCGAGCACCTGTCTGCCGGGGTGGAGGCCGACCGGCCCTCCGGGCCTTCGTTATACCTCGTTCAGGGCTCGGGCGAACATCGGTGTGCTGAGTCTCGCCCCCCGCGGCGGCGGGCGCCACCGGCCGTGCGGTCGGATCGCGACGGTGCCCGCGCGGGCCGCCCCGCCGGCGGCTATCGTCGGCGGACGTGAAGGTATGGATTCCGCACGAGGCCGGTCTGGACCTGCTCGGCGAGGTGCCGTCGGACGTGACGGTGGAGGTCGTGGAGCACGCCGACCGGCTGCCCTCGACGGCGGCCGGGGTGCGGTTCTGGGTGCCGCCGTTCCTGGGCGGGTCGGACTCGACGGCCCTGGCGCGGGAGTTGCCCGACCTGGCGGTGGTGCAGTTGCTCTCGGCCGGCGCGGACGCGTGGGTGGGACGGACGCCGGACGGTGTGACGCTCTGCGACGCCCGAGGGGTGCACGACCCGTCCACGGCGGAGTGGGTCGTCACCGCGATCCTCGCCCAGTTGCGCGCGTTCCCGGCGTTCGTCCGGGCGCAGGCCGAGCGCCGGTGGGCGTACGACGGGGTCGCTCCGACCGACGAGCTGACCGGCAAGCGGGTGCTGATCGTCGGGGCCGGTTCGATCGGTACGGCGGTACGGGACCGGCTCGCGCCGTTCGAGGTGAGCTTCACGCTCGTCGCCCGTACCGCCCGGCCGGAGCAGGGGGTGCACGGTGTCGACGAGCTGCCCCGGCTGCTGCCCGAGGCGGACGTGGTGGTGGTGCTCGTGCCGCTCACCGAGCAGACCCGTGGGCTGATCGACAAGGAGTTCCTGGCCGCGATGTCGGACGGGGCGCTGCTGGTCAACGCCGCCCGGGGGCCGGTGGCGCGTACCGAGGCGCTCGTCGCCGAGCTGGGCACGGGCCGGATCTCGGCCGCGCTCGACGTCACCGACCCGGAGCCCCTGCCGGCCGACTCGCCGCTGTGGACGATGCCGAACGTGCTGCTCACCCCGCACGTGGCCGGGTCGGTGCGCGGGTTGCTGCCCCGCGCCTACCGGCTGGTGGGTGACCAGGTGCGCAGGTTCGCCGCCGGTCAGCCGTTGATCAACAGGGTTGTCGACGGTTACTGACCGGGCGTCTCGGCCGTCTCGCCGGGCAGCGCCTGCCCGCTGGCCGACACCAGGTGGGGCAGGTCCACGCCGCGTACCGCCGGCAGGGTGACCTGCTGGCCGTCGTCGAGCCGGGCGACGGCCCGTCCGCGCGTGTCGCTGGTCAGCTCGACGACCTGTTCCCAGTCGATGCGACGCTGCCCGAGCAGCGCGCGCAGGCGCAGCCCTCGGGCGTCGGCGTCGGTGCCGGCCCGCCAGGCCCACACCGCGACGCCGAGCGGGACGAGCAGCACCGGCAGCAGGTAGCCCCGTGCGTTGGCCAGTGGCAGCGCGCCGATGAAGGCGATCACCGCGGCGACCAGGATGGCTTGGTTGTGCCGGAAGCGGACCGTGTCGGACTTACTCACCCTGCGATGATCCCACCCCCGACGGATCTCGGTCGCGGCGGGCGGTGCCGGTGCGGCCCGATGCGCCGTACAGTGACACAGGTCATTGCTTCCCTCCGATGACCAACGCGTAACTCTTTCGGCCTTTGGTCGTTCTCGACTGGTGGGCAGCGGACCCGCAACGTCCGATGCCGCCGCACCGCCGCACCGCCCCCGTGCCCCCTCACGAAGGCGACCGCCGTGCTCCTCGCGTACCCGTTCCGCGTCCACGTCCCCCGCCGTGCGCTGCCGGAGGCCGCCGTGTCCACGGGGGTGGCGCTGCTCGTCCTCGCCGGCGCCGCCGATCTGGTGTCGACCTCGGTGGTGATCGCTCTGGCCGGTGGCGCGGGCGCCACGCTCGCCGGTGTCCGGCTCTCCCGGCTGGCCATCCGGCATCCCACCGGTCCCGCGTCGCCGACCGGGTCGTCCGGCCGTGCGGCGGGTGTACGGCTCGACGCGGCGGTCGTCACGGCCGGTCTCGCCGCCGCCGTGCTGCCGCTTGTCGCCGACGGGCACCGTGTCGCCGCGCTGCTCGGGTCGCTCGTCGTGGCGGTGCTGTCGGTGGCCGGGCTGCGCCGGCTCCCGGGGCGGTGGCGACCACCGTCCGACGTCCGGCTGCGGGCTCTGGTCGAGGCGGCCGGTCCGGCGCTCGGGTTGGCCCTTGCCGCCTGGCTGCTGCTGCCCGACGACGACCTGCCGGTTCCGGCCCGGCTGGCCGCCGCGCTTGTGCTCGGCGCGTTGGGGATGGCCTCGATCAGCGCGTTCACCGGATCGGATCGGCGTTCGCCCGCGGCGGTGTGCCGGGGTGGGCTGCTGCTCGTCCTGCTCGGCCTGGCCGTGCTGGCGGCCCTGCCACCCGGGGTGACCGGCCGGGCGGCCCTGCTGGCCGTACCGCCGCTGGTGCTGGGGATGCTGCTCACCGCGCTCGGCGCGGCCGTCGCGGTGGACACCGCCGAGGCGGAGCCGACCGCGGACCGGGTCGCACCGGCGTGGCCCCGGGCGGTGCTCCCGGCGACGGTGCTGCTGCTGGCGGCCGGCCTGCACGTGGGCGCCGGCCGGGCACCGGACCGCACGAGCGTGCTGCTCGCCCTCGCCGCGGTGCCGCCACTGGTGCTGCGGGAGTTGCTGCGGACCGGCGACGCGGCCGTCCCGGAACGGCGTGCCGCGCACCGCCGGCGTACCGGTCGCGGGGTCCGGCACCGCCGCGCGGCGGCGTCCCGCTGGGCGAGGACCCAACCCCCGTCCGCCGACCAGGCGCCGGACGGGGGCGCTCCGACCGGTCGATCCGGTGCCCCGAGCGGCCTCGACGCGGCCTGGCCGTCGGAGGACGCCGCGGCCTGGTCGTCGGAGGACGCTGCGGCCTGGTCGTCGGAGGACGCTGCGGCCTGGTCGTCGGACGACGGCGCGGCCTGGTCGTCAGGCGATGGTGCCGCCCCGCCGAGGGCCGGCCGGGCGGCGACCCCGGGCGGCGGTGGCCCGGGGGACCGGGCAGGCCTGCTGGACGCCCTCGCCGCGATCGGCGACGTGCCCGCCCCGGCCGGCGCGCTGCTGCTTGTGGACCTGCACGGAGGTGACGTGCTCGGCCCGTCCGCCCGCGACGACCTGGCGGCCGAGGCGGTCGCCCGGGCCCGCGCGGCCGTGGCCCCCGGCGATCTGGTCACCGGCTGCACGGGCTCCGGGTTCGCGGTGGTCACCGCGGCGGGACCGGTGCTGGCGTACGCGCTGGGCACCCGACTGCTGACCGCGCTCGCCCCGCCCTACCTGCTGGGCGGGTCGGCCGTGCGGGTGCAGGCGAGCATCGGGTTGGCCGAGGTGAGCGGTGCCGGGCCGGCGGACGTGCTCCGCCAGGCCGAACTGGCCCGCCGGCGGGCCGTGCAGCTGGGCCGGGACCGGGTCGAGTGGTACGACGCGTTCCTGGAGGAGCAGTTGGTCCGCCGGCTCGACCTGGAACGCGAGCTGCCCGGTGCGGTGGCGCGCGGCGAGTTGGACCTCGTCTACCAGCCGGTCCTGGATCTGGCGGACCGGCAGCCGGTGGGCGCGGAGGCGTTGCTGCGCTGGCGCAGTCCGGTGCTCGGCACGGTCCTCCCCGCCGAGCTGCTGCCGGTCGCGGAGGACCTGGATCTGATCGGTGAGCTGGAGTGGTGGGTGCTGGATCGGGCCTGCCGGCAGCTGTCCCACTGGTCGACGGGCGTCCGGGAGTTGTGGATGGCGGTGAACGTCACCCCCCGGGAGCTGACAACTCCCGACTTCGTGCAGCGCGCCGCGGCCGTGCTGGCCGCGTACGGGGTGTCGCCGGAGCGGTTGGTGGTCGAGGTGTCCGAGCCGAGGATCGCCGCCGACCTGTCGACCGTGGTGGCCCGCCTGGCCGGGCTGCGGTCGCTGGGTGTGCGTACCGCGTTGGACGACTTCCGGGCCGAACACGCCTCGCTGGCCCAGCTGCGCCGGCTGCCGATCGATCTGCTCAAGGTGGGTCCGGAGCTGGTGGGTGCGCGGCCGGACGGGCAGCCGCCGTTGATCGACGTGGTGGTCAACGTCGGCGAGCGGCTGGGTGTGGAGATCGTCGCGGAGGAGTTGGAGTCGCCCGCCCAGGTCGAGGGGGCGCACCGGGCCGGCTGCCGGTACGGGCAGGGCTTCGCGCTGGCCCGACCGGCGACGGCCGAGCGGGTGGAGGCCTACTTCGAGGAGTTCCCGTCGGCGTCCCGCTGACCCACCCGCGTGGTGAACCGGTTCACCTCTCGCGGGGCGGTGCGGTGCTGCCGCGCGGGGTGAGGTGCGGTGTCTCGTCCTGCACCCGGCCGGCGGGCTGACCGGCGATCACGGCGAGGAGTTGGCGGGCGGCGTGCGCCCCGTACGCCGGGATGTCCCGGCCCAGCGCGGTCAGCGGTGGGTGCACGAGCCGGCAGAGCGGTGAGTCGTCCCACGCCACGATGGACAGGTCACCCGGCACGGTGAGCCCCATCTCCTGGGCCACGGACAGCCCGGCGATGGCCATGACGTCGTTGTCGTAGATGACCGCGGTGGGCCGGTGGGCCGAGCTGAGCAGGCGGCGGGTCGCCCGGCCGCCCTCCTCGCCCGTGTAGTCGGACCAGACGGTCACCGCGTCGACCAGGCCGAGCTGCCCGCACACGGTCGTGAAGGCGTCGGTGCGGATCTGGGTGTGCCGCAGGTCGGGCAGGCCGCCGACCCGGGCGATCCGTCGGTGCCCGAGCGCGACCAGGTACTCCACCGCCTCGGTCAGCGCGGCGGCGTCGTCGGACCAGACGCTCGCCAGGTCGCCGGTGCCGCCCGGACCGCCGATCACCACGGCGGGCAGTTGGAGCTGTTCGAGTGCGGGGATGCGCCGGTCGTCGGTGCGCAGGTCGCAGACGAGTACGCCGTCGACCCGGCGTTCGCCCCACCAGCGTCGGTAGACGGCGATCTCGGCATCCTGGTCGGCCACCACCTGGAGGGTCAGCGCGTACGAGCGGGCGGAGAGTTCCGCCTCGACGCCGCTGATCAGCTCCATGAAGAAGGGCTCGATCCCCAGTATCCGGGCGGGCCGGCAGAGCGCCAGACCGACGGCCTCGGCGGTGGCCCCGGAGAGGGCGCGCGCGGCGCTGCTCGGGCTGAAGCCGATCTCGGTGGCGATGGCCAGGATGCGTTGCCGGGTGGCCTCGGAGACGCCGGGCTGCCCGTTCAGCGCGTACGACACGGCGCCCTTCGACACTCCGGCGCGTCGGGCGACGTCGGCGATGGTCGGCCGCTTCACCGGCGTGCTCCTCCACTCTCCGCCCCGGGCGGGGGTCGTGACCGTCGCGGTCGGGCCGGGCCGTTGGGCCGCGTCGGCGGCCTCAACCTAGCGCAACCGGCGTCGGCCGTCCGTCCACGGTCGAGCGGATCGAATGGGGTGGTCATCCGCTTGCCCGGTTCAGCGTACCGGCGGTGGCACGTGGCGGGGTCACCGGAGGGTGTGCGCAGGTGCGACAGAAAGCGCTCCACCACGCATTTTCACGCTTAGAGGAGCCGGTTGGCGCATCGATCGGCGGCAGGTTCGGCCGGCCGTTGACACTCCCTGAGCCGGACCGTACGGTGACTTCACTTATCCGGTTCAGTCAACGTCTCTCGATATCGGGAGCGTTCCCAGATGCTCGGAGGACGACATGAAACGGTCCTGGACCCGCTGGGCCCGTACGGTCGCCGCGGGGACGGTCGGCCTCGCGCTGGTCGCCGCGTGCAGCGGCAAGAGTGGTCAGGATTCCGGCACCGCCGACGGGCAGGTCACCCTGAAGATCAACTTCTGGGGTGACTTCGGCCTTCAGGACCTCAAGACGAAGTACGAGACGGCCAACCCGAACGTCAAGATCCAGCTGAACTCCGGCGAGTACAACGCCCAGCACGAGGACCTGCAGAAGAAGCTGGTCGCCGGCTCCGGCGCGGCGGACATCGCGGCCATCGACGAGGGCTTCATGGTGCAGTTCCGGAGCCAGTCCGACAAGTTCGTCAACCTGCTCGACAAGGGCGCCGGCTCGTACGAGGGCAGGTACCTGCCCTGGAAGTGGAAGCAGTCGCTCTCCGCCGACGGTAGGACCCAGATCGGCCTCGGCACCGACACCGGCGGCCTGGCCATGTGCTACCGCACCGACCTGTTCAAGGCCGCCGGCCTGCCCACCGAACGCGACCAGGTCTCCGCCCTATGGCCCACCTGGGACAGGTTCATCGAGGTCGGGCAGCAGTACACCGGCAGGACCAACAAGAAGTTCATCGACGCCGGCAGCAACCTGTTCAACCCGATCCTCGGCCAGCAGCCGGTCGGCTTCTACGACGACAAGGACCAGCTCCGGATGGAGCAGGGCCCGAAGATCGCCTTCGACTACACAGTCAGGGCCATCCAGGCCGGCCTCTCCGCCAACCTGGCGAGCTTCCAGGCCGACTGGGACAAGGGCTTCACCAGCGGATCGTTCGCGGTGCTCGCCTGCCCGGCCTGGATGCTCGGGCACATCAAGGACACCGCCCCCGGCACCCAGGGCAAGTGGGACATCGCGGCGGTGCCCGGCGGCGGCGGCAACTGGGGCGGCTCGTTCCTGACCATCCCCAAGCAGAGCAGGAACGTCGACGAGGCGTACAAGCTGCTGGAGTGGCTGGTCCAGCCCGAGCAGCAGATCGAGATCTTCAAGAAGGTCGGCAACCTGCCGTCCCAGCCGGCCCTCTACAGCGACCCGGCCATCGCCGACTTCGAGAACCCGTTCTTCAACAACGCGCCGGTCGGGCAGATCTTCCCGAAGATGGCGCAGGGCCTCACCCCGCAGTACCTGGGCAAGAAGAACGGCCCCACCCGCGTGGCCGTGGAGAACGTGCTGATCCGGGTGCAGAACAGGACGCTCAAGCCGGAGGACGCCTGGGCGGAGGCGGTCAGGGAGGCCGAGAAGGCAAGCACCTCCTGAGCGCGGGCGCGGGGGCGGCCGGTCGTCGGGCCGCCCCCGGGCGCCACCCCGTCCCCCCGTCTCTTCGGCCCTGGAGTGAGCCCGATGTCCACCACCCGCGCCGCACCCGCGTCGCCGGGCCGTCGCATCGCCGCCGGGCGGCGCGGCGACGGCGCCGGCCCGGACCGCCACCACCGACTCGGCTGGCGCGACCGGCTGTACCGGTTCGACATGCGCTACATGCCGTACCTGCTGATCGCGCCCTTCTTCCTGATCTTCCTGGTGTTCGGCCTGTTCCCGTTGGTCTTCAACGGCGTCATCGCGCTGCGCACCTACCGGCTCGACGATCCCGCCGCGGCCGGCTGGGCGGGGCTCGACAACTTCCGGCAGCTCTTCGGCGACGAGGACTTCTGGAACGCGCTCTACAACACCTTCGGCATCTTCCTGCTCTCGTCGGTGCCGCAACTGCTGCTCGCGCTCGTCGTGGCGTCGCTGCTCAACCGCCGGCTGCGGGCGCAGACCTGGTGGCGGGTCGGCGTCCTGCTGCCGTACGTCACCCCGATCGTCGCCTCGACGATGGTGTTCAGCGTCTTCTTCTCCCGCGACTTCGGCATGGCGAACTGGGTGCTCGGCCTGTTCGGCGTCGGCGGCGACGAGCCGATCAACTGGCGTGCCGACAAGCTGCACTCCTGGATCGCCATCGCCACCATGGTCAACTGGAAGTGGATCGGCTACAACGCGTTGCTGTACCTGGCCGCCATGCAGTCCATCCCGCGTGACGTCTACGAGGCCGCCGCGGTCGACGGCGCAGGCCCGTGGCGGCAGCTCTGGCGGATCACCGTGCCGATGATCCAACCGGTGATCGTGTTCACCGTGATCCTGTCCACCATCGGCGGGTTCCAGCTCTTCATCGAGCCGATGCTGTTCGACCTCAACGCGCAGGCGGCCACCGGCGGACCCAACGGCGAGTGGCAGACCATCGCCCAACTCATCTACAAGGTCGGCTGGAAGGACCTCAACCTCGGCTACGCCGCGGCGATGAGCTGGGCGCTCTTCCTGATCATCCTGGTCGTGGCCGGGATCAACACCCTGCTGACCAACCGACTCTCGGGAGGGCGATCCAGGTGAGCGCCGTCGACACCGCACCACGCGTCACCAGGCGACGCCGGCGGGCCGCGCTGACGGGCCGCGCGCCACAGGACACCCCCGCCGGCATCGGGACGTACCTGCTGCTCGCCACCACCATGCTCTTCGCCGCCTTCCCGCTGTACTGGATGTTCGTCATCGCCACCAGCACCGACGAGGCCCTGGCCCGGATCCCGCCCGCAGTGGTCCCGGGGGACCGGTTCCTGGTCAACCTGGACGAGGTCTTCTCCCTCCAGGACGTCTACTTCGCCGCCTCGCTGGTCAACAGCGTCATCGTCTCGACTGTGGTGACCGCCGCGATGCTGTTCTTCTGCTCGCTGGCCGGGTTCGCCTTCGCCAAGCTGCGCTTCGCCGGCAGCCGGTGGCTGATGCTGTTCGTGGTGCTCACCCTCACCGTGCCCAACCAGCTCGGCGTCGTCGCGCTCTACATCGTGATGGGCAAGCTGGGCTGGAACGGCACCCTGCTGGCGGTCATCGTGCCCGGCCTGGTCACCGCGTTCGGCGTCTTCTACATGCGGCAGTTCATCGTCAACACCGTGCCGGACGAGCTGGTCGAGTCGGCCCGCATGGACGGGGCGACCACCATGCGGGTGTACCGGTCGATCGTCCTGCCGGCGATCCGGCCGGCCCTCGCGGTGCTCGGCCTGCTGACCTTCGTGGCGACCTGGAACGACTTCCAGTGGCCGCTGATCACCCTCGGCGGCACCGACTACCCGACCTCGATGGTCGCCATCTCCGACCTGGCCAGCGGCAACTACGTGATCTACCGTCGGGTGCTCGCCGGGGCGTTCGTGGCGACGATCCCCCTGCTGGTCATGCTGTTCATCGGTGGACGCCAGATCGTCCGCGGAATCATGGAAGGTGCGGTGAAGTCTTGAGCCGACAGGCACTCCACGACGGCTGGACCCTGCGCGCGGCACCGGGGGCGCAGGTGCCGGCCGAGATCGCCGGGCGGGCCGTGCCGGCGACCGTGCCCGGTTGCGTACACACCGACCTGCTCGACGCCGGGCTGATCCCCGACCCCTACCTCGACGACAACGAGCTGGCGCTGGCCTGGATCGGGCGCACCGACTGGACCTACCGGACCACGTTCGCGCACGCGCCGGGCGACGCGGACCGGATCGACCTGGTCTGCGCCGGCCTGGACACCGTCGCCACGCTCACCCTCAACGGTGTCGAGGTCGGCCGTACCGAGAACATGCACCGCGGCTACCGGTTCGACGTCCGGCCGCTGCTGCGCGACGGCGACAACGAGCTGGTCGTCGCGTTCGACTCGGCCTACCGCTACGCCGAGGCGCAGCGGGAACGGCTCGGCGACCGGCCCAACGCCTACCCCGAGCCCTTCCAGTTCATCCGCAAGATGGCCTGCAACTTCGGCTGGGACTGGGGGCCGACGCTCGTCACCGCCGGCATCTGGCAGGACATCGGCCTGCACGCCTGGTCGACCGCCCGGCTGGCTACCGTCCGCCCGCTCGTCACCGTCGACGGCCGCGACGGCCGCGTCGAGCTGCACGTCGAGGTCGAGCGGGTCGCGGACGTCCCGCTGACCGTCCGGGCCGCCGTCGCCGGTGCCAGCGCCGACGTGGTCGTCCCGGCCGGGCAGCGCACGGCCGTGCTGACCCTCGCCGTCCGCGAGCCCGCGCTGTGGTGGCCCCGGGGGTACGGCGAGCAGGCCCGACACCTGCTGGAGGTGACCCTGCACGCCCCGAACGGTGACACAATGGACAGCTGGTCCCGCCGGGTCGGCTTCCGCACGGTCCGGCTGGACACCACACCCGACGAGCACGGCACCCCGTTCGTGCTGTCGGTCAACGACGTGCCGGTCTTCGTGCGGGGCGTCAACTGGATCCCCGACGACGTGTTCCCCACCCGGATCACCCGGGAGCGGCTGGCCGGGCGGTTCGCGCAGGCCGCCGACGCCAACGTCAACCTGCTGCGCGTCTGGGGCGGCGGCCGGTACGAGTCGCAGGACTTCTACGACCTGGCCGACGAACGCGGCCTGCTGGTACAGCAGGACTTCCTCTTCGCCTGCGCCGCGTACCCGGAGGAGGAGCCGTTCGGCGGCGAGGTGGCCGCCGAGGCCGCCGAGCAGGTGACCCGGCTGGCACCGCACCCGTCGCTGGTGCTCTGGACCGGCAACAACGAGAACATCTGGGGCTGGCACGACTGGGACTGGCAGGAGCCGCTGGCCGGGCGTACCTGGGGGCGCGGCTACTACCTCGACGTACTGCCGCGCGTCGTCGGCGAGCTGGACCCGACCCGCCCGTACTGGCCGGGCAGCCCCTGGTCGGGCAGCGACGAGATCCACCCCAACGACCCGGCGCACGGCACCACCCACATCTGGGACGTGTGGAACACCGACGACTACACCAAATACCGGGAGTACGTGCCGCGCTTCGTCGCCGAGTTCGGCTACCAGGGGCCGCCCGCGTACGCGACGCTGCGCCGGGCGCTGAGCGACGAACCCCTGGCCCCCGACTCGCCCGGCATGGCCCACCACCAGAAGGCGACGGGCGGCGACGCCAAGCTCCAGCGGGGCCTGGACGCGCACCTGCCCGCCCCGGCGGACTTCGACGACTGGCACTACCTGACGCAGCTCAACCAGGCCCGCGCCATCCAACTCGGCGTGGAGCACTTCCGCTCCCACCGGGACGTCTGCGCGGGCACCATCGTCTGGCAGCTCAACGACTGCTGGCCGGTCACCTCCTGGTCGGCCGTCGACGGCGACGGCCGGCGCAAACCCCTGTGGTACGCGCTGCGCCACGCGTACGCCGATCGGCTCCTCACCGTGCAGCCCCGCGACGGCGGGCTGGCCCTGGTCGCGGTGAACGAGACCGGCGAGCCGTGGAGCGGACCGGCCACGGTCACCCGGCTCACGCTCGCCGGGGAGCCGAGGGCGAAGACCTCGGTCGACCTCGACGTCCCGGCGTACTCCTCGGTGGTGCTGGCGCTGCCGGCGGACCTGGCGCGGCCGGACGAGAGCCGCCGTGAGCTGCTGGTCGCGGAGGCCGGCGCCCCGGCGGAGCGGGCGCTGTGGTTCTTCGCCGAGGACCGGGAGGTCGACTGGCCGGCGGCGGCGTGGGACGCGACGGTCGAGCCGTTCGACGGTGGGCAGCGGGTCCGGGTGACGGCGCGCACGGTGCTGCGCGACCTGACCCTCTTCCCGGACCGGCTGGACCCGGCCGCGTCCGTCGACAAGGCCCTGGTCACCCTCCTGCCGGGCGAGTCGGTCACCTTCACCGTGCGAGCGGACGTGCCGCTGGACCCTGCGGCCCTCACCGCCCGCCCGGTGCTGCGCTGCGTCAACGACCGGGGCTGACCTCCCATGATCGTGCTCGATCCATGATGTGGTGGCCTCCCCGTCGAGGGAGGCCACCACATCCCTGTTCGAGCGCGATCAGCACGGTCATGTCGGGTGCTGCGCGCTCGCCCTTGGGGCGGGCCGCGTCAGCGCGGGCCGTGGCCGAACTGCCTGCTCAGCGCGGTGCCTGCCGAGCAGGGCAACTCCCCGGGGGCGAGCTGGGTGTGCGACGGCCGCCAGGTCTGCGCGCCTGCCGCGTCGACCCGGGCCAGGAGACAGTCGTACTGCGAGGCGCGCAGGGCCAGCCCGACGGTGCCGCCCTCGGTCGCGACGTCCCGCCGCACGGCAGGGTCCAGGTCGAGCGCGTCGAGAGCCGCGCGGACCCGGGTCTCGTCCGGGCCGGCGACCCCGAGGGCCTGCTTGAGGCGTCCGTCCACCGCGTGCAGTGACGGTTCGGGGCGGATCGGCAGCGGGGTGCGGGTGGGGCAGTCGATGCCATCGTCGCGGCTGTCCCGTTCGGGGCCGAGCCGGAACCGGAAGCAGACCTTCTCCTCCCCCTTGACGACGACGCCGCTACTGACACCCTCCCCGTGCCCGGTGACCCGGAGCACCAGGGTCACCCCGGTCTGCCAGTGCGTCTCGCCGCTGACCGCCAGCACGGCCACGTCGGGCTCCCGCGCCGCCGTGCGCGCGTAGTCTTCCGCCTTGTACAGATGGTCGTACTCGAACCGCGCCTCGATCCGGTCGACGGTGCTGATCGCGTCCGCCACCGCGCTGTCGTGCCAAACCGGCTCGGGCGGGCGCAGCGCCCACCACACCACGCCGGCTAGCAGGAACGGGGCGAGCGCGACCGGAGCTGCGATGGCGAGCAGCGTACGGGTGCGCATCCCGGGAAGTATGCCGGGCGGCGGCACGTGCCGCCGCCCCGTGGACCGTTACTCCGGGACGCGGCGGTAGGCGCCGTCACTGGCCGAGGTGGCCATCGAGGCGTACGCGCGCAGGGCCGCCGACACCGGCCGCTGCCGGTCGACCGGGGTGTACGGCCTGTCGCGCTTCTCCTCCGCCACCCGACGGGCCTCCAGCTCGTCGGCCGGCACGTTCAGCTCGATGGACCGGGCCGGGATGTCGATGACGATCTCGTCGCCCTCGCGGACCAGGGCGATCAGCCCACCGGAGGCGGCCTCGGGGGAGGCGTGGCCGATGGACAGCCCGGAGGTGCCGCCGGAGAAACGGCCGTCGGTGAGCAGCGCGCAGGAGCGACCCAGGCCGCGTCCCTTGAGGAACGAGGTGGGGTAGAGCATCTCCTGCATGCCGGGGCCACCCTTGGGGCCCTCGTACCGGATCACCACGACGTCACCGGCGACGATCTCCTTGGCGAGGATAGCGGTCACCCCGTCGTCCTGCGACTCGTACACCTTCGCGGGGCCGCGGAAGGTCAGGCAGTCGTCCGGGACGCCCGCGGTCTTCACGACGCAGCCCTCCGGTGCCAGGTTGCCGTGCAGGATGGCCAGGCCCCCGTCGGCGGAGTACGCGTGGTCGCGGTCGCGGATGCAGCCGCCGGCCGCGTCGGTGTCCAGGGACGACCAGCGGTTGGTGGTGGAGAACGGTTGGGTGGTGCGCACACCGCCGGGTGCGGCGTGGAACAGCTCGACGGCCGTCGGGGTGGGTGAGCCGCCGCGCACGTCCCAGTCGGTCAGCCACTGCGCCAGCGAGGGGGAGTGCACGGCGTGCACGTCCCGGTTGAGCTGCCCGGCCCGGTCCAGCTCACCGAGGATGGCCGGGATGCCGCCGGCCCGGTGCACGTCCTCCATGTGGTAGTTCGGCGAGTTCGGGGCGACCTTGGCCAGGCACGGCACCCGCCGGGAGATGGCGTCGATGTCGGCGACACCGAAGTCCAGTTCCGCCTCGCGGGCGGCGGCGAGCAGGTGCAGCACCGTGTTGGTGGAGCCGCCCATCGCCACGTCCAGCGCGACGGCGTTCTCGAAGGCGGCCTTGGAGGCGACCGTGCGGGGCAGCACTGAGTCGTCGTCGCCGTCGTACCACCGCTTGGCGATCTCCACGACGGTGCGGCCGGCCTCGACGAAGAGCGACCTGCGGGCGGCGTGGGTGGCAAGCGTCGACCCGTTGCCGGGCAGCGCCAGGCCGATGGCCTCGGTGAGGCAGTTCATCGAGTTGGCGGTGAACATGCCGGAGCAGGAGCCGCAGGTCGGGCAGGCGGAGCGTTCGATCTCGCCGAGCTGCTCGTCCGTGACGGACTCGTTGGAGGAGGCGATCATCGCGTCGATCAGGTCGATCTTGCTGTGCACGACGCCCTCGATCGCCATCGTCTTGCCGGCCTCCATCGGGCCACCGGAGACAAAGACGGTCGGGATGTTGAGCCGCAGTGCGGCCAGCAGCATTCCCGGGGTGATCTTGTCGCAGTTCGAGATGCAGACCAGGGCGTCCGCGCAGTGCGCGTTGACCATGTACTCGACCGCGTCGGCGATCAGCTCGCGGCTGGGCAGCGAGTAGAGCATCCCGCCGTGGCCCATCGCGATGCCGTCGTCGACGGCGATGGTGTTGAACTCCCGACCCACGCCGCCGGCCTCGGCCACCGCGTCGGCGACCAGGCCACCCATGTCCTTGAGGTGTACGTGACCAGGCACGAACTGGGTGAAACTGTTGGCGATGGCGACGATCGGCTTGCCGAAATCGTCGTCGGTCATCCCGGTGGCCCGCCAGAGGGCCCGGGCGCCGGCCATCGTCCGACCGTGCGTGGAGGTCTTCGACCGCAGCTCAGGCATGTCTCTCAGCATGACACCGCCACGGTGCCCGCCGTCGGCCGTGTGTGCCGTGTCCCAACAGATGCACACCTGGTCCCCCACGGCGAGCGCTCATCCGGCACTCTGGAGCACGTGCATCTCCCCCCGGGCATGGTCGCGGTCGCGGCGCTGAGCGGGCTCGTCGCCGCGGTGGCCGCAGCCCTGCTGACCGTCGTCGCCGGGCGCCGCACCGGGCCGCGCCGGCCCGCGCACGTGCTCCTCGCGGTGGGTGCCGGGATCTCCCTGTCCAGCCTCGTGATCGGCGTGGGGGCGGCGCTCGCCGCCAACGACCACTGGGCACACGAGCAGGGGCAGCGCACCGGCTGGGCGACAGTGGCGGCGATCGGCACGGCGGTGAGCGGGCTGGCGTTCGCGGCCGGTCTGCTCCGGCTGCCCGGGGTGGCCGCCACCGCCGCCGGGACCGCCCGGCTCGCCCTGGACGGCCTGACCATGGCGGCCGCGCTGTGGTTCGTCGGCTGGGTGCTCTTCTCCGAGCCCACCCGCCTGCTCGGCGACGCCACCCCGATGGCCTGCCCGGCGATCCTGCTCGCCACGGTGAGCGCCGCCATCGGCGCCGGGCTCGCCGTGATCATCGTCTTCCGGGCCGCCGCGCCGCGTCGCCGGCTGGCCGTGCTCGGCGCCGGCATCAGCGCGGTGAGCTGCGGCGGGCTGGGTCTGAGCGCGGGGCTCTGCCAGGCCGGGCCGGTGCTGGCGCTGACCGGCGGGGCGGTGCTCGCCGCCGGCCTGCTGAGCGTCGCGCTCGCCGTGCAACGGGCCGACCGGCCGGGCCACGTCGACCTGGACCTGATCGGCCGCGACGGGGAGTACGCGCTCGCCCCGATGCTGGCGATGGCCGCCTCGGCGATGTACCACCTGCTCCAGGACGGCCGGTTCACGGCGGCGGGCATCGTGGCCGGCAGCGTGGAGGGCTTCGCCCTGGTGGCCCGCCAGTACCTGACGCTCAAGGACGTCCGGGACTACGCGGGCCGGCTGGCCGAGCGCGAGGCGCACTTCCGCGAGCTGGCGCACACCGATCCGCTGACCGCGTTGGCCAACCGGCGCGGGCTGCTGCGCGCGTTGCACGACAGCGCGGCCGCGGGCACCCCGTGCGTCCTGCTCGGCCTGGACCTGGACGGCTTCAAGCACGTCAACGACATGCGCGGCCACGACGTGGGCGACGCCGTGCTGGCCGAGGTGGGCCGTCGGCTGCGCGGCAACCTGCGCCCCGGGGACGTGGCGGCCCGGCTCGGCGGCGACGAGTTCGCCGTCCTCATGCAGGGCCGGCCGGCCGACGCGGACCGGGTCGCCGAGCGGCTGCTCGGGGTGGTCAACCGGCCGTACGACCAGCCGGAGGGGCCGGTCTTCCTGTCGGTGAGCATCGGGGTGGCCGGGTGGGCCGACGAGCCCGACGTGGAGTTGCTGCTGCGCCACGCCGACCTGGCGCTGCGGTACGCCAAGCAGCGCGGCAAGAACCGGATCGAGCGCTACGACGCCACCTACGACCAGTTGCTGCGTCGGCGGACGACGCTGGAGCACGAGCTGCGCGGCGCGATCGACCGCGACGAGCTGCGGCTGGCCTTCCAGCCGGTGGCCTCGCTGCCGTCGGTGCGCCCGGTGGGCGCCGAGGCGTTGCTGCGCTGGCACCATCCGGAGCTGGGCAACGTGCGCCCGGACGAGTTCATCCCCCTCGCCGAGGAGTGCGGGATGATCTCCACGCTCGGCGCGTGGGTGCTGCACCAGGCCTGCTACCAGCTCTCCCGGTGGCTGGCCGACGGGCACGACGTCTGGGTGTCGGTGAACGTGTCCCCCCGCGAGCTGCACGCCCCGGAGTACGTGGTGCAGGTCGCCGAGGCGCTGCGCGCCCACCACGTGCCGCCGCAGCGGCTGGTCCTGGAGGTCACCGAGCACGCCGTCGCGACCGACCTGGACGAGCTGATCCGACGGCTGACCGCGCTGCGGCTGACCGGTGTGCGGATCGCCCTGGACGACTTCGGCGCCGGCTACTCCTCGCTGGGGCAGCTGCGTCGCCTGCCGATCGACATCCTGAAGATCGACCACAGTCTGGTGGCCGAGCACGAGCCGGTCCGCCCGGTCGGCCAGGACGGTCCGGCGTTCGCGCCGATGGTCGACATCGTGATGCGGCTGGGCCACCAGTTGGGGCTCGAGGTGATCGCCGAGGGGGTGACCACACCGACCGAGTTGGCCGCGGTGGTGGCCGCCGGTTGCCGCTTCGGGCAGGGGGCGCTCTTCGGTTGGGGGGTTCCGGCGGAGCACCTGGAGGCGATGCTGGAGGCGGCGACGTCGCCGGGTGCGCGTCCCGCTCCGCTGCCCACGCCACGCCGGGTGCCCGGGGGGTCCGGGCAGGCCAAACTGGCTGGTGATGGCGCGTCGCCGGCCGACGCGCCGCCGTCCGTTAACCAACATGTGGGATCAGTTGACTCATCGCGTGAGATGCGTCAGGCTTAGCCGCATGTCGTCGTACCGGTCGCTGCGAGTACTTACCTGAGCGCACTCTCCTCCGTCGAGAGTGCGCTGGCCCCGTGCATCTGCACGAGGGCCGTTTTTATTGCCGTCGGAACCTGTCGCGACGGGCTCACCGCCCAGTCGCATCGCTGAACAAGCCCCAGCCGCTCCAGCCGAAGGCCAGACCCACCATGACGAGACCCACGCCCGAGACCCTCGCCCACACCGCCCGGCGGGCCCGCGCGACCGCCGAGCCGGCCGCCGACGTCAACCAGGCCGCCGCGCGCAACCCGGCCAGCCCGGCCACCCCGGCGGTACGCTCCACAGCTCCGGCCCAGGTGTCCGGCGCCGGTTC
Organism: Micromonospora sp. NPDC005298; assembly: GCF_040607375.1. Taxonomy (NCBI): domain Bacteria; kingdom Bacillati; phylum Actinomycetota; class Actinomycetes; order Micromonosporales; family Micromonosporaceae; genus Micromonospora; species Micromonospora sp. NPDC005298. The sequence continues at coordinate 541,384 of NZ_JBEXGP010000002.1, forward strand.
GCTGGTGCGGTCCCTCGAGGCGCTCGACGTCGACGTCGTCTTCGGCATCCCGGGTGGCGCGATCCTGCCGGCGTACGACCCGCTCTACGACTCCACGGTCCGGCACATCCTGGTCCGGCACGAGCAGGGCGCGGGGCACGCGGCGACCGGGTACGCGCAGGCCACCGGCAAGGTCGGTGTCTGCATGGCGACCTCCGGTCCGGGTGCGACGAACCTGGTCACGCCGATCGCCGACGCGTACATGGACTCCGTGGCGATGGTGGCGATCACCGGCCAGGTGGCCCGCGCGTCGATCGGCACGGACGCCTTCCAGGAGGCGGACATCCAGGGCATCACGCTGCCGATCACGAAGCACAACTTCCTGGTGCAGAGCGCCGACGAGATCCCGCAGGTGCTGGCCGAGGCGTTCCACCTGGCCAGTACCGGGCGGCCCGGCCCGGTGCTGGTCGACATCCCCAAGGACGTGCTCCAGGCGTCGACGACCTTCACCTGGCCGCCCACGCTCGACCTGCCCGGTTACCGGCCCACCCTGCATCCGCACGGCAAGCAGATCCGGGAGGCGGCCCGGCTGATGGCCGCCGCCCGCCGGCCGGTGTTGTACGTCGGCGGCGGGGTGCTCAAGGCCGGTGCCACCGACGGGCTGCGCCAGTTGGCCGAGCTGACCGGCATTCCGGTGGTGACCACGCTGATGGCGCTCGGCGCGTTCCCGGACTCGCACCCGCAGCACCTGGGTATGCCGGGCATGCACGGCACCGTCTCCGCCGTGTACGGCCTTCAGAAGGCGGATCTGATCGTCGCGTTGGGCGCGCGGTTCGACGACCGGGTCACCGGCAGGCTGGACTCGTTCGCCCCGGACGCGACGGTGGTGCACGCCGACATCGACCCGGCGGAGATCGGCAAGAACCGGCACGCGGACGTGCCGATCGTGGGTGACGCCAAGCACGTCATCGACGAGCTGATCGCCGCGGTGACTGCCGAGCGGTCGGCGGGGCACGGCGCCGACCTCGGTGACTGGTGGACGCAGCTCGACGACCTGCGGACCCGCTACCCGTTGGGCTACGACGAGCCGGCCGACGGCACGCTCTCCCCGCAGTACGTGATCAAGCGGCTGGGCGAGGTCGTCGGTTCGGATGCGATCTTCGTGGCGGGTGTGGGTCAGCACCAGATGTGGGCGTCGCAGTTCATCTCCTACGAGAAGCCGTACACCTGGTTGAATTCCGGCGGTCTCGGCACGATGGGCTACGCGGTGCCGGCGGCGATGGGCGCCAAGGTCGGCAAGCCGGACACGGTGGTGTGGGCGGTGGACGGCGACGGCTGCTTCCAGATGACCAACCAGGAGTTGGCGACCTGCGCGCTGGAGGGCATCCCGGTCAAGATCGCCGTGATCAACAACGGCAACCTCGGCATGGTCCGGCAGTGGCAGACGCTCTTCTACAACGAGCGGTACTCGAACACCGAGCTGGGCACCCACAAGCACCGCATTCCCGACTTCGTCAAGCTCGCCGAGGCGTTGGGTTGCGTGGGTCTGCGCTGCGAGAACGCCGCCGACGTGGACAAGACCATCGCCGCCGCCATGGAGATCAACGACGCCCCCGTGGTGATCGACTTCGTGGTGGGCAAGGACGCCATGGTCTGGCCGATGGTCGCCGCCGGCACCAGCAACGACGAGATCATGTTCGCCCGCGGCGTCCGCCCGGCCTTCGACGAGGATGAGATCTGATGACCATGCACACCCTTTCGGTACTCGTCGAGAACAAGCCCGGTGTCCTCGCCCGGGTCTCCGGCCTGTTCTCCCGGCGTGGGTTCAACATCGACAGCCTCGCCGTCGGCGAGACCGAGAACCCGGACGTCTCCCGGATCACCATCGTGGTCAACGCGGAGTCGTCCCCCCTGGAGCAGGTCACCAAGCAGCTCAACAAGCTGGTGAACGTCCTCAAGATCGTTGAGCTGGACCCGCAGGTCTCGGTCGCCCGGGAGTTGCTGCTGGTGAAGGTCCGCGCCGACCGGTCCGCGCGCACGCAGGTGCTGGAGACGGTCAACCTGTTCCGCGCCCGGGTGGTCGACGTCGCACCCGACACGCTGACCATCGAGGCCACCGGCACCCCGGACAAGCTCGACGCGTTGCTGCGCGACCTCGAACCCTTCGGCATCAAGGAGATGGTCCAGTCCGGGCTGGTGGCGATCGGGCGCGGCTCGCGTGCGATCACCGCCGGTCCCGCGCTGCGGGCCGCCTGACCTGCCGCTGGCCGGCTCCGGCGGGCCACGAACCCATCCGCACAGACCACGACGGGCCACCGAGGCCGTCGTACGAAAGGGAAGTCTCATGAGCGTTGAGGTGTACTACGACGACGATGCCGACCTCGGCCTGATCCAGGCCAAGAAGGTCGCGGTGATCGGCTACGGCAGCCAGGGCCACGCGCACGCGCTGTCGCTGCGGGACTCCGGCGTCGACGTGGTGATCGGTCTGCCGGAGGGTTCGAAGAGCCGTCCCAAGGCCGAGGAGCAGGGCCTGCGGGTGGCCACGCCGGCGCAGGCCGCCGCCGAGGCCGACGTGATCATGGTGCTCGCACCGGACACCGCCCAGCGCGCCCTGTACGCCGAGTCGATCGCCCCGAACCTGACCGCCGGCAAGGCGCTCTTCTTCGGGCACGGATTCAACATCCGCTACGGCCTCATCAAGCCCCCGGCCGAGGTCGACGTGGCGATGGTCGCCCCGAAGGGCCCCGGCCACCTGGTCCGCCGCCAGTACACCGACGGCAAGGGTGTGCCCTGTCTCGTCGCCGTCGAGCAGGACGCCAGCGGCAACGCCCTGGCCCTGGCCCTGGCGTACGCCAAGGGGATCGGCGGCACCCGCGCCGGCGCGATCAGGACCACCTTCACCGAGGAGACCGAGACCGACCTCTTCGGCGAGCAGGCGGTGCTCTGCGGTGGCGCGGCGGCCCTGGTGCAGACCGGTTTCGAGGTGCTCACCGAGGCGGGCTACGCCCCCGAGGTCGCCTACTTCGAGTGCCTGCACGAGCTGAAGCTGATCGTCGACCTCATGTACGAGGGCGGCATCGCGAAGATGCGGTACAGCATCTCCGACACCGCCGAGTACGGCGACCTCTCCCGTGGCTCGCGCATCATCGACGCCCGGGTCAAGGAGGAGATGCGCAAGATCCTCGGTGAGATCCAGTCCGGCGAGTTCGCCCGCGAGTGGGTCGCCGAGGACGAGGCGGGCCGGCCCAACTTCACCAAGTGGCAGGCCGAGGGTGCGGCGCACCCGATCGAGGAGACCGGCAAGAAGCTGCGCGGAATGATGAGCTGGGTCGACCGCCCGATCACCGAGACCGCCTGACCGCTCGGCCGGACGACGGCCCCGGGTCGCGCTCTCCCCAGCGCGACCCGGGGCCGTCGACCATCCGTGCACCCCGGTAGGGCTCCGGTGTTCCCTCGGCTCGGAGGGTCGCCGGGCAGCCGTATACCGGGGAGTCATATTCATGCCTCTGAGGTATGTCGCTCACCGCGGTGCGACGCCCGACCTGCGCCCAAGCGGGCAGGGGCGGTTTCGCTGTGGTGAACGGCCGATGTCCGTCGCCCGACCGGGCGTGTGAGGGCACTCACCCCGAAGACCGGAACACGCCGACCAGCGCGGCCCCTACGATCGCGGGTAGGTGCAGCAGCCGGCACCTGACGGCCACGGCACGGACCAGCGCAGGGCGCAGTGCGGCGCCTTGCCGCCGAGCCGATCGCAAACACGACGTCTACGAGGACCGATGAATCCTGTCGTACTGATCGCCGAAGAACTCGCCCCCGCCGCCATCGAGGTGCTCGCCCACGACTTCGACGTCCGGCACGTCGACGGCACCGACCGTCCGGCGCTGCTCTCGGCGCTCTCCGAGGCCGACGCCGTCATCGTGCGCAGCGCGACCCAGATCGACGCCGAGGCGATCGCCGCCGCGCCGCGACTCAAGGTGGTCGCCCGCGCGGGCGTCGGGCTGGACAACGTCGAGGTGCCGGCCGCCACCGCCCGGGGCGTCATGGTCGTCAACGCACCCACCTCGAACATCGTCTCCGCCGCCGAGCAGGCCGTCGCGCTGCTGCTGGCCGTGGCCCGCAACACCGCGAGCGCCAGCTCCGCGCTCAAGGCGGGGGAGTGGAAGCGGTCCAAGTACACGGGCGTCGAGGTGCAGGGCAAGACCGTCGGCGTGGTCGGGCTCGGTCGCATCGGTGTGCTCTTCGCCCAGCGCATCGCCGCGTTCGGCACCCGGCTGATCGCGTACGACCCGTACATCCAGCCGGCGCGGGCCGCGCAGCTCGGCGTCCGCCTGGTCGGTCTGGACGAGCTGCTGCGCGAGAGCGACTTCATCTCGATCCACCTGCCGAAGACCCCCGAGACGGTGGGCCTGATCGGCGAGAAGGAACTGGCGATCGTCAAGCCGGGCGTCCGCATCGTCAACGCCGCCCGCGGTGGCCTGGTCGACGAGCAGGCCCTCGCCGACGCCATTGCCGAGGGCCGGGTCGCCGGCGCCGGCGTGGACGTGTACAGCAAGGAGCCCTGCACGTCGTCGCCGCTGTTCGCCTTCGACAACGTGGTGGCCACCCCGCACCTGGGTGCCTCCACGAACGAGGCGCAGGACAAGGCCGGCCTGGCGGTGGCCAAGAGCGTGAAGCTGGCGTTGCAGGGCGAGTTCGTGCCGGACGCGGTGAACGTGCAGGTCGGCGGCGTGGTCGCTGAGGACGTACGGCCGCTGCTGCCGTTGGCCGAGAAGCTCGGCCGGGCGTTCACCGCGGTGGCCGGCGTCGTCGCCGCGAGCGTCACCGTCGAGGTCCGCGGCGAGATCGTCGCGCACGACGTGTCGGTGCTCAAGCTCGCCGCGACGAAGGGCCTGTTCAGTTCGGTGGTCGAGGAGCAGGTCACCTACGTCAACGCGCCGCACCTGGCCGCCGAGCGTGGCGTCGAGGTCACCCTGTCCAGCCTCGCCGAGACGGCCGAGCAGCCCACGCACGTCACCGTGCGCGGCGCGCTGCCGGACGGCCGGACGGTCAGCGTCTCCGGCACGGTCACCCACTCGGGCACCCGCGACGTGCTCAAGCTGACCGAGGTGGACGGCTTCGACGTGGAGATCGGCGCGGAGGGCATCCTGCTCTTCCTCCGGTACGCCGACCGGCCGGGCGTCGTCGGCGTCGTCGGCACCCTGCTCGGCGAGTCGGGCATCAACATCGCGGCCATGCAGGTGGCCCGGCGCGAGGCGGGCGGCGAGACGCTGATGACGCTCACCGTCGACCAGGCGCTCGGTGCCGACCTGCTCACCTCGGCGGCCGAGTCGATCGGCGCGACGGCGGCGAGCGCGGCGGACCTGCGCGACGAGTAGTCACGGCAGCACCACGGGGGGCCCGGCGATCCGCTGGGCCCCTTCGTCGTACCCGGGGTGGGTGTCCCGCCGCCCGGGATCGGGTCAGCCGGGCATCCGGGCCGGGGGCGGATAGACCGAGCCGTCCTGCGGGTCGAAGAGCATCAGCCCGTGTTCGCCGGCCAGCCGTTCGATGTCCAGCAGCACCTGGTCCGGGCAGGTCGGGTGCAGGTTCAGCTCGACGTGGTCGTGGGCGGCGTGCAGCGGCGCCCGTGCCCACGGGCTGTCCGGGCCGGGGTGACGGTCCGGATAGGACGCGGTGATCGCCCGGTAGAAGGCGACGACTCGCGCGTCCGGGTAACGGTCCACGTGCCGCCCCTGCCGGCAACCGTCGACCGCTGCCCGCACGTCCTCGGGCGTCGCCCCGTTCTCCAGGGCCCACACACTCAGATCGAAACTCACGGCGGACAGCGTGCCATCCGACGTTCACCGTGTCGAAACTGCCTCACCGCAGGCCAATCGCTGATCCGCCACGGTCCGTCCGGGACGGTCCGCTGTGGAGACTCTTGCGTCGAGTTGCGTCGATTCGCTAGCGTACGACTGCGGTCACTGGCCGAGTTCGCGGCGCCGGCCCGTCTTCGGGTGGCGCGGTCGACGTCCGGTCCGACCGGGTCCGCACCCCTCGATTGTGCGAGCCACGCGCACTCGTCGCTGACCGGCCCCCACGGCCGTTGCCGAGGCTGTGGGGGCCGATCGCAGGCCCGACCGGCCGTCCGAGGGGCGGCCGAGGTGCGAATCGGGCCGGAGCGCCGCGGGGAGACGACGCGGTGGGGCGACGTTCCGCTCAGCGCCGGTGGGCGAAGAGCGCTCGGTAGTCGGAGTTTCCCCGGAACCACGCCAGGCCTGTGGTGCCGGCGGCGTACAACGCGGTGGCGTAGGCGTCGGCGGCCGTCAGGTCGGGGCCGACGACGGTGGCGGCGACGAGGTGGTCGGCCGGCTCGCCGGTGTGCGGGTCCACCACGTGTCCCTGTCGCCCGCTCACCCCGGAGGTGCCGACCGCGCCGGCCGTCATCTCCAGGACCGTCGGCGCGCGTTCGGGTGCGGTCGGGTGGTGTACGGCCACCCGCCACGGCCCGCCGTGCGGGGCGTGGCCGCGGACCACCAGGTCGGCGCCGGTGAGCACGGCGTAGTCGTGGACGCCCGCGGCGCGGAGTCGCTCGGCGGCGCGTTCCACGGCCCAGCCGCCGAGCAGACCACCGGGATCGAAGCCACCCGGCACGGCCCAGGCGTCGAACCATCCGTCGGTGGCGGCGCGCATCGCCGCGCAGCGGTCCACGAGGTCGGCCAGCGGGGGGTACGAGTCGGGGCTGATCTCACCTCGACGCAGCCGGGAGACCAGGCTCTCCGGCCGGTTCGGGCCGTAGGTGAGGTCGATGGCGCGCAGTTCCGCGACGCTGTCCCGCAGGGCCTCGCCGACACCCCGACGGCCGAGCCACTCGGGGGCGTTGAGGATCAGGGTGTACTCGGCGGTGCCGGTGCGGACGGTGTGTCGTACCGCGATCCGGCCGTGGGTGGCGCCGGCCGGGTCGATCCGGTGCCGCCGGCCGCCGAGCCGGAGGTCCGGTCGGCGGTTGCGGAACGCCGACGGGTCCGGCCAGCGGGTACGCGGCTGCTCGTCGATGCGCATCGCATCTGCCCCCTCGCAGTTGGCGCCGCGCCGTCGCGACGCCGTTCGCGGGCTCCGTGACCCGCCGAGGCTCAGCTTAGGCAGCGGAGATGATCGCTCGGTGAGTCCTGGCTGAGAGGGTGCTGTGGATCGTCCCTTCCCAGATGGTGGAAGGTTCATACCGGGAGGCGGGACGGCGACGTACCGTGGCCGGACGGGCAGTCGAAATGTGGGGAGTCGGGCGTGGCGCGGATCGCGGTGGTGGCCGGGGACGGCATCGGGCCCGAGGTTGTCGCGCAGGCACGCAAGGTCCTCGACGCGGTGCTGCCCGGTGTGCAGGCCACCGAGTACGACCTCGGCGCCGCCCGCTGGCACCGTACCGCAGAGGTGCTGCCCGACTCGGTCCTGGCCGAGCTGGCCGGGCACGACGCGATCCTGCTCGGCGCGGTCGGTGACCCGACGGTTCCGCCGGGTGTGCTGGAGCGCGGACTGCTGCTCAAGCTCCGGTTCGCCTTCGACCAGTACGTCAACCTGCGTCCCTCCCGCCTCTGGCCCGGCGTCGCCGGGCCGCTGGGCAACGTCAAGCCCGGCGAGGTCGACCTGGTCGTGGTGCGCGAGGGCACCGAGGGGCTCTACGCCGGCGCGGGTGGCTCGCTGCACCGCGACACCCCGGCCGAGGTCGCCACCGAGGAGAGCCTCAACACCCGGCACGGCGTGGAGCGGGTGATCCGTGACGCGTTCGCCCGGGCCGGTCGCCGGGAGCGTCGCAAGGTCACGCTGGTGCACAAGACCAACGTGCTGACCCACGCCGGGTCGCTGTGGGCGCGCGCCTTCGATGCGGTCGCCGCCGAGCACCCGGACGTCGCCACCGAGTACCAGCACGTCGACGCCGCCGCGATGTTCCTGGTCACCCAGCCGCAGCGCTACGACGTGGTGGTCACCGACAACCTGTTCGGCGACATCCTCACCGACATCGCCGCCGCCGTCACCGGCGGTATCGGGCTGGCCGCCAGCGGCTGCATCAACCCCGAGGGGGCGTACCCCTCGATGTTCGAGCCGGTACACGGCTCCGCGCCGGACATCGCCGGTCAGGGCGTAGCCGACCCGGTCGCCGCGGTGCTCTCGGTGGCGTTGCTGCTGGAGCAGCTCGGGCACGCCGAGGCCGCGACGCGTGTCAACGCGGCGGTCGCCGCCGAACTGGCAGGCCGGGCCCCTGGTGTGGCTCTGCGGACCGCCGAGGTCGGCGACCGGCTCGCCGCGCACGCCGTAGCCTGACCGCCCCGGCCCACCGACGCCGAGCGGTATCCGCCGGTGTCCGGGCACTCCGCTCGCTCCGAGCGGCACTACCTCTGAACGACCGTTCGGGGTAAGTTTCTGGCACAGCCATGTCGGTGTGCGGTCCCGCATACCGTTGTCCCGCAGGGAGGTCAGCGCGATGAGCGGTGGTGACAAGCTCGACTTCGAGATCCGTCCGAATCCCGCGCCGGTATCCGCCGCCGACCGGGCCGCCCTGCTGGTCAACCCCGGGTTCGGCCGGGTGTTCACCGACCACATGGTCACCGTCCGGTACGCCGACGGCAAGGGCTGGTATGACGCCCGGATCGAGGCGCGCGCGCCGATCCCGATGGACCCGGCAAGCGCGGTCCTGCACTACGCGCAGGAGATCTTCGAAGGGCTCAAGGCGTACCGGACGACCGACGGCGGCGTGACCACGTTCCGGCCGGACGCCAACGCCGCGCGGTTCGTCACGTCGGCGCAGCGGATGGCGATGCCGACGCTGCCGCCCGAGGTCTTCGTCGACTCGCTCGACAAGCTCATCGAGATCGACCAGGAGTGGATCCCGACCGGCGAGGACGGCAGCCTCTACCTGCGGCCGTTCATGTTCGCCACGGAGGTCTTCCTCGGCGTCCGTCCGGCCAACGAGTACCTGTACATGGTGATCGCCTCGCCGGTCGGGGCGTACTTCACAAGTGGGGTCAAGCCGGTCACCGTCTGGGTCTCCCCGGACCACACCCGGGCCGCGCCCGGCGGCACCGGCGCGGCCAAGTGCGGCGGCAACTACGCCGCGTCCCTGGCGGCGCAGGCCGAGGCGATCGAGGCCGGCTGCGACCAGGTCGTCTTCCTGGACGCGGTGGAGCGGCGCTTCGTCGACGAGCTGGGCGGGATGAACGTCTTCTTCGTCTACGACGACGACTCGGTGGTCACCCCGCCGCTTAGCGGCACGATCCTGCCGGGCATCACCCGTGACGCGATCATGACGTTGGCCGGCGAGGCCGGGCACCGGGTCGAGGAGCGGCCGGTCTCCTTCGCCGACTGGCAGGCCGACGCGGCGAGCGGCCGGCTCCGTGAGGTCTTCGCCTGCGGCACGGCCGCGGTGATCACCCCGATCGGCGGGGTCCGTTTCCCGGACGGCGAGTTCCTGATCGGCGGCGGCGAGCCGGGCCGGGTCACCATGTCGCTGCGCCAGCAGCTTGTCGACATCCAGCGGGGCAAGGCGGCCGACCCGCACGGCTGGGTGCACCGGGTCTTCTGACGTCCACCGCTGACCGGCCCCCCCGACGGGCGGGCCGGTCAGCGTGGCGTGTCAGGCCTCGTCGAGCAGGTGCTCGCGCAGGGCGGCGAGCTGCTCGTCGGTCACCCCGGCGTGGCGCAGGTACGCCTTGACCGAGCCGTGCCCCGCGCGCAGCTCGTCCAGGAAGATCTGCATCGCCTCGGCTGGCGAGGCCAGGAACGGCGCCGGCAGGTCCACCCCGCCCGGCACGGTCTCGGCCAGCCAGGCACTGAACCGGGCCGACGCCTCAGTGCTCAGCGCGTAGTCCGCCACGATGTCGGCGTCGTCGACACCCAGCACGGCGAGGGTCAGGGCGCACACGATGCCGGTGCGGTCCTTGCCCGCGACGCAGTGCACCACCACCGGGGCGTTCGTGGAGTCGGCGATCAGTCCCACCGCCTCGGCCAGCCCTGCGGTGCCGGTCTGCGCCAGGTCGGCGTAGCGGTCCGCCAGGTAACGGGCGAGGCTCTCGCCCTCCTCGTGCCGCTTGCCGGCCCAGTCCGCGTGCTCCGGGTGGATGTGCCGGTAGACGAGCCCCGGGTACGCGGGCACCCGGCCGTCGCGTTCCACCTCGCTGGGCCGACGCAGGTCGATGACGGTACGGACGCCGATCGCGGCGAACGCGTCGCGGTCCTGCTCGTCGAGGCGGTGCAGGGAGTCGGAGCGGTAGAGCCGGCCCCGGCGTACGGTCCGCCCGTCGTGGCCGACGTAGCCGCCGACGTCACGGAAGTTGAAGGTCGCGGGCAGCGGAATGTGTCGGTTGTCGTCGATGGCGTCCACGCTGACACCGTAACGGCCGGCGGGGTCTGGCCCCACCGGCCGTCGGGTCCGAACGTCAGCGCGCCGTTCCGGGCGGCAGCGCGCCGTACGTCTCGTCGTAGTAGCCGCCCAGCCGGTCCCGGTAGGTCGGGTCGCTGTGGCTGGTCTCGTCGTACTCCGGGGCGGCCTTGATCTGGTCGCGGGTCCGGTCGACGGAGACGGTGCGCTGGTCGTGGTCGACCTGGTTGACCGTGCCGGCCGGCAGCATCACCTTCTTGCCGAAGATCCACGGGCCGGTGTCCACCACCAGGTAGCTGCCGTCCACCTCGTGGCTGGCGCTGTCGATCTTGCCGATGCCACCGTCGGTGGCCTCGACCTTGTAGCCGACCAGGTCGGCGTCGGCCACCTCGGCCTGGTCCCGGTAGCGCCAGGGGTCGAAGGTGCCGGCCGGCGCGCCTCCGGGGACGGTGCCCTGGTCGCCGCCGCGCAGCGGGTCCGGCCCGGCGTGGGCGGCGTGCGGGTCGATCCTGTCCATGCCGTTCACTCCTGACTGTCGCCGATCGGCTCGGCGGCGGTGGGTGCGGTGCGTCCCCGCAGGAGCTACCCGGCCGCCGGGGGCCGGAAACGGCGGTGTACCCGGTCAGGCCAGGGCGGCCTCGGCGTCGAGTGTGACCGCCGCGGCGTGCACCACGGCGGAGATCCGCAGTGCCTCGTTCACCTGCTCAGGGGTGAAGCCGGCACCACTCAGCGTCTTCTCGTGGGTCCGCAGGCAGATGTCGCAGCCGTTGATCGCCGACACGGCGAGGCACCACAGCTTGAAGTTGCCCTTGTCCACCCCGGGCCGGGCGACGATCCGCATCCGCAGCCGGGCGGGGAGCGCGGCGTACCGCTCGTCGCCGATGTGGTGCCGGGCCCGGTAGTAGGTGTTGGTCATCGCCATGATGGCGGCGGCGCCCTTGGCCGCCTCGACGCCGTCCGGTCCGAGGTGACCGAGCGCCTCGGCGGCGATCTCGCGCAGCACCACCGGGTTGCGGGCGGCGACCGCGCAGGCCAGCGCCGTCCCCCAGGCCTGTGCCGGCGTCAGCGCGCTGGCGCCGACGGTGGAGTCCAGGTTGAGCGCGATGTCCCGGGCGTACGCGGGCAGGGCGGCTCTGATCGCGTCCAGACCCACGGTCAGGCCCCGATGCGGTTGCTGGGAGTGAGCACGGGTCCTCCTCGATAGCGGCACGCGTACGCATGGTCCCACCATGGGTGGGCAGGTGAGCGGTGAGACGGGTCACGGCCGGCGAGCCGCCCAGCGAAACCACGCTGTGTCACCATCCCGCGATATGGATAGGTCCTCCCAAAAGCGGGGGAGGAGTGGCAGAGTGATGGTCGTGACCAGCACCGCCCTGATTATTGCGACCTAGCGCGCCGGCTCTCCCCTCCGCCGAGCGCGCAGACCTCCCGCACCCGCGGGAGGTCTTTTTGTTGCTCCGAGAAAGGATCCTGATGACGTTCCAGGTCTTCGACACGACGTTGCGCGACGGCGCCCAGCGTGAGGGGCTCACCTACTCGGTGGTCGACAAGCTCGCGGTGGCCCGGCTGCTTGACGAGTTCGGCGTCGGCTTCATCGAGGGCGGCTGGCCGGGAGCGGTGCCCAAGGACACCGAGTTCTTCCGCCGGGCGCGCACCGAGTTGAGCCTGCGGCACGCCGTCCTCGTGGCCTTCGGCGCCACCCGCAAGGCCAGCGTCGCCGTCGCCGACGACCCCCAGGTGCGCGGCCTCCTCGACGCGCAGACCCCGGCGATCGCCCTGGTCGCCAAGGCCGACATCCGGCATGTCGAGCGTGCGCTGCGCACCAGCGGCGCGGAGAACCTGGCGATGATCCACGACACGGTCAGCCACCTCGTCGCTGAGGGACGCCGGGTCTTCGTCGACGGTGAACACTTCTTCGACGGCTACCGGCACGACCCGGCGTACGGGGCTGCCGTGGTGCAGACCGCACTCGCCGCCGGTGCCGAACGCATGGTGCTCTGCGACACCAACGGCGGCATGCTGCCCTCCCAGGTGACCGCCGCGATCCTCGACCTCACCGCCACGCTCGGAATCGACCCCGCGCTGCTCGGTATGCACGCGCAGAACGACACGTCCTGCGCGGTGGCCAACACGATCGCCGCCGTCGAGGCCGGCGTGCGGCACGTCCAGGGCACCGCCAACGGCTACGGCGAACGTCCCGGCAACGCCGACATCTTCGCCGTCGTCGCCAACCTCCAACTCAAGCTGGGCATGACCGTCCTACCGGAGGGCTGCCTGGCGCAGATGGTGCGGGTCTCGCACGCCATCGCCGAGATCGCCAACATCGCCCCCGACACCCACCAGGCGTACGCCGGGGCCGCCGCCTTCGCCCACAAGGCGGGGCTGCACGCGAGCGCGATCAAGGTCGACCCGTTGCTCTACAACCACGTGGACCCGTCGGTGGTGGGCAACGACATGCGGATCCTGGTGACCGAGATGGCCGGCCGGGCCAGCGTCGAGCTCAAGAGTCGTGAACTCGGCCTCGACCTGGCCGGCCGTCCGGAGGCGCTGACCGCGGTCACCAGGCGGGTCAAGGAACTGGAGGCGGGCGGCTGGTCGTTCGAGGCGGCCGACGCGTCGTTCGAGCTGCTCGTCCGCTCCGAGTTGCCCGAGGGCGGGCCGGCCCGCCCGTTCGCCCTGGAGTCGTACCGGGTGCTCGTCGAGCACCGCGAGGACGGCTCGGTGGTCTCCGAGGCCACCGTGAAGATCCGGGTACGCGGCGAGCGGGTGATCGCCACCGCCGAGGGCAACGGCCCGGTCAACGCCCTCGACGAGGCGCTGCGGGTGGGGCTGGCCCGGCACTACCCGCAGTTGCGCGACTTCGAGCTGGCCGACTACAAGGTGCGCATCCTGGAGGGCAGCCACGGCACCGGCGCGGTCACCCGGGTCCTGCTGGAGACCGCCGACAGCGACGGCCGAGACTGGACCACTGTCGGGGTGCACCCGAACGTGGTGGAGGCCAGTTGGCACGCCCTGGTGGACGCCCTGACCTACGGACTGTCCCCCACCCGCGTCTGACGCGCCCTCCCGGACCGCCCCCGGCACGGCCAGGGGCGGTCAGGGGAGGGTGAGGGTGGCCAGGACCGCGCGGTGGTCGCTGCCGGGGAGGGCGTGCACCCGCACCGAGCGGACGGCGATGCGGCTGTCGACCAGGACGTGGTCGATGGTGACCGGGGGGATGAGGTCGCCGTCATACGGACCCCAGGTGCCGGTGAGCCCCGCGCCTGTGGCGTCGGCGGCGTCCACGTAGCCGGTGCGCAGCAGGGCGCGCAGGGGGCTGTGGTCGAGGGTGGCGTTGAAGTCCCCGGCGAGGATCCGCAGCTCGCCGTCACCGGTGGCCGGTGGCTGCGCGGTCAGGTCAGCTCGCCAGGCGCCGACCTGGTCCAGCGCGTACGGCGCGGCGGGGTGGGCCGACTCGACGCGTACCGGGGGTGCGCCGGGGACGGCGATCGTGCCGTACGCCTGGGTGAAACCCCATCCGCCCCGGTTGGCGCGGATGCCGGTGTCGCTGATGGGCCAGCGGGAGTAGAGCCCCGAGCCGGGGGTCCCCACCTGGGGATTGAGGTGCCGGTAGGGCAGGAGGCGGTCGAGGCCGAGCCGGTCCAGGGCGGCCTGCGCGTCCGGGGTGAACTCCTGCACGGTGAGCACGTCGACCCGATGTTCGCGGACGAGGTCGACGAGGGTCCGGGCGTCCGCGGCGCCGGCGAGCAGGTTCGCGGTGAGCAGCCGCAGGGTCGGCCCGGCCACCGCCGGCTGCGGGGCGGGCAGTGCCCTGGGCACGACCAGGCCGAGCAGTGTCACGGCGGCCAGTGCCGCGACCGCCGCCGGCCACCAGCGCCGCAGGGCGACGGCGGCGGCGAGGGCCAGCACGCTCCATCCCGCGGCGTACGGGGTGAAGGCGAGCGCCTGCACCAGTGGCCCCCGGTCGAGGCCGGCGAGCCGGAGCGTGGCCCAGGCGGCCACCGGCCCGACCGCCACCCAGGCGAGCGCGGTGCCGACCCGCCGGTGGTGGCGTCGGGTCGGCGCGGGCGGGGTGTCCACGATCATGGCGATGAGCGTAGCGGGACCGCCCGACGCATTTCGTGAATGTTTCTGCCTTCACCTTTCACAATTGGCTGACGGCTGGCCGACAGTGCGTCAAAGTGAGATCAACTATTGACGGTCGGCTTTTTACGGTGCTACGTTCCATCTGGCCTAAACGACGCAACTCTGAGTAGTAACACCAGCTCAGGCGGGATGCAGATTGTCGAATAATCCGCACCCGTAATGGTCGTGACCCTATTTTCAGGCAATCATCCGTCCCGCCCCGCGGGTCGGCCGAATTCGCACGGTCACACAAGGGGGACCTGTCATGAGCACATTCTTCCGACGTAAGGCGACGGCGGTCACGTTCGCCGTTCTGGCGTTGACCCTGGCCGGCGGTGGGATCGCCGCCGCCCAGCCGTCGGCCAAGGCGCCACAGGAGGCCGTCCAGCCGGCGGCGCGCGGCACCAACTCCCAGCCGCCGGTGACGGCCGAGTCGGCACGCTCGGCGAAGGCCGCGCTGAAGGCCAACTCGACACTCGTCGCCACCGCCACCACGGTCGTCGTCAACTCCAACGGCACCAAGGCGCGCGGTACTGGCACCGTGATCAAGTACGGCGTCGGTCAGTACGAGGTCCAGTTCGGTTTCACCGTCACGACCGGCGTCTACGTGGCCACCGTCGGCCGCGCTGACGCGTGCTGCATCCCGCCGGGCGGCGAGGTCTCGGTCGCGCCGCGGCTGAGCACGCCGAACGCGGTCTTCGTGCAGACCCGCAACTCGGCCGGCACCCCGACCGACCTCGGTTTCCACCTGGTCGTCCACACCTCCTGACCGACGGCGATGTCCGGCCCCCGCGTCCCGCACGCGGGGGCCGGATCGCTTTCGATCCTCGCGGTCCACGGCCGCTCGGGCATATCGACGGCTGCTCGACCCGGCCGGTGCCCACTTGCGACCGTCCTGGGTTCGCTGACCGACTCGTGCCGCTCGTACCCCGTACGGGCGGCTCATCCCCGTCCGGGCCGCAACGGACCCGTCCGGCGCTCACAATCCGACGTTTGCCGGCCCCCCGCCACGGGAAGCAAGCACCGTGACGGACATCTCGGACACCCTGGCCAGCCTGCCCACCCCGGTCGATCAGGAGCCGACCGGCGTCGAGCTGGAACAGACCCTCTTCGAGGTCAAACGCGTGATCGTCGGGCAGGATCGGCTCGTCGAACGCCTGCTCACCGCACTGGTCGCCAACGGGCACTGCCTCCTGGAGGGGGTTCCCGGCGTGGCCAAGACGCTGGCCGCGCAAACCCTCGCCACCGTGGTCGGTGGCACCTTCTCCCGGATCCAGTTCACCCCGGACCTGGTCCCCTCCGACATCGTCGGTACCCGGATCTACCGGGCCTCCAAGGAGACCTTCGACATCGAGCTGGGCCCGATCATGGCCAACCTGGTGCTCGCCGACGAGATCAACCGCGCCCCGGCGAAGGTCCAGTCGGCGCTGTTGGAGGCCATGGCCGAGCGGCAGGTCTCCATCGGCGGACGCAGCTGGCCGGTACCGGCGCCGTTCCTGGTGCTGGCCACCCAGAACCCGATCGAGTCCGAGGGGGTCTACCAGCTCCCCGAGGCACAGCGCGACCGGTTCCTGATGAAGGTGGTCGTCGACTACCCCAGCGACGCCGACGAACTGGCGATCCTCTACCGGATGAGCACCGACCGGCCGACCCCGCGCCGGGTGCTCGACGCGCAACGGCTGCGGGACCTCCAGATCCAGGCCGAACGGGTCTTCGTCCACCACGCCCTCGCCGAGTACGTGGTCCGGCTCATCCTCGCCACCCGTGACCCGGGGCGCTTCGGCCTGGCGGAGATCGCGCCGATGCTGGCGTACGGCGCCAGCCCCCGGGCCACCCTCGGCCTGGTCGCGGCCGCCCGGGCCCAGGCGCTGCTGCGGGGACGGGAGTACGTGCTGCCCGAGGACATCCGCGAGCTGGCCGTGGACGTGCTCGCCCACCGGCTGGTGCTCTCCTTCGACGCGGTCGCCGACGGGGTGTCCGCCGAGAGCGTGGTCCGGCGACTCGTCGATGCCGTCCCACCGCCCCGGCTCGCACACGGGCACCCGCAGCAGGCCCCCGACCTGGCGGCGGCATGAGACGCGCGAGTGTCGCGTCGACCGACCCCGGGTTGGCGGAGCTGGCGCCGGACCAGCGGTTGCGCCGCCTGGAACTGACGGTCACCCGCCGGTTGAACGGTCTCCTGCACGGCCAGTACCGGGGCCTGCTGCCCGGCCCGGGCAGCGAACCCGCCGGCAGCCGCGAGTACCGGCCGGGCGAGGACGAGGTCCGCCGGATGGACTGGGCGGTGACCGCCCGGACCACGGTGCCGCACGTACGGCAGGTCGACGCCGACCGTGAACTGACCACGTGGCTGCTCGTCGACTCCAGCGCCAGCATGGAGTTCGGCACAGCCGAGCTGGACAAGCGGGAGCTGGCGGTCGCGGCGGTCGCGGCCGTCGGCTTCCTCACCGCGGGTGTCGGCAACCGCCTCGGCGCGCAGGTGCTGGGCGCCGACGGGGTACGCCGGTTCCCGGCCCGCAGCGGGCGTACCCATCTGCTCGGTCTGCTGCGCGCGTTGCTCGCGGCCCCGCGTGCCACCGCGCCCACCGACCGGCCGGTACGGGGGCCGTCAACTCCGCCGGAGCTGGTGGACGGCCTCGACGCGCTGCACCGGGTCGCCAACCGGCGGGGACTGGTCGTGATCGTCTCCGACTTCCTCGACGGGCTGCCCGACGATCCCGGGAAACAGCCGCCCTGGGAACGGACGCTGCGCCGGCTGACCGTCCGGCACCAGGTGCTGGCGATCGAGGTGACCGACCCGCGCGAGTTGGAGCTGCCCGACGTCGGCATCGTCACCCTCGTCGACCCGGAGACCGGCCGCCACCGCGAGGTGTGCACATCGGACCGTGGGCTGCGGGAGCGGTACGCGGCGGCGGCCGAGGCCGAACGCGACCAGGTACGCCAGGCGTTGCGCCGCAGCGGGGCCAGCCACCTGACGCTGCGGACCGACCGGGACTGGAGCGCGGACATCGTCCGGCACGTGCACGCCCAGCGTCGGCTGGCCGCCGCCCCGGCCGGGTCCGCCCGGGGAGGTGCCGCGTGATCTGGCAGTCGCCGCTGCGGCTCTGGCTGCTGCTCGGGGTTCTCGCCCTGGTCGTCACCTACCTGGTCATGCAGCGCAGGCGCAGCCGGTACGCGGTCCGCTTCACCAACCTGCGGCTGCTGGACCGGGTGGCGCCGCAGCGACCGGCGTGGCGTCGGCACGTACCGGCCGGCCTGTTCCTGGCCATGCTGGCGCTGCTCGTGGTCGGCTTCGCGCGGCCCACCGCCGAGGTCCGGGTGCCCCGGGAACGGGCCACCGTCATGGTGGCCGTCGACGTGTCCACGTCCATGCTCGCGACCGACGTGGAGCCGGACCGGCTGGCCGCCGCCAAACAGGCGGCGCGCCGCTTCGTCGAGGGGCTGCCCGACGAGTTCAACGTGGGTCTCGTCGCGTTCGCCGGCAGCGCCGCCGTCCTGGTGCCGCCGGGTACCGACCGGGGGGCCCTGGACGAGGGGATCGACCGGCTCGCCGAGGGGGTCACCGGAGTGCAGGGCACCGCCATCGGCGAGGCCATCAACACCTCGCTCGGCGCGGTCAAGGGGCTGGACAGCCAGGCGGCGAAGGAACCACCACCGGCCCGGATCATCCTGCTGTCGGACGGGGCCAACACGTCCGGGATGGACCCGATGGAGGCGGCCGCGGACGCGGTGGCCGCGAAGGTGCCGGTGCACGCGATCTCCTTCGGCACCCCGTCCGGATTCGTGGACCGGGGTGGACGGCCCATCCAGGTGCCGGTGGACGGGCAGACCCTGCGGGCTGTCGCCGACGAGACCGGCGGGATGTTCCACGAGGCCAGCACCACCGACGAGCTGCGCGCCGTCTACGACGACATCGGCAGCTCGGTCGGCTACCGCACCGAACGGCAGGACATCTCGGCCCGGTTCATCGGCCTCGGGCTGGTGTTCGCGATGGGTGCCGCCGCCGGCTCGATGCGTTGGTTCTCGCGCCTGCCCTGACCGCCCGCGCTCAACAGGCGTCGACCGTGAGGAGTACGCATGGCAGTGCAGACCGGACTGGGCGAACCGCGCGGTCCCTGGTTCGTCTCACCGGAACTCGACCCGGACGGGCGGGGGTGGTGGGACGCGCCCGGGACCGGTCGGGAACCGGGCGGGCGGCGACCGCGCCGCCTCCTCGCCGTACTGGCGGTGGTGGCGCTGTCCACCGTCTCGGGTGCCGTGGCCGGCGGAGTGGTGGCCGGCCGGGAGGGCGGTGCGGGTCCGGCCGCCGCGTCCGCGGCCCCGGTGCCGGCGGAGCTGGTCACCGCCGCCGAGCGCACCGTTCCCGGGGTGGTGTCGGTGCTGGCCGGCGGTGGGAACGGCGCCTCCGCGACGGGCTCCGGGTTCGCCGTGGACGACCAGCAGCACCTGATCACCAACGACCACATCCTCGCCAAGGGCGGTGGCGGGCCGGTGACGGTGGAGCTGCCCGACGGTCGCCGGTTCGCCGCCGAGGTCGTGGGCCGGGAACCGCGCAGCGACCTGGCGGTGCTGAAGGTGCCGCCGTCGGCCGGTCTCAGCCCTCTGCCGCTGGCCAAGCCGGGTGCCACCCGCGTCGGCGAGCCGGTGCTCGCGGTGGGTTCGCCGCTCGGCCTGTCCGGGACGGTCACCGCCGGCATCGTCAGCGCGTTGGACCGCGAGGTGCGGCTGGGCAACAACCGGCACAGCGCCGTGCAGACCGACGCCTCGATCAACCCGGGCAACTCGGGCGGGCCGTTGGTGAACGCCCGCGGGGAGGTGGTCGGGGTGAACACCGCCATCGCCACCATCGACGGCAACGGCTCGATCGGCATCGGGTTCGCCATTCCGATCGAGCAGGTCCAGCAGACCGCCGACACGATCATCGGTAAGGGTGGCTGAGCTGCCCGTACGCCCCGGGTGGGGGTGTGACTGTCGGATATCCGGCCCGAGGGGATCGGGCCATGGAAATATCACGCTCGGTATGGATACTGGCGGAGGTGGAGAGTCCCCTTCTTGCGGTCCTCCTGCTGGTGGGCCTGGTCATCGGATGTGCGGTGGGGTCGGCGTACGCCCGGGCGCGACGCGGGTGGGCCGATTACCAGACGGTGAAGAAGACGGTGCCGACGGCACGCCGCGGCGCCTGGTTGCTGATCCGCGGCGTAGCCGTGAAGGCGGCGGTGATCGGGCTGCTGCTCTTCGGCGCGGTGGCGTACGCGGCGGTCGGCTCCGACGACGAGACCGCCGGCCCGGCGCCGAGCCCGTCGGCGACGCGGAGCGAGCCCGCGCACCGGTGACCTCCGGCGGGTCGTCGGGGGTTAGCCTCAGGGCGTGGACGACGGGCTGCGGGTGACCGACCGGTGGGTGGTTCCCGCCGGGGAGCTGCGGGAGCGTTTCTCCCGTTCGTCCGGGCCGGGTGGGCAGGGTGTGAACACCGCCGACTCCCGGGTCGAGTTGAGCTACGACCTGGCCAACTCCCCGTCCGTGCCGGACTGGATCCGGTCCCGGGCGTTGGAACGCCTGGCCAACCGGCTGGTGGACGGCGTCCTCACGATCGCGGCCAGCGAGCACCGGGCGCAGCTCGCCAATCGGGAAGCGGCCCGCGAGCGGCTGCTGGCGCTGCTGCGGGAGGCCGCCGCACCCCCGCCGCCGCCGCGCCGCGCGACCCGCCCGTCCCGGGGAGCCAAGGAGCGCCGGCTGGCCGAGAAGAAGCGCCAGTCCCAGCGCAAACGCGACCGCCGCGTCGACGGCGAGTAGGTCGAATCGTCCTCTGCGACCGGGTGACCGGCGTCTTATGAGTGACAGAATCTGGAATCTGTCATCAGGAGGTTGTACGCTGAGTGCGTCACCCAGCGAGAGGAACGACCCCATGGACACCCGCACCCTCGGCACGACCGGCCCCACCGTCTCCGCCCTCGGGCTCGGCCTGATGGGCATGTCCGACCTCTACGGCGACGCCGACGAGGCCGAGAGCATCGCCACCATCCACGCCGCGCTCGACGCCGGCATCACCCTTCTCGACACCGGCGACTTCTACGGCATGGGCCACAACGAGATGCTGCTGCGCGACGCGCTGCGCGGCCGCAACCGGGACAACGCCGTGATCAGCGTGAAGTTCGGCGCGCTGCGCGACATCGACGGCGGCTGGAACGGCAGCGACCTGCGACCCGTCGCGATCAAGAACTTCCTGGCGTACACCCTGCGCCGGCTCGGCACCGACCACGTCGACATCTACCGCCCGGCCCGGCTCACCCCGGACGTCCCCGTCGAGGAGGTGGTGGGCGCCCTCGCCGAGCTGGTCAAGGCCGGCCACATCCGGCACATCGGCCTGTCCGAGGTCAGCGCGGAGACGCTGCGCCGGGCGCACGCCGTACACCCGATCACCGACCTCCAGCTCGAATACTCGCTGATCTCCCGCGACCCGGAGGCCCAGATCCTGCCGACGGCCCGTGAGCTGGGCGTGGGGATCACCGCGTACGGGGTGCTGTCCCGTGGACTGATCAGCGGCCACTGGACGGCCGGACGGCAGACGACCGGCACCGACTTCCGCAGCCACCTGCCCCGGTTCGCCGGCGCGAACCTGGACCGCAACCTCGCCCTGGTCGACGCGTTGCGCGTCATCGCCGAGGCGCGAGGCGTCACCGTGGCGCAGATCGCCATCGCGTGGGTGCTGGCCCGCGGCGAGAACATCGTGCCGCTGATCGGCGCCCGCCGCCGGGAGCGGCTCACCGAGGCGCTGGGCGCCGCGACGGTCACCCTGACCGAGGCGGACCTGGCCGCCATCGAAGCCGCCGTCCCCGCCGACGCGGTCGCCGGCAGCCGGTACGACGAGGCGCAGATGGCCATGCTGGACAGCGAGCGCGCATGAGCACCCGGCCCTGGCGCGACCGTCGCAAGGGGGTCGCGCCACGGCCGGCCAACGAGGTCAGGGAGGCTGAAGGGATGAGCGACGCCACCGCCCTGACCGCCGACCGCATCCTCGACACCGCCGAGGAGGTGCTGCGCCGGTACGGGCCGGCCAAGGCCACCGTCCTGGACGTCGCCCGCGCGCTCGGCGTCAGCCACGGCAGCGTCTACCGGCACTTCGCCAGCAAGGCCGCGCTGCGCGAGGCGGTCGCCGAACGTTGGCTGGCCCGGGTCTCCACCCCGCTGATCGAGGTGGCCACCACCACCGAGCCGGCACCGAAGCGCCTGCGCCGGTGGCTGGCCGAGCTGAGCGGCACCAAACGCCGGATGGCCCGGGAGGACCCGGAGCTGTTCGACAACTTCCACCAGCTCGCCACCCTCTCCGAGGGTGCCGTCGCCAACCACCTCGAGGTGCTCGCCGGTCAGCTCAGCATGATCGTCGCGGACGGGGTGGCGGCCGGCGACTTCAGCGTGCCCGACGCGGCGGTGGCCGGGCGGGCGCTGCTCCAGGCCACCGCCCGTTTCCACCACCCGTCACACCGCACCGAGTGGACCGAGCCCGGCCTCGACGACGACCTGGAAGCGGTGGTCGCGCTGCTCCTCAACGGTCTGCGGACCCGCCCGACCGGCTGACCGGCGCCCCCGCCGGTCAGGCCGGTATGGCGGCGAGCAGCCGGTCCCGCAGCACGGCGGCCCGCTCGGCGAACCCGCGCTGCGCGACCGCGTACTCGGCCCGACCCTCAGGGGTCTCCACCCGCACCGGCGGGTAACCGAGCGCCGCCAGGTCGTACGGGCTGGCCCGCATGTCGAGCGTGCGGACGTCCCGGGCCAGCTCGAAGCAGTCCGCGACCAGCTCGGACGGCACCAGCGGCGACATCTTGTACGCCCACTTGTACAGATCCATGTTGGCGTGCAGGCAGCCCGGCTGCTCATGCGCGTGCTGCGTCTCCCGGGTCGGGGTGAGCACGTTCAACGGCCGGGCCGGCGGGGTGAAGAAGCGGTACGCGTCGAAGTGGCTGCACCGTACGCCCCGCTCCTCGACGATGGTGGCGGTGCCCTCCGGGGTGAGCCGCAACGGCCACGCGTTGTGCCGCAACTCCTCGCGGGTCTGCCGGTAGACCATCGCCCACTCGTGCATCCCGAAGCAGCCGAAGTGCGGCGCCCGCCCCGCGGTGGCCGTCAGCAACGAGCGGATCCAGGCGATCGACTCGCCGCGCCGCGCGCGTACCCCCTCGGTGTCGAGGGTGACCCCGGCGGCGGTGCCGCGGTAGTCCCGGCCGAACTCGGCCGGGTCGGCGCCCCGCAGCTCGACGCCCGCGCCCGGGTGCCAGCGACGCAGCTGGGCCGGGCGGTGCGAGTAGTAGGTGAACAGGAAGTCGGCGACCGGATGCCGCTCGCCGCGCCGGCGGCGGGCCAGGTGCGGGGTCAGCCACACGTCGGCCCGCTGCTCGTGGGCCCGGCGGCGGGCCTGCCAGGCCGCCACGTCGAGCACGGCGGGGGCGAGGGCGGCGGTCACGGACCCCAGAGTACGACCGCCGCCCGCCCACCGGTCAGGGCAGGTCCACCCGCACGCCCGCGGAGAACACCCCGCTGCGCAGCTCCAGCTGCCGGGGCGGCTCCCGCCCGTCGACGGTGAAGACCAACGGCAGCACGACCCTGCTGCCGGCGGCCATCGGATCGGCGAAGACGTCCCGACCCAGGTTCGCCGCCCGGGTGGCCGATTCGTCGATGCCGACCCAGCGACCGCCCGGCAGGTAGGCGCGTTGCAACTGGCCGTGCCAGGGCTGCTGGTCGCCGGTGAGGTTGCGCACGCCCACCGTGGCCTGGCAGCGCCGCCCGTCGGCCGGAGCCGCGCCGCCGCCGTCGGTGGTGCCGGGCGCCGCGCAGGACATCCGGTAGACGGTGAACTCGAAGGCCGACTCCCGCAGCGGCACACCCATCGGCCCGGAGACCCCCGTGCCCCGCCACGCGCCGCTGGTCGGCTGCTTCTGGGTGTCGATCGCCGCCACCCGCCGGGTCGCCGTCCAGCCCGCCGTGCCGACCACGGCGGCAAGCACCACCACGGCCGTACCGACCAGCACCCAGACCGGCGGGGTACGCCGGCGCCTCGTCGCGCTCGGGGCGGCCGGGCGCGGGTAGATCGTGCCGCGCCCGTCGTCCGGTCCCGGGGCGCTGGCCAGCGCGGCGGCCGTCAGCCTGCGCCGCCCCCGTCCTCGCCGCCGCCACAGCCAGATCCCGCCCACGACGAGCAGCAGCAGGACGGCCAGTCCGGCCAGCAGCACCGGGTACCGCCGCCAGGCCGGGGCCTCGGTCACCTCGGCCGGTGTCGCCGCGCCCTGCCAGGTGGCGGTGGCGCAGTCGTACGGGCGGCTGCCGTCGCTGGTGAAAGCGCAGGCCGGCGCGGTGAGCGTCTGGCCGGGGGCGGTGGCGGCCAGCGCGGTGCCCAGGGTCGTGGTGCTGTGCGCGGGCAGCCGCAACCGCCAGGTCACCTCGTTCGTGGAACCCCCGACGCCGGTGGACCGGCCACCTGCGGTGATCGCGGTGGCCGAGGCGTCGGGCGGCAGCTCCTGACGCACCGTCGTCTCGATGGGCGAGCTGCCCACGTTGCGGACGTGGATCCGGTAGCGCGGCGCTGGACTGCTCTCCGGTGCCATCGCCACGGTGACCGGTTGCGGAAGCCTCGCCGCCGGCGTCGGCGAGGGCGGCGCCACCGCCGGCGGCGCCGAGGGCGGGGTGGGCTCCGCGCTCACCCCGGCGAGCACCGCCACCGGTGACGGTGCAGCTGGCAGGGGCGGCACCGCCGCCGTCGGCCCGGTGGCCGCCGTCGCGCGGGGTGCGACCCCCACGGGCGGTGGCGTACCGGCCGGCGGTCGTGGCGCCGCCGCCGAGGGCCGTGGCGTGGCCGCCGGTGGCCGGGGCGCGGCCGTCGCCTCCTGCGGCGCCGCCGAGGGCAGCGCCGGCACGGCGGCGAGGATGCCGAGGCAGTGCACGAACACTGCGAGGGCTCTGTGGTGTCGTGTCGATGCAGGCATACGAACGAACCTCCGGAGCCGACGCTAGGGGCGTGGCACCTCCGTGCGGGTACGAAGTCGGGAAGACCGCCCCGCTCACCTCCTGCTCCGATAAGGTGCCGCGCGGTGACGGCTTGCGCACACCCGCCGGCCCGTCCTGGCCGGTGGCGGGGTCGGCGGCGCTAGATTGGCCGGGTGCGTATCGCTCGTTTCGCTCATGCCAAGGGAATGTCGTTCGGGGCCGTCGAAGGCGAGCCGGAGGCCGGGCCGCAGGGCCTGACCATCGCCGAGATCGAGGGTCACCCGTTCGGCACGCTCTCCTTCAGCGGGGCCCGCTGGGCCCTCTCCGACGTCCGACTCCTCTCGCCGATCCTGCCCAGCAAGGTGGTCTGCGTGGGTCGCAACTACGCTGACCACGCCGCCGAACTCGGCAACGACGTACCCAAGGAGCCGTTGCTCTTCCTCAAGCCGTCCACCTCGGTGATCGGCCCCCGGGACGCCATCCGGCTGCCGATCTTCTCCAAGCAGGTCGAGCACGAGGCGGAACTGGCGGTGGTGATCGGTGCGCCGGGCGCGCGCCGGGCCGACCGGGCCGCCGCCGAACGCGCCATCTTCGGCTACACCTGCGCCAACGACGTGACCGCCCGGGACCTCCAGCGCTCGGACGGGCAGTGGACCCGGGCCAAGGGCTTCGACTCGTTCTGCCCGATCGGCCCGTGGATCACCACCGGGCTGGACGTCTCCGACCTGGAGATCCGGTGCGAGGTGGGCCGTAATCCCGACGAGATGGAGGTACGCCAGCTTGGCCGGACGAAGGACATGGTGTTCGACGTTCCGGGCCTGGTGTCGTACATCTCGCACGTGATGACGCTGCTGCCCGGCGACGTGGTGCTCACCGGTACGCCGGCGGGGGTTAGCCCCCTCCTTGAGGGGGATACCGTCACCGTGCGGATCGAGGGCATCGGCGAGCTCAGCAACCCGGTGGTCCCCGTCGCCTGATCCGCCGGATGCCCCTGTTTCCGCAGCTCACGGGTGGTTCGGGGGGATCGGATTTGGCCTGCCGGCACCGGGAGGGTAAAGTTCACTCCCGGCGCCGCAAGGGGCCAATGGGGTATGGGGTAATTGGCAGCCCGACTGATTCTGGTTCAGTTAGTCTAGGTTCGAGTCCTGGTACCCCAGCGCAGCTGGAATTCGCGAGAATTCCGGACGCTGGATTCTGACGGAGTTCCCTCCGCCCTTTCGGGGGCGGAGGGTGGCCTCTGGTAGAGTGCAGCTCCTCCGCCCGCGAGGGTGGGGGAGCGGAAGTGGTTCTGGCCCCGTCGTCTAGCGGCCCAGGACGCCGCCCTCTCAAGGCGGTAGCGCCGGTTCGAATCCGGTCGGGGCTACATCGTGTACAGCCCGTCTCACCTGGTGAGGCGGGCTGTTTCGTGTCCGTGGCCGGCCGCGCCGGCGGGCCCGCACCCCGTGCTCGCACCCGATGGTGGTGCCGCTAGACTACTGCCGCACCGCCCGCGAGGGCGGTGAACGGATGAAGTTCTGGCCCCGTCGTCTAGCGGCCCAGGACGCCGCCCTCTCAAGGCGGTAGCGCCGGTTCGAATCCGGTCGGGGCTACAACCAAAAGGCTCACCTCGCGCAGCGAGGTGAGCCTTTTCCGTACCCACCCCTTTTGCGTCGGTGATCAAGAGCTCTGCGTCACCGCTTCCGGCGTGTCGTGACGCGAACCTCTTGATCACCGGGGGGTCAGAGGCCGGAGAGGCGTTGGCCGGCCCGGACCACGGCCATGGCGTGGCGTTCCCCGGGACGGCGGCCGAGGCGCTCGATGGGGCCGGAGATGCTGACCGAGGCGATGACCCTGCCGGTGCGGTCGCGGATCGGGGCGGAGACGCTCGCCACACCGGCCTCGCGTTCGGCGACGCTCTGGGCCCAGCCCCGGCGGCGTACCTCGGCCAGTGTGCGGCCGGTGAACTTGCTGCGCGGCAGCAGGGGCATGACCGCCTCCGGCGGTTCCCAGGCGAGCAGGATCTGGGCCGCCGAGCCGGCCGTCATCGGCAGCACCGAACCCACCGGAACGGTGTCCCGCAGGCCGCTGGCGCGTTCCGCCGCCGCCACGCAGATCCGCTCGTCGGCGCGGCGCAGATACAGCTGGGCGCTCTCCCCGGTGGCGTCCCGCAGCGCGGCGAGCAGCGGCTCGGCGGCGGTCAGCAGGACGTCCGGTGCGGCGTTGGCCAGCTCGCCGAGCCGGGGGCCGGGACGCCAGCGGCCCTGGGTGTCCCGGACCAGCATCCGGTGGATCTCCAGTGCCTGTGCCAGCCGGTGCGCGGTGGCCCGGGGCAGCTTCGTACGGTCAACGAGTTCGGCCAGGCTGGCGCCGTCGACACAGGCGGCCAGGATGACCACCGCCTTGTCGAGAACGCCGACACCGCTCATACTGTGTCCCACAAGCCGAAACTTACCTCCCAGAATTTAGGATGTCCAGATGGTGGGAGTCACTCCTGAGCCGAGGACCCTGGCCGAGAAGGTCTGGGACGCGCACGTCGTACGGTCCGCCGCCGGTGAGCCGGACCTGCTCTTCATCGACCTGCACCTGCTGCACGAGGTGACCAGCCCCCAGGCGTTCGACGGGCTCCGGCTCGCCGGGCGCCGGGTGCGTCGTACCGACCTGACGCTCGCGACCGAGGACCACAACACCCCGACCGGGTACGCCGATCCGGCGTTCCGGTCCCGCCGTGGTGACCTGCTCACCATCGCGGACCCCACGTCGCGCACGCAGATCGAGACGCTGCGCCGCAACTGCGCCGAGTTCGGTGTGCGACTGCACCCGCTCGGCGACGACAACCAGGGCATCGTGCACGTCATCGGCCCGCAGCTCGGGCTCACCCAGCCCGGCATGACGATCGTCTGCGGCGACTCGCACACCGCCACCCACGGCGCGTTCGGCGCGCTCGCCTTCGGCATCGGCACCAGCGAGGTGGAGCACGTCCTGGCCACCCAGACGCTGCCGCAGAGCCGGCCGAAGACGATGGCCGTGAACGTCACCGGCCGCCTCGCTCCCGGCGTCACCGCCAAGGACCTGGTGCTCGCGCTGATCACCCAGGTCGGCACCGGCGGCGGTCGCGGACACATCGTCGAGTACCGCGGCGAGGCGATCCAGGCCCTCTCCATGGAGGGGCGGATGACCATCGCCAACATGTCCATCGAGTGGGGCGCCAAGGCCGGCATGATCGCGCCGGACGAGACCACCTTCGCGTACCTCAAGGGTCGACCGAACGCGCCGCAGGGCGCGGACTGGGACGCGGCGCTGGCGTGGTGGCGGACGCTGCCCACCGACGAGGGCGCGCGCTTCGACGCCGAGGTGACCCTCGACGCCAGCCGGATCACGCCGTTCGTCACCTGGGGCACCAACCCCGGGCAGGGCGCGCCGCTGAGCGCACCGGTGCCGGACCCGGAGGAGTTCACCACCGACTCGGAGCGCACGGCGGCCCGCAGGGCGCTCGAGTACATGGACCTGCGCCCCGGCACGCCGCTGCGGGAGCTGCCGATCGACGTGGTCTTCGTGGGCTCCTGCACCAACGGGCGACTGGAGGACCTGCGGGCCGCCGCCGACGTGCTGCGCGGCCACCGGGTCGCCGACGGCGTCCGGATGCTCGTGGTGCCCGGCTCCGCCGCCGTACGCGAGGCAGCCGAGGCCGAGGGGCTGGACAAGGTCTTCGCCGACGCCGGTGCCGAGTGGCGGTTCGCCGGCTGCTCGATGTGCCTGGGCATGAACCCCGACACGCTCAAGCCCGGCGAGCGTTCCGCGTCCACCTCCAACCGCAACTTCGAGGGCCGGCAGGGCCGGGGCGGACGTACCCACCTGGTCTCCCCGCCGGTCGCCGCCGCCACCGCCGTGGTCGGTCGGCTGGCCGCCCCCGCCGACCTGTAAGAAGGGACCGACGAGATGGACAAGTTCACCACCCACACCGGCACCGCCGTGCCGCTGCGGAGATCCAACGTGGACACCGACCAGATCATCCCCGCCGTGTACCTCAAGCGGGTGACCCGGACCGGTTTCGCTGACGGGCTGTTCAACGCGTGGCGGGAAGACCCGGCATTCGTGCTCAACGATGAATCCTATTCCGGGGCGTCGATCCTCATCGCCGGGCCGGAGTTCGGCACCGGATCCTCTCGGGAGCACGCCGTCTGGGCGCTGCGGGACTGGGGCTTCCGCGCCGTCGTGGCCCCCCGCTTCGGCGACATCTTCCGTGGCAACGCCCTCAAGGAGGGGCTGCTGCCGGTCGAGTTGGAATTGAAAGCCGTCGAAGAATTGTGGGACCTTGTCGAGGCCGACCCGACGACCCCGGTGACCGTCGACCTGACCGCCCGTCAGCTCCGCGCGGGCGACGCGAACTGGTCGTTCCCGCTTGACGACTTCAGCCGCTGGCGCCTGCTGGAGGGCCTGGACGACATTGGACTCACCCTCCGCAACGTCGCCGACATCGACTCGTACGAGGCGCGTCGACTGCCGTTCCTGCCCTCGGTGGCATAGCCGTACGTCCCTCCGCACAGCCGATTCCGCCCCCACCGGTCCAACCGGTGGGGGCGAATCCGTTACGACACAAGGGCTTTTTTCCACCGAATGTTTGTGTCCCGGCAGCACAGGGCATACCGTGCGCGCAGAATGGCTCGCGTCGAGTCAGTTGCACAATCGGGAGGAAGTCGTGAACAAGGCCGAGCTCATCGAGGCGCTCGCCGTTCGCCTGGGGGACCGGAAGATGGCGACGGCCGCGCTCGACGCGGTCCTCACCGAGGTCCAGGCGGCGGTCACCAAGGGCGAGAAGGTGGCGATCACCGGATTCGGAGCATTCGAAAAGCGTGTGCGTGGCGCGCGAACAGCGCGCAACCCGCGTACCGGCGAGGCGGTGAAGGTCAAGAAGACATCCGTGCCGACCTTCCGCCCCGGCGCCGGGTTCAAGGAGATGGTGGCCAGCGGCAAGGTGCCGAAGGCCACGGCGGCGGTGAAGAAGACCGCTGCCGCGACGACGGCGAAGACCGCCGGCGCGAAGGCGACGGGCACCAAGGCCACCGCCGCCAAGGCGGCCAGCAAGAAGACCGCCCCGGCCAAGGCGAGCAAGACCGCCACGGCGACCAAGACGGCCGCCAGCAAGAAGACCGCCCCGGCCAAGGCGAGCAAGAGCACCACGGCGACCAAGACGGCCGCCAGCAAGAAGACCACCGCGGCGGCGAAGAAGACCACCGCGGCGACCAAGTCCACCGCGGCGAAGAAGACCACCGCGGCGGCCAGCAAGAGCGCGGCGGCGAAGAAGGCGCCCGCGAAGAAGGCTCCGGCCAAGAAGGCGGCCAGCAAGCGCTGACCGACCCTGCCGACAGGGCGTCCACCCGTGTGGTGGGCGCCCTTTCGGCGTACGCGGGCCGTTGACCGGACCGCCGGGTACGCGCAGAATCGCCGTGCCGGCCCCCCTCCGCCGGCCCGCCGACGGGAAATGGGGCGCCGGTGCGCTACCGCCAACTCGCCACCGCGACGCTCGCGCTTGGCGTCCTCCTGCTCATCGACGTGCTGCGGGTGTGGCTGCCCGGCATCATCACCATCTTCGGCCAGGCCGCGTCGACCCCGGCCGAGCTGATGGGCGCCTTCGCCCTCGGCTGGTTCGTTCTGGCACTGGCCGCGCCGGCGGTGGTCCGCCGGCTGGGCGCCCGCCCGGTCACCGTGGCCGCGGCCGTCGTGCTTGCCGGTGCCCGCCTCGCGCTCACCGCCACCCCCGGTGGGCGTCCACAGCTCTGGCTGGCCACCGCCGGTCTGCTCGCCGGGCTGGTGTGGCTTGTCGGCGTCGCCGCCGGCACCGACCGGCCGGTGCCCGGCCTGGCGCTGGGCCTGGCGGTCAACGCGGCCGTCCACGCCGTGCTGGACACGTACGACCTCGTCTGGCGGGGCGACTGGTGGGCGTGGCTGCTCAGCGCGGTGGCGGTGGCGCTGTTCCTGCTCGGTACGACGCGGCCGGCGCCGCCGGCCGGCTCCACCGGGGGGCGGGCGTGGTTGTTGGCCGGGCCGGCGGTGCTGCTGGCCGGAATGGTGGCCCTGACGCCGGCGCTGGCTGAGACCGGGATGTCGTACCTGGCCGGTGGGGACGGGGTGGCCCGTTCTCCGCTGGTCGGGATGGCGCCAGTGCCGGTCGCGGTCGCCGTGTTCCTCCTCGCGGCGCTGACCGCGCCACCGCGCCGGTGGGTGCGGGCGCTGGGACCGGCGGCGTTGCTGGCCGGCGCGGTGCTCTTCGCCCTCGACCGGGGCGGCCTGCTCCTCGTGGCCATCGGGCTCGCCGCCGCCGGACTCGGCGCCTGCCTCGCCCTGGCCGACGACGCCGGCGACGACGCCACCACGGACACCGGCACCGTCGACGACGCGCGCGCGGCGGCCCGTCGCGGGTACGCGGCAGCCGCCGGGATGCTCGTCTTCGCACTCGGCGCGGTCGGCTACTACTCCGCCTACGACCTCGGCTACCCCAACGCGGCGGTGCCGGTGCTGGTCGCCGCGCTGGTCGCCGTGGTGGCGTTCGCCGCCCGTCCCGCCGCACCCCGGACCACCGGACCGTTCCCGGCGCTGCGCGCCACCGCCGTGGTCACCGCGCTGGCCCTGCTGGCCCCGGTCCTCGCCGACGAACTGCCGGTCGCCAGCAACCGGGACGGCCCGCCGCAACGACTGACAGTCGTGGCGTACAACATCCGGATGGGCTTCGGGCTGGACGGCCGGTTCGACCTGGACGGGCTCGCCGGCGCCGTCGAGCGGCAGCGGCCCGACGTCGTGCTGCTCAGCGAGGTGGACCGGGCGTGGCTGCTCAACGGCGGCCACGACACCCTGGACCTGCTGTCCGACCGGCTGGGCATGCCGTACGTCTTCGGGCCGGCCGCCGACCCCGTCTGGGGCGACGCGGTGCTCAGCCGGTGGCCGGTGACCGACCCGCGGACCCTGCCGCTGCCGGCCGTCGGCGCGCCCACCGGGGCGCAGGCCCTCGCCGTCACCCTGGACCTCGGCGACGACGTGCGCACCGCCGTGGTCAGCACCCACCTGCAACCGCCGCCCGACGAGGGGCCGGTGGTCCAGGCCCGCGCGGTCGCCGACTTCGCCACGGCGTACGCGGCCGGCCGTCCCCTGGTGGTGGCGGGTGACCTGAACACCGAGCCGGGCGACGAGGCGTTCGGGCAGTTCACGGCCGCCGGACTGGTGGACGCGTTGAGCAGCGCCCGACCACTTGCCACCAGCCCCGCCGACGACCCGCGCCAGCAGATCGACCACGTCTTCGTCTCGCCCGGCCTGAACGCGTCCGCACCTGTCGCGCCGCGCGGCACGGCCAGCGACCACCTGCCGGTCGCGGTCACCCTCACCCTGCCGCCCCGCTGACGGGCGCTACAGGCGGTCGGTGGCGAGCAGCCCGTCCGCGGTGAAGGCGAGCAGCCACCCGCCGCCCTTGGGCGTCGTGAAGTCCCCGTCGGTCCGCCCGGACAGCCGCTCCAACGCGCCCGGCAGCACCTTGCCCTGGCTGCACACCGCCACCTGCCCGCCGGCGTGGGCCAACTCCAGCACCCGGGCGGCGGTGGCGAGGACCTGTTCGTCGCCCTGCTGGCCCGGCTGGGGCTCGTCCAGGTCGCCGCAGATCTCGATGGGCAGGTCGAGCAGCGCGGCAACCGGGTCGAGGGTCTGTACGCAGCGGCGCGGCGACGCGGACACCAGCCGGCCCGGCCGGACCACGGCGATCAGGTCGGCCAGGGCGGACGCCTGGGCCCAGCCCTCCGCGTCCAGGGGCCGGGCCGTGTCCGGGCCGGTCCAGGTGGCGCGCTTGCCGGCGTGCGCGTGGCGGACCAGCGCGACGGTAGCGGTCACCGGCGGCAGCGCCGCGAACGCGCTGAGCACCTCGGCGTCGTGCGGATAGCTGACCAGCCGGATCGCCTCGTCCACGGCCAGCCACCGGATGTCGTCCACCTCGGTGCCCGGCTGGAAACCGCCGTCGGCGACCGCCAGCATGGACCAGTAGTCGACAAGCTTGGCCTGACCCTCACTGCGGTAGCGCACCGACGGCAGCCGCACCTGCGGTACGCCCCGCACGTCGGCCTCCTCGGCCACCTCACGGACCGCCGCGACCATGGGGTGCTCGCCCAGCTCCAGTTTGCCCTTCGGCAGCGTCCAGTCGCCGTAGCGCGGGCGGTGCACCAGGCAGACCCGGACGCCGTCCTCGGACGGGCGCCAGGCCACCCCGCCGGCCGCGCGGATGCCCGTCACGGCAGCCAACGGGTCCGCCGCCGTCGGGTCGCCCGGTGCCACGCGGCGGGGAAGCGGGCCCGCATCTGGCGCACCGACTCCCGTTCCCGTTCGGCCAGCCGGCCGGCGGTGACCGCCACCTCGTGGTCGGCCGGCCGCTCGGCGGCGAGTTCCAGCCACGTGTCCGCGGCGACGGCGGCGTCCTGGTGTTCGCCGAGCACGTCCTGTACGCCGGCCAGCGCGCGGGACAGCCGTCGTGCGGCCCTGTCGACCGCCGGGGCGACCGCGTTGACCGCGTACCGGGCCTGCTTGCCCTGCTTGCGGACGGCGTGCCAGCGCTCGTCGGGCGACGACGGGTCGAGCCCGTCGACGCCGTCCGGGCCGGTCAGCCGCCGCCACGGCCGGGCCACCAGTTTGGGCAGCGCCCGCGCCGCCGGTGTGGCCGCCCGGCGGGTGAGCCGGGGCGCGCGTGCGGCGAGCACCAGCGCGTCGACCAGGGCCAGGTAACGCGGGGAGCGCAGCGCCTCGTCGATCGCGGCGTGCGCCACCCGCTGCCGCGCGACGAGCGCCTCATCGAGTCGGTCCACCGCACCGGAGTCCAGCGGGCTGAGCGGGTCGGCGCTCGCGGCGCGCCGCAACCGTTCGCGCAGCACCTCGGCGTCCCGGGCCGCGCCGAGCACCCCGGCGAGCCAGCGCAGCTCGTCGCGCAGCGGGCGGGACCAGCTCCTGCGGACCAGCGGTTGGAAGGTGCGCAGGTCGCTGCGCAGCCGCCGACAGGCCACCCGCATCTGGTGCACGGCGGTGTCGCCGCTGGCGGCGGGGGCGCGCAGCCGTACCAACGGATCGTGCGTCAGCAGGCGGCGTACCTCCTTGCGGACCGCCTCGGTGACCACGTCGCCGGCGCTCGGGTCGGTCGGCAGCCCGGCCGGCGCGACCAGGTCCGGGTCGGCCTGCGCCGCGGCGCCCAGGGCGCGTACGTGCTTCGGGGTGAACGAGCCGCCCCGTGCCCCGGCCCCGCGCAGCACCGAACCGGCCCGCTCCAGCAGCTCCCGGTCGCCGGCCTTGAGTTCCACCTCCAGCTCGCGGAACGCGCCGGTGGCGGTGCCGGAGGCGTCAAGCACGCGTACCCGGTCGTCCACCACCTCGACGAGCACCGTGCCGGCCTCGTCGCACACCTCGTGGGCGTGCCGGACGGTGCGGACGACAGTCACCGGGGCCAGCGACGCGCCCCGGTGCAGGACCGTGACCAGCTCCACCAGCTCCGGTGGCGGTTGCCCCTTCGGGCCGGGGCGGGATATCTCGTGCCGGACACCGGGAGTGCCGGTCGGCAGCTTCACCGTCCAGGGCAGCTCGTCGCCCTTGCGGTGCCGCAACGACGCACCGGCCCGGGCCAGCCGCAGGTCGACCGTGTCGAGGTAGCGGGCGACGAGCGTCACCGGCGGCAGCGCCCGGACCCGGCCACCCGCCGGAGCCACGGCGGACAGGTCCGGCAGCACGTACGCGTCGTCCACCTCGTACTTCTGCTCCTCCTCCACCATCAGCTCAGCCTATGCCGCGATCGGTCAGCCGGCCGTGCCACCGACGCGGCGCAGCAACAGTTCCTGCAGATGCGTCCCGGCCGCCTCGTCGCCGCCGGCCCGTCGGGTCCAGGTGCCGTCGCCGGCCAGCTCGAACGCGTCCACGTCCGGGCCCATCGCGGCGGTCAGCACATGGTCCAGCTCGGCCCGCGCGACCGGGTCGCTCACCTGTACCAGCGCCTCCACCCGGCGGTCCAGGTTGCGGTGCATGAGGTCCGCCGAGCCCATCCAGAACTCGGCCTCGCCGTTGTTGCCGAACCGGAAGACCCGGGAGTGCTCCAGGAACCGGCCCAGGATGGAGCGGACCCGGATGTTCTCCGACAGCCCCGGCACCCCCGGGCGCAGCGTGCACATGCCCCGGATCAGCAGGTCGACGTGCACGCCGGCCTGGGAGGCCCGGTACAGCGCGTCGGTGACTCCCTCGTCGACCAACGAATTGACCTTGAACTGGACCAGACCGGGCATGCCGAGGCGGACGTGCGAGATCTCCCGCTCGATGCGCTCGATCAGGCCACTGCGGATGCCCTGCGGCGCGACCAGCAGCCGCCGGTACGCGGTCTGCCGGCTGTAGCCGGTGAGCACGTTGAACAGGTCGGTGAGGTCGGCGCCGATCTCCGGGTCGGCGGTGAGCATGCCGAAGTCCTCGTACAGCCGGGCGGTCTTCGGATGGTAGTTGCCGGTGCCGATGTGGCAGTAGCGGCGGATCTGGTTGCCCTCCTGCCGGACCACGAGCGCGGTCTTGCAGTGCGTCTTGAGCCCCACCAGGCCGTACACCACGTGGCAGCCGGCGCGTTCCAGCGTGCGCGCCCAACCGATGTTGGCCACCTCGTCGAAGCGGGCCTTCACCTCCACCAGCACCACCACCTGCTTGCCGGCGGCGGCCGCGTCGACGAGCGCGTCGACGATCGGGGAGTCGCCGCTGGTGCGGTAGAGGGTCTGCTTGATGGCCAGCACGTTCGGGTCGGCGGCGGCCTGCTCGACGAAGCGCTGCACGCTCGTGGCGAACGAGTGGTACGGGTGGTGCACGAGGATGTCCCCGTCGCGCAGGGTGGCGAAGACGCTGCGCGGCACCTCGCCCTCGGCGAGCCGGGGATGGGTGGCCGGCACGAACGGCGGGTCCTTGAGATCGGGTCGGTCGGCCTCGCCGTACACCTGCCACAGCGCGGAGAGGTCCAGCAGGCCGGGCACCCGCAGCACGTCCTGGTCGTCCATGTCCAGCTCACGCACGAGCAGCTCCAGCATGTGGTCGGAGATCGACGCGGCGACCTCCAACCGGACCGGCGGGCCGAAGCGGCGCCGGGCCAGCTCCCGCTCCAGGGCCTGGAGCAGGTCCTCGTCGCGGTCCTCGTCGACCTCCACCTCGGCGTTACGGGTGACCCGGAACAGGTGGCACTCGACGACCTGCATGCCGCTGAACAGCTGACCCAGGTGCACCGAGATCAGGTCCTCCACCGGAAGCATCCGTACGCCCGGCTGGTCCCGGTCCACCCGGACGAAACGGGGCACGTTGTTCGGCACCTTCACCCGGGCGAACAGCTCCGAGCCGCCGTCCGGGTCGCGGACCGCCACCGCCAGGTTCAGCGACCGCCCGGAGATGTACGGGAACGGGTGGGCCGGGTCGACCGCGAGCGGGGTCAGCACCGGGAAGATGTGCTCCCGGAAGTACGTACGCAGCCGCTCCCGCTCCGGGTCGCCCAGCTCGGCCCAGCGCAGGATGCGGATGCCCTCCCCGGCCAGCTTGGGCAGCACGTCGTCGACGAAACAGGCGGCGTGCCGGGCAACCAGCTCGGCGGTCCGCTCGGCGATCAGCTCCAACTGGGTGCGCAGGGGCAGCCGGTCCCCGCCACGGACCGGCAGGCCGGCGGAGAGCCGCCGCTTCAGCCCGGCGACCCGCACCATGTAGAACTCGTCGAGGTTGCTGGCGAAGATGGCGAGGAACTTGGCCCGTTCCAGCAGGGGGGTGCGCTGGTCCTCGGCGAGCGTGAGCACGCGGGCGTTGAAGTCGAGCCAGGAGAGCTCCCGGTTGAGGAACCGGTCCTCCGGCAGCGGTGCGGCGGGCGGCGCCTCGTCCTCCTCGGCGGCACCGGCCGGCTGGACGACGCCGCCGGCCGCCGGGCCGTCCGTCTCGGTGGGCCCGACGGCGGGGTCGAGGACCTCGTCCAGCCCGGAGGAGGCCGATCCGGGGTCGTCGCCGAGGGTGTCGGCCCGGGCGGCGCCGGCGCGTTCGGCGCGGGACGGACGGAAACGACCGTCGGCGCCACGGGTGGGGGCGCCGTTGAGGGAGTCGGTGGCTGAAGGGATGGCCGGGTGCTCGCGAGGGGTGCTCACCCGCTCATAATCACCCGATTCGGGTTAACGCAAAATGAACTTGGGCCCGCCGGTTCAGATCATCGTCGGCAATGTCACCCGGACGACCTCGCCGTCGGGATCGGTGTCGATGCGCACCCGCTGGCCGAGCCGCAGCAACCGCAGGCCGGAGGCGTCGAAGGCCCGTGCCGGGAAGCGCAGCTCGGTGCCGTCGTCGAGCAGCAGGACGCCGCTGCGCGTCGCCCCGTCGTAGCTGGCCACCGTGCCCTGCATGCTGGCACCGTACACCGGTGGGTCAGCTCGCGGAGGCGGCCGGGCAGCCGGCGTCGAGCAGCGCGGCCGTGCGTGGCCCGAGCCCGAGCCGCGCGGCGGCGGCCAGGTCCGCCGCGGTGTCCACGTCGCGGCGCAGACTGGGCCAGTCCCCGGTCAGCGGCAGGGCGCCGCTCGCCGCGTGCGCCGCCGCCGAGCCCACCCCGAAGCGCGGGTCCAGCGCGACGCCGGGCGGCGCGGCCAGCAGCACGGTGCCGCCGCCCGGCGCGTCCGGCACGAACCGGCGTACCCCGTCCCGGTCCTGCGCCGCGAGCAGCGCGGCGGCCAGCTCGGCCGGGCGCAGCGCCGGCAGGTCGGCGGTGAGCCCCGCCACCCATCCGGCGGTCCCGGCCGCCGCGCCGTGCCGGAACGCGGCGTTCAGGCCGGCGTCCGGCTCGTCGGGCAGCACCCGCGCGCCCGCCGTGCGGGCCACCGCCGCCACCCGGGCGTCGTCGCAGACCACCCGGACCTCGGCCACCGCCGGGCAGGCCAGCACCGCGCGGAGCGTGTCGGCCGCCAGCGCCAGTGCCAGCTCCTCATGCGGTACGCCTGGCAGAGCGCCCCGCAGCCGGCTCTTGGCGGCGGTCAGACGCTTCACCGGCACCACCACGGCCCACCTCGGCTGACTCACGTCCGCAATCCTGCCAGCAGGACGGTGGGACCCTCGCTGGCCGTACCGGGGGCGAGCAGGCATGATTTCCGCTGCGGGTGTCGCGGGCGGGGTTCGCGGCGGGGCGGGCGCGACGAGGAGGCACAGTGGCACGGCGGAGGCTGGGGTTCTGGCAACGGTTCGCCGTGGTGCTGGTGAAGCCGGTGATGATCGTCTGGACCCGGCGTACCTGGCGTGGTCAGGAGCACCTCGGCCGTGACGGCGGCGTGATCATCGTGGCGAACCACATCTCGCACGCCGACCCGCTGGTCTCCGCGCACTTCATCTACGAGTCCGGGCGCTGGCCGCAGTACCTGGGCAAGGCGAGCGTGTTCCGGGTGCCGGTGGTCGGCTGGATCCTGCACCGCTGCCTGCAGATCCCGGTCGAGCGCGGCAGCGTGGACGCCGTCCGCTCGCTGGACAAGCTGGTCGCCGCGCTCGACCAGGGCGGCGCCGTGGTGATCTACCCGGAGGGCACCACGACCCGGCAGCCGGACCTGTGGCCGATGAAGGCCAAGACCGGCGCGGCCCGGCTGGCGTTGGCCACCGGCGCGCCCGTGGTGCCAGTGGTGATGTGGGGGCCGGAGCGGATCTTCGACCCGCGGACCAGCCGGTTCAACCCGCGACCCCGGATCCCGGTGACCGTGGTCGCCGGGGAACCGGTCGACCTGGGCCGGTGGGCGGACGCCGCGCCGACCCGGGCGACCCTGGAGGAGATGACGGACGCCATCATGCTGCGTTTGCGGGACATGCTCGCCGAGATCCGTGGCGGCACCCCGCCACCGCTGTGGGAACGGCCGGTCCGACCGTCCGCCCGTCACGAGCAGGGCGAAGCCGCGTGAGCGGCCACGTCGCGGTCCTGGGCGCCGGCTCCTGGGGCACCGCCTTCGCCAAGATCCTCGCCGACGCCGGGCGGGACGTGACCGTCTGGGCCCGCCGCGCACCGGTGGCCGAGAGCATCCGCGCCGAGCGCCGCAACCCTGAGTACCTGCCGGACCTGCTGCTGCCGGCCCGGGTCACCGGCACCGCCGACGCCGAGGAGGCGATCACCGGCGCCGAACTGGTGGTGCTGGCCGTACCGTCGCAGACCCTGCGCGGCAACCTCGCCGGGTGGGCCGGGCACCTGCATCCGGACTCGACCCTGGTGTCGCTGATGAAGGGCATCGAACTCGGCACCACCAAGCGGATGAGCGAGGTCATCGTGGAGACCGCCGGGGTGGCCGCGGACCGGGTGGTGGTCGTGTCCGGCCCGAACCTGGCCCCGGAGATCGCCGCCGAACAACCGGCCGCCACGGTCGTGGCCGGGACGAACAGCCACCGCACGGTGCTCGTGCAGTCGTCGATCCGGACGCCCTACCTGCGCCCCTACACCAACGACGACGTGATCGGCTGCGAGCTGGGCGGGGCCGTCAAGAACGTCATCGCCCTGTCGTACGGCGTCGCCACCGCGATGGGGTTCGGCGACAACACCCGGGCCATGCTGATGACCCGGGGGCTGGCCGAGACGGCCCGCCTGGGCGTGGCGCTGGGCGCCGACCCGATCACCTTCGCCGGCCTGGCCGGCATGGGTGACCTCGTCGCCTCCTGCTCGTCCCCGCTGGCCCGTAACCGCACCTTCGGCGAGCACCTGGGCCGGGGCGAGACCCTGGAGCAGGCCCAGGCCGCCACCCGGCAGACCGCCGAGGGTGTGAAGAGCTGCCTGGCGATCCGTGACCTGGCCCGCGCCCACGGTGTGGAGATGCCGATCACCGAGCAGGTCGAGCGGATCTGCCACGAGGGGATGGACCCTCGGCTGGCCGTGGACACGCTGATGAGCCGGACCGCCAAACCCGAGTCGTACGAATGAGGATCCGATGACTGATCTGGGAGACGGCACCCGCTGCGTACGGGCCGGCCTGCCCGAGCCGGCTCCGGGGGACCCGTTCCTGCCGGGGCCGGTCCTCGCCGCGCCGTACCACCTCGACCCGTGGCAGGGCCCCGCCGCCTCACCGAACGGCTACGGTCGCCCCGACAACCCCACCCGACGCCTCCTGGAGGCGGCCGTCGGCGAGCTGGAGGGCGGCGACTGCCGGGTCTTCTCCAGCGGTCAGGCGGCCATCACCGGCATGCTGCTCGCCCTGCTGCGCCCGGGTGACACCGTGCTGCTTCCCAGCGACGGCTACTTCCCGGTCCGGTCGTTCGCCACCGACGTGCTGGAGACGATCGGCGTACGGGTGGTCTTCGTGCCGACCGTCGGACCGTACCCGTCCCTCGACGGCGTCCGGCT
Organism: Micromonospora sp. NPDC005298; assembly: GCF_040607375.1. Taxonomy (NCBI): domain Bacteria; kingdom Bacillati; phylum Actinomycetota; class Actinomycetes; order Micromonosporales; family Micromonosporaceae; genus Micromonospora; species Micromonospora sp. NPDC005298. The sequence goes on from NZ_JBEXGP010000002.1 coordinate 581,142, forward strand.
GGTGCTGGTGGAGACCCCCGCCAATCCGGGTCTGGACGTGGTCGACGTGGCGGCCCTGGCCGAGCGGGCGCACGCCGCCGGCGCGCTGCTCGCGGTGGACAACACCACCGCCACCCCGCTCGGGCAGCGTCCCCTGGACCTCGGCGCCGACCTGGTGGTCGCATCCGGCACCAAGGCGCTCACCGGGCACTCCGACCTGCTGCTCGGCTACCTGGCGAGCCGGTCCACCGAGCTGGTCGAGGCGGTGACGCTCTGGCGTACCACCACGGGGTCGGTGCCGGGCGCGTTCGACGCCTGGCTGGCGCACCGGTCGCTGGCCACCCTCGACCTGCGGCTGGCCCGGCAGAGCGTGAACGCCGCCGCGCTCGCCGACCTGCTCGCCGGCCGCGCGGACGTGACGGGTCTGCGCTGGCCGGGCCGACCCGACGACCCCGCGTACGCGGTGGCCTCGACGCAGATGCGCCGGATGCCCGGCGTGCTCTCGTTCGACCTGGGCGACGCCGACCGGGTGAGCCGGTTCGTCGAGGCCGCCCGGCTGGTGGCCGCGGCCACCTCGTTCGGCGGCCTGCACACCACGGCGGACCGGCGGGCGCAGTGGGGCGACGACACCGCGCCCGGCTTCGTCCGGCTCTCCTGCGGCGTGGAGGACACCGCCGACCTGGTGGCCGACATCGCCGCCGCGCTGGACGCCGCCGGAGAGGTCTGAGTGGAGCCGTCTCCCGTCGACAGGTCCGCCCTCGTGGGCCGGCTGCGCGCCGCCGGCTGCGTGTACGCCGAGGACGAGGCGGACCTGCTGCTGGCCGCCGCCGACGATCCGGCGACGGTGGCCGAGCTGACCGAGCGTCGGGTGGCCGGCGAGCCGTTGGAGTACCTGCTCGGCTGGGCGGAGTTCTGCGGCCTGCGGATCGCCGTCGACCCGGGGGTGTTCGTGCCGCGCGGCCGGACCGCTCTGCTGGTCGAGGCGGCGGCGGCGCTGACCGGCGCGGCGCCGGCCGTGGTCGACCTGTGCTGCGGTTCCGGGGCCACCACTGTCGCGCTGGCGCACCGGCTCGCGCCGCGCTGGCTGGCCGCCGCCGACATCGACCCGGCGGCCGTGGCGTGCGCCCGTCGCAACCTCGTCGGGCTGGCGGCAGAGGTGTACGAGGGTGACCTGTTCGCGCCGCTGCCCCGACGGTGGCGCGGTCGGCTGGACCTGGTGGTCGCCAACGCCCCGTACGTGCCCACCGAGGCGGTGGCGCTGATGCCGCCGGAGGCGCGGCTGCACGAGGCACCGGTGGCGCTCGACGGCGGCCCGGACGGGCTCTCGGTGCTGCGCCGGGTGGGTGCCGAGGCGGTCGAGTGGCTGGCCCCCGGCGGGCACCTGGTGGTCGAGGCGGGCGTCACCCAGGTGGACGCGCTCTGCGAGGCGTTCGCCGCAGCCGGCCTGCAGCCGGGCGTCCGCCAGGACGAAGACCTGGACGCCACCGCCGTAACCGCCCGGCGCCCCTGATCCCCACCCGCGATCTTGCGGTTTCGGTCGTCGAAATGGGTGCGATACACCCTGTGTCGCGACGGTGGGTGCAAGATCGCGGGAGCGGTGGGCGTGGCGGGGGAGGAGGGTTGGCACTAGCCTCGGCTCACACCCATGACGGCGGGAGGCGGTTTTCGGTGGGCAGCGCAGGGGTGCCGGTGGTCGTCGGGTTGGACAACGGCGGCACCAGCAACAACGCCACAGTGCTGACGGTGGACGGCCGCTTCCTGGTGGACGGGCTGTTGGAGATCCCCAGCGAGGTACGGGACGGGCCGGAGGCGGCGATCGAGGCTCTCGCCCGGGCGCTGGACGGCGCGTTGGCGCAGACCGGGGTGCCGCGCGAGCTCGTCCGGGCGGTGGGGCTGGACACGCCCGGCCCCGCCAGCGCCGACGGCGTCATCTCGTCGCGCGGCTCGACCAACTTCTCCCAGCCGGCCTGGCGCGGTTTCGACGTGCGGGGCGCGCTGGAGCGACGGCTCGGCCTGCCGGTCGTCTACCACAACGACGGCAACGCGGCGGCTCTCTACGCCCACCACGTGTACTTCGGCGCCGAGGCGATGAACCGGTCGTCGGTCGCCGCGATCGTCGGCACCGGCCTCGGCGGCGGGGTGGTCGAGAGCGGCCGGGTGATCGCCGGCGCGGCCGGGATGGCCGGGGAGCTGGGGCACGTGCACATCCCGCTGAACGGCCTGCTCGGCCCGGGACAGCCCGAGCCCACCTGCGCCTGCGGCTTCACCGGCGACGTGGAGAGCGTCGCCTCGCTGACCGGCATCGAGCGCAACCTGCTGCCGTACTGGCTGACCCGGCACCCCGACCATCCGCTCGCCGCCGAGCCGGTGGCCCGGGCGGCGAAGCTGGTACGCGGGTACGGCGAACGGGGCGACGCCCTCGCGCGGGACCTGTTCGCTCAGCAGGCGATGGCGTTGGGCCGGCTGTTCACCGTGGCGGCCAACTTCACCGACCCGCACGCGTACTTCGTCGGCGGTGGCGTGGTGGAGGCGGCGCCGGAGTTCCGCGACTGGTTCCTGGCGACGGTCCGCGAGCACACGGTGCTCCGGGAGGAGCAGGCGGCCGTGGCGACCTTCGCCCTGGTGCCGGATCGGGACATGGCCGGTGCCCGGGGAGTGGCGATCGCCGCCCTGGAGGCGCTGCGCGACGTGCCGGAGTCCCGTCCGCTGGTGGCCTGAAGCAGGACCGCATCCCGGCGGGCCGCTGAGCGACCCGCCGGGACCTGGCCGGCCACGCCGGTGGGCGACCCGCCGGGACCTGGCCGGTCGCGTCGGCGGTCGGTCAGCTGCGGGGTGGGGCCTGGGTGAAGGCGGCCCACGCGGCCGGCGGGAACAGCAGGGCCGGACCGGCGGGGTCCTTGGAGTCGCGGACGGCCACCAGCCGCGGGATCGCGGCCACCTCCACGCAGGCGCCCTGATCGCCGCTGCGGCTGCTCTTGCGCCACGCCGCCACGGCCAACGCCGCTGTGATCGTCGGTGTCATCGGTCCTACCGTCCCTTCAGGACTGACAGGAGCATCGCCCGGCTGTCCGCCGGACTGAGCGCCACGCTGCGCAGATGCTCCATGATCTTGGTGCAGGTACGCGTCTCGCCGGCCCGGTCGAGGATCATCTGCCCGGCGACGGTCTCCACCGAGGCGATGATCGGATCCTCCGGGTCGACGAATTCCAGGATGTGCAGCGAGCCCCGGGTGCCGCGGTGGTAGCCGGCGGACAGCGGGATCACCTGGACGGTGATGTTCGGCAGCTCGGCCATCTTGACGAGGTGGCGTAGCTGACCGTCCATCACCGACTGGTCGCCGACCGGCCGGAGCAGCGCGCCCTCGTCGATGACCGCGTCGAGGATCGGCGGGTCGTCGCCGGTGAGCCGCTGTTGACGGTCGAGGCGGACCTTGACCCGTTGCTCGACGAGGTCGTCGCCGAGAGTGTGGGGGCCGCCGCGCATCACCCCTCGGATGTAGTCGGCGGTCTGGAGCAGGCCGGGCACCACCGAGGGCTCGAAGTTGGCGATGGCCGTCGCCTCGGCCTCCAGCGCGATGAAGTCGATGGTGCGGGGATCCAGCAGGTACGAGTAGGACACCCACCAGCCCGGTTTGCGGGCGTCCTTGGCGAGCTGCACCGCCGAGGCCACCTCCTCGGCGCCCACCCCGTACGAGGTCAGCAGGGCGCGCACGGTGGCCGGGGTGATGAGTGTCTGGGCGTTCTCGTAGCGGGAGAGGGTGCTGCGGGTGCTGTTGATCTCATCCGCGGCGGTCTCCAGCGTCAGTCCGGCGGCTTCCCGGTGGTGGCGCAGGGCGATGCCGAGTCGGCGGGCGCGAGCGGTCTTCGGGGCCATGCATCGATGGTCGCACACATTCGTGGGAACGTCTGCATGAGAGAACGTCGATGAGAGTTGCATTCACGGCTGTCCACGTGTCAATCTGTCATCGCGTCCTCACCGCCGGTTGTCGTGGCGACGGTGGTGGTGAGCGACCGGAGGGGATGGGGCGCGCGGCGATCGGGTTTCTCCCCCGTGCCCGATCGCCGCGTGCCGCAGCCATCCCACCCCGCCGGAAGGAGACGACGTGCGTGACGGTCCGCAGCGCCCCGCCGTGCAGCCTGGCGGTCGGCGATGACCCGCTTCCTGGTGGTGCTCACCGACGTACGTCCCGTCGAGGGCCTCGAACGCAACGAGCGGACCGCCCCCGAGCGGCGCCGGCAGGTGGTCGGCGCCAACAGTCGGGAGGCCGCCGACCGGATAGCCGGGGCCTTCATGGCGCTGGGCATGGTCCGGGCCGGCCGGCAGCGCGTCAAGGTGATCGCGGTCGGCCGCCGGCACGCCCGGGACTGAACGGCCCGCGCCGCCGATCGATGCGACCACCTTCATCCCGTCACGCACCGTATAACCTCTGTTGACCGATTGCCGCGCACCGCCGTGGCTCACCGGGTATCGCCTCGCCCTACCGCCACGCACAGTAAGGTCAACCGGGTGAGCGCCACCGGCGAGCACGACCAGCCGCAGTCGCGTACGAAGAGGTGACCGGAGTGACCACCCCAGGCAAGACCCGCGTGGCGATCGTCTTCGGCGGCCGCAGCCCGGAGCACGGCATCTCCTGCGTCAGCGCCGGCAGCGTGTTCGGCGCCCTCGACCCGGACGAGTTCGAGGTGGTGCCGGTGGGCATCACCCGGGCCGGCCAGTGGGTGCTGACCAGCGGCGATCCCGCCCAGCTCGCGATCAACGCCCGCCAACTGCCGGAGATCACCGCCGACTCCGGCGACGACATCGTGCTGCGCGCCGACCCCACCGGCAACGGCCTGATGGTGCTCGACCCGACCGAGGGCCCCCGGGTCCTCGCCGACGTCGACGTGGTCTTCCCGGTGCTGCACGGCGCGTACGGCGAGGACGGCACCATCCAGGGAATGCTGGAGATGGCCGGCATCCCCTACGTCGGCGCGAACGTGTTCGCCTCCGCCGCCGCCATGGACAAGGAGTTCACCAAGAAGCTCTGCGCCGCCGAGGGCATCCCGGTCGGCACGTACGCGGTGCTGCGCAACGGCATGACGCTCAGCGAGCAGGACAAGGACCGGCTCGGCCTGCCGGTGTTCGTGAAGCCGTCGCGGGCCGGCTCGTCGTTCGGCATCACCCGGGTCACCGACTGGGCGCGGCTCGACGCGGCGGTCGCCACCGCCCGGCAGTTCGACCCGAAGGTCATCATCGAGGCGGCGATCGTCGGCCGCGAGGTCGAGTGCGGTGTGCTGGAGGGCGAGGCCGGCGGCGTCCCCGAGGCGTCCGTCCTGGCCGAGGTGCGGGTCGTCGCCGACCACGACTTCTACGACTTCGAGGCGAAGTACCTCGACGACTCCTGCGAGTACGACATCCCGGCCGGCCTACCGGACAAGGTGACCCGCCAGGTGCAGGAGTACGCGGTGCGCGCGTTCACCGCACTGGACTGCGCCGGTCTGGCGCGGGCCGACTTCTTCGTCACCCCCGAGCTGGACGTCTACCTCAACGAGATCAACACGATGCCCGGGTTCACCCCGACGTCGATGTTCCCGCGGATGTGGGCGGCCTCCGGCCTGGAGTACCCGAAGCTGGTCAACCGCCTGATCCGTACCGCGCAGCGGCGCGGCGTCGGCCTGCACTGAGACCGCCCGCCCTCGCTGAGGCGGCGCGGGTCGGGTCAGCCCCGGCAGCCGGCGGGGGCGGCGCCACCCGAGGGCACCGTCGCCACGATGGTGTTGGAGATCGGTGCCGCCCACTGCAACGGCTGCTCGTACGAGCGGGGAATGCGCAGGGTGACAGGTGTCTCCCGGTCGACCGCGGTGAGCACCGTCGCGTCGGCCTCTTCGACCGGGTGCCAGCAGACCGAGTTCACCCGCCACACCTCGTCGGTGGCCGGAACGGTCGGCGCGGCGCCACCGCAGGCCACGGTCAGGGCCGGATCGCCGTACGCCGCGTTCTGCTCCGGGCCCGCGGTGACCGGACGCTGGGCCAGGTCGCGGATGGTCTGCGGCAGCTGGGAGACCAGCGCGCGGCAGACCGTGGCCGGGCGGTCGGCGAGCGCCGGGGCGGCCATCTCCACGGGTGCGGTGGACTGCACCCGCGCGGTGCTCGGCGAAGGGCTCGGCGCGGCGGCCGGAGTGTCCGGCGAGAGCTTCGAGAAGGCCAGCAGGGCGACCAGCAGGGTGACCGGCAGCGCGATCAACGTGGCCAGCAGCGCGGCCCCACGGATCGTCCGGTCCCGGCCGCTCGGCGCGTCGGCGCCCGGCTCGCCGGACTCGCGGATACCGTCAGCCGGCTCGGACGTCCCGCCGGTCGTGCCGCGCGTCTCGTCGTCGTCGAGAGCAGCGGAGGAGGTCGTCATCTCGTCCACTTACAACCGCACCACCGAACACGTGAGGGTGCGAGTGATGCCGGGCACCATCTGCACCTTGCTGACGATGAGTTTGCCGAGCTCGTCGACGGTGTTGGCCTCGGTGAGGACGACCACGTCGTACGGCCCGGTGACGGCGTCGACGCGTACCACGCCGGCAAGGTCCGCGATGAGACCGGCCACGTCACGTGCCCGGCCGACCTCGGTCTGGATGAGGATGTACGCCTGTACCACGACTCGACCTCCGTCCGTCGCCGCCGCGGGGCGGCCCGAAGGGTGAAACTACCTTACGGAGCAGGTCCGATCCCTATCGGTGGTCAAGGAGCAGCGGTGAGCGAGCGCGGCGGTGCCGGGCAGAACGGACGGAACGTCGGCGGTGGCGCCAGCGTGGCCGGTATCGGCGAGTTCGGGTTGATCGGGCGGATCACCGCCCGGCTGCCGGTCGGGCCCACGACCCTGCTCGGTCCGGGGGACGACGCGGCGGTGGTGGCCGCGCCGGACGCCCGGGTTGTGGCCTCCACGGATGTGCTGGTCGACGGGCGGCACTTCCGGCGTGACTGGTCGTCGGGGCGTGACGTCGGACACCGCGCGGCGGCGGCGAACCTGGCCGACATCGCGGCGATGGGCGCCACCCCGACCGCCCTGCTCGTCGCCCTCTGCATGCCGGCGGACCTGCCGACGGGCTGGGCCGAGGAGCTGGCCGACGGGCTCGCGGCGGAGGCGGGCACGGTCGGCGCGAGCGTCGTCGGCGGGGACATGTCGGCAAGCCCCACCCTGACCGTCGCGGTGACCGCGCTGGGCGACCTCGACGGCCGCCCGCCGGTGGTGCGCTCGGGCGCCCGCCCCGGGGATGTGCTCGCCCTGGCCGGGCGCACCGGGTACGCGGCCGCCGGGCTGACCGTGCTCACCCGCGGTTTCCGGACGCCCCGACTGCTGGTCGAGGCGTACCGGCGGCCACTGGTGCCGTACCAGGCCGGCCCGCAGGCAGCCCGCCTCGGCGCCACCTCGATGATCGACGTGTCGGACGGCCTGCTCGCCGACCTCGGTCACGTGTCGACGGCCAGCCGGGTGGCGATCGACGTCCGCCGGGACGCGTTCGAGGTGCCCCGGCAGATGGCCGACGCGGCGCAGGCCCTCGGCGTCGACCCGTACACCTGGATCCTGGCCGGTGGCGACGACCACGCCCTGGCCGCGACCTTCCCCCCGGCGGTGGCGTTGCCGCCGGAGTGGCGGGCGATCGGCGTGGTGACCGACGGTGCCGGCGTGACAGTCGACGGCGCGTCCTACGACGGTCCGACCGGCTGGGACCACTTCCGGTGAGGCCCGGTGGCCGCCGTACCCTGGACACCGTGAGTGAGATCGAGATCCGGCTGGTGCGGTTCGACGCACCGGTGGCGCAGCAGTTGATCCGTGACGCGCTGGCCGACCTCGGTGCCCGCTACGGCGGCACCGGCGACGACACCCCGGTGGCAGCCACCGAGTTCGAGCCGCCGGCCGGCGCGTTCCTCATCGCCTACCTGGCCGGCGAACCGGTCGGTTGCGGTGGCTGGCGCAGCCACGGCGCGGACACCGCCGAGCTGAAGCGGATGTACACCGCCCCGGCGGCCCGGGGGCGCGGCGTCGCCCGCGGCGTCCTCGCGGCGGTCGAACGGTCGGCGCGTGAGCAGGGCCGCAAGCGGATGGTCCTGGAGTGCGGCGACAAGCAGCCCGAGGCGATCGCCATGTACACGGCCGCCGGCTACGAGCGCATCCCGAACTTCGGCTTCTACAAGGACCACGAGGGCTGCGTCTCCTTCGGCCGCACCCTCTGACCTGCCCGGGGAACCGGACGGCCGGGCGCGGACCGGACGGCGAGGCGCCCCTCGGCGCGCACGACAAAAGCCGGCGGACCGCATCGGTCCGCCGGCTGAGCCGTAACGAAGGGGTCGGTGCCGCGCGTCAGGCGCGGGTGACCTTGCCGGCCTTGATGCACGAGGTGCAGACCTGCAACTTCTTGGTGTTGCCGCCACCGGCCGGGGTACGCACCGACTGGATGTTCGGGTTCCAGCGGCGGTTGGTCCGCCGGTGCGAGTGGGACACGTTGTGGCCGAAGCCCGGTCCCTTGCCACAGACGTCGCACACGCTAGCCACGGGATACTCCTGGGATTGATACGTTCATGGGGTCGCCGGCAGGTGCTGCCCGGGCAACCTGGTCAGGTTACCCGATGACCCGCCGACCGGGCCAACCGCCCCGGTCCAGCGGACACGCCGGACGAGTCCGACGGGTGTCAGTCCGCGCCAGTAGGCTTCTGCCGTGCTGGACACCCTCGACGCCGCAGCGGTCCGCCGCTGGTGTGTGGGTGGGTTGGCCGCGCTGAAACGCCACCAGAGCGAGATCGACCAGCTCAACGTCTATCCGGTGCCCGACGGCGACACCGGCACCAACCTGGTGCTCACCCTCACGTCGGCCCAGCAGGCCCTCGCGATGGACCTGGACACGCTGCCCGACAGCGGGCCGACCGCACACGGGCACGCGTCGCGGCTGATGGCCCAGGGCGCCCTGCTCGGCGCGCGGGGCAACTCCGGGGTGATCCTGTCGCAGATCCTGCGCGGCTTCGCCGACGCCGTCGCCGCCGTGCCGGTGGTGCGCGGCCGGGAGCTGGCCGTCGCGCTGCGGTCCGCGACCACCGCCGCGTACACCGCGGTCGGCCGGCCGGTGGAGGGCACCCTGCTCACCGTGGTCGCCGCCGCCGCCGAGGCCGCCGAACGCACGGACACCGACGACCTGTGCCGGGTGGCCCGCGCCGCCGCGCGGGCGGCGGCCGAGGCGCTGTCCCGGACGCCGCAGCAGTTGCCGGCCCTGGCCCGAGCGGGGGTGGTCGACGCGGGCGGCAAGGGACTGTGCGTGCTGCTCGACGCGCTGGTCGAGGTGCTCACGGGGGAGAGCGCCGCCCAGGTGGCGCCGGCCCCCCGCACCGCGCGGCCGGCGGCCACCGTCGCCCGCGAGACCGGTTCCGAGGAGTACGCCTACGAGGTCCAGTTCCTGCTCGACGCCACGGCCGAGGCGGTCGACCAGATGCGCCGGACGCTCGACGCGTTGGGCGACTCCCTGGTCGTCGTCGGCGACGGGCGTGAGCCGCAGGGCACCTGGAACGTGCACGTGCACGTCAACGACGTGGGCGCGGCGGTCGAGGCGGGTGTCGTCGCCGGCCGTCCGTACCGGATCTCGGTGACCCGCTTCGCCGACCAGCCGGAGCCGTCGCCCGGCCCGGCGGCGCACGGCCGGGCGGCCGTGGTGGTCGCCACCGGCTCCGGGATCGCCGAACTGTTCGCCGCCGAGGGCGCCACGGTGGTACCGGGCAACCCGTCGATCGGGGAGCTGCTGGACGCGGTGCGCAACACCAACGTCGCCAGGGTGGTGGTGCTGCCCAACGACCCCGACACGGAGGCCGTGGCGAGTGCGGCGGCCCGCGAGGCACACCGGTACGGCATCAAGGTGAGCGTGGTGCCGACCCGCTCACCCGTGCAGGCCCTGGCCGCCCTCGCGGTCCGCGACGGCGCCCGCCGCTTCGAGGACGACGTGATCGCCATGGCCGAGGCCGCCGGCGCCTGCCGTTACGCGGAGGTCTGCCACGCCAGCCGGGAGGCGTTGACAGTCGCCGGCCCGTGCCACCCCGGCGACGTGCTGGCACTGGTCGAGGGGGAGGTGCACCTCATCGGCGCCGACCTCGCCGACATCTGCGCCGCCGTCGTCGACCGGATGCTCGGCGGCGGCGGGGAACTGGTCACCCTGCTGACCGGGGCGGACGCCCCGGCCGGGCTCACCGACGCCGTCCGCGCGCACGTCGCGCGGCGCTGGCCGTTCGTCGAGGTGCACGCGTACCCGGGCGGCCAACCGTTCTATCCACTGCTGGTGGGGGTCGAATGAGCGAGCCGTCCACCATGGACACGCCGCTGAAGAAGCTCGTCGGGGAGAAGACGGCCAAGGCCCTGGCCTCCCACCTCGACCTGCACACCGCCGGTGACCTGATCTACCACTTCCCGCGCCGGTACGACGAGCGCGGCGAACACACCGACATCCGCTCCCTGGACGTGGGGGAGCAGGTCACCGTGCTGGCCCAGGTGCAGCGCACCGCCGTACGACCGATGCGTCAGCGCCGGGGCAACCTGCTGGAGGTGACCGTCGGCGACGGCTCGGGCGGTCTGCTCACGCTGACGTTCTTCGGCAACCAGGCCTGGCGCGAACGCGAGCTGCGTCCGGGCCGGTGGGGGCTGTTCGCCGGCAAGGTCACCGAGTTCCGGGGCAAACGCCAGCTCAACGGCCCGGAGTACGTCCTGCTCGGCGAGGGCGGCGACGGCGAGGCAGCCGTCAACGACGAGATCGAGGAGTTCGCGGGCGCGCTGATCCCCGTGTATCCGGCCGCCGCGGCCGTGCCGACCTGGGTCATCGCCCGCTGCGTACGGGTCGTCCTGGACACGTTCACCCCGCCGGAGGATCCGCTGCCGGCCGGCGTACGGGCCAGCCGCAACCTCGTCGACCTGGGCGCCGCCCTGCGCGAGATCCACCGACCGTCGACCAAGGAGGCGCTCCACCGGGCGCGGCGGCGGCTCAAGTGGGACGAGGCGTTCGCCGTCCAGGTGACCCTGGTGCAGCGCAAGCACCGGGCCGCCGACTGGCCGGCCCGGCCCCGCCCGCCGCGTACGGGTGGGCTGCTGGACGCCTTCGACGCCCGGCTGCCGTACGAGCTGACCGCCGGGCAGCGCGACGTGGGCGAGGAGATCGCCGCGGACCTGGCCACCCCGCACCCGATGCACCGCCTGTTGCAGGGTGAGGTGGGCTCGGGCAAGACGGTGGTGGCGCTGCGGGCGATGCTCCAGGTGGTGGACGCGGGCGGGCAGGCGGCACTGCTGGCGCCCACCGAGGTGCTTGCCGCGCAGCACCACCGGGGCATGCTCGACCTGCTCGGGCCGCTCGGGCGTGCCGGTGAGCTGGATTCCGCCGAGCACGCCACCCGGGTCGAGCTGGTCACCGGCTCGCTCGGCGCGGCGGCCCGCCGTCGGGCGCTGGGCGAGGTGGCCAGCGGGGCCGCCGGCATCGTGCTCGGCACCCACGCCCTGCTGTACGAGGGCGTCGACTTCGCCGACCTCGGCCTCGTGGTGGTCGACGAGCAGCACCGCTTCGGTGTGGAGCAACGCGACGCGCTGCGGGCCAAGGCCGACCAGCCACCGCACACGCTGGTGATGACGGCCACCCCGATCCCGCGCACGGTGGCGATGACCGTCTACGGAGACCTGGAGGTCTCCACCCTCTCCCAACTGCCCCGGGGCCGATCGCCGATCGCCTCGCACGTGGTGCCGGCCGCCGAGAAGCCCGCCTTCCTCGACCGGGCGTGGCGGCGGCTGCGCGAGGAGGTGGCCGCCGGCCACCAGGCGTACGTGGTGTGCCCCCGGATCGGCGAGGGGCCGGTCAGCGACGAGGAGCCACCGCCGGTCGACGACAACGGCCGGCGGCCTCCGCTGGCGGTGACCGAGGTGGCCCCGCTGCTGGCCGAGGGGCCGCTGCACCGGCTGCGGATCGGGGTCCTGCACGGCCGGCTGCCCGCCGACGAGAAGGACGCGGTGATGCGGTCCTTCGCGGCCGGTGACCTGGACGTGCTGGTGGCGACCACCGTGATCGAGGTCGGCGTGGACGTGCCCAACGCCACCGTGATGATCGTGCTGGACGCGGACCGGTTCGGTGTCTCCCAACTGCACCAGCTGCGCGGCCGGGTCGGCCGGGGGTCCGCCGCGGGGCTGTGCCTGCTGGTCAGCGAGGCCGCCGAGGGATCGTCGGCGCGGGAACGGCTGGACGCGGTGGCGTCCACGAGCGACGGTTTCAAGCTTGCCGAACTGGATCTGGAGCAGCGCCGCGAGGGTGACGTCCTGGGCGCCACCCAGTCCGGGCACCGCTCGCACCTGCGCCTGCTGTCCCTGCGTCGCGACGCCGACCTGATCCGCGACGCCCGCGCCGAGGCGATCACCCTGATCGAGGACGACCCGGAGCTGACCCGCAACCCGGCCCTCGCCGCGTCGGTCGCGGCCCTGGTCGACGAGGACCGCGCGGAGTACCTGGAGAAGGGCTGACGCGGTCGCCCTTCACCTGACGCCGGGCGTCGGGGCCGGTCGTCGGGCGCCTGGCACCGATCCACTCGGCCCGCCAGAGGCAGAGGCATCCGTGCGGACACCTGGGCCACGACGACCGAGGGCGCGCCGACCGGGTGGTCGACGCGCCCTCGGGCTTCAGCGCAGGTCAGGTCAGGCGGTGAAGGTCACCCGACGCCGACGGGCGATGACGAAGAGCACCGCGCCGGCGATCAGCAGTGCGATCGCGCCGGCGGCGATGCCGCCCGCCGCCGCACCGGTGACCGGAAGACCCGGCTCCTCGCCGCCAGCGCCGCCACCGCCGCAGTTGCCCTCCGGCGTGTAGATGGCTTCCATCTCAAGGTCCATGTCGGGCAGGGCGACGACAGCCGTCTTGTCCTTGCCGGCCTTGAAGGTCACGGTCTCCGACGCGCCGGGCGCGACCGTACGGGTCTCGGTCTTGTCGCCGTAGGTGAACGTCGCCTTGACCGGGAGACCACCCTCGGGGTTGGTCACGGTGAGGGCGAACTCCTTGCAGTCGGCCTTGGTGGTGACGGCCGGCAGCGGGCAGTCCTCGGGGCGCTCCCACGAGTAGGTGCCGTGCTCGATGACCTTGCCGTCGACCAGAACCTCGATCTTGCCGGCGTCGGCGGCGGGCACCACGATGCTCGTGTCGGCCTTGCCGGCCGGGACGGAGACCTTCTTGGTGAAGCCGTTCTCGCCCTTGACCTCGAACTCGACCGCGTACTTGCTGATCTTGCCGTCGTTGCTCAGCGAGACGGCGACCGAACCGTCGCAGTTGGACGCGAAGGTGGAGGCCGGGGTGGTGCAGCTCTTGCTGCCGCCGTTGTACCAGCCCTGCGGGCCCTTGGACCGGTTGCCCGGGGCGCCCGGCGAGCCGAGCTTCTTGTTGTCGTAGCGCTTGCCGCCGTCGACCAGCTCGTCGATGACCTGGTCCTCACCGCCCCAGATCAGGTCGACCTGGGTGTGGCAGTCCGGGATCTCCACGTTGAGCTTGATCTCGGTCTGGGTGCCGCCGATGAAGTCGCTGTCCGGCGTCCCGTACACGTACTGCGGGGTGGCGAACTGCGGCCGCGGCGCGAAGTACGACACCAGCGTGAACCACTGCTTGCCCTCGCCGCAGAGCGGCAGGTCACCGTCGAGCTTGACGGTGGCGGTGCCCTTCGGACCGTCGAAGGTGTGGCTGTACTTGGCCTTGTCGACCTCGACGCACTTCGGGGCTGGCGCGCACGACTTGTCGGAGGCGAGGTTGATGTCGCCGTCGGCGGTGTGGTGCGCCGTGACCTTCCCCTCCTTGATCCACTCGGCGTACACCTGGAGGTGGGCCTTGGTGGTGTTGCCGGGCACGCGCTGGACGGCCAGCTTGGAGGAGCCCCTGGGGATGATCAGCCCCTGCAGCGGCTTCGCCTCCTTCGCCCCCGCGACCAGCGAGTTCACCGGGGTGCCCGGGTCAGCGGTCACCCTCTGGATCGTCGCGTCCTTCTTGGCTTCGCTGTTCTCCACCTTCCACGTGATCACGCGCTCGCCGGTGAGCCGGTCGCAGTCCGCCTTGGCGGTGATCGTGGTGTGGTGGGCGCTGGCTGGGGTGGCCACCGCGACGACCCCGGTGAGGCCGATGAGGGCGGCTCCCAGGATGGCCAGCGGTCGCCGGAGCGACAGCTTGGGACGGATCACGGGTACTCCTGGAGTGCTGAAGCGTCAGGGGGGTGGCACGGGAGTGACAGTGGACGGTCGCTGCACGTCCGATCGGAGAGGCGCACTCCCGAGCCGTGGGCCGGTGGGTTGCCGCCGACACCCGGCAGACCCTAGCGAGATAGCCGCGCGTGATACAGCGCTCAGGATTTGCTAAGACTGATGTTATGAACTTGAGATCATTGATATACGAGAAGTGATCACGTCCTCCCCGTGGCGGTACCGACCGTGTCGGTCGGCGGGTCCGGCGGGTCGCGTAGCGTCGTGGTCATGAGCAGGAGGAGACGGTGACCCGGATCGTCGCCGGGACGCTCGGCGGCCGGCGGATCGCCGCGCCACCCGGCGCCGGCACCCGACCCACCTCCGACCGGGTCCGGGAGGCGCTCTTCAGCGCCGTCGAGTCCGAGGTCGACCTCGACGGCGCGCGTTTCGCCGACCTGTACGCCGGCTCCGGCGCGGTCGGTCTGGAGGCACTGTCCCGGGGCGCCGGGCACGTGTTGCTCGTCGAGTCCGACCCGCGCGCGGCCCGGGTGATCCGGGAGAACGTGACGACGCTGCGGGCCGGCGCGGCCGTACGGCTGGTCACCGGCAAGGTGGCGACGGTGCTGGCCGCCGGCCCCGACGGCGGCGGCTACGACGTGGTCTTCGCCGACCCGCCCTACGCGGTGCCGGACGCGGAGATCACCGCGCTGCTGACCACCCTGGTCGAGGGCGGCTGGTTGGTGCCCGATGCGCTTGTGGTGGTGGAGCGGTCCCGGCGGACCAGGGAGTTCGACTGGGTGGAGGGGATCACCCCGCAGCGCAGTCGCCGTTACGGCGAGACCACCCTTTGGTACGGTCGCCGATCATGAGACGTGCGGTGTGTCCCGGCTCGTTCGACCCGGTCACCAACGGACACCTCGACATCATCGGCCGCGCGAGCCGGCTGTTCGATGAGGTGATCGTCGGCGTGCTGGTGAACCAGTCGAAGAGCGGCCTGTTCACCGTCGAGGAGCGGATCGACATGCTCCGGGAGGTGACCGCCTCGTACGGCAACGTACGGGTCGAGTCGTTCCGTGGGCTGCTTGTCGACTTCTGTCGGGCGCAGCAGGCGAGCGTGTTGATCAAGGGTCTGCGGGCGGTCAGCGACTTCGACTACGAGTTGCAGATGGCCCAGATGAACATCGGTCTGGCCGGCGTCGAGACGTTGTTCATGCCGACCAACCCGCTCTACTCGTTCCTCTCCTCCAGCCTCGTCAAGGACGTGGCCAAGTGGGGTGGCGACATCTCCGCCCACGTCCCCGACCTGGTCCGTGAGGCCCTCCAGGCCCGGCTGACCCCCCGCCCCTGACCCCGCTCCCACCCCTTCACTCCCGCGATCTTGCAGGTTCTGTCGCTGGAATGGCGTCAGTTGCGGCATTTGTCGAGGCGGAAAGTGCAAGATCGACGGGGTTTGGGAGTTGACCTTCATCGCGGAGCGCGATGACGGCGCGACGCGCCGGGTTGGGGTGGATGGGGCAGGTGTGGGGCGGGCACGACATGATTGGTCAAGCGGGGGACCGGCCGTAGCCCGCATCATGGAGGTCGGCCGACGAACGACAGGAGTGAGGTACCGGTGGACCCGCTCGATCGCATCGACGAACTGATCGCCATGGTGGAGCAGGCCCGCTCCGTCCCGATGTCGCGCAACAACTGCATGGTCGACCGGGGCGAGATGATCGCGGCCCTGGACGAGATGCGCGCCGAACTCCCCGCCGACCTGCGCCGGGCCGCCGCGCTGCTCGAGGAGCGCGACAAGATCATGGACGCCGGCAAGCGCGAGGCGGACCGGATCATCAGCGAGGGTGAGGCGGAACACGCCCGCCTCGTGTCGGTGAACGAAATCACCGTGTCGGCCGAGCACGAGGGCGCGCGGATCATCGCCGAGGCCCGCGCCGAGGCGCAGCGCCTGCGGGAGGAGGTCGACGACTACGTCGACACGGCGCTCGCCAACTTCGAGCAGTTCCTCACCCGGGCCCTGGCCTCGATAGAGCGTGGCCGCGACAAGATGCACGCGCTGCGGGAGATCGGCACCTTCGGTGGGGATGAGGCCGAACGCCCGCTACCCTTCTGAGCGGCACCTCACCAGCCGACATTCGCGGGCGGGCGTCGCCCCCGGTTCGACGGTCCGGCGGTCGCCCAGGTAACCTCTTTTGTCGGCCTCTCACCGGCCGGAGTCTGACTATGCCCAAGCATTCGCCATCGACACTCGACCCCAGGTCGCCGCTGGTCCTCGACACGAGGGACCTGCCGCGCCGCCCTGGTGCGTTGCGTGAGGTCCAGCGGGTGGTGCCGGCACCGACGGACCTCGGTGTGGAGTTGATCGGCGTGCCGGAGGGCGCGGACCTCGACCTCGATCTGAGGTTGCAGTCGGTGTCCGAGGGCGTGCTCGTCACCGGGACCATCACCGGTCCCATCCGGGGCGAGTGCGGGCGCTGCCTGCGCGAGATCAACGAATCGATGGCCGTGACGATCCAGGAGCTGTACGCGTACGAGAACAGCACCACGGACGCCACGACCGACGAGGACGAGGTGGGCCGGATGCAGGGCGATCTGATCGACCTGGAGCCGGCGCTGCGGGACGCGTTGGTGCTCACGCTGCCGACCAACCCGCTCTGCCGGGAGGACTGCCCAGGACTGTGCCCCGAATGCGGGACGCACTGGGACGATCTGCCGGCCGACCACAGTCACCAGCAGATCGACCCGCGTTGGGCGGGCCTGTCGCAACTGACCCGTACAGAGGAGTAAGAACCGTGGCCGTCCCCAAGCGCAAGATGTCGCGCAGCAACACCCGGTCCCGCCGGGCGAACTGGAAGGCGACCGTGGTCGCGACCGTCGCGTGCCCGCAGTGCAAGTCCCCGAAGCTGCCGCACGCCGCCTGCTCCGTCTGCGGCACCTACAACGGCCGCCAGGTCATCGAGGTCTGACCTGGACGCCGAGTGACGCCCCCGACCCCAGGTCGGGCGGCGCGCGCACCCTGGCATTCGCCCGGTGCCCCGGCTCCCTCCGACGCCGGCCGGCCCAACCCGGTCGACGTCCCGGTGGAGCCGGGCACCGCGCGGATCGCCGTTGACCTCCTCGGCGGGGACAATGCTCCCGCCGTCGTGGTTGACGGCGCTCTGCGGGCCGTGCGCGCCGACCCGGACCTGCACCTGCTGCTCGTCGGTCCGACCGAGGTCGCCGACGAGTTGATCGCCGCGCTCGATCCGGACCAACGGTCCCGGATCACCGTGCGACCGGTCCGTGCCGTCGTCGGCATGGCCGACCACCCCAGCGCCGCCCGCGCCGAGAGCACCGTGCGAGCCGCCGTCACCGCCGTGCGCGACGGGACGGCCGACGCCCTGGTCTCGGCCGGCGCCACCGGCGCGACAGTCACCGCCGCCGTGCTCGGGCTCGGCCGCTGGCCGGAGATCCGCCAACCCGCCCTGGTCGCCACCCTGCCCGCGGTCACCGGGCCGGTCGTGCTGCTCGACGTCGGCGGCTCACTGGAGCCCCGCCCCGCCACCCTCGCCCGGCACGCCGTGCTCGGCGCCGCGTACGCCGAGGTGGCGCACTCGATCGCCGCTCCCCGGGTCGGCCTGCTCTCGGTCGGCACCGAGGCGGGCAAGGGCGACCGGGTCCGCCGCGCCACCGACCCGCTGCTGGCCGTCGAGCCGCTGCCCGGCGACGCGCGCTACGTCGGCCTGGTCGAGGGGTACGACGTGACGCTCGGCGCGCGCGCCGATGTCGTGGTCACCGACGGCTTCACCGGTAACGTGCTGCTCAAGGCCATCGAGGGCGCGTACGCCATGGCCGGCGGCCCGCCCGTCGGGGGTGGCGCCCCCCGCGCCGCCGCACTGCTGGGCGTGGCGGGAACGGTGGTCGTCTGCCACGGTTCCGCTCGCGCCGACGATGTCGCCTCCGGCATCGCCCTCGCCGCCCACCTGTGGCGGCGGCACGCCACCGACCTGGTCTCCGCCCTGCTCGACGGCGACGTCGCGACGGAGAACACCGACCGCTCCACCGACACCGAGGTACGTACATGAGCAACGACAAGCGGCGGCGGGCGTCCGTCGGTCACCTGGAAGCCGCGTTCGGCGTGAGCCTGGAACCGGAGCTGCTGCAACGGGCGTTGACCCACCGCTCGTACGCGTACGAGAACGGCGGTCTGCCCACCAACGAGCGGCTGGAGTTCCTCGGCGACTCGGTGCTCGGCGTGGTGATCACCACGGCTCTCTTCCACAACCACCCGGACCTGCCCGAGGGGCAGCTCGCCAAGTTGCGCGCCAGCGTCGTCAACATGCGGGCGCTCGCCGACGTGGCCCGTGGTCTGGGCCCGGACGGCCTCGGCGCGTACCTGCTGCTCGGCAAGGGCGAGGAGACCACCGGCGGCCGGGACAAGGCGAGCATCCTCGCCGACACCCTGGAGGCGCTGCTCGGCGCGATCTACCTCCAGTACGGGCTGGACACCGCCGGGATCGTCATCCACCGGCTCTTCGACCCGCTGATGGCGGAGTCGGCCGGCCGGGGCGCCGCGCTGGACTGGAAGACCAGCCTCCAGGAGTTGACGGCGGCGCTCGGGCTGGGTGTGCCGGAGTATCGGATCGAGGGCACCGGCCCGGACCACCTCAAGACGTTCACCGCGTGGGTGGTGGTGGCCGGCAACCGGTACGGCGGCGCCGAGGGGCGCAGCAAGAAGGAGGCCGAGCAGCGGGCCGCGGAGGCGGCCTGGCGGACGCTCGCCGAGCAGAACGACCAGGACGGCTCGGGGGACCGGGACGGGTCGGCCGACCGGGAGTCGGTGGGTCCGCTGGAGCGGGCCGAGCGGGTCGCCCGGACGGAGGAGGCCGACCACCTGGCGCAGGTGATGCCGGCCGACGTCGCGGCCCAGGAGTCGTCGGGCGGTGGCACGCAGGACCGGGTCGGCGCGGCCGTCGACCGCGACGCGGGGGCGGGGCGTGCCTGAGCTGCCCGAGGTGGAGACCGTCCGGCAGGGGCTGGCCCAGTGGGTCATCGGTCGCCGGATCGGCTCGGTGGAGGTCCGCCACCCGCGCGCCGTCCGCCGGCACGTCCCCGGTGGCGCGCACTTCGCCGACGTGCTCACCGGCCGTACGGTGCTCGACGTGCGGCGGCGCGGCAAGTATCTGTGGCTCCCGCTGGACAGCGGTGACGCGGTGATCGGTCACCTGGGGATGTCCGGTCAGCTGCTCCTGCAACCGTCGGGCACCCCGGACGAGACGCACCTGCGGGTGCGGTTCCGGTTCGCCGACGACGGGCCGGAGCTGCGCTTCGTCGACCAGCGCACCTTCGGGGGACTGTCGGTCAGCGAGGGCGGCGCCGACCTGCCGGCGGAGATCGCGCACATCGCCCGCGATCCGATGGACCCGGAGTTCTCCGACGCGGCGTTCGTGGCCGCGCTGCGCCGACGGCGGACCGAGGTGAAGCGGGCCCTGCTCGACCAGACGCTGATCTCCGGGGTGGGCAACATCTACGCCGACGAGGCGCTCTGGCGTGCCCGGCTGCACGGGGTACGCCCCACCGACGTGTTGACCGGCCCGGCGGCGCAGCGCCTGCTCGGGCACGTCCGGGACGTGCTCGGCGAGGCGATCAGGGAGGGCGGGACCAGCTTCGACGCCCTCTACGTCAACGTCAACGGCGAGAGCGGCTACTTCGACCGGGAGCTGAACGTCTACGGGCGTGAGGGTGAGCCGTGCCGGCGGTGCGGCACGCCGATCCGACGTGAGGCGTTCATGAACCGTTCGTCGTACAGCTGCCCACGCTGTCAGCCGCGGCCTCGGGGTGCCGCTCGGGGATGACCCGGAGCCGGCTCCGGGTCGGCTTCGGCGGGTCGCGGCCTGACGCTCCGGGCCGCACCCGGGAGCGAGCCCGGATCGTGGGTTGATGCCCGTCGGACGGGCCGGCCTTCCCTTGTGTACGGATTCCGGGTCGGCCCAGGGCCGAACCCCGATGTGACCGTCTCGTCACGCCCCTAGCGTCAGCACAGTTGGCAGGGGGCTGACGTGACGGGGGGATCCGAGATGGCTGGCAGACCGGTGACGGTGCGGATGGCGCGGTGGAGCGCCGAGCACCCGTGGCGGGCGATCGCCCTTTGGGCCGTGTTCGTGGCGGTGTGCTTCGTCGGTGGCAACGCCGCCGGTCTCAACGAGGCCACGAGCGGCGACCAGGCGATCGGCGAGGCGGGACGGGCCGGCCTCATCGTGGACGCCGGCGACTTTGACGACCCGGCGGTGGAGAACGTCCTGATCACCTCGCGGGGTGGTGCGCTGGACGCGGCGGCGGCGAAGGTCGCGGCCGACGACGCGGCGGCCCGGCTGCGGACGGTCACCGGCGTCGCCGAGGTGGGTCAGCCTGTCCCGGCCCGCGACGGGTCCGCGCTGCTGCTGCCGATCACCATGTCCGGCGATCCGGAGACGGCGTCGGACCGGGTGCAGCCGTTGCGCGACGCCACCGCCACCGTGCAGAGCGCGCATCCGCAGCTCCGCGTCGAGCAGGTCGGTGGTCCGTCGATCGGTCAGGCCCTGGACGACACCCTGGGCAAGGACTTCAAGCGTGCCGAACTGCTCAGCCTGCCGGTCACCCTCGCCATCCTGATCATCGCGTTCGGCGCGCTGATCGCGGCGAGCGTCCCGGTGCTGCTGGCGCTCTCCTCGGTCGCCGCGGCGATGGGTCTGTCCACCCTCGCCTCGCACCTGGTGCCGGCCACCGACACCACGTCCCCGGTGATCCTGCTGATCGGCATGGCCGTCGGGGTCGACTACTCGCTGTTCTACATCCGCCGGGAACGGGAGGAGCGTGCCAAGGGCCGGTCCGGTCTGGACGCCGTGGAGATCGCCGCGGAGACGTCGGGGCACGCGGTCGTGGTCTCCGGCTTCGCCGTGATCATCGCGATGGCCGGGCTGCTGCTCGCCGGCGACGTGGTCTTCTCGTCCCTCGCCGTCGGCTCGATCCTGGTGGTCGCCGTCGCGGTCACCGGTTCGCTGACCGTGCTGCCCGCCCTGCTGGCCCGGCTCGGCCGCTGGGTCGACCGGCCGCGGGTGCCGCTGCTCTGGCGGTTGACCGCGCCGCGTACCGGCCGGCACGGCACGCCTCGCCCGCCCCGGCTCTGGCCGGCGCTGCTCCGGCCCGCGCTGCGCGCCCCGGTGGCGACCCTGGTGATCTCGGTCGGGCTACTGCTCGCCCTGGCGGCACCGGCGCTGGGCATGAAACTGAAGTTCCCCGGCATGGAGGACCTGCCCCGCACCACCCCGGCCATGCAGGCGTACGACCGGCTCACCGCGGCCTTCCCGAGCACCGGCACCAACCACGTGGTGGCCGTCCGGGCGCCGGCCGAGCAGGCCGACCGGGTGCGCTCCGCCCTCACCGACCTGGCCACCCGGGCCGCCGGTGACCCGCTGTTCGCCCCGACCGAGGCGGACGGCCCGAAGATCCGGGTGTCGGCCGACCGGCGGGTGTCGGTGCTGGACGTCGCCACCCCGTACGCCAGCCGGGACGACCGCTCGGTGCGGTCGCTGGAGGAGCTGCGCTCGGACCTGGTCCCGGCCGAGCTGCGGGGCATCCCGGGCATCGAGTACGCGGTCGGCGGCAGCGTGGCCGACAGCGAGGACTACGCGCAGCACGTCCGCGACAAGCTGCCGCTGGTGATGGGTTTCGTGCTGGTGCTCACCTTCCTGGTCATGGTGCTCACGTTCCGGTCGGTGGTGGTCGCGGCCAGCTCGATCGTGCTGAACCTGCTCTCCGCCGGCGCCGCGTACGGGCTGCTGGTGCTGGTCTTCCAGGGGGACTGGGCCGAGGGGGTGCTCGGGTTCACCTCGATGGGCGCCATCGTGTCCTGGCTGCCGTTGTTCCTCTTCGTGGTGCTCTTCGGGCTGTCGATGGACTACCACGTGTTCGTGGTCAGCCGGATCCGCGAGGGCATCCGGGCGGGGATGCCCAACCGGGACGCCGTGTCGTACGGGATCACCTCGTCGGCCGGCGTGGTGACAAGCGCGGCGATCGTGATGGTCGGCGTGTTCTCGATCTTCGCCACGTTGAGCACGATCGACATGAAGCAGCTCGGCATCGGCCTCGCGGCGGCCATCCTGCTGGACGCCACGATCATCCGGGGAGTGGTGCTGCCGTCGCTGATGACCATGCTGGGCGACGCGAACTGGTGGGCGCCCCGCTTCCTGCGGCAGCGTCCGGCGCCCGCCCCCGCCGACCCGCCGGCGCCCGCCCCGGAGCTGGTGCCGGTGCCCTGAGGGCAGACGATGTGGCCGGGCCGCGACCGCGGCCCGGTCAGCCGTCTCAGGGCAGCGGGCAGGCGTCCCGCCCGGCGTCGAGCGTGCGGTCCTTGCGGATCGAGGCGAAGCCGTAGCCGACGGTCGTGACGCAGAAGTCGGCGGTCGAGCCGGTGTACTCGACGTGGAAGACGGGTTTGTCCGCGTCCGCGAACGGCAGCAGTTTGGCGCACTGGCCCAGGCGGACGCACTCCTCGTTGACCGCGAAGTCGAAGTCCGGCGCGAGCGCGGCGACCTGCGGCACGTCGTTCACCAGGCCGGGGGAGAGGCTCAACGACCGGGCCAGTCGGGCCAGCCGGCGGTTGAACAGCAACTGGTCGTCGAAGTCGAGCGCGAAGCCGGTGCGGGACGCGTACCCGTCGGCGTCGGCGAGGGCCACCGCGCCGAAGCCCTTGCCCCGGCAGAGCCGGAACCGGTCGGCGAGCACCGGTTCGAGGGCGTCCCAGGCGCGGACGTCCAGCCACCGGCTGCCGGGCCGACGCCCGACCGCGCCCCGCACGGCGTCCGGGAAGCGGCTGGCGTCCGGGTCGGCCGACCGGATCGACCCGACGTGCACCTGGCAGATCAGTCGACGGTCGTGCGAGCGCAGCTCGGCGGTCTGCGCGGCGGTGGTGTCGACCGGGTCCAGCAGGAAGACGTCCGCGTCCACCGTCGTGTCCAGCGGCCCGGTGAGCTGCCACTGCCACTGCCACTGGCGGGACTGACCGGCCGGCCACGCGGTGGGGGCGCCGGGTGGGGTCAGCTCGGCACGGCAGCCGTACGCCGGCACCACCAGGACCGCCGCGAGGCCGGCGGCCAGGAGGCGGCGCGGTGAACGCGTCGCGGCAGGTCGCCGCGGCCGGATCCGCATCGGCATCTCCCGGGTCCCGGGCGGCCCCTCGCCGCCCTCGGCCGGTACGCCGGCCCCGCGCTCGGCCCGACGTACCTCACCGGGTCAAACGAGCGCGGGGGCGCGGACGACGCGCGGTCAGCGCGGCGCCGCGAAGACCTGCGTCCAGTACGGGCCGTTGCTGCTGGCGATGCCGACGCCGATCTCGGTGAACGCGCAGTTCAGGATGTTGGCCCGGTGGCCGGAGCTGTTCATCCAGGCGTCCATCACGGCGGCCGGGGTCTTCTGGTTCCAGGCCACGTTCTCGCCGTAGGTGCGCCACGTGTAGCCGACGCGGTCCAGCCGGACGCCGGCGTTGCTGCCGTCGCTGCCGGTGTGCGACATGTTCTGGTGGTCGGCCTGGTCCTGGCTGTGCTTCTGGGCGGCGGTCATCAGCTTGTCGTCGATGCTCAGCGCCTTGCAGCCGGCCTTGGCCCGTTCGGCGTTGACCAGGTTCACCACCTCGCGCGCCTGGCTGCTCACCGTGCCGCTGGAGCTGCCGGAGCCGTTTGTGGTGATCCCTCCGGTGCTGCGCGGCGCGACGCGTCGGGAGGCGGCGGTGGTCCGCGACGGCGTCGGGCTGGGCTTGACGACCGTGCTCGGCGACGGGCTCGGCGGGGTGGCGGCCGTGGGTGTGCCGGTCGGGGAGGGCGCCGTGAGGGTGTCCAGGGCCGGTTGTTCGGCCGGCGCCGCGGACGTGGCGTACGTGTCGTCGACGGCCGTCGGCTCGCTTGCCGTGTTGTCGTCGCCGCCGGGCAGCGCGAGCGCCCCGACGCCGAAGCTCACCACGAGGGTGGCAGCGGCGGCCGCGCCGCCGATCATCAGCGGTCGACGCCAGCGGCGCGGGGAGCGGTGCTTCCCCTCGCCCGTCCGCGCGGTGGGCTCGGCCTCGGCGGCGCTCCAGCCGTCGGTGGACTCCGGGCCGGCGTCGGCGCGCCAACCGGTGGAGCCGGCGCGGACGTGCCGGTCGGTCGGGTCGTCGTCGGCCGGCTGGTGGGCCGGCCAGGCGGCGGCGTACGCGTCGGCGGGGGGCTCCGGCTGCCAGCGGGCGGTGGGCTGCGCACGCTGCCACTCGTCGCCGGGCCGGTCCGGGTCGTCGCCGAACAGGTAGGCCGAGCGGGGCTCCGGGCGGTCGGTCAGCCAGTCCGGCTCGTCTGTCTGCCGCTCAGCGCGCCGGGGTGCGCCGTTCGGGTCCATCGGGTCGGTCCAGCCGTACACGCCTCTGCCTCCACGGGGTCGGTTGTTGGCCGGGCTGACGCTACGACCCGCCTACGAGCTGCGGCAACGTGGCTAAGGAAGAGTTAAGGGGAAGTCGGACGCCAAGGTGCTGACTTCCCCGGATCCGGGCGTACAGTAAAGGCGTCCGGACAGAGAGTGTCCGTGCCGCGAAGGCAGCCCCCCGACAAGTGGACAGGTCGACGTAGAGATGATCTACGGCCTGCGAGAACTTGACGAAGGAGGGGTGTGCGGCTCAATATATAGGTGTCGCCAGTCGCGCCCGGTCATGCCCAGATACAGCCTGGAATGACAGCCGCGTATAAATGGGCGCGCGTTGGCCGGCCTTTCCGGCAGCGCATATCAAGGAGTCAGCATGGCGAAGGCCCTCTACGGCCACGTAGGTGCAGCGCCCGACCGGCGTCTGCTCGACGAGGTCACCCGGCTGCGTGCCAGGGTTCAGGCACTGGAGTTCGAGATCACGCGTCTGCGTGCCGACAATGATCGGCTCGCGGCGGCTGCGGCGGAGGCGGACGACCTGCTCCGTCTGGCCGAGCCGGCGCTGACCTGACCTTCGGGTCGGAAAAACTGAATCGCACCACCGCAGAAAAGCGCGCCGACACGTCATGTGCCGGCGCGCGACGCTGTCCGGCTCCCTTTCGCGCCCGACGATTCCTGATCTTGCGCTGGGTCGCGCGGAAACGGGTGAGCACTCCCGGGAAAGGCGCGACGGATAAGCCGATCATGAAAGGCGCTTGTCTTTCCCGCGCGTCCCTCGGAACGCGTCCCGCGCCCTCGTCCGGCGCCGTCCGGGGCGGGTCGCGTGCCGGCCCGCTCGCGTCACCGGGTTAGTCTGCGGGTTCACCCAGGTCCGCGCAGCCGGCGACGGTACGGCGGCCACCGGACGAGGATCGAGAAGGTGTATCTCAAGAGCCTGACGGTGAAGGGCTTCAAGTCCTTCGCCTCCGCCACGACGTTGAAGCTGGAGCCCGGGATCACCTGCGTGGTGGGCCCGAACGGCTCCGGCAAGTCGAACGTCGTCGACGCCATCGCCTGGGTGCTCGGCGAGCAGGGCGCCAAGGCGCTGCGCGGCGGCAAGATGGAGGACGTCATCTTCGCCGGCACCGCCGGTCGGGCGCCGCTGGGTCGCGCCGAGGTCACCCTCACCATCGACAACACCGACGGCGCGCTGCCGATCGAGTACACCGAGGTCTCCATCACCCGC
Organism: Micromonospora sp. NPDC005298; assembly: GCF_040607375.1. Lineage (NCBI taxonomy): Bacteria > Bacillati > Actinomycetota > Actinomycetes > Micromonosporales > Micromonosporaceae > Micromonospora > Micromonospora sp. NPDC005298. The sequence goes on from NZ_JBEXGP010000002.1 coordinate 606,926, forward strand.
CGGATGTTCCGCTCCGGCGAGAGCGAGTACGAGATCAACGGCGACTCCTGCCGACTGCTCGACATCCAGGAGCTGCTGTCGGACTCGGGCATCGGCCGGGAGATGCACATCATCGTCGGCCAGGGGCGGCTCGACGGCATGCTGCACGCCAAGCCGGAGGACCGCCGCGCGTTCATCGAGGAGGCGGCCGGCGTCCTCAAGCACCGCAAGCGCAAGGAAAAGGCGCTGCGCAAGCTCGACGCCATGCAGGTGAACCTGAACCGCCTGACCGACCTCACCGCCGAGCTGCGCCGCCAGCTCAAGCCGCTGGGCCGGCAGGCCGAGGTGGCCCGCCGCGCCGCCGCCATCCAGGCCAACCTGCGCGACGCCCGGCTGCGGCTGCTCGCCGACGACCTGGCCACCCTGCGCACCACCCTGGACCGGGAGATCGCCGACGAGACCGCCCTGCGGGAGCGGCGCGAGCAGATCGAGGGCGAGCACGCCGAGGTGCAGGGCCGCCTCGGTGAGCTGGAGGCGGCCCTGGCCGAGGACGCCCCGCTGCTCGCCGCCGCCCAGGACACCTGGTACAAGCTGTCCGCCCTACAGGAGCGCTTCCGCTCGATCGAGCAGTTGGCCCGGGAACGGCTGCGGCACCTCAGCACCAGCGGCGACGACGAGCGGCCCGGCCGCGACCCGGACCAGCTGGAGGCCGAGTCGGAGCGGGTCCGCGAGCAGGAGGAGGAGCTGCGCGCGGCGTTGACCGACGACCAGATCCGGCTCGCCGAGGCCGTCGAGCACCGCCAGGAGCTGGAACGGCAGCTCGCCGCCGCCGAACGGGAGCTGGTCGCCGCCGCCAAGGCCATCGCCGACCGGCGCGAGGGCATGGCCCGGCTCACCGGGCAGGTCAACTCGGCCCGCGCCCGGACCACGAGCGCCGGCGAGGAGATCGAACGTCTCGCCGTCGCGCACGCCGACGCTCTCGCCCGCGCCGAACAGGCCCAGGCCGACCTGGACGCGGTCGCCGCGCAGTCCACCGAGGCGGACCGGGACAACGCCGACCTGGACGCCCGGCACGCCGAGGCCGTCGCCGAGCAGGAGCGCGCGCAGGCCACCGTGCGGTCACTCGCCGACGCCGAGCGGGCCGCCGAGAAGGACGCCGCCACCTGGAAGGCCCGCGAGGAGGCGCTCGCGCTCGGGCTGCGGCGCAAGGACGGCGCCGGAGCGCTGCTCGCCCGCGCCGACGACGTACCGGGGCTGCTCGGCAGTCTCGCCGGGCTGCTCACCGTCGCCCCCGGCAACGAGGCCGCGCTGGCCGCCGCGCTCGGTGGCCTCGCCGACGCGGTCGCCGTCAGCGGGGTCGACGAGGCCGTCGAGGCGATGCGGCTGTTGAAGATCTCCGACGCCGGCCGGGCCGGCCTGCTGGTCGGCAGCCCGGCCGGACCGGGCATGACCGGCTCCGCCGACACACTGCGCCCGAAGCTGCCCGACGGCGCCCGCTGGGCACCCGACCTGGTGGAGTGCGGCGCCGAGCTGCGCCCGGCGGTGCACCGGGCGCTGCGGGACGTGGCGCTCGTCGACGACCTCGCCGCCGCCGCCGAGCTGGTCGCCGGCAACCCCGAGCTGCGCGCGGTCACCCCCGACGGCGATGTGGTCGGGGCGTACGCGGCGGCCGGCGGGTCGTCCAAGGCGCCCAGCTACATCGAGGTGCAGGCGGCGGTCGAGGAGGCCCGCGCCAACCGGGTCACCGCCGAACGCGCCGGTGCGGAGCTGCGCGACCAGCTCGTCGAGGCGCGCGCCGAGGTGGCCGCCGCCAAGGAGAGGGTGCAGCACGCCGCCGCCGAGAAGCGCGAGGCGGAGAGCCACCGCAACGCCGCCGCCCGCCGGCTCGCCGAGCTGGGTGCCGCCGCCCGCTCCGCGAAGGCGGAGACCGACCGGCTCGGCGACTCCCGTTCCCGCGCCGAGGCCGCCCGGCAACGGGACCTCACCGCGCTCGCCGAGCTGGAGGAGCGGCTGCGGCTGGCCGAGGAGACCCCGGTCGACGCCGAGCCGTCAAGCGAGGAGCGGGACCAGCTCGCCGCGATGGTGCCGCAGGCCCGGCAGAACGAGATGGAGGTCCGGCTCGCGGTGCGTACCGCCGAGGAGCGGGTCTCCTCGATCGCCGGCCGGGCCGACTCCCTCGCCCGGCAGGCCACCGCGGAGCGCGCCGCGCGCGAGCGCGCCGCCGCCCGGCGGGCCGCGCGCACCCGGGGCGCGGGCATCGCCCGGGCCGTCGCCGGTGGCGCCCGGGAGGCGCTCACCCGGCTCACCACCTCGATCGCGACGGCCGAGGAACGCCGCGACGCGGTCGCCCGGGAACGGGCCGCCCGCGAGGCGGAGCTCCAGGAGGTACGCGGGGCGGCCAAGCGGCTCGGCGCGGAGCTGGAGCGGCTGACCAGCCAGGTGCACCGCGACGAGGTGGCCCGCGCCGAGCAGCGCCTGCGCATCGAACAACTGGAGGCCAAGGCCGCCGAGGACTTCGGGTTGGACGTGGAGACCCTGGTCGCCGAGTACGGCCCCACCCAGCCGGTCCCGCCCACCCCGGCCGACGTGGCGCTGGCCGAACGGGACGGGCTGCCGGTGCCCGAGCCGGTCCGCTACGAGCGGCCGGTGCAGGAGAAGCGGGCCGCCAAGGCGGAACGGGAACTGGCCCTGCTCGGCAAGGTCAACCCGCTCGCGCTCGAGGAGTTCGCCGCGCTGGAGGAGCGCTTCAAGTTCCTCTCCGAGCAGTTGGAGGACCTCAAGGCCACCCGGCGCGACCTGCTCACCGTGGTCAAGGACGTCGACGAGCGGATCCTGGAGGTCTTCGCCAGCGCGTTCGAGGACACCGCCCGGGAGTTCGAGCAGGTGTTCACCGTGCTCTTCCCCGGCGGTGAGGGCCGGCTGATCCTCACCGACCCCGAGGACCTGCTCACCACCGGCGTCGAGGTGGAGGCCCGACCACCGGGCAAGAAGATCAAGCGGCTCTCCCTGCTCTCCGGCGGCGAACGGTCGCTGACCGCGGTGGCCATGCTGGTGGCGATCTTCCGCGCCCGGCCCAGCCCGTTCTACATCATGGACGAGGTGGAGGCGGCCCTGGACGACGTCAACCTGGGCCGGCTGATCACGTTGCTGGCACAGTTGCGGGAGAAGAGTCAGCTGATCGTCATCACCCACCAGAAGCGGACGATGGAGATCGCCGACGCGCTCTACGGCGTGACCATGCGCAGCGGGGTCACGCAGGTGATCAGCCAACGGCTCAACCGGGCCGACGAGGACGACCAGCGGCACAGCCGCGGCGAGGAGAACGGGTAGTGGCTCGGGAACGCGCGACGGCGCTCCTGCTGGACTTCGACGGCGTACTGCGTCGCTGGGAACCGGCGGTGGCCGCGGAGGTCGAGCGGGAGTACGGCCTCTCCGAGGGGGTGCTCGGCGAGATCGCGATGCAGTGGGGTCGGCTCCAGCCGGTGCTGACCGGCCAGATCAGCCACGCCGACTGGATGGCGAGCGTGGCGGACGCGCTCACCGACTCCGTGGGCAGCCCGGAGCGGGCGCGCGCCGCCGTCGAGCAGTGGCAGCGGTACCGGGGCGAGGTGGACCCGGAGGTGCTGGCGTTCGTCCGCGAGGTGCGGGCTGCCGGCGTCCGGGTCGGGCTGGGCACCAACGCCACCGACCTGCTCGACGCCGACCTTGCCGCCCTCGGCCTCGTCGACGAGCTGGACGTGGTGGTCAACTCGTCGGTCGTCGGCGTGCACAAGCCGGCCCCGGAGTATTTCCAGGCGGCCTGCCGGGCGCTTGCCACCCCACCGGCCCGGGTGCTCTTCGTCGACGACGAGGACTGGGCCGTACGGGGTGCCCGCGCAGCAGGCCTGTCGGCGCACCGCTGGGGCGGCCACGCCGACCTGCGCTACCTGCGGGCGGCCCTGGACCACTGAACGCCTGTCACTCGCCGGTGACGCCGTCGATGCGTTCCCGGATCAGGTCGGCGTGGCCGTTGTGCCGGGCGTACTCCTCGATCATGTGCACGTACACCCAGCGCAGGTTGAACGTGCGCTTCTTGGCGCTGACCTCGGTGAAGGTCTCGTCCAGCGAGTGGCCGGCGGCGGCCTCGCGGGCCAGCGCCACCTCCCGGTGGAAGATGGCGAAGTCCGCCTCGGCGTCGGCGCTGCTGACGTCGTGGTCGGCGTCGGGGTTCTCCGGCGTGAAGTACGGGTAGTCGACCTGCTGCCCGGCGAAGTTCTCCCGGAACCACCAGGCCTCCACCTCGGCCAGGTGCCGGACCAGGCCGAGCAGGGTCAGCCCGGACGGCTCCACGCTCGGCGTGCGCAACTGCTCCCCGGTCAGGCCGGCGCACTTGAGCAGCAGTGTCTGCCGGTGGTAGTCGAGCCAGCCGTCGAGCATGGTGCGCTCGTCGCCGACGTACGGTTCGGGGGTCCGGGTGATCTCCGGTGCTGTCCAGGTCATGCCGCGCATCCTGCCCGGCGCCCCCGACACGCCGCGACGGATTATCAGGGCACCACGACGACGGGCCAGCGGCCGGTGCGGACCAGCCGGGTGGCGACCGAGCCGACCAGCCGGTGACCGGCCTGCTCGGAGCAGCCCACCACGACCATGTCGGCCTGCACCTCGTCGGCCGCCGCGCACAGCTCGGCGTACGCGTCGCCGCGCCGGCACAGGAAGGTCAGCGGCACGCCCAGCTCCTCGGCCCCGCGCCGGCATTCGCGGCGCAGTTCCTCGGCCAGCTCGTCGTGGGTCCGCTGAACGGCGCCGGCGTCCATTCCGGGCAGCATGGCGGTCAGCCCGCTCGTGGAGCTGACGAAGACCACCACGAGCGCGGCGCCCTGTCGGCGGGCCAGGCCAGCGGCGTACCAGCCGGCCCGCTCGGAGGTGCGGGTGCCGTCGACGCCGACCAGGACGACCCGGGGCCCGTCCGTGCCGCGTTCGAAGGGCAGTGGGCGGGTCCGGGGGCCGTACTCCTCGCGGTCGGGGGCTCCCACGCTCATGGTGCTACCTCACCTCTGCTCGCCGGTACGGACCACGGCCGCGCCAGCGCCGACCGCGATGGTTGGTTCCTGCTCGACCTCGGGGACGACCGCGGAGCCGCTGTGCTGCCGCAGCGGCACCTCCTTGATGAAGCTCACCGCGATCAACGCGATCAGCGCGAAGGGGGCGGCGGCCAGGAAGATGTCGCCGGCACCGTGGCCGTACGCGCCCTCGACCACGGCCCGGATCGGCCCGGGCAGGGTGTGCACGTCGGGAAGGGTGCCGCCGCTGCCCGAGCTGGACGCGGCGATCCCGAGCCGGCCGAGGCCCTCCGCGGTGTAGCCCGTGACCTTGTGGGCGAGCACCGCGCCGAGCACGGAGACGCCGATCGCGCCGCCGAGGCTGCGGAAGAACGCGACAGTCGAGCTGGCCACGCCGAGTTCGTGCGTGCCGACGGTGTTCTGCACGGCGAGGACCAGGTTCTGCATGGTCATGCCCAGACCGATGCCGACCAGCGCCATGTAGACGCTGAGCAGGGTGAAGCTGGTGTCGGCGCGGAGCGTGCCCATCAGCGCGAAGCCGGCGGTGAGCAGCGCCGTACCGATGACCAGGAACCGCTTCCAGCGGCCGGTCCGGGTGATGATCCGTCCGCTCAGCGTGGAGGAGACCAGCAGACCGAGGATCATCGGCAGCGTCATCAGGCCGGACATGGTCGGGCTCTGGCCGCGGCTGATCTGGAAGTACTGGCCGAGGAAGACCGAGGCGCCGAACATGCCCACGCCGACCGCGATGCTGGCGACGACGGCCAGGGTGATGGTGCGGTTGCGGAACAGCCGCGGCGGGATCATCGGCTCGGCTGCCCGGGTCTCGACCCGGATCGCCAGCGCGGCGAGCGCCAGGGCGCCGACCACCATCACGGCGCTCTGCCAGGAGGCCCAGGCGAACTGACCGCCGGCGAGCGAGACCCAGATCAGCAGCAGCGAGACGGCCGCGGTGATCAGCGTGGCGCCCCACCAGTCGATCTGCGCCTTCCGCTTGATCACGGGCAGGTGCAGGGTCTTCTGGAGAACGACCAGCGCGGCGATGGCGAACGGCACGCCGACGTAGAAGCACCAGCGCCAGCCGAGCCATGAGGTGTCGACGATCACACCGCCGATCAGCGGGCCGCCGATCGTGCCGACGGCCATCACGGCGCCGAGGTAGCCGCTGTAGCGGCCCCGCTCGCGCGGCGCGATCATGGTTGCCATGATGACCTGGGCCAGCGCGGTGAGGCCACCGGCGCCGATTCCCTGGAGAACCCGGCAGGCGATCAGCTCACTGGTGCCCTGCGCGGCCCCGGCCAGCACCGAGCCCAGCACGTAGATCCCCAGGGAGATCTGGACCAGGAGTTTCTTGCTGGTCAGGTCCGCGAGTTTGCCCCAGATGGGGGTGGTCGCGGTGGTCGCGAGCAGGGCCGAGGTGACGACCCAGGTGTACGCGGACTGGCCGCCCTTCAGTTCGGTGATGATCCTCGGCAGCGCGTTCGAGACGACCGTGGAGGAGAGGATCGCGACGAACATGCCCAGCAGCAGGCCGGAGAGGGCCTGCAGGATCTGCCGGTGCGTCATGTCGACGCCGGTCGCCCGTGTGGGCGCTGTCGCCTGGCTCATCGTTGCTGCCTCCGGATGGAGTCGAGGTGGAGCGACGGGGGCGGTTTCGCGAGGGTCGCCTGAGAGTTGCCTGAGGCAACCGTATGTTTGGTTGCCCGAAGCAACAACCTGACGGAGCGGCGCGCTATTCCCCGGACGGCGTCCGCCTACTGCCAGGCGTCGTTGAACCGGCCGAGCAGCCGCGCGAACTCCTCGACGTCCCGGGCCGGCCAGTCGTTCAACGTGCGCAGCAACTCTCCCACCCGCGCGGCCCGGGCCGCGTCGAACCGGCGCTGGCCCTCCTCGGTGAACGTGATCTGCGCGGCCCGCCGGTCGTTCGGGTCGGGGTCGCGACGGACCAGACCGAGGACCTCCAGCGCGTTGATCTGCCGGCTCAGCGTCCCCTTGCCCACGCCGAGCCGCGCCGCCAACTCGGTCAACCGGATCGACCCACTGCGCCGCAGCCAGAGCAGCAGCCCGTAGGTGTTCGGTTCGAGGGTCGGATGCACCTCCCGGGCGATCTCCCACGAAACCGCGCGCCCTCGACGCAGCAGAGCGGTCAACTCGTGCTCGACCGCCCGGATCGGTTGCGGCAGGTGCTCGTCCACGGCCTAGAGACTACGGCGCGGTCCGGTCCCCGCCAGCCGAGAGTCGACGTCGCATCACCGGCCGTAGGTGCCCGTCCTTCGTGGTGCCCTCGATCGTCACGTCCGCACCACGCCCCTCATGGGTCAGGGTGGCCACCGCGTTACCGAAGTACGGACCCGCCAGCTTGCGCCAGCGCACGCTCGGCCGGCGTACGCCCGCCGAACGGGCCAGCGCCCGGGTGGCCCCGGCCGGACCGGCAGACCAGCCCAGCCGCATCAACGGACGGATGCCGGCCGGCACCTGGTTGTGGATCGGTGAGCAGGTGAGCTGGTGCACGGGGGTCACCACGGCGGGATCGGCGAACCGGGCCCGCGCCACGTACGAGTGGTGCACATCCCCGGAGAGCACGCTGATCGACGCCGGTGGGGCGTACGCCGGTCCCGCGCCGACCCGGGCGCCGGACTCCCTCGGGGTGCCGGTGCCGATCCGGGCGAACGTCTCCGCGAGCGCCTCGAAGGAGCGCCGGAACGCCGCCCAGTGCTCCAGGTCCAGAGCGCGGCGCAGCTTCTCCGCCCACCGCGCCATCCACGGCCGGCGCGAGTCCGCCAACTTCTCGTTCCACGCCTCGATGTGGTGGATGCCCTGCGGCAGCAGCCAGGGCAGCGAGGCGCCGACCACCAGGTGGTCGTAGACGCCGTGCGCCTGGTCGAGGAACCAGGACCACTCGCCCGGCGGCAACATCGCCCGGCTGCCCGGCTCGAGCACCCGACTGCACCTGTTGTCCAGCATGACCAGCCGGGTACGGCCCAGGTCCAGGGCGTAACTCCACTGGTACTGCACCGCGCGCCAGCGCTCCGTGTCGTGCGCCAGGTCGGACTCCTGGTCCACCCGGTGCCCGAACTCGCGCAGCACGCTCGTGGCGTCCTCGGCGGTGGCGACCTTGGCGAAGACCGGGTCGGCGGCGATCTCGTCCGGGGAGAGGTTGCCCAGGTGCTGGTAGACCCAGTACGAGGCGAGCCCACTGCCGATCCGCTCCTGCCACCACGGCTGCTCGCGCATCTCGGCGCGCCACGCCGCCGAGGTGTTCCAGTCGTCGATGATCTCGTGATCGTCGAAGATCATCACGCTCGGCACGGTGGAGAGCAGCCAGCGGATCTCCGGATCGCGCCACGACTCCAGATAGAGCTTCGTGTACTCGTCGAAGCTCACCACCTGGTCGGCCGGAGCGCCCTTCGGCCGCCGCCGGCGCCGACGCAGCAGCCGCCGCACCGTCGGCGAGGTCACATCGGCGTACACCTGGTCGCCGAGCAGCACCAGCAGGTCCGGCAGCGCGTTGGACTCCGGGTCGGCCATCAACCGCCTGGCGTACGCGTCGAGCGCGTCCGGCGGGAGCTTGCGGGTGGTGGAGTGCTGCGTCGTCTCCCGGCACGAGCCGAAGATCAGGTTGACCGGCTGGTCCCGGTCGTCGGCCGCCCGGGTGCGGATCACGCTCGGCGGGAAGCCGCTGCTGGGCACCGGCCAGACCAGCTGGTCGTCGACGAGCACCTCGTAGGTGGTCTCGCTGTCCGGGCTGAGCCCCTCCACCACGACGAGGGCGTAGTGGTGGTCGTACGCCGAGAAGGTGGGCGCGGTGCCGGTGGCGCCGCTGGCGGTGCGGACGGTGACCACGGCGGGCGCCGCCGTCTCCACCCAGATGGTCGCCCGGGTGTCGACGACTCGCCGCAGGAGAGGGCCGATGAGGAGGTGTGCGGCGGGCATGCGGCCGAGCCTACCGCCGGTTCCCGGCACCGGCCGGGGTGCGGTGGCTGGGACGCCGTCGCCGGCATCTGACAGGATTCCGGCATGGCCGAATATCTCGTCCTCGCTCTGGTCCTGCTCGGTGTGCTGATCGCCGGCACAGTCGGGCTGGTCGTGCCGCGCCTGCGGCGGCGGCCCGAGCCCCCGCTGCCCCGCACCGAGGTCGACACCCGGGCCGAAGAGGATCTCGCCGGCCCGCCGGTCGAGGCACCCGAGTCCGATCTGTCCACCGGTGTCCTGGTCGAGCCGCCACCGGTGATCGAGGCACCCGTGGAGGTGCCCGAGCCGACCGCCGGACGGCTGGTCCGGCTCCGCTCGCGGCTCTCCCGCTCGCAGAACGTCTTCGGCAAGGGCCTGCTCGGCCTGCTTGCCCGCGACCACCTCGACGAGGACGTCTGGGAGGAGATCGAGGACAGCCTGATCACCGCCGACGTCGGCGTCGACGCCACCCGCGACATCGTCGACCGGCTCCGCGAACGGACCCGGGTGCTCGGCACCCGGTCCGCCTCCGAGCTGCGGGCGCTGCTCGCCGCCGAGCTGGTCAACGCCCTCGACCCGGGCATGGACCGCTCGCTGCGGACCGCCCCGAAGGACGGCGTCCCGGCGGTCGTGCTCGTGGTCGGCGTCAACGGCGCCGGCAAGACCACCACCTGCGGCAAGATCGCCCGGGTGCTGGTGGCCGACGGCCGCAGCGTGCTGCTCGGCGCCGCGGACACCTTCCGGGCCGCCGCCGCCGACCAGCTGGAGACCTGGGGGTCCCGCGTCGGCGCGGAGACCGTGCGCGGCCCCGAGGCCGCCGACCCGGCAAGCGTCGCCTTCGACGCCGTCAAGCGCGGCATCGACACCGGCGTGGACACCGTGCTCATCGACACCGCCGGCCGCCTGCAGAACAAGGTCGGCCTGATGGACGAGCTGGGCAAGGTCAAGCGCGTGGTGGAGAAGCAGGGCCCCATCGACGAGACACTGCTCATCCTCGACGCCACCACCGGGCAGAACGGCCTGGAACAGGCCCGGGTCTTCACCGAGGTCGTCAACGTGACAGGTGTGGTGCTGACCAAGCTCGACGGCACCGCCAAGGGTGGCATCGTGATCGCCGTGCAACGCAAGCTCGGCATCCCGGTGAAGCTCGTCGGTCTCGGCGAAGGCAAGGACGATCTGGCCCCGTTCGACCCCGCGCAGTTCGTCGACGCGTTGCTGGGGACCGAGGCCACCGGACGGGACGCGTAGTCTCGGGTGACCACCGACGATCGCGCGTACGCGGGCTGGCGCGACCCCGGCCACCCCTCGCAGCGCCTCGGGAGACCGTACGTGACTTCGCAGGAGATCCCGCTGCACGGCGGCAACGTGAGCACCGTGGTCCGGGTCGGGGACACGGTCCGTCGCAACGCCGGGCCGTGGACCCCGTCCGTGCACGCCCTGCTGCGGCACCTGGAGTACGTCGGCTTCACCGGCGCGCCCCGGGCGCTGGGCATGGACGAACGCAACCGCGAGGTGCTGTCGTACCTGGAGGGGGAGTGCGGGGAGTACCCCCTGGCCCCGCACTGGGTCACCGACGAGGCGCTGGTCACCGTCGCCACCATGCTGCGGATGTTCCACGACGCGCAGTACGGCTTCACCCCGCCGCCGGGGGCGGTCTGGCGCTCGTTCGGGCCACCGCCGCCGGACACCGAGGTGATCTGCCACCACGACGCCGCGCCGCACAACGTGATCTGGCGACCCGACGGCACCCTCGGGCTGATCGACTTCGACCTCGCCTCGCCCGGCGCCCGGATCTACGACGTGGCGTACGCGGCCTGGACCTGGGTGCCGATCTTCGCGGACCGGGACTCGATCACCCTGGGCTGGAAGCGTCCGGACCGGCCGCGCCGGTTGCGCCTCTTCGCCGACGCGTACGGTCTGATCCCGCGGGACCGGCACCGGCTGATCCGCACCATCCGCAAGCGGATCGTGGACCACGTCGAGGGCATCCGCCGGATGGCCGCAGCCGGCGAGCCGGCGTTCGTCCGGATCGTGCACAAGGGGCACCTGCGCCGGCCGATGCGTGACCTGCGGCTGCTCGACTACGAGCGGCACGCCTTGGAGAACGCCCTCCGCTGAGCGCCGTCCGGTCGATGAAACCGGCCGGTCGGCCATCGACGCGCGCCGTCCGGGCGATCCGCCCCCGTCCATGCCGCGTACTGTGCGGACTTCGTGACACGTACGAAACAACCCGTCACCAAACGGAAACCCGCACGGGACGCTTGGTGAAACAGCCGGCCGCGAAGCTTCCGCGCAACCGGCCTACGGGCGACGCTGCCCCGGAAAGCCGCGAAGGAGGACTTCACCTTTTAGGAGGCCAGCGTGCCTGAAGCACCGACGATCGACGGCGCCAATACCACGTGGCTGCTGGTTTCGACCGCGCTCGTGCTGCTCATGACCCCCGGACTGGCGCTGTTCTACGGCGGCCTCAACCGGGCCAAGGGCGTACTCAACATGATGATGATGAGCTTCTCCGCCATCGGGCTCATCAGTGTTCTGTGGTGGTTCTACGGCTTCAGCGTCGCCTTCGGGGCCGACGTGAACGGTTTCTGGGGCGACCCGGGCGCGTACCTCGGCACCAAGACGTTCCTCGCCGAGACCGACCTGTGGGGTGCCACGGCGGAGAACCCCAGCGGCATCGGGGTCCCGCTCTACGTGTTCATGGCGTTCCAGATGGTCTTCGCGGTGATCACCGTCGCGCTGATCAGTGGCGCCATCGCCGACCGGGCCAAGTTCGCCGGCTGGCTGCTGTTCGCGTTCGGGTGGGCCACCCTGGTCTACTTCCCGGTCGCCCACTGGGTGTGGGGCGGCGGCATCATCGGCGCCGACATCCACGCGCTGGACTTCGCCGGCGGTACCGCGGTGCACATCAACGCCGGTGCGGCGGCCCTGGCCGTGGCGCTGGTGCTCGGCAAGCGGCTCGGCTGGCCACGTGAGGGCATGAAGCCGCACAACATCCCGCTTGTCGCGCTCGGCGCCGGTCTGCTGTGGTTCGGGTGGTTCGGGTTCAACGCCGGGTCGGAGCTGACCGTCGACTCGGTCGCCGGTCTCGCCTTCATCAACACGCAGCTCGCCACGGCGGCGGCGGTACTCGGCTGGATCGCTGTCGAGTGGATCAAGGACCGGAAGCCGACAATGGTGGGCGCGTCGTCCGGCGCGGTCGCCGGCCTGGTCGCCATCACCCCGGCCTGTGGCTTCATCGCCCCGTGGGCGGCCGTCCTGCTCGGCATCGTCGCCGGGGTCGTGTGTGCGCTCGCGGTCAGCCTCAAGTACAAGCTCGGCTACGACGACTCCCTCGACGTGGTCGGCGTGCACTTCGTCGGTGGTTGGATCGGGTCGCTCTGGCTGGGCCTGTTCGCCACCAACTCGGTGAACGCCGCGATCAGCGACGTGGTGGGTGCCTCCGACGGCCTCTTCTACGGCGGCGGCGCGACCCAGCTCGGACGGCAGGCCCTGGCCGGCCTGATCGTCACCGTGTGGTCGTTCGGTATCGCCTGGGTGCTGGCCTTCGTCATCGAGAAGACCATCGGCTTCCGCGTCAAGGGTGAGGCCGAGGTCGAGGGCATCGACATCGCCGAGCACGCCGAGAGCAGCTACGACCTGTCTCCTGCGGGCGGCGGCACGGGCAGCGCGTTCGCGATGGCCGGCATCGGCACCCCCGGTGGCGGCACGAGCGGCGCCAAGCCGGAGGCGGAGCCCGCCGAGCCGGTAAGCGAAAAGGTCGCCGGTTAACGTTCCTGGGATGGAGGGGTTGGACATGAAGCTGGTGACCGCGGTCATCAAGCCGTACCAGCTGGACGCGGTGAAGGAGGCCCTGCACGCCCTCGGCGTGGCCGGGCTGACCGTCAGCGAGGTCCAGGGGTACGGACGGCAGAAGGGGCACACCGAGGTCTACCGGGGTGCCGAGTACACGGTCGAGTTCCTGCCCAAGATCCGGGTCGAGGTGCTCACCGACGAGATCGACGTGGACAAGGTGGTGGACGCCATCGTCGGCGCCGCCCGCACGGGCAAGATCGGTGACGGCAAGGTGTGGGTCACCGGTGTCGAAGAGGTCGTCCGGGTCCGTACCGGCGAACGCGGCCTAGACGCCCTCTGACCGCGAGGACGCCGACATGACCTCGTTGATCAGGAAGAACGCGTCAGGACACGCCGGTGACGGCGACGCGAACCTCTTGATCAACGAGGTCGTCGGCGTACGCGGGGGGATCGGGGAGACCGCCCGGGTGGGGCGGGCGGCCGTTTACGACTCCTTTCTGCGCGGGTTGCTGCCGGCACGGGACGGGGTGGCACTGCTCGCCGTCGGCGGGTTGGGGCGGCGGCAGTGCGCGCCGTACGGCGACCTCGACCTCGTCCTCCTGCACGCCGGGGTGCCCGGCACCGACGAGCTGGCCGCCTCGGTCTGGTACCCGATCTGGGACGCCGGCCTGCGCCTCGACCACTCGGTACGCACCGTCTCCGAGGCGCTGTCGGTGGCCCAGGACGACGTCAAGGTGGCCCTCGGGTTGCTCGACGCGCGACTGGTGGCCGGCGACCGGGCACTGGCCGACGCGCTGATCCGCACCGCCGCCGACCACTGGCGGCGGACCGCCCTGCGGCACCTGCCCGGTCTGCGGCAGGTCACCGACGCCCGCTGGCAGGCCCACGGCGAGCTGGCCTTCCTGCTCGAGGGTGACCTCAAGGAGGCAGCTGGCGGCCTGCGCGACGTGGGGCTGCTGCGGGCCATCTCCGCCGCCGGCATCACCGACGCGCTGCGCCCCGCCGTACGGGCCGCCCACCTGCGCCTGCTGGACACCCGCGACGCCCTGCACCAGCAGGTCGGGCGCCGGGTCGACCGGTTGGTCGCCCAGGAACGCGACGGCGTGGCCGCGCTGCTTGGCCTGGAGGACGGGGACGCCCTCCTGCGTCGGGTCGCCGGGGACGCCCGCACGGTCAGCCACGCCCTGGACGACGCCTTCCGGGCCGCCGACCGGCTGCGTTCGGGCCGGTCCCGAGGCGGGAACGGTCCCGTGCGCCGCCCGGTGGCCCGTGACGTCGTCGAACATGACGGCGAGCTGGTGCTCGCCCGGACCGCCATCGGCGCGCGCCCCGACCCGAGCCTGTCCCTGCGGATCGCCGCTGCGGCGGCCACCACCCGGCTGCCGATCGCCCGGGCCACCTGCGAGTGGCTGGCGGCGTACTGCCCGCCGCTGCCCGCACCCTGGCCGGCCGAGGCGAGGGCCGCGCTGACCACCCTGCTCGGCGCCGGTCCCGGTCTGGTGCCAGCCTGGGAGACGTGCGACAGGTACGGGCTGGTCGACGGCTGGCTGCCCGAGTGGACCCGCCTGCGCAGCCTGCCCCAGCACAACCCGGTGCACCGCTACACCCTCGACCGGCACCTGGTGCAGACCGCCCACGAGGCCAGCCGACACACCCGCGAGGTGGAACGCCCCGACCTGCTGCTGCTCGGCGCCCTGCTGCACGACATCGGAAAGGGCCTCCCCGGTGACCACAGCACCGTCGGGGTGCCGCTCGCCGAGGCGGTGGCGACCCGGATCGGGCTGCCGGCCGCCGAGGCCGAGCTGATCGGCACGCTTGTGCGACTGCACCTGCTGCTGCCCGACGTGGCCACCCGCCGGGACCTGGCCGACCCGGTCACCATCGCCTCGGTGGCGGAGGCGGTCGGTGACACCGGCACGCTCGACCTGCTGCACGCGCTGGTGCGCGCGGACGCGGCGGCGACCGGGCCGGCGGCCTGGTCGGACTGGAAGGGTCGACTCGTCGCCGAGCTGGTCGCCCGGGTCCGTACCGCACTGGACACCGGCGCCCTGCCCGAGCCGCCGGCTCCGGACCCGGCGCTGCTGGCCGGGCCGCTTCCGGTCGTCCACCTCGCCGAGGACCGGGTGGCGGTGGCCGCCGCCGACCGGCGTGGGCTGCTCGCCACGGTGGCCGGCTGTCTGGCGCTGCACCGGCTGGAGGTGATCTCGGCGGACGCCTCGGCGGTCGACGGCCGGGCCCTGGTCGAGTGCCGGGTGCAACCCCGCTACGGGTTACCACCGGACCCGGTCCCACTCCGGGCCGACCTGCGCCGGGCCGTCGCCGGGGACGTGTCGGTCACCCAGCGGCTGCGCGGGCGTGCGCTCGCCGGTCGTGGCGGTGGCGCGGCCCCCCGCGTGGTGTGGCACCGCGAGGCGGCCACCGACGCCGTGCTCCTGGAACTACGCGCCGCCGACGCCGCCGGGCTGCTCTACCGGGTCGCCTGCGCGCTCGACGAGGCCGGAGCCCTGGTCCGCGCGGCCCGGATCTCCACCCTCGGCGGCGACGTGGTGGACGCCTTCTACCTGGTGGGCGGCTGGCCGGACGACGACACCCGGGCTCGCCTGGAGGCCGCCGTCCTCGCCGCCGTCTGACCTGCGGTTCCCGGCCGTCGTCGGGCCGTGCGTCGGGCCGGTCGTGCGTCGGGCCGTGCGTCGGGCCGGTCGTGCGTCGGGCCGTGCGTCGGGCCGGTCGTGCGTCGGGCCGTGCGTCGGGCCGGTCGTGCGTCGGGCCGGCCGCGCGTCGCAGGAACGACGGCGCGCCGCTCATGCGAGCCGGCCACCCCGTTGAGCCACATACCGCAGAGTCATATTCATACCTGAGAGTCATATCGCTCACCGGTGTGTGCGCCGCCGCCTCCCCGGCGCGCGGGGGAGCGGCAGGCCGGACCGGTGGCGGCGGGTACGTCGGCGGACGTAGCGGCGGTGCCGCCGCCGGACGCACGACGAGTGCCCCCGGCGCGGGCAGAATGACGGCCATGTGGCGCAACGGGTGGCGGACGACGGCGGCGGACGCCGCGCTCGCACTGCCGCTGCTCGTCTTCGGGCTGCTCGCCACCGGCCTGGCCGGGGAGAACCAGCCGGGGTCGCGTCCCGTGGACACCGTCTGTCGGCTGCTGATCGCCGTCGCCGCGCTCGCCCTGTCGGTCCGGCGGCGCGTCCCGGTCGTCACACTGGCCGTGGTCACCGTGGCCACGTCGACGTACCTGCTGGTCGGCTACCCGTACGGACCCGTCCTGCTCACGTTCCTGGTGGCGGTGTACTCCGTGGCGGTGCGGCTGCCGGTGCGCCCGGCCGCGCTCGCCGCCGGCGCCGCGTTCGTCCTGCTGCTGGCGCACGTCTTCTTCGCCCGTGGCCCGGCGCCGGGATGGACGGGAGTGCTGCCCGCCTCGGCCTGGGTGGTCGTACCGTTCGCGGTGGGTGTGGTGGTGCGTGTGAGCCGGGAGGCCGCCGCGCGCACCCGGGTCGAGCAGGCCCGCGACCGCGCCGAACAGGCCCGGCGGCAGGCCGACGAGGAGCGGCTCCGCATCGCACAGGAGGTGCACGACGTCGTGGGGCACGGGCTCGCCGCGATCAGCATGCAGGCCGAGATCGCCCTGCACCTGCTGCCCAAGCGGCCGGAGCAGGCGGAGGTCGCCCTCACCGCGATCAGCCGGACCAGCCGCGAGGCGCTCGACGAGCTGCGGGTCACCCTGGGTGCGGTCCGGCGGGGCGCGGAGCGCGGGCCGGTGCCCGGCCTGGCCCGGCTCCCCGCGCTGCGCGACCGGCTCGCCGGGGCGGGGCTCACCGTCGAGGTGCGCGTGGTCGGTGACGCCCGTGAGCTGCCGGCGCCGGTGGACCTGGCCGCGTACCGGGTGGTGCAGGAGGCGTTGACGAACGTGCTGCGGCACGCGGGGGTGGGCCGCGCGGAGGTGACCGTGGGGTACCGCCCCGACGAGGTGACCGTCCAGATCACCGACCGGGGCGCGGGCGTCGGCCGAACCGGCTCCGATCCCGCCGCCGACGACAGCGGGCACGGGCTGGCCGGGATGCGGGAACGGGTCACCGCGCTGGGTGGACGGCTCACCGCCGGGCCGGGCCCCGACGGCGGGTTCCGGGTGTCCGCGTGGCTGCCGGTGGGGTCGGCCGCGTGATCCGGGTGCTGATCGCCGACGACCAGGACCTGGTCCGGCTCGGGCTGCGGGCGCTGGTGCAGAGCGAGGACGACCTGGCGCTGGCCGGCGAGGCGTCCGACGGACTGCGGGCGGTGGAGCTGGCCCGTCAGGAACGGCCCGACGTGGTGCTGATGGACATCCGGATGCCCGGCATCGACGGCATCGAGGCGACCCGCCGCATCGTCGCCGATCCCGACCTGACCGGTACGCGGGTGGTGGTGCTCACGACCTTCGAGCTGGACGAGTACGTCTTCGACGCGCTGCGGCACGGCGCGAGCGGGTTCCTGACCAAGGACACCCGCCCGGCGGAGCTGCTGCGCGCGATTCGACTGGTGGCCGAGGGCGAGGCGCTGCTGTCGCCGTCGGTGACCCGTCGGGTGGTGCGGGAGTTCGCCACCCGGCCGTCGAGGGTGCCCCGCCCGCACCCCCGGCTGGACACGCTCACCGACCGGGAGCGTCAGGTGGTCGGCCTGGTCGGCGAAGGGCTGAACAACGAGGAGATCGCCGCCCGGCTGGTGGTCAGCCCGGCGACCGCGCGGACGCACGTCAGCCGGGCGATGGGCAAGCTGGGAGCCCGGGACCGGGCCCAGCTCGTCGTCTTCGCGTACCAGTCGGGGTTGGTTTCGGGGTGAGGCCGGGCCGCCAGCGGCCGTGCGGCCGGGCGGCTACCCTAGCGGTGGCCGGACTCCGCAGTGCCGGCCGCGTTGTGCCCGCCGGAACACTGACAAACGGGATGTTCGCGTGTTTGACACCTTGAGTGACCGCCTGTCCGGGATCT
This sequence comes from Micromonospora sp. NPDC005298, assembly GCF_040607375.1. Taxonomy (NCBI): domain Bacteria; kingdom Bacillati; phylum Actinomycetota; class Actinomycetes; order Micromonosporales; family Micromonosporaceae; genus Micromonospora; species Micromonospora sp. NPDC005298. The sequence continues at coordinate 624,657 of NZ_JBEXGP010000002.1, forward strand.
TCACCAAGCTCCGCGGCAAGGGGCGGCTCACCGACGCCGACATCGACGCCACCGCGCGCGAGATCCGCCTCGCGCTCCTGGAGGCGGACGTCGCGCTGCCGGTGGTCAAGGGCTTCATCGCGGCCGTCAAGGAGCGCGCCCGCAGCGCCGAGGTCTCCCAGGCGCTGAACCCGGCCCAGCAGATCATCAAGATCGTCAACGAAGAGCTGATCAACGTGCTCGGCGGCGAGGGGCGGCGGCTCCAGTTCGCCAAGCAGCCGCCGACCGTGATCATGCTGGCCGGCCTCCAGGGGTCCGGTAAGACCACCCTGGCTGGCAAGCTGGCCCGCTGGCTCAAGGGCCAGGGGCACCAGCCGCTGCTGGTCGCCGCCGACCTCCAGCGCCCCAACGCCGTCGGGCAGCTCCAGGTGCTCGGTGGTCGGGCCGGCGTCGAGGTGTACGCCCCGGAGCCCGGCAACGGCACCGGCGACCCGGTGCAGGTGGCCCGCGCCTCGATCGAGCACGCCAGGCGCGCCGCCCGCGACATCGTCATCGTCGACACCGCGGGCCGACTCGGCATCGACGCCGAGATGATGCAGCAGGCTGCCGACATCCGCGACGCCGTCTCGCCCGACGAGGTCATCTTCGTCATCGACGCGATGGTCGGTCAGGACGCAGTGCGCACCGCCGAGGCGTTCCGCGACGGCGTCGGCATCACCGGCGTGGTGCTCTCCAAGCTCGACGGCGACGCCCGCGGTGGTGCCGCGCTGTCGGTCCGCGAGGTCACCGGGCAGCCGATCCTGTTCGCCTCCACCGGTGAGAAGCTGGAGGACTTCGACGTCTTCCACCCCGACCGGATGGCCAGCCGGATCCTCGGCATGGGCGACGTCCTCACTCTGATCGAGCAGGCCGAGCAGGCCTTCGACTCCGATCAGAAGGAGAAGATGACCGCCAAGCTGATGGGCGGCGAACAGTTCACCCTTGACGACTTCCTCGACCAGCTCATCGCCGTACGACGGATGGGTCCGATCGCCAACGTGCTGGCCATGATGCCCGGCATGGGGCAGATGAAGGACCAGCTCGCCGAGCTGGACGACAGCCACTTCGACCGGGTCACCGCGATCATCCGGTCGATGACCCCCGGCGAGCGGACCAACCCGAAGATCATCAACGGCTCCCGCCGGGCGCGCATCGCCAACGGCTCCGGCGTCACCGTGATGGACGTCAACCAGCTGCTCAACCGCTTCGCCGACGCGCAGAAGATGATGAAGCAGATGGGCGGCATGATGGGCCTGCCCGGTGGCGGCCGGCGCAAGGCGACCAAGTCGCCGAAGAACAAGCGCAAGGGCACCAAGGGCGGCGGTCGTCCGCGTACCGGCGCCGGGATGCCGGGCGGCTTCCCGGGTGGCATGCCGCAGCTCCCGCCGGGGACGGACCCGAACGACCTCGCCGGAGGCCAGGGCCTGCCGCCCGGCTTCAAGCTCCCGAAGATCGACTTCAACAAGCTCGGCAAGGGCGACAACCGCCCCCGCTGATCGGGTGTGGATGACGCCCGCCGCTTCGCGGAGGACGCGGTGATCGGGTAGGACTGTGCGCATGGCTCTTCATGTGCGCGGTGTGCTGCTCCCCGACGACGAGGTCCGGGACATCTGGCTGGTCGGCGACCAGGTGACCTTCACGCCGGTCCCTGGGGCGGAGACCGTCGTCGACGGCGGCTTCGTCCTGCCGGGCCTGGTCGACGCGCACTGCCACATCGGCATCGCCCGCGGCGGCGCCCCGATCACGTCCCTCAGACAGGCCCGCGAACTGGCCCGCGTCGACCGGGACGCCGGCGTGCTGGCCATCCGCGACGCCGGATCGCCGTACCCGTACCCCGAACTCGACGACGAACCGGACCTGCCGCGACTCGCCCGCGCCGGCCGGCACGTCGCGCCGCCGAAGCGCTACCTGCGCGACATCGGGGTGGAGGTCGGCGCCGCCGAGGTGGCCGCCACCGTGGCCGCGCAGGCACGGTCCGGCAACGGGTGGATCAAGCTGGTCGGTGACTGGATCGACCGTGGCGTCGGCGACCTCGCGCCGGCCTGGGACGCCGACACCCTCACCGCGGCCGTCCAGGCCGCGCACGACGCCGGGGTACGCGCCGCGGTGCACACCTTCTCCGAATCCGCGGTCGAGATCATGGTGCGGGCCGGGGTGGACTCGGTGGAACACGGCACCGGCCTCAGCCTCGACCTGATCGACGAGATGGCCCGACGGGGCACCGCGTTGATCCCCACCATGATCAATATCGCCACCTTCGGCGGCATCGCCGAACAGGCGCGGGCCAAGTTCCCCGGATACGCCGACCACATGCTCGCCCTACGCGACGGCTTCCCCGAAGTGGTGCGCGCCGCGTACGAGGCGGGCGTACCCATCTACGTCGGCACCGACGCCGGCGGCGGCATCGACCACGGCCTCGCCGCCGAGGAGATGATGCTGCTGCACGAACGCGCCGGCATGGCACCCATCGACGTGCTCGCCGCCGCCTCCTGGGGCGCCCGGGACTGGCTCGGCTTCCCCGGCCTGGTCGAAGGCGGCCTCGCCGACCTGACCGTCTACCCCGAGGACCCCCGCGTCGACCTGCGCGTCGTCCGCGCCCCGTCCCGCACGATCCTGCGCGGCCGCGTGCTCCGCTGACCCGCGCTGCTCGCGTGCCTTGCGCTGCTCGCGTGCCTTGCGCTGCTCGCGCGCCTTGCGCTGCTCGCGCGCTGCCCGCGCTGCCTGCGCGCTGCCCGCGCTGCCTGCGCGCTGCCCGCGCTGCCCGCGGGCTGGCCTGCGCTGCCCGCGCGCGCCCCCGTTTGCCTCGCGCCGCCCGCGTGCCTCGCGCGCCCGCGCCCGCAAGATCGCGCTCGATCCAGGAAGTAGGGCCTCCGGCGTCGTGGGATGCCACTACATCCAGGATCGAGCGCGATCTTGCGCTGGATCGAAGGCAGATCCGCGCAACATCGGGGTTGTTGCGGTCTCAGGCGTCGTGAGACAGCACCTTCATTGAAGTTGTGCGGATATAGCCGCAAGGACAGGCGCGGTCGCAGGCGCAGGGACAGACGCAGGGCAGGGCAGGCGCAGGCGCGGGTTGTGCCGCGGTTGGCTCGCGGTGCGGGGTCAGCGGGTCAGCGGGTGCGGGCGGCGGCGCTGAAGAGGCGTACGGCCAGGTCGGTGAGGGCCGTGGCGGTCTCGTCGATCGGGGCGCGGGGGAGCACGATGTGGCTCACCACGAGCCGCACGATGGTGTCGGCTGCGAAGGCCAGCGCGGCCTGATCGGCTCCGGGCAGGTGGTCGCCGGCCCAGTCGATGAGCGCGCCGGACGCCTCGGTGAGCACCACCTCGGCCCGCGTGGTGAGGTACGGAAGCAGTTCGTCGGACCCGCCTCGGGCGCTTGTCAGGATGGCTTTGACGAGGGGGTTGTCGGCTGCGGTGGTAAGGGTGCGTTCGATGGCCGCGTACGCGCCGGCCCGTACATCGGAGTCGTGGGCGAGCAGGGCGGCGCGGACCTCGCCGACGAACCGGTCCACCTCCCGGCGGGCGAGTGCCTCGGCCAGTCCCGCCTTGCTGCCGAACTCGTTGTAGACGGTCTGCCGGCTCACCCCCGCCGTGGTGGCCACGCCGCCCATCCGGACCGCGTCCCAGCCGGCGGCGATGGTCCGGGTGCGGGCGGCGTCCACGATCGTGTCCCGCAGTCGTTGGCGGGGCGGGTCCGTCGATGCAGTCATGGTGGTCGAATTCTAGGGCCGCGCGGTCGAAGCGCCCAGCGCGCGTCGGTCGACCGTCCGTCGACGCGCCCCGCGCGGCACGACGGCTCCCGGGCGCGGTGTCGCCCCGCCCGACGCATAGGATGTGCGGTCATGGCACGCGTGCTCACTCCCCGCGCGGAGGACTTCCCCCGCTGGTACCAGGACCTGATCGCCAAGGCGAAGCTGGCCGACAACGGCCCGGTCCGCGGCACCATGGTCATCCGCCCGGCCGGCTACGCCATCTGGGAACGGATGCAGGCCGAGATGGACGCCCGGATCAAGGCTGCCGGGGCGGAGAACGCGTACTTCCCGCTGTTCATCCCGGAGAGCTACCTCAAGCGTGAGGCCGAGCACGTCGAGGGCTTCTCGCCAGAGCTGGCGGTGGTCACCCACGGTGGCGGCAAGCAGCTCGCCGAGCCGGTGGTGGTGCGTCCCACCAGCGAGACGGTGATCGGCGAGTTCATGGCCAAGTGGATCGACTCGTACCGGGACCTGCCGCTGCTGCTCAACCAGTGGGCGAACGTGGTCCGGTGGGAGCTTCGTCCGCGGATCTTCCTGCGGACCAGCGAGTTCCTCTGGCAGGAGGGGCACACCGCGCACGCCACCCGCGAGGACGCGCGGGCGTACGCGCGGCGGATCCTGCACGAGGCGTACGAGGACCTGATGGTCAACGTGCTGGGTATCCCGGTGGTGGTGGGCCTGAAGACGGCCCGTGAGCGGTTCGCCGGCGCGACTGCCACGTACACCTGCGAAGGCATGATGGGCGACGGCAAGGCGCTTCAGTTGGGCACCAGCCACGAGCTGGGTCAGAACTTCGCCAAGGCGTTCGACATCAGCTACTCCTCCAAGGAGGGTGGCCGGGAGCACGCCTGGACGACCTCGTGGGGCACGTCCACCCGGATGCTCGGCGGCCTGATCATGGCGCACGGCGACGACAACGGCCTGCGGGTGCCGCCGAGGTTGGCGCCGATCCAGGCGTACATCATGATCGTCAAGGATGGCGAGGGCGTCGCGGAGGCGGCGGCCAAGCTGCACGACGGCCTGCGTGACGCCGGTGTCCGGGTCGCGCTCGACGACCGGACCGACACCGCCTTCGGCCGCCGGGCCGTCGACGCCGAGCTGCGCGGTTATCCGGTACGCGTCGAGGTCGGCCCCCGTGACCTGGCCGTCGGTAACGCGACCGTGGTGCGTCGTACGGACGGGTCGAAGTCCCCGACGCCGGTGGCCGACGTGGTCGGCGCGGTGCTTGCCGCGCTGGAGGCCGACCAGCAGGTGCTGCACGACCAGGCGTTGGCGAACCGCAAGTCGCGCACCGTGGAGGTCGCCACCCTGGGTGAGGCGATCGAGGCGGCCGCCACCGGCTGGGCCAAGGTGCCGTGGTCGGCGGTGGGTGTGGCTGGCGAGGCCGAGGCGAACGGCCAGGGCGTCACGGTGCGCTGCCTGCTGCGGGCCGACGGCTCGGTGCCGGACTCGGAGGACGAGCCGGACCTGGTCGCGATCCTCGCCCGCGCCTACTGAGGTGTAAGGAAGGGCACCTTCCCATCGCCTGCGGTAGAGGAAGGGCCCCCTGCAAACAGCCCCGGAGGTTTTGCCGTGCGCTTCGCGCCGGGTCGGCTGATCATGCACCGGAACGTGCGGCACGGCCGGATCGGGTGGGTCCGGCCGGCCCGCGTGGTCAGCGACGACGATCGAGGGTTGCTGGTCTGGATCGCCCGGGACTCGCCGGTGGCCCACGAGGTGACCGAGGCCGGGCAGGGGATGCGGGCGATGCCGTTCGCCGAGTGGATCTCGTCGTCGTACCGGTTGGCGGAGGGGCGCTGGAACGGCCCGCCGCTGTTGAAGTTCCTGCCCACCGGGGCGGCGCACTCCGTCTGGTGGTTCCGCGACGCGCAGGGCCGGTTCGCCCACTGGTACGTCAACCTCGAGGAGCCCGGCGTCCGCTGGGACGACGGCCCGGTGGCCGGCGTCGACGTGGTGGACCAGGACCTCGACGTGGTGGTGCACCCGGACCTGAGCTGGCAGTGGAAGGACGAGGACGAGTTCGTCGAGCGGCTCGCGTTCGGGGACGACTACTGGGTGACCGACGAGAAGGCGGTCCGGGCCGAGGGGGAGCGGGTGATCGCGCTCGCCGAGGCGGGTGAGTTCCCGTTCGACGGCACCTGGTGCGACTTCACCCCACCGGCGGACTGGGACGTACCGGACGAACTTCCCTCGGGATGGGACCGTCCGCCGGTGCGCTGAGCGGTGTTCCCGGTCACCCGTGACGCCGTGTCCGGGTCCGATGCGGGAGATCGGCAGCGGATCTGGCAGAATGGGTCGCTGGTATCCGGCGCGCGTCCGGCGCCCTCTAACCCGGGCGCGTCGCCAGTCCACCGAGTAGTCTCCGGCCCAACCCCACTGTGCCGGTCGGCGCTCACCCATGCACACCGCCCGTACGGGCCGGTGAGATCGCAACAGGAGCGAAACAACTGTGGCCGTAAAGATCCGGCTCCTGCGGATGGGCAAGATCCGCAACCCGCAGTACCGCATCGTCATCGCCGACTCGCGCACCAAGCGTGACGGTCGTGCGATCGAGTTCGTCGGGGTGTACCAGCCGAAGGAAGACCCTTCGGTCATCGAGGTCAAGTCGGAGCGGGTCCAGTACTGGCTGTCCGTAGGCGCGCAGCCGAGCGAGGCGGTGCAGCGGCTGCTGGAGCTGACCGGTGACTGGCAGAAGTTCAAGGGCCTGCCGGCGCCGCCGCCGCTGCTGGTCGCCCCCGAGAAGGCCGACCGCAAGGCGGCGTACGAGGCTGAGTCGAAGGCCGCCGCCGGGCTGGCCCCGGAGACCCCGGCCAAGCCGGCCAAGAAGGCCGCCAAGGCCGCCGAGGCTCCGAAGGCCGAGGCTCCGAAGGCCGACGCTCCGGCCGAGGCTCCGAAGGCCGACGCGCCGAAGACCGACGCTCCGGCTGAGGCTCCCAAGGCCGAGGCGCCGAAGACCGAGGCTCCGGCCGAGGCCCCGGCTGCCACTGCCGACGCCGGTGAGCAGGCCTGACATGCCTCTGCGTCCGGCGTTGGAGCACCTGGTCAAGGGCATCGTCGATCACCCGGACGACGTCCGGGTGCGGATGGTCGATTCCCGTCGGGGCAAGCGGCTCGAAGTCCGCGTGCACCCCGAGGACCTCGGCACGGTGATCGGGCGGTCCGGCCGGACCGCCAAGGCGCTGCGTCAGGTGATCGGCTCCATCGGCGGGCGCGGGGTACGCGTCGACATCGTCGACTCGTACTGATGCAGCTCGTCGTCGGAAGGATCGGCAAGCCGCACGGCGTCCGCGGTGAGGTCACCGTGGAAGTGCGGACCGACGAGCCCGAAGCGCGGTTCGCCCCCGGCACGGTGCTGCGCACCGAGCCGGGGGCGGTTCCGCCGCCCGCCTCGGCGGACGCGCCGGGTGTGCCGTTCCGGGTGCCGGCGGAGCTGACCATCGAGGAGGCCCGCTTCCACCAGGGCCGGGTGCTGATCGCGTTCGCTGGAATCCTGGACCGCAACACCGCCGAGGCGCTGCGGGGCACCCTGCTCGTCGTGGACAGCGCCGACGTGGCCCCGCCGGACGACCCGGAGGAGTTCCACGACCACCAACTCGTCGGCCTGGCGGTGGTCACCCCGGCCGGTGAGCCTCTGGGCGAGGTGGCCCGCATCGACCACGCACCCTCCTCGGACCTGCTGGTGCTGCGCCGCCCCGAGGGGCGTACCGCGCTGATCCCGTTCGTCCGGGCGATCGTCCCGGAGGTCGACCTGGCCGGCGGACGTGTGATCGTCGACCCGCCGGCCGGCCTGCTCGACCTTTAGGACCCACCCCATGCGCGTCGACGTCGTGTCGATCTTCCCGGAGTACTTCGCCCCGCTGGACCTGTCGCTGATCGGTCGGGCCCGGGCCAACGGCGTACTCCAGCTCGCCGTGCACGACCTGCGGACCTGGACCCACGACGTGCACCGCACGGTCGACGACACCCCGTACGGCGGCGGCCCGGGCATGGTGATGCGGCCCGAGCCGTGGGGTGAGGCGCTCGACGCGCTCGCGCCGGCCACCCCCGCCGCACCGCCCCGGTTGCTGGTGCCCTCGCCGGCCGGTGTCCCGTTCACCCAGGCCATGGCGCACGAGCTGGCGGCCGAGTCGCACCTGCTCTTCGCCTGCGGCCGGTACGAGGGCATCGACCAGCGGGTGTTGACGCACGCCGCGACGCGGATGCCGGTCACCGAGGTCTCGCTCGGTGACTACGTGCTGTTCGGCGGCGAGGTGGCGGTGCTGGTGATCCTGGAGGCGGTCACCCGGCTGCTGCCGGGAGTGCTGGGCAACGCCGGCTCACTCGACGAGGAGTCGCACGCCCACGGGCTGCTGGAGGCGCCGATCTACACCAAGCCGCCGAGCTGGCGTGGGCACGACGTGCCGGAGGTGCTCCGCTCCGGCGACCACGGCAGGATCGCGCGGTGGCGGCGCGAGGAGGGGCTGGTGCGCACCGCCGCCCGACGGCCCGATCTGCTGGCCGCGTTGCCGGCCGATCAGCTCGACAAACGGGACATCGCGGCCCTGGACCGGGCCGGATTTCAGTCCCCACCGGGGGATGTGGCAAAGTAGGGGGGTTGCCGCATCCGCCCGCGCCCGTGGGCGGCTGCGAGGATCCCCGACCGGGGTCGGCCCGCCGACTACCACCCGGGGATCAGAATCACCCACCCGCGCACCGAGTGACGGTGCGCCGTGAGCCTTACGAGGACGCAGCGATGAACATCCTGGACGCCCTTGACGCCCAGTCGAAGCGGACCGACCTTCCCGACTTCCGTGCCGGTGACACCGTCAAGGTGCACGCGCGGGTCGTCGAGGGCAACCGGTCCCGTGTCCAGATCTTCCAGGGCGTCGTGATCCGCCGCCAGGGTGACGGTCTGCGCGAGACCTTCTCGGTCCGCAAGGTCAGCTTCGGTGTCGGCGTCGAGCGGACCTACCCGCTCAACGGCCCGGGCATCGACCGGATCGAGGTCGTGACCCGCGGTGCCGTGCGCCGCGCGAAGCTGTACTACCTGCGCGAGCTGCGCGGCAAGAAGGCCAAGATCAAGGAGAAGCGGGAGAAGCAGCCCAGCTGACTTCCCGCTCGCCACGCCGCCTGAACTGCGCGTATGCCGTACCGCCCGGACAGCATTACCCTGGTCGTACGGGCGCAGCCAGGCGGCGGCCCCGCCCTCGTGGCGGGCAGCCGTCCACAACCGCCCGTGGAGCCTCGACGAGGCTCCCGGGCGGTGGTGTTTCTGCGGACCGGGGAGTGGCGTGGTGCAGACGCTTGACGAGGACGACACCGTCGATCCGTGGCGCCGACGGGCCCGTCGTGGCCGCCGGCAGATGCCCCTCTGGCAGGAGCTGCCGCTGCTGCTGGTCGTCGCGTTCTGCCTCGCGGTGCTGATCCGCACCTTCCTGCTCCAGGCGTTCTTCATCCCGTCCGGCTCGATGGAGGACACCCTCCTGATCGGTGACCGGGTGCTGGTCAACAAGGTCGTCTACGACGTCCGTGACCCGGTACGCGGCGAGGTGGTCGTGTTCCGGGGCACCGACCGCTGGGCGCCGCAGGTCGACGAGCAGCCGGAGCCGGGCCTCGCCGGCAAGTTCGCACGCACTGTCGGCGATCTGGTCGGGGTGAGCCGCCCCGGTGAGAAGGACTTCATCAAGCGGGTGATCGGGCTGCCCGGCGACCGGGTGAAGTGCTGCGACACCCAGGGCCGGGTCACCGTCAACGGGACCCCGCTCACCGAGTCGTACGTGCTGCGGGACTCCCCGCTGGACCTGCCGCCCAACCCGCAGGAGTGCCGCTCCCGGCGCTTCGACGAGGTGCTCGTGCCGCCCGGTCAGATCTTCGTGATGGGTGACCACCGGGAGGTCTCACAGGACGCCCGCTGCCAGGGCCCGGTGCCGATCGACAACGTGGTGGGCCGCGCCTTCATGGTGGTCTGGCCGTCGTCGCGGTGGACCACCCTGTCGGTGCCGCCGACGTTCGCGGACGTGGCCGGGCCCGTCACGGCCTCCTCGGGCGCGCCCCCGGTCCGACCCACCCCGCAGGGTGGCGTGCTGCTGATTCTTCCCGTGGTGGTGGCGCTACGGGGTTCCCGCGCGTTCCGGACGGTGACGTCCGGCCCGGCAACGTAGGCTCCTTGGCGTGATTGACGAGCAGACCGACAAGCCGCGTAGCTCCTTCTGGAAGGAGCTGCCGATCCTGCTGGGTGTGGCGATCCTGGTCGCGGTGCTGGTCCGCGCCTTCGTGCTGCAGACCTTCTTCATCCCGTCCCCGTCCATGGAGAACACTCTCAAGATCGATGACCGGGTGCTGGTCAACAAGCTGGTCTACGACTTCCGGTCACCGCACCGCGGCGAGGTGATCGTCTTCAAGGCGCCGACCGAGTGGAGCGGCAACCCCGACGGTGAGGACTTCATCAAGCGGGTGATCGGCGTCGGCGGCGACCACGTGGTCTGCTGTGACCCGCAGGAGCGGCTGGTCATCAACGGCCGGGCGCTGGACGAGCCGTACATCTTCTCGATGGACGGGGTCCGCGACAAGCCGGCCGACCAGGAGTTCGACATCACCGTGCCCAAGGGCCGGCTGTGGGTGATGGGCGACCACCGCTCGGCGTCGGGCGACTCGTTGGAGCACTGGCAGCAGTCCGGGCAGAACATCACCGAGGCCACCATCCCCGAGGGGGAGGTCGTCGGGCGGGCGTTCACCGTCTTCTGGCCGGTCAGTCGGGCCACCTGGCTGACCGTCCCGGAGCAGTTCGAGGGCATCCCCAAGCCGTAGGACCGGCGGGGGCGTGGGCGAACCGCCTCCGGTCTGGCAGGCTGGGGCGGTGACCCTCTACACCCCTCGACGCGCCGCACGCGTGCTGCTCGTCGACGCGGCCGGTCGGGTGCTGCTCTTTCAGGGCTTCGACCCGGCCCGCCCCGGGCACCGCTACTGGTTCACGCCGGGCGGCGGGCTCGAAGCGGCGGAGTCACCGGCGGCGGGCGCCGCCCGGGAGTTGGCCGAGGAGACCGGGCTGCGGATCGACCCCGCCGAACTGGGCGACCCCGTCTGGTCCGACACGACCGAGTTCCCGTTCGACGGCACCTGGTACCGCCAGGTGCAGGACTTCTACCTTCTGCGGGTGCCGTCCTGGCAGGTCGACAGCGTCGGTTTCAACGACGTCGAGCGGCGCAGCATCGCCGGTCACCGCTGGTGGCCACCCGCCGAGCTGGCCGCCAGCGACGAGCGGTACTACCCGCCCGAGCTGCCCGTGCTGCTGGCCCGACTCCTGACACCGACCGCCGACACCCGCACCGAGGAGGCGCCGTGCTGACCCCGCCGCGCACCGTCGTCCGCCGGGAGGCCGGGTTGTACGCGCTGGAGCGGGCGCTGCAACGGCGTGGCTTCCGACACGTGGCCGGTGCCGACGAGGCCGGCCGGGGCGCGTGCGCCGGCCCGCTGGTCGCCGCCGCCGCTGTCCTGCCGGAGGGGCGACGCGGCGAGATCGAAGGGCTGGCCGATTCCAAGCTGCTCACCCCGGCCAGCCGGGAACGGGTGTACGCCGAGGTCGTGGACCGCGCCCTGGCGTACGCCGTGGTGGTCATCCCGGCCGAGGAGGTCGACGCCCGGGGGTTGCACGTGTGCAACCTCGCGGCGATGCGGCGGGCTCTCGCCTCGCTGACCACCCGACCGGAGTACGTGCTGACCGACGGCTTCGGCGTGGACGGCCTGGGTGTGCCGGGGCTGGCGGTGTGGAAGGGCGACCGGGTGGCCGCGTGCGTGGCGGCGGCGAGCGTGCTTGCCAAGGTCACCCGGGACCGGATCATGGTGGAGTTGGACGGGGTGTTCCCGGCGTACGGGTTCGCCGAGCACAAGGGCTACATCACCCCGGAGCACAGCGCCGCCCTGCGGGAGCACGGGCCGTGCCGGGAGCACCGTTTCTCGTACGTCAATGTCGCGGTGGTCTCCGGCCGCGACGGCCGGCCGCCGCGCTCCCGCCGGCCCGCCGACGCGGGCGCGGACGAGCCGATGGAGCGCTCCTGGGCGTCAGGGGGTACCGTCGGCGTGGCGTTGGGCGAGCAGCCTCGACCTCCGGTGCCGGTGGGGGAAGATGTGGTCATGGAAGGCGGAGTGCGATGAGCGCGGAAGATCTCGAGAAGTACGAGACCGAGATGGAGCTTCAGCTCTACCGGGAGTACCGCGACATCGTCCGCCAGTTCTCGTACGTGGTGGAGACGGAGCGTCGGTTCTACCTGGCCAACCAGGTCGACCTGCACGTGCGCAACTCCGACGGCGAGGTCTACTTCGAGGTCGAGATGCACGACGCCTGGGTGTGGGACATGTATCGTCCCGCCCGCTTCGTGAAGAACGTCCGGGTGATGACCTTCAAGGACGTCAACGTCGAGGAGCTGGAGAAGCCCGACATCTCGCTGCCCGCCGACTCCGGCTTCGGCGGCTGACCGCAGCACCCGGCCGCACCACGGGCCCCCCACCCGTGGCGTGACCCGCCGGTCACTCGGCCGGCACCACGACCTCGACCCGCTGCACCAGGTTGTTGGCGAACCCACCCCGGTTCCACGGCTGCTCGACCGGCTGCGTCCGCCCGGACGCGTCCGTCGCCCGCGCGCCGAGCACGTACCGGCCCGGGGTGGCGGTCCACTCGTACCGCCACCGCCGCCAGGCGAAGTCCCCACCGTCCGACGGGTCCAACTCGGCCGACACCCAGCTCTGCCCGCCGTCCGTGGTCACCTCCACGGCCACCACCGGCGCGTGCCCCGACCAGGCCCGACCGTCCACCGTGCACGGCCCGGGCCGCAGCACCCGGCGGCGGGACATGAAGTCGGGGAAGCCGGGCGGCCTGACCAACGCGCGGGGCTCGATCCGGGTCACCGGCACACCCGGGTCGTCGGCATCGCCGCGGAGCCGGTACGCGACCGCGTTCTGGTAGCCCTCGAACGGCTCGGTCCGCACCTCGATCGAGTGCAGCCACTTCACGTGCGCCATGCCGTACCAGCCGGGCACGATCAGCCGCAGCGGGGCACCGTGCTGCGGCAGCAGGGGAGCGCCGTTCATCTCGTACGCCAGCAGCACCTCGTCGCGCAGCGCGTCGGCCACCGGCAGTGCCCGCTGGTAGTCCTGCTCGATCCCGCGTTCGACGCCGTGGTCCGCGCCGGTGAAGACCACGTCGACCGCGTCCGGCCCGAGACCCGCGTCGCGCAGCAGCGGCGCCAGCGGCGTACCCGTCCACTCGGCGTTGCCGACGGCCTCCACGAGCCACGGCTGGCTGACCGGCCGCGGGTGCAGCAGCGCACGGCCGTTGCCGGCGCACTCCAGGGTCACCTGGTGGGTGAGCCGGGGACGCTCGCGCAGCTCGGCCAGGCTGACGGTCAGCGGCCGGTCGACCGCCCCGCCGACGGTCAGCGCGTGCGTGGCCGCGTCCACGTCCGGGATGTCGTAGTGGATCAGCAGGTAGTGCAGCCCGGCCGGGGTGACGTCGTACCGCAGCGCCTCCAGGGGGATGCCGTGGTTGCGGGCGGCCAGCTGCAACTCCTCCGCGCTGATCGCCTCGTCCGGCCCGGCGAGCCGGGACGGCTCGCTCACCTCGTCCAGGGTCGGCATCCGGTCATCGACACTGGTCATGCGAGGGCCTCCCTGGTCCGGACGGCGGCGGCACGCCGCACCGGCCCAGCGTAGGCCCTCGCCGTCGACGCGGGCACGGCCCGGCAGCCGGCCGGACGGCCCCTGACCGCCGGTCCGGCCGACGCCGGTTCAGTCGGGCAGGAAGCGGAACATCGTCACGCTGGAGGGCAACGGCCGGGAATTGCCGACGAGCCGGTGTACGCCGACGCCGACCCGGTGCGCCGGGGTGCTGAGGGCGACCTGCGCGAAACCCTCCCGCGCGAACCAGTCGCAGATGGTGGGGACCAGATCGGGCTCGCCCCGGTGCCGGGTCCAGATCACCGTGCCACCGCCCGCGCAGAGGGCGGCGCAGTGCCCGACGATCGCCCGGACGTCGTGGTCCGACACGTTGCCGAACACCCCGCAGAGCAGCACCAGGTCGGCGGGGACCAGATCGGCGTACGCGTCGGTGGACGCGGCGTCGCCCAGCACCACCTGGACGCCGGTCAACCCGGCCGCCCGGACGGCGTCCTTCGCCAGTGCGACGTTGCGAGGGTCCAGTTCGACGAGGCGGGCGGTCACGTCGCCCCGGCGGGGGTGCGTGGCGAGCACCGGGATGAGGTCCCGCCCCTGCCCGGCGCAGGCGCTGACCACCCGCAGCGGCCCGGTCGGCGCCCGATCCAGCGCCGCCCGGACCTGCTCCCGCACCTCGGCCAGCCGGGCGGCCAACGCCGAACCGGGCCGGTCGTAGTCGTCGTGCCAGGAGAGCCAGTCCTTCGTCATCGACACAATCTAGGCACGTCCGGCCGCCGCCCGACATAGCAGATCATCGACCGTTCCGGTGCTCGTCCACAGCGCCCCCGGTTGTCCACAGCCCCGTGCGGTGGGGTGGCGGGCGAGCCGGCCGTGGCCGGAGGCTGCCGTCATGCAAGCGTCATCCGGCCGCCGGGCCGGCTCGATCAGCCGCACCGTCGCGCTTCGCGTGGCGGTTCCACTCGCGCTGGCCGCGTACCTCTGCGGGGTGGCCGTGCTCGTGGTGGCGACGCCGGGCCGCCCGCCGCCACGGGCGCTGCCGGCGTCCTCCACCATGGACCTCGTCACGGCGCGGTTCCGCTGGCCACTCGACGGTCCGCCGGCACCGGTCCGCCGATTCGACCCGCCGCCCCGGCCCTGGCTGGCCGGGCACCGAGGCGTCGACCTGGCCGCCCCGCCCGGAGCGGTGGTCCGCAGCGCCGGGCCGGGCACCGTCCTCTTCGCGGGCCTGGTGGCCGGCCGCCCGGTGGTCACCGTGGGCCACACCGGCGGGCTGCGGACCACCCACGAGCCGGTACGCCCGACGGTCCGCGCCGGCCAGCCGGTCACCGCCGGTGCGCCGCTGGGCGACCTGCTGCCGGGGCATCCGGGCTGCCCGGCCGAGGCGTGCCTGCACTGGGGGCTGCGCCGGGGCACCGAATACCTGGATCCGCTGGCACTGCTCGGCCTCGGTCCGGTGCGACTGTTCCCGGTCGGCGGTGGACTAAAGCCGTCAGCGCTGGGCGAGCAGGGCCGGCAACCGCACGGCCAGCCGTTCGTACTCGTCGGCGGTGTTGTACACCTGACCGGCGAGCCGCAGCCACCCCCGGCCGTTCCAGCCGATCACGGCCACCTCGGCGGCGAGCCGTTCGCCGATCCGGGTCTGCAACGCCCGCGCAGCGTCGATTGTGGTGGCGATACCGGCGGGCAGCGGAATGAGACGCAGGGACACCCCCGGTCCGCCGGGGTCGGGCAGCTGCGTGGGGGGCACCCCCAGCGCGTCCCCCACGACCCGCTGGCCGTACGCGGCGAGCGCCGCGTTGTGCGCCCGCACCCGGTCGACACCGAGACTGCGCAACGTGAACAGGCCTGCGGGGGCGGCCAACCAGGACGTGTAGTCCAGGGTCGCCTGCCACTCCACCCGGGCCGGGTAACCGGCGTCCTGCTCCCAGGAGACCACCAGCGGCTCGATCCGGTCCCGCCACTGCGGGGCCACCGACAACAGGGCCGTCCCGCGCGGCGCGAACCCCCACTTGTGCAGGTTGCCGGCCCAGAAGTCGGCGCCGATGCTGCTCACCGTCGTGGCGATCATGCCGGGGGCGTGCGCGGCATCCACCAGGACCGGAACACCCTGCTCGTGGGCCACGGCGACGATGGCGGCGGTCGGGAAGAGCCTGGCGGTGACCGAGGTGAGCTGGTCGATGACGAGCAGCCGGGTCCTTCCCGGCCGCAGGCCGGCCCGGATGGCCTGGACGATCTGCTCGTCGCTGTCGGCCAGGGGGATCGGCAGGACCCGGCTGACCGCCCCGGTGCGCCGGCACTCCCGCTGGATGGCCAGGCTCACCGCCCCGTACCCGTGGTCGGTGGTGAGCACCTCGTCACCCGGTTGCAGGCCCACCGACTGGAGCACCACGGCGACACCGGTGGTGGTGTTGCCGACCAGGGCACTGCCCTCGGGGTCGGCGCCCAGGAACCCGGCGAGGTGCCGGCGGGTGTGCGCGATCCGGTCGGCCAGCCCCTGCGTGAAGAAGCGCAGCGGGTTCGCCTCCATCTCGTCTCGCAGCCGCCGCTGGGCTCGCTGCACCGGGATCGGCACCGCGCCGAACGCGCCGTGGTTGAGATGGCTGACCGCCGGGTCCAGGGAGAAGAGCAGACGGGCGCCCGGGATCGGCTCGGGAGGCTGCGGGACGCTCACCCGATGATCGTAACCGCCGGGCGGTCGCCCTTCCGGCCCGTTGATCAGGCCCGGGGGTGCGCCTGCCGGTAGGCGGCACGCAGCCGTTCCACCGAGACGTGCGTGTATATCTGTGTGCTGGCCAGCGACGAGTGACCGAGCAGCTCCTGCACGGCGCGCAGATCCGCGCCGCCCTCCAGCAGATGGGTGGCCGCGGAGTGGCGCAACCCGTGCGGGCTGGTCCGGGGGAGACCCGCGGCCTCCGCGTACCCGGCGACGACCGC
The DNA here is from genome assembly GCF_040607375.1 of Micromonospora sp. NPDC005298. Classification (NCBI taxonomy): domain Bacteria; kingdom Bacillati; phylum Actinomycetota; class Actinomycetes; order Micromonosporales; family Micromonosporaceae; genus Micromonospora; species Micromonospora sp. NPDC005298. The sequence continues at coordinate 641,006 of NZ_JBEXGP010000002.1, forward strand.
ACGCGCGGTCGTCGGGTTGAGCCGACCACCCCGGGCACCGAGCAGCAGCGCACTGCCCGAGTGGGCGCCGACCAGCACCGGCCGGCCACGGAGCAGCCAATCGTCCAGCGCCCGCTGCGCCGGGACCCCGTACGGCACCGAGCGTTCCCGCCCGCCCTTGCCGAACACCCGGATCACCCGCCGCCCGTGGTCGACGTCCCCGACGTCCAGCCCACACGCCTCGCTGACCCGTACCCCGGTGGCGTAGAGCAGCTCCAGCAGCGCCCGATCACGAAGCTGCACCGCGTCCGCGGCTGCCCCACCGGCCGCGTCGCTGGCCGCCGGTGTCGTGGCCGCCGGTTTCGCGGCCGCCGGTGTCTTGGCCGCCTGTGCCGCCGTCGTCGTTGCGGTTGCGGTTGCGGTTGCGGTGGTCGTGGTCCTGGTCGTGCCGTCGCTGGCCGCCGGTGTCGTGGCCGTCTGTCGTCGGGCCGGTGCCTCGACGAGGGCGGCGGCCTGGTCGGCGCGCAGGACGCCGGGCAGCTCCCGGTGGGCACGCGGGCTGGCCAGTGCGGCCCCCACGTCCGTGGGGAGCAGGCCGGCTCGGTGCGCCCAGGCGCTGAACGCCCGGGCCGACGCGGCCCGTCGGGCCAGCGACGTACGGGCGGCGCCGGTGGTCCGCTGCCGGGCCAGCCAGCTGCGCAGCACCGACAGATCCAGCTCGCCCAACTCGACGCAGCCCATCCGGACGGCGTGGTCGAGCAGCGCCACGACATCGGTGACGTACGCGCGGACGGTGTGCGCCGACCGGTTACGGACCCGGGACAGGTGTGCGGCGAAGTCGTCGACCGCGTCGCGCAGCGCCGGCGGCAGCTCCTGGTGGGTGGCCCTGGTGCTCCGGCCAGACCGGCTCATCGCCGACGCGCAGACGGGGGCGGCATGGATGCCCGCCGCACGGCACGCGCACCCCCACTGACTGCTGGCACGGCACCAGCGTACGGCCGAGCGCCCCTCGCCGCCGGCACGCCGATGTCACCTCGGCCTAACGGCGGTTCGACCGCTTGACGAGGAACACGATCAGACCGCCGATGACGATGGCGGACGTGACGAGACAGCACAGCGTGGCGATGTGCCACGGCTTGATCGCACCCATGACCGTGCACCGTACCGGTCCGCCTGCCCGTTCGTCGCCCCTGCTCAGGCGTGCTGCTCGGCCTCGGCCTCAGTCTTGGCCTCTGTCTTGGTTTTGGCGGGCGGGACGAGGGCGTAGCCGTCATCGCGTCGGACCACAATGGACAGCTGTTCCAGCAGGGACAGCTTGCGCAACGCGGTGCGTACGTCGACGCCGGCGCGTCCGGCGAGCCTGTCCACGCCCATCACGCCCCGGCGGGGGAGCGCCTCGAGAAGCGACCGGGAGTCGTCGTCCAGCTCGTCGGTCGGCCGTTGCGGCCCCCGCACCACCGGGGCCAGGTCCGCGCCGATGCGGCCCACCTCCTCCAGGACGTGTGCCACACAGGTCACCAGCCGCGCCCTGGGTTGGTCGCGGAGAAGTTCGTGCGCGCCGACGGACATGGCCGAGGTCACCGGCCCGGGCACCACCATCGCGACCCGGCCGGTGTGGATGGCCCGCCGCGCGGTCTGCGTCGCGCCGCTGCGTGCCGACGCCTCCACCACGACGGTGCCCAGCGTGCCCCCGGCGATCACCCGGTTCCGGATCAGGAACCGGGGCCGCAGCGGGTCGGCACCCGGTGGCCACTCGCTGACCAGCAACCCGGTGTCGGCGATCCGGTCGAAGAGTGCGGTGTTGCCCACCGGGTACGGCCGGTCGACGCCGCACGCCAGCACGGCGACGGTCAACCCGCCGGCGTTCAGGGCACCCCGGTGGGCGGCCGCGTCGATGCCGAAGGCCCCGCCGGACACCACCGTCCAGTCCCGCTCGGCCAACCCGTACCCCAGGTCGGTGGCGACGTGCTGGCCGTAGCCGGTGGACGCCCGCGCGCCGACCACGGCCACCGAACGCTCCAGTGCCTCGCCCAGCGGCCAGCCCCCGCGTACCCAGAAACAGAGCGGTGGCGCAGTCTCGCCGTCCACCCGTCGGGTCACGTCCGGAAGCCGTAGCTTGGCGAGATCACGGACCCGGGTCGGCCACTCCTCGTCGTCGGGCGTGACCAGTCGTGCGCCGAGCCGGTCCGCCCTCTCCAGCGCCTCGGCGGCCACCGCGCGGGCGTCGCCAGCGGACGACCGGGCCGCCACCGTGGAATGCAACCAGCCGTCGGGGCTGCCACCGTCGAGCAGCAGATCCAGCGTCGCCACCGGCCCCAACCGCTCGACCAGTTGGTACACCACCCTGGTGCCCGGTTCAGCCAGCCAGGTCAGCGCCACCCGGGCCAGCCTGCTCTCGTAGTCGGCGCTCACGTCGCCTCCCCCGTTCGTAGTTGGGTCGCCTCCCGGACGTCGTCCAGATCCGGCCGGTCCCGCCCGTCCAGATCCGCGATCGTCCAGGCCATCCGGATCACCCGGTCGAAGCCGCGCGCCGACAGCGAGCCGGAGTCGAGCCGGCCACGCAGCTCGGCGGTGACCCGGGCGGGCAGCCGCCACGGCGGTCGACGCAGGTGCGGGCCGTCCACCTCGGCGTTGAGCCTTCGGCCCAGTCCGCTCCAACGGGTGGCCGCCGCCCGTCGGGCCCCCGCCACCCGGGCGGCGACCGTGGCCGACGACTCGGCGTCGCCGCCGGACGCCATCAGCTCCGCGGCGCGGACCGGCATCAGCCGTACCTGCACGTCGATCCGGTCGAGCAGCGGGCCGGAGAGCCGGCCCAGGTAGCGGCGGCGTGCCAGCGGCGTGCACTCGCAGTGCGCGTCGCCGGACGGCTTCGCGCACGGGCACGGATTGGCCGCCAGCACCAGTTGGGTACGGGCCGGGTACTCGGTGCCGCCCCCACTGCGGCTCAGCTGGATCCGGCCGTTCTCCAGTGGCTGACGCAGCGCCTCCAGCGCGCCCTTGCTGAACTCGGGGGCCTCGTCGAGGAAGAGCACCCCGCGGTGGGCCAGCGACACCGCGCCGGGACGGGCCAGCCCCGAGCCACCGCCGACCAACGACGGGACCGTGGCCGTGTGGTGCGGCGCCTGGAACGGCGGGCGGCGCAGCAGCTGGCCGCCCGGTGGCAGCAGCCCGGCCACCGAGTGCAGCGCGGTCACCTCCAGCGCCGCGTCGTCGTCCAGCTCGGGCAGGATCGACGGCAGCCGCTCGGCCAGCATCGTCTTGCCCGCTCCCGGAGGCCCGAGCAGCGCAAGGTGGTGCCCGCCGGCGGCAGCCACCTCCAACGCGCGCCGGCCCAACTGCTGCCCGGCGACCTCGGCGAGGTCCGGTCCACCCACCTCGGGTGTCGGGGTAGCCTCCGGCGGCTCGATCAGCGGGGTGCCGTCACGGACGAAGGCGACCAGTCGGTGCAGGGTGTCGACCGCGCGGACCCGTACCCCGGGGATGACCGCCGCCTCGGCGGCGTTGCCGGCGGGCACGATCACCCGCCCGACGCCGGCGCGGGCCGCGGCGGCGACCATCGGGAGTACGCCCCGCACCGGCCGGACCGTCCCGTCCAGGCCCAGCTCGCCCAGGATCACCACCCCCTCCAGCGGGAGCAGCGGCAGCTCACCCGAGCCACCCAGGAGTGCGGCGGCGATGGCGAGGTCGAAGGCCGAGCCGAACTTCGGCAGGGTGGCCGGCAGCAGGTTCAGTGTGATCCGGCGGTTCGGCCAGCGTTGACCGGAGTTGACCACGGCGGCGCGGACCCGGTCGCGCGCCTCGTGCAGGGCGGTGTCCGGTAATCCGGAGATCACCACGGCCGGCAGCCCGGCGGCCAGGTCGGCCTCTACCTCGACCAGGTGGCCGGTGACACCGACCAGCCCCACGCACAACACCTTGGCGTAGCTCACGGCGCGTCACCGACCTTGCCTGTGCGCATCTCAGAACGCGCCCTTGAGGTGGTCGACCTGAGCCGGACCGCTGTCGGGCAGCCGTACCGAGAGCACGTCGAACCGCACCTCGTCGGCGGTCGTCCCGGTCTCGGCGAGCCACCGCGCGGCGAGCCCGCGCAGCCGACGGGCCTTGGCCGGTACGACCGCCTCGGCCGGCGTGCCGAAGCCGTCGCCCCGGCGGGTCTTCACCTCGCAGAAGGCGAGCACCGGCCCATCCCAGGCGATGATGTCGATCTCCCCGGACGGGCAGCGCCAGTTTCGGGCGATCGGGCGCAGCCCCGCCTCGGTGAGGTGCCGGGTGGCGCACCGCTCGCCGTACGCCCCGACCGCCTGGTTCCGCTTCGTCATGCCCGGCACGCTGCCCGTCGAGGCGGGCGTGCCGCGACCCCGCGTAACCCTTACCTGTGGACAACAGGCGACCTGTGGACAACCGGACGATCAAGCCCATCCCGTGCTACGACGGACCCGCCACCGCCCATGGTCACGACGGGGGCCGGGTCGCCGGCGGCGGCTGGCCGGGGCCCAAATGGCGCGGCCGCGGCTGGTCGCATACGGTGCCGGACGTGGACGGACGACGGAGCTTTCCCGAAGATCAGGAGTCGCGCTGGTATCCCGACGAGCGGGGTCGCGGCTACGGCGAGGCGGAGTGGCGTGCCGCGGGTGAACCGCGGTACCGGGACGGCGAGGTCCCCGAGCAGCGCGGCGCGGACGGGAGTCGCTACGACGAGGACACCGGCTCCGGACGCCGTCGGGAGCCCGACCCGGGCCGCCTCGGCGCGGTGGACGCCGGTCGCTTCGGCACGCCGGAGCCGGACTCGGGGCGTCTGAGCGCGGTGGACGCCGGTCGCTTCGGGGCACCCGAGCCGGACTCCGGGCGTTTCGGGGCGCTCGACGGCCAGTCGGCCCGCTTCGGTGTGCCCGAGCCCGACTCGGGACGGTTCGGCGCGGTCGACCCGCTAGGTGACGCGCGGCCGGAGGCTGACGGTTACCGGGCGACCCGCTCACGCAGGGCCGATCGGGATCCGTCGGAGATCTCCGGTGAGCTGCCCGGTCGTCGCGCCGCCCGGGAGGCCGCCGCGAACCCGCTGACCACCGCCGTACCGGAGGCCGTCGCGGACGCCCCTCCGGCTACCGGTGTGCTCGCCGAGCAGACCCGGCCCGCCCCGCTCGGCGGGTACCCGATCGTCGAACCGACCCGGGGTGGCGCCGAGACGCCGCACCCGCTGGACATGCCGACCGGCCCGATGCCCGGTATCGGTCCCCGCGTCGAGCTGCCGGTTGGCGAGTCGCCGGCGTACCCCCCGGTTACCGACGGCGTGTACCGGACCCGGCGGCCGGTGCTGGCCGTACTCTTCGCCCTGCTGGTGTTGATCTTTGAGGTTCCGGCGCTGCGGGTGCTGCTGGCCGGGGTGACCGGCGATCCGGTCTCCGCCGGGAACGTGGTGGCGGGCATCGCCCTGGTCGCCGGGCTGCCGATCTTCGCGACCGGGCTGTACGGGCTGCGGACCGGGGGTCTCGCGCTCTCCGACACCGGCCGTGGGTGGCTGCGCCCGCCGACGGCCTACCTGACGGTCGGCCTGGTGCTCTTCGTGGCCGCCGCGCTCGCCGCGGGCTGACCCGCCGCACCCGCTGACCCGGCCCGTCGTGTCTGTTCGAGCCTGATGATCCACACAACAACCAGGAAAGAGTGGCCTCCCGCGCCCCGGAGGCCACTCTTTCCTGGAACCAGCGCGATCAAGCCGCTGGGCCGGGCGAGGAACCGCGATCAAGCCGCTGAACCGGGTGAGTGACCGCGATCAAGCCGCTCGGCCGGGCGAGGAACCGCGACCAACCCGCTGGCCGGGCGAATGACCGCGACCAGCCGGGCGGGCTGGGGGCGAGGGGGCAGGCCGAGGGGCTGGGGCGGCGGAGCAGCACCCGGGGGGTGTCGGGCGGGGGAGGGGCGTACACTGGCCAACTGGCGACCGCCTTGCGCGGTCGACCTCGCGTGCCCTCTTCACGAAATCGTCGTGGAGCGACGGCCTCCCTGGTCCCGATTCTCATCGGGCCCACCATGGGCCGGCGACCAGGCACCAGGACGCCCGGCCACCGGCCGGGCGTGACAACCAGGGATCTTGAGGAGTAACCCAACCATGGCCGTCGTGACCATGCGTCAGCTGCTGGAGAGCGGTGTCCACTTCGGGCACCAGACCCGGCGCTGGAACCCGAAGATGAAGCGCTTCATCATGACCGAGCGCAACGGCATCTACATCATCGACCTGCGCCAGACCCTCGAGTACATCGAGAAGGCGTACGAGTTCGTGCGTGGGACCGTCGCCGAGGGCGGCAGCATCCTGTTCGTCGGCACCAAGAAGCAGGCCCAGGAGGCCATCGCCGAGCAGGCGACCCGGGTCGGCCAGCCGTACGTCAACCACCGCTGGCTCGGTGGCATGCTGACCAACTTCCAGACCGTGTACAAGCGGCTCCAGCGGATGAAGGAGCTGGAGGGCCTGGGTGACCTGAGCGGCACCGCCGCCGGTTACACCAAGAAGGAGACCCTGCAGCTCTCCCGCGAGAAGATCAAGCTGACCCGCACCCTCGGTGGTCTGCGGGACATGCAGAAGCTTCCGGCCGCGGTCTGGATCGTCGACACCAAGAAGGAGCACATCGCCGTCGACGAGGCCCGCAAGCTGGGCATCCCGGTGATCGCGGTGCTGGACACCAACTGTGACCCGGACGAGGTCGACTTCCCGATCCCGGGTAACGACGACGCGATCCGCTCGGCGGAGCTGCTGACCAAGGTCGTCGCCGCCGCCGTCGCGGATGGTCTGATCGCGCGTTCCGGCCGTCGCCGGGGCAACGACGAGAAGCCCGAGGGTGTCGCGACCGACGAGCCGCTGACCGAGTGGGAGCGCGAGCTGCTGGAGCCGAAGAAGGCCGACGAGTCGGCCGCCCCGGCCGAGCAGCCGGCCGCTGCCGCCGCCGAGCAGCCCGCCGCCGCTACCGAGCAGCCCGCCGCCACCCCGGAGCAGGCTTCCACCGAGCAGCCGGCGGCCGCCACCGCGGAGTGACCGCACCGTCGCTGCCTCGCCGTCCGTTTTCGCGGACGGCGGGCAGCGGCGGTACGCCGGGCACGATCCGCCCGGATCCGGGTAACCGGCACCTCTGACCATCCACACGCCGTCTCAACACCGAAGAGAGAGCCATGTCCCAAATCACCGCCGCGGACGTCAAGAAGCTCCGCGACCTCACCGGCGCCGGCATGATGGACAGCAAGAAGGCGCTGACCGAGGCCGAGGGCGACTTCGACAAGGCCGTCGAGATCCTGCGCGTCAAGGGCGCCAAGGACGTCGGCAAGCGGGCCGGTCGTACGGCCGCCAACGGCCTGGTCGCCCACTCCGGCAAGGCGCTGCTCGAGCTGAACTGCGAGACCGACTTCGTCGCCAAGACCGAGTCGTTCATCGCGCTGGCCCAGCAGCTCGTCGAGCACGGTGAGCGTTCCGGCGTGAACACCGCCGAGGAGCTGCTCGCCAGCGAGCTCGACGGCAAGGTCGTCGCCGACCTGATCCAGGAGCAGTCCGCCAAGATCGGCGAGAAGCTGGTCCTCAACCGGTTCGCCAAGGTCGAGGGCACCACCGCGGTCTACCTGCACCGCAAGGCGCAGGACCTGCCGCCGGCCGTCGGTGTGCTGGTGTCGTACACCGGTAAGTCCGACGAGGCGGGCGACGCCGACGCCCGTGGTGTGGCCATGCAGATCGCCGCGATGCGGCCGAAGTACCTCACCCGGGACGAGGTTCCGGCCGAGGTCGTCGAGTCCGAGCGGCGCATCGCCGAGCAGACCGCCCGCGAGGAGAACAAGCCCGAGGCGGCCCTGCCGAAGATCGTCGAGGGTCGGGTGAACGCCTTCTTCAAGGACTACGTCCTCGTCGAGCAGGCGTCCGTCGCTGACAACAAGAAGTCGGTGAAGCAGATGCTGGCCGAGGCCGGCATCGAGGTCACCCGCTTCGTGCGGTTCGAGGTCGGCCAGGCCTGAGCCGCCTCCGGGCGCCGCGCGCGCCCGTGGGCAGGAGACGTCGACGAGGAGGCCGCCGGTGTACGTGACAGCACCGCGGCCTCCTCGTCACATAGGGTCGGCAGGCAGGTTCGCGGTACGCGCCGCACGGGGCGTGCGCGTGGGGAAGGGCGGGGCGGATGACGCAGGTTGTGAGTGACCGGACGCTGGCGGTGGACGATCCGACGGCGCCGCCGCCGGGGCGGGCCCGCCGGGTGGTGCTGAAGCTCTCCGGTGAGGTGTTCGGTGGCGGCGCGATCGGCGTCGACCCGGATGTCGTCCAGGCCATCGCCCGGCAGATCGCCACCGTGGTCCGTCGCGGCGTGCAGGTTTCCGTGGTCGTCGGTGGTGGCAACTTCTTCCGCGGCGCGGAGTTGCAGAAGCGTGGGATGGACCGGGCCCGCGCCGACTACATGGGCATGCTCGGCACCGTGATGAACTGCCTCGCCCTGCAGGACTTCCTGGAGAAGGAAGGCATCGAGACCCGGGTGCAGAGCGCCATCACGATGGCCCAGGTCGCCGAACCGTACATCCCGTTGCGGGCGATCCGGCACCTGGAGAAGGGCCGCGTGGTCATCTTCGGCGCCGGCGCCGGCATGCCGTACTTCTCCACCGACACCGTGGCCGCCCAGCGGGCGCTGGAGATCCGGGCCGACGTGGTGCTGATGAGCAAGAACGGCGTGGACGGCGTCTACACCGCCGACCCGCGGATCGACCCCACCGCCAGCAAGCTCGACTCGATCACCTTCTCCGAGGTGCTGCGCCGCAACCTTCGGGTGGCCGACGCGGCGGCGTTCAGCCTGTGTATGGAGAACGGCCTGCCGATGCTGGTCTTCGGCGCGCAGGGTGACGACACCATCATCCGCGCGGTGGGTGGCGACAAGATCGGCACCCTGATCACCGCCTGACGACTTTCAGCAGAGCCCACCACGAGCACAGAAGGAGGCGAGGAGACCGGTGATCGACGACACCCTCCTCGAGGCCGAGGAGAAGATGGAGCGTGCGGTTGAGCACGCCAAGGAGGAGTTCGGCGCCATCCGTACCGGTCGCGCCAACGCCGCCATGTTCTCCAAGGTCATCATCGACTACTACGGCACGCCCACGCCGCTGACCCAGATGGCGTCCATCGCGGTTCCCGAGCCGCGGATGGCGATCATCAAGCCGTACGACAACTCGCAGATCAACGCGATGGAGAAGGCGATCCGCGACTCGGACCTCGGGGTGAACCCGAACAACGAGGGCAACCAGCTGCGCATCCTGCTCCCGCAGATGACCGAGGAACGCCGCCGCGACATGATCAAGGTGGCTCGGCACAAGGGCGAGGAGGCCAAGGTGGCGATCCGCAACGTCCGCCGCCGTGGCAAGGAGGAGCTGGACCGGATCGTCAAGGACGGTGAGGCCGGCGAGGACGACGGTCGCCGTGCCGAGAAGGAACTGGACGACCTGACCCAGCGCTACGTCGCCAACATCGACGACCTCGTCAAGCACAAGGAGACCGAGCTTCTCGAGGTGTGACCCCGGCATTCGTACGCTGCGACGAGGCCTGCCCCGACTGCCGGGGCGGGCCTCGTCCGCGTCCGACCGACGCCGCGGCTGCGCGCCGTGGGCCGCCCTCGTCCACCTCGCCCGGACGGCGGGTGCAGTAGGCTCGGCACGATTCCCGGCCACCGGGCGGTGAACACCGGGAATCGACCGACCGTCGAGGCGGTCAATCGGAGGAACATCGCGTTGTAGGGGATGGTTGTGGTCTTGCGTCATGTGGTCGTTCTCGCGCCACGTCGCGGTGCGTGATGTCCCACCCCGACCCCTACGTGGGAGAGCCGCGCGGCTGGGACCGGCCGGAGCGTCCGGTGGCCCTGCCCTGGCCCGAGCCCGAGATCGAGGCGGGCCAGTGGAGTCGCCGTCCGTCCGGCCCTGAGCTGTACGCGGAGCCGCGCACCCGCCCGTACGCCGAGCCGGCGGACCCGTACGACGAGCGCGGCCGGTCGGTCCGCCCGGACGACCGGGACCGCTTCGACGACCGCAACCAACCCGACCGGTACGACGATCGGGGCCGGCCCGGCCGGTACGGTGATGGTCCGCCCGCCGGCCGCGACGGCGCCCCGCCCCGGCACGAGGGCCCGCAGCGGTACGACGAGCCTGGCCGCTACGACGGCCCCGAGTCCTTCGCTGGGCCGGGCGGCTTCGACGACGACGCCGAGTATCCGACCGCCCAGATCGCCCCCATCGGCGCGGAACTCGGTCCGGACCTGGATCCGGTGACCGAGCCCGACCCCGAGCCTCCGGCCGGTCGGCGGCCGAAGGGTCGACGCCGGGCCAGCGTCGACCGGCCGGCCACCCAGCAGTTGGGCACCGGACGGGCGGGCCGCAACCTGCCAGCCGCGATCGGTGTGGGGTTGGGCCTCGGCGCGCTGATCGTGGTGCCGCTGGTCTTCTACCCGTTGGCGTTCCTGCCGGTGCTCGCCGGTGCGATTGCCATCGGCATGTGGGAGATGGCCCGCGCGGTCCGCCGCAGTGGCGCGCACCCGCCGCTGGTGCCGTTGATCGCCGGTGGTGTGCTGACCGTGGGTCTGGCCTGGTTCGCCGGCCCGGACGCGCTCAGTCTGGGGCTGCTGGTCACCGTGCTGGGCACCATGATCTGGCGATTGGGTGACGGCCCGGCCGGTTTCCAGCGGGATCTGACCGCGGCCACCCTGATCGCGGTGTACGTGCCGTTCCTGGGGGGTTTCGCGGCGCTGCTGGCGGCGGCCCCCGACGACGGGCGGCTGCGCGTCCTGGCCACGCTGATCGCGGTGGTCCTCTCCGACACCGGCGGGTACGCGGCCGGCGTGTCGTTCGGCCGCCACCCGATGGCCCCGTCGATCAGCCCGAAGAAGTCCTGGGAGGGCTTCGCCGGTTCGGTCGGCGCGGCGGCGCTGGGCAGCGCCGTGCTGCTGTGGCTGATGTTGGACGTGGCCCCCTGGTGGGGTGCGCTGTTCGGGGTGGCCGTCTCGTGCGCCGCGGTCCTCGGTGACCTCGCCGAGTCGATGATCAAGCGGGATCTCGGGGTCAAGGACATGAGTAACCTGCTGCCGGGCCACGGTGGCCTGATGGACCGCCTGGACTCGATCCTGTTCGCGGTGCCGACCGCCTACCTGCTGCTGGCGATCTTCGTGCCGGTGGTGGGGTGAGGCATGGAACACCGCTTCCCGGTCTCCCCGATCCGGCGGTCGGGAGCGGTTCGGCACCTCCGGACGGGTGTGTGCCGCCCCAGGCGTGACACACTGGACCAGCCATGACGAGCCTGCCCCTGATCCCCGCCATCTCGAACGCCTCCGCCGCGCGCCGGGCGTCCATGCCCCCTCAGCACCTCGCTGACCTGGACCTGGCCGGCCGCCAGGCGTTGGTCACCGGGTTGGGTGAGCCGGCGTTCCGCGCCAAGCAGGTCTCCAACCACTACTTCGGGCGGTTGGTCCGCGATCCGCAGGCGATGACCGACCTGCCCGCGGCGACCCGGGAGCGGCTGGCCGACCAACTGCTGCCCACGCTGCTCACCCCGGTACGCGAGCTGGCCTGCGACGACGGCGCCACCCGCAAGGCGCTGTGGAAGCTGCACGACGGCGCGCTCGTGGAGAGCGTGCTGATGGGTTACCCGGACCGGGTGACCGTCTGCATCTCCAGCCAGGCGGGCTGCGGCATGGCCTGCCCGTTCTGCGCGACCGGCCAGGCCGGGCTGACCCGTAACCTGTCGACCGCCGAGATCGTCGACCAGGCGGTCTACCTGGCCGGGGTGGCGGCGTCCGGAGCGGTCGCCGGCTCGCCGCCGCGACTGTCGCACGTCGTCTTCATGGGCATGGGTGAGCCGCTGGCCAACTACAACCGGGTGATCGCGGCGATCCGTCGCCTGGTCAGCCCCGCTCCGGAGGGCCTCGGCCTGTCCCAGCGGCACATCACCGTTTCCACGGTGGGGCTGGTTCCGGCCATCCGCCGACTGGCCAGCGAAGACCTCTCTGTGACCCTTGCGTTGTCGTTGCACGCGCCCGATGATGATCTGCGCGACGAACTCGTGCCGGTGAACCAGCGCTGGAAGGTAGCCGAGGTGCTGGACGCAGCGTGGGACTACGCCGCCCGGACGGGCCGTCGCGTGTCGATCGAGTACGCGATGATCAAGGACGTGAACGACCAGCCGTGGCGAGCCGATCTGCTCGGGCGGCTGCTGGCCGGCAAGTTGGCGCACGTGAACCTCATCCCGCTCAATCCGACGCCGGGCAGCCGCTGGGACGCGAGCCCGAAGCCGGTGGAGCGGGAGTTCGTCCGGCGGTTGCGCGACGCCGGGGTGTCCACCACCGTACGGGACACCCGGGGTCGTGAGATCGACGGCGCGTGTGGCCAACTCGCCGCCGCCGAGGACACCGACACCAACACCGACCGCGCCGGAGAGGCACCGGCGTGACCGGGCGTGGCGAACGAGACCAGGAGACATAGTGGCGAGTCAGGGTCAGCGTTTCCGGCGCAAGGCGCTCCGCCGGGGATACAAGGTCGACGAGGTGGATGCCTTCCTCGACCGGGTCGAGGCGACGCTCGACGGCCGGCAGGTCGGTGCGCCGGTGGCCTCCCAGGAGGTCCACGACGTCGTCTTCCGGGTCCGGTTCAACGGCTACGACGAGTGGCAGGTCGACCTGCACCTGGACCGCGTCGAGCGGCAGCTGGCCGAGTTGGAGGAGCGCACCGGCGCGGGGCGCGGCGGCGCTGACCCCCGGATGGGCCCACCGGACCGGATGGGTCCGCCGATGCGCGACGACCGGGGCATGGTGCCGCAGCCGATGCCGCCGCGGCCGATGCCGGCCCAGTCCGGCCCGCCCGACCGGTACGGCCGCTATGACGAGCCGACGGGTGCCTTCGCCGGTGGGTACGACGCCCCCCGTGGCGGTTACGACGCGCCGCGTGGCCCGGCCGGACCGGGCCCGATGGGTCCCGGCGGCCCGATGGGTGGGCACGGCGTACCGCCTCGCGGCCTGCCTGCCGGCCCCACCGGCTACGGCCCCCCTGACGACCAGCGGATGCCCGGTGGCTACGGCCCTCCGGACGACCAGCGCATGCCCGGCGGCTACGGGCCGCCCGACGACCCGCGTTCGTCCGGCGGCTACCCGCCGGAGGAGCCGCGCTTCGACGGTTTCGAGGCCGGCCGGCACGGTCGCGCCGACATGACCGCCGAGATCCGGATGCCGGAACGGGACCTGCGCGACATGCGCCGTGGTCCGGCCGGTCCGCCGCCCATGCCGCAGCCGGGCATCGGTGGTCCGCCGATGGCCGGTCCGCCCGCCGTGGCCGGTCCGCCGGCGGGTGGTCCGCCGATGGCCGGCCCTCCCGGCAGCGACCTGTACCGGGTCGACCAGATCCGGCGCAGTTTCCAGGTACGCCGGTTCGGCAGCGGGTACGACCCGGACCAGGTGGACCGGTTCTTCGAGACCCTGCTCGGCGGCATGCAGCGCCGCAACCCGATGCCGGTCGACCCGAAGGACCTGGACACGCTGCGGTTCGGCCTGGTTCCCGGCGGCTACTTCGAGGCCGAGGTCGACGCCGCGCTCAAGGACGTGCAGGACATCCTGTTCGGGCGCTGAGCCCGACGCGTACGTGACGAGGGCCCGTCCCCGGGTGGGGGCGGGCCCTCGGTCGTACGTCGGCCGGGGGTTGCCCGGCGGAGGTCAGGAACGCAGACCGTTGCGACGCAGTACGGCGTCGCCGATCACGATGATCAGCAGCAGCACGGCCAGGCCGACCAGCCAGATGTCCTCGACCCTGCCCTCGTGGTTGCCGCAGATCATCGCCAGCAGCGCCAGCGCGGACAGCACCGCGCCGATGCGCCCGGCCTTCCGGTGCCCGGGCTTGTGCTGGTCTGGCGACGTTACCGGCTCGCTTCCTGCCACTGTCGGTCCTTCCCTCGCGATCGGATCTTTGGTTAGTCTGGCACGCCTCGTGCCGGGCCCGGCGCAGGGTCCGACCAGATGGAGGGGACGACGTGGCCCGCGAGGAGGATCGGGAGCTGCTGAAGGCGGCCTACGAGGCGTGGGAGTCCGAGGACTGGCCGCAGGCGGGCGAACTGCTGGAGCGGTTGGTGCGGCGGCACCCCGACCATCCGAGGGCAGGGGTCTGGTGGTACGACGCGGCGCTGGCGTACAAGTTCCTGCGCAACTGGGCGAAGGCGTATGAGCTGGGCCGCGAGGCGGCAGCCCGAGCGGACCGTGACGCGCAGGATCCGGCCTTCTGGAATCTCGGCATCGCAGCGACGATCATGGAGGACTGGGCGACCGCCCGGTACGCCTGGCGCGGCTTCGGGCTGAGCGTGCCGGACGGCGACGGCGAGATCGTGGCGGACTTCGGGGTCACTCCGATCCGACTCGGTCCGGCCGGCAACAACGAGGTGGTCTGGGCGCAGCGGCTCTGCCCCACCCGGGCCCGGGTGTTGAACGTGCCGACCCCGGAGTCGGGCCGTCGGTTCGGTGAGGTCGTGGTGCACGACGGCGCGCCGAACGGGGAGCGTGTGGTGGACGGGCGGACGTACTCCGTCTTCGACGAGCTGCTGCTGTTCCGGGCGTCCACGCTGCCGACGGCCACCGTCCACGTCACGGCCGGGACGCCGGAGGACGTCCGTGCCCTGGCGGCGCTGTTCGACAAGCACGGGTACGCGGCGGAGCCGGCCAGCGGAGTGCAGTTCATCTGCTCCTGCTGTAGCGAGGGGAACGTGTCGCAGGACGCGGACCACCAGGTCGCTGGTGCGCAGCAGGTGAACGTGGCGGCCCCCGCCGACGAGATCCCCCGCCTGATGGACGCGTGGCGTGGGGCCGACCCGTCCCGTCGCAGCTGGACGTCTCCGGCCGCGAACTGACCGGCGGCCGGGGCGGGCCTTCCGACCCCTTCAGGGCGGGCGGAACGACACTACCGGCGTCGCGGGGCGGCGGTCAGACTCCCTCCGGTAGCGTTTGGCGTACACCTGATTGTCTGTTTGAGGGGGACTGTGCGGTGCGAGTGACCGGAACCGGGCACGCCAGTATGCGGATCGACACGGCCGCGGGCAGCATCCTGTGCGACCCGTGGGTCAACCCGGCGTACTTCGCCTCGTGGTTTCCCTTCCCGGACAATTCCCTGCTCGACTGGGAGACCCTGGGTCAGGTCGACTACCTGTACGTCTCCCACCTGCACCGGGACCATTTCGACGCGAAGCACCTGCGGGACTTCGTCTCGAAGGACGCGACGGTCCTGCTGCCCGAGTTCCCCACCTCGGAGATGGAGGACGAGTTCCGGGCGCTGGGCTTCACGAAGTTCCTCAAGGCGCCCAACGAGCAGGTCGTGGAGCTGGACGGCGGCCTGAAGGTCATGATCCAGGCGTTGACCAGCCCGACGGACGGCCCGATCGGCGACTCGTCGCTCTGGGTGGAGTACGACGGGGTGCGGCTGCTCAACCAGAACGACGCCCGCCCCACCGACCTGAGTGTCTTCGCCGAGCTGGGCCACGTGCACGCGCACCTGCTCCAGTTCTCCGGCGCGATCTGGTACCCGATGGTCTACGAGCTGCCGCAGGCGGCGAAGACCGCGTTCGGCAAGCAGAAGCGTGACCGGCAGTTCGACCGGACCTGGCGTTACATCGACGACCTGAAGGCCGACCACGTCTTCCCGATCGCCGGCCCGCCGTGCTTCCTCGACGACGCCCTGTGGCAGTTCAACGACATCCACGGCGACGAGGGCAACATCTTCCCCGACCAGTCGGTGTTCCTGTCGGAGTACGCGAAGGTCGGCGGCACCAACGGGATCGTGCTGCTGCCGGGCAGCGTCGCCGAGGTCACCACCGAGGGCGCGAGCACCACCCACCCGGTGCCGATCGAGGAGTTCTTCGCGAACAAGGTCGCCCACCTGGAGGAGATGCGGGAGCGCAAGCGTCCGATCATCGAGGCGGAGAAGGCGTCCTGGCGGCACCCCGAGGTGGACGTGCTCGGTGAGATGAAGCGCCGCATCGAGCCGCTCCTCGACGAGTCGATCTACCTGGCCAAGGGCGTCGGCGGGCCGGTCCGCTTCGACCTGGTCGGCACTGACAGCTCAGGCGGCGAGACTGTTGAATCCATCGTGGTGGACTTCCCGGGCAAGGAGGTCCGGCCGTACGCCGACGAGAAGGTCCGCTACCGGTTCCGGACCGATCGGGCGCTGATCGAGCACCTGCTCTTCATCGACGAGGTGGACTGGGTCAACTCGCTCTTCCTGTCGTGCCGGTTCTCGGCGGCCCGGATCGGCCAGTACAACGAGTTCGTCTACGCGTTCTTCAAGTGCCTGTCCGAGGAGCGGCTCCAGTACGCGGAGGGCTGGTACGACGAGCACGAGCGCAGCACCGACGCCGAGGACATCACCCTGGGCGACTGGGTGGTGCAGCGCCGCTGCCCGCACCTGAAGGCCGACCTGACCCGCTTCGGCATCGTCGAGGGTGACCAGCTCACCTGCCAGCTGCACGGCTGGCGCTTCGACCTGCCGAGCGGCCGCTGCCTGACGAGCGTCGGCCACAAGGTCCGCGCCCACCGCGTGGACGCGGAAACCCCGGCCCCCGCCGGCGAGGCCGCAATCTGACCCGCGGCCCCACCCCACCCGCTGAACCCAGTCGATCATGAACTTGTCGTCGTGACACGCCAAGGCGACGGACGCTAACTTCATGATCAACGGGTGAAGGGGGCCTAACGGAGGTCGGCCAGGATTCGGCGGGCTGCGTTGTGGCCGGCTGCGCCGATCACGCTGCCCGCCGGGTGGCAGCCGGCGCTGCCCGCGTAGACGCCGTCGATGCCCGTGGCGTGGGGCATTCGGTCGGTGAACGAGACGGTGTTGTCGACGTGGTGGATGTGCCCGCCGGTGATGCCGAAGTGCGCCTCGATGCCCGGTGGGGGCAGCGGCACCGCGTCGGCGATCAGGTCGGCGGTGCCGGGGGCGTACCGTTCGACGATCCCGATCAGCCGGTCGACGTAGCCGGGCAGTTCCGCGTCCCAGGTGGTGCCGGCCAGGTCGTAGGGGACGGACTGCACGAACAGCGCCGACGAGTGGTGCCCGGCGGCGTCGGAGAGCGACGGGTCGACAGTGGTGTGCAGGTACCACTCGATGGTCGGCTCCGCCGGCAGCCGCCCGGCCCGCACGTCCGCCCACATGCCGCGCAGCGCGGTCATCGGCGAGGTGTCGTCCCCGCCGACCAGCGACGCGGAGCCGGGCAGCAGGTGGATCGTCGAGCCGAACGGGCTGGGTGCGCCGGCCGGCAGGCAGGAGAACCGGGGCAGCCCGGTGAGTGCCAGGTTGAGCTTGAGGGTGGTGCCGGGGCGGCGGACCGCAGCCATCCGCTGGCCGAGTGCCGCCGGCAGCGCGCCGTCGGGCAACAGGTCCATCAGCCGGTACGGGTCACACGCGCCGAGCACCACCCGGGCGGCGACCTGCCGGCCGTCGGCCAGCACCACTCCGCTGGCCGCGCCGCCGTCGAGGGTCACGGCGCTCACCGGCGTACCGGTCAGGATTGTCGCCCCGGCGGCGCGCGCGGCGTCGGCGAACGTGCGCGAGACCGTGCCCATCCCGCCCTCGGCGATCATCCAGGTGCCACCCGAGCCGGGCAGCCGGCACATGTTGTGCACGAGGAAGTTGTGGCCGGTGCCGGGGTCGTCCGGTCCGGCGTTGAGCCCGGACAGGCCGTCGGTGACCGCGTACATGCTGACCAGCAGTTCGGAGCGGAACTCGAACCGGGCCAGGTAGTCGGCGACCGACCCCTGGACGAGGTCGACGAAGACCTGCCGCAGGGCGGGTCGGACGTACCGCTCGGCGGTCTCCTGGACGGTCAGTGGCTCCGCCAGCCAGGCCGGGGCGAGGTCCTCGCGCAGCGCTGCCAGTTCGGCCTGCATGGCGTCGTCGGCTGCCACGTCGGCGGGGGAGAAGAACTCGGTGAACTGCGCCCGGGTGGCGGCGGTGTCGCTGCCGAAGAGCAGGTACGGCGAGCCGACGCCACCCGGGGTGGGCAGGAAGTAGTGCGGGTCGCGGCGCAGCACCGGGATGTGTACGTCGAGGGTGGCGAGCAGTTCCGGCGGCATCAGCCCGAGCAGGTACGAGCCGGTGGAGTGGCGTAGCCCCGGCACCTTCGGGAACGGGTTCTCGGTGCGGGTCGCGCCGCCGATCACGTCGGCGGCCTCCAGCACCAGGACGTCCAGGCCGGCGCGGGCCAGCAGGACGGCGGAGACCAGGCCGTTGTGCCCGGCACCGACGATCACCACGTCGGCGCGGTCCGGAATCTCACTGCTCATGCCGCGGCAGCCTAGTCCGCCCCGACGGGCCAGGTCAGCCCCTCGCCGGCGGACCCGTCACCCCTCGTTCACCGGACAGTGGCTGCGGTCGATGCCGTCCGGGCCTACCGTTGGTCGGACATCGACCACTCCGGGAGGTCTTCCGATGGACCGTCGCACCGTCCTGCGCTCCGCCGTCGCCGGCGCGGCCGCCTTCTCCGGCAGCCTGTGGGCGGGCGCCGCGCTGGCCGCCCCCGCGCAGCCCGGCCCCGGCCCGTACGGGGATCTGTTGGCCGCCGACGCCAACGGCATCCAGTTGCCGGCTGGATTCACCGGCAGGGTGATCGCCCGTTCCGGCCAGCGGGTCGCCGGCACCTCGTACCTCTGGCACTGGGCGCCCGACGGCGGCGCCTGCTTCCCGGCCGCCGACGGCTGGATCTACGTGTCGAACTCCGAGGTCCCGATCATCGGCGGCGCGTCGGCGGTGCGCTTCGCCGCGGACGGGTCGGTCGTCTCCGCGTACCGGATCCTCGGTGGCACGAACATCAACTGCGCCGGTGGCGCGACCCCGTGGGGGACCTGGCTGTCCTGCGAGGAGGTGCCGCTCGGGCGGGTCTTCGAGACCTGGCCGGACGGCAGCCGGTCGGCCGAGGAACGGACCCGGATGGGTCGGTTCACCCACGAGGCGGCGGCCTGCGACCCGGACCGGAGGGTGGTCTACCTGACCGAGGACGAGGGGGACGGCTGCTTCTACCGCTTCGTCCCGGACGCCTGGGGTGACCTGCGCACCGGCCGGGTGCAGGTGCTGTGCGCCCCTGCGGACCAGGTCGCCGGGCCGGTCACCTGGCGGGACGTCCCGGACCGGGACGGCTTCCCGATCCCCACCCGTTTCCAGGTGGGCGCGGCGAAGCACTTCGACGGCGGCGAGGGTTGCTGGTACGACCGGGGCACCTGCTGGTTCACCACGAAGGGCGACAACCGGGTGTGGGCGTACGACGCGGTCAACCAGCGTCTGGACCTGGCGTACGACGATTCGCTGGTGCCGTCCGGCGCCGCGCCGCTGACCGGGGTGGACAACATCACCGGCACCGCGGCCGGTGACCTCTACGTCGCCGAGGACGGCGGCAACATGGAGATCAACGTGATCACGCCGGCCGGTGTGGTGGCCCCGGTCGTACGCCTCCTGGGCCAGTCGTCGTCGGAGATCACCGGTCCGGCGTTCTCCCCGGACGGCTCCCGCCTCTACTTCTCGTCACAGCGCGGCACCTCCGGCGACCGCACCGGCGCCAACGGCGTCACGTACGAGATCCAGGGGCCCTTCCGCCGGTGACCGGCTACGGGGTGGACGAGGGGGTGCGGTGGGCGCGCCAGTGGGAGAGGGCCAGGGTGGCGGAGTAGCCGGCGAGGACGATCACGTGGAACAGGTAGAGCCACAGGAGCACGGCGACGCCGCCGCCGATCTGGTCGAAGCCGCCGAACGGCACACCGAGGTCCAGCGGGAGCGAGGCGAAGAGCACGAAGCCGTGCAGGAAGCCGGAGAGGTTCGCGGCGGTGAACGACCCGACCGCGAGGGTGGAGAGCCAGTCCGGTGATGCCGGTCCGACCACCCGGAACACCCACATCAGCACCGGCGTGAGCACCAGCCACACCGCCAGGAACGACAGCACCACGCCCAGCGCGCCGACCCAGCCGCCCTGTTTGACCAGGTGGGTGGTGAGCGGCAGGGCCAGCAGGATCGACAGCAGCAGGGCGGGAGCCGGCGCGAGCAGCGGCAGCAGCAGGAGTCGGCCCCGCCACCCCACCAGGTGCTCGTCGGTGTCGGGTCTCGCCACCGACACGAACGCCCGGCGCAGGCCCTCGCCGTACAGCGACGCGGGCAGCAGCGAGGCCAGCGCCAGCAGCGGGGTCAACTCCACCCCGGCGGTGACCAGCGCTTCCACCGCCCGGGGCGCGCCGATCGCGGTGGGCAGCGCCTCCACGGCGTACGAGGTGAGTCGGCGTACCCGGTCGGCTCCGGCGACCAGGGAGGTGAGCCAGATGGCCAGCAGCGCCACCGGTACGACAGCGATGGCCCCGTAGAAGGTGATCGCGGCGGCGTGCAGCGACAGGTCCCGTCCCCGCACCGGACGGAACGCGGCACTGGTGATCCGCTTCGCCCTCTGCCATCCGCTGCCCATCGTGATCTCTTTCCCCGTCGCCGTGTCCGTCACTCCCTAAGCTCGCCGGTCATGACTGTTCTCACCACCGGACGCCTGATTCTGCGCGACTGGACCGACGATCCGGCCGATCTGGCGCGGATCTACGACATCTACTCCCGCTCCGAGATCACCCGCTGGTTGGGCGCGGTTCCCGGCCTGCCGATGACCGACCCCGCGCAGGCCGTCGACCGGCTGCGGATCTGGCGGGAGCGGCACGCGACCGACCACGGCCGGTACGGCACCTGGGCGATCGAGGTGCGCGACAGCGGCGTGGTGGCGGGCACGGTGCTGCTCAAGCCCCTGCCGGGGCGGGACGGGGCGACTCGGACGGCGGACATCGAGGTGGGCTGGCACCTGCACCCGGACTCGTGGGGGCACGGCTACGCCACCGAGGCGGCCCGTGCGGTCATGGCACGGGAGTTCGCCGCCGGTACGCGGCGGATCTACGCGGTCGTGTCGCCGGGCAACGAGGCGTCGATGGCGGTGTGCCGGCGGCTCGACATGGCGTACGTGGGCCGCCGCGGCGACTGGTACGGCGGCGAGGAGCTGGAGACCTTCGAGCGGTCCCAATAGTCACGCCTGTCGAAGTGTTGACGCTCCCGTAGCACGTCAGTAACCTTTGGCCAAAGTCATGCAAGATTTCGACAAAGCCATGCTTCTTTTCGTACATCCTCCCGGAAAACCCGGCTAGTTGGATCCTGTGTGCCCGCCGCCCACCCCCACCGGGGTCGCCCCGCCCGCGGCAACCGTCCCCCGACGACAGGACAGTCATGAGACGAGCGAATCTGTTCAGGATGGTGGCGGCGACAGTCGCGACCACGCTGATCGCGACGGCCCTCGCGCATCCGGCCGCCGCCCGCCCCGCCGACCCGGTGGCCGCACCGGGCACCGGGTTCGCCCCGGCGGCCACCAACCTCGCCCAGGGCCGTCCCACCCAGGAGAGCGGCCACGCCGACGTCTACGACTCGTCGAGGGTCGTCGACGGCAACGCGGGCAGCTACTGGGAGAGCGTCAACAACTCGTTCCCGCAGTGGGTGCAGGTCGATCTCGGCTCGTCGCAGTCCGTCAACCAGGTCGTCCTGAAGCTGCCCACCTCGGGCTGGGCGACCCGGACGCAGACGTTGAGCGTGCGGGGCAGCGCCGACGGTTCGTCCTTCACCGACCTGGTCGGGTCGCAGACGTACACCTTCAACCCGGCGAGCGGCAACACCGTCACGATCAACCTCAGCGCGACCGCCACCCGCCACGTCCGGATCACCATCACCGCCAACAGCGGCTGGCCGGCCGGGCAGCTCTCCGAGCTGGAGGTGTACGGCAGCGGCGGCACCACACCGGACACCACCGCGCCGAGCGTGCCGGGGACGCTGTCGCAGAGCACGTCGGGCAGCACCATCACGCTGAACTGGGGCGCCTCCACCGACTCCGGTGGCAGTGGGCTGGCCGGCTACAACGTCTACCGGGGCGGCAGCCTGATCGCCACGCTGGGCACCGTCCTCACGTACCAGGACAGCCAGCCGGCCACCGCGACGGTGTCCTACTACGTCCGTGCCCGCGACGGCGCGGGCAACCTGTCCGGCAACAGCAACACCGTCACCCGTACCGGCGGCAACCCGCCCGCCTGCACCAACGTGGCGCAGGGCCGGAGCATGACGGCGAGCGGCTCCACCTTCACCTTCACCCCCGACAAGGCGAACGACGGGCAGCTCACCACCTACTGGGAGGGCGCGGCGAGCTACCCGCAGAACCTGACGGTGGCGCTGGGCGCGAACCACTCCATCTCCGGCGTCACCGTGAAGCTCAACCCGGACCCGGCGTGGGGCACCCGTACCCAGACCATCCAGGTCCTCGGCCGCGACCAGGCGTCGTCCGCGTACACCAGTCTGATGCCGGCGGCGACGTACCAGTTCGTCCAGGGCACCAACTCGGTGACCATCCCGGTGAGCGCGACCACCGCCGACGTGCAGCTGCGGTTCACCGGTAACACCGGCGCGCCGTCCGGGCAGGTGGCCGAGTTTGAGGTGTGCGGCACGCCCGCGCCCAACCCGGACCTGGTGGTCAGCTCGGTGACCTGGTCGCCCACCTCGCCCAGCGAGGTTTCCCCGGTCACGCTCTCGGCGGTGGTGCGGAACATCGGTTCGGCGTCCGCCGCCGCGACCACCGTCAACTTCAGCCTGGCCGGCGCGGTCGTGGGCAGCGCCACGGTGGGCGCGCTCGCCGCGGGGGCGTCGACCACCGTGTCGTTCAACGCGGGTACGCGACCCATGGGCAGCTACGCCGTCTCGGCGGTGGTCGACCCGGCCAACACGATCGTCGAGCAGAACAACGGCAACAACAGCCTCACGGCCGCGTCGCCGCTGGTGGTGGCGCAGGCCCCCGGCCCGGACCTCCAGGTGCTCAGCATCGCCTCGAACCCGCCGAACCCGGCGGTCGGGGCGTCGGTCACCTTCACCGTGGTGGTCCGTAACCGGGGCATCACCGCGACCGGCGCGACCACGGTCACCCGGCTGGTGGCGGGCAGCACCACGCTCAACACCACCACCGCCTCGATCGCCGCCGGCGCGACGGTCACCGTGGCGGTCAGCGGCAGCTGGACCGCCACCAGCGGCGGCGCCACCGCCACCGCCACCGCCGACGCCACGAACGTGGTCGCCGAGACCAACGAGACGAACAACGCGTTGAGTCAGTCCATAGTGGTCGGGCGCGGCGCGGCGGTTCCGTACGTCTCGTACGAGGCGGAGGCCGGCCGTTACCAGGGCACGCTGCTGGAGGCCGATCCACTCCGGACCTTCGGGCACACCAACTTCGCCAGCGAGTCCTCCGGCCGCAGGTCGGTACGGCTCACCAGCACCGGCCAGTTCGTCGAGTTCACCTCGGCCAACCAGGCCAACGCCATAGTGGTCCGGAACTCCATCCCGGACGCGCCGGGTGGCGGCGGCATCGAGGCGACAATCAGCCTGTACGTCAACGACGTCTTCTCCCGCAAGTTGACCCTGTCGTCGAAGCACAGCTGGCTCTACGGCAACACGGACGGGCCGGAGGCGCTGACCAACACCCCGCAGGCGGACGCCCGGCGGCTCTTCGACGAGTCGAACGCGCTGCTGGCGCAGTCGTACCCGGCAGGCACCCGGTTCAGGTTGCAGCGCGACGCCGGTGACACCGCCTCCTTCTACGTCATCGACATGATCGACCTGGAGCAGGTGGCGCCTCCGGCGACCCAGCCGGCGGGCTGCACCTCGATCACCCAGTACGGCGCGGTCCCGAACGACGGGCTCGACGACACCGCGGCCATCCAGCGGGCGGTGACCGACGACCAGAACGGCGTCATCGGCTGCGTCTGGATCCCCGCCGGGCAGTGGCGGCAGGAGCAGAAGATCCTGACCGACGACCCGCTGAACCGGGGTACGCACAACCAGGTCGGCATCAGCAACGTCACCATCCGGGGCGCCGGCATGTGGCACTCGCAGCTCTACACGCTCACCGAGCCGCAGAACGTGGTGGGCGGCATCAACCACCCGCACGAGGGCAACTTCGGCTTCGACATCGACAAGAACACCCAGATTTCCGACATCGCCATCTTCGGCTCCGGCCGGATCCGGGGCGGTGACGGCAACGCCGAGGGTGGGGTCGGTCTGAACGGTCGCTTCGGCACCGGCACGAAGGTCAGCAACGTGTGGATCGAGCACGCCAACGTGGGCGTCTGGGTGGGCCGCGACTACGACAACATCCCCGACCTGTGGGGGCCGGCCGACGGGCTGGAGTTCAGCGGGATGCGGATCCGCGACACGTACGCCGACGGCATCAACTTCAGCAACGGCACGCGCAACTCGCGGGTGTTCAACTCGTCGTTCCGCACCACCGGTGACGACGCCCTCGCGGTCTGGGCCAACCCGTACGTCAAGGACCGCACCGTCGACATCGCCCACGACAACCACTTCGTCAACAACACCATCCAGCTGCCGTGGCGGGCCAACGGCATCGCCATCTACGGCGGCTACGACAACTCGATCGAGAACAACCTGATCTACGACACCGCCAACTACCCGGGCATCATGCTGGCGACCGACCACGACCCGCTGCCGTTCTCCGGTACGACGCTGATCGCCAACAACGGGCTCTACCGCACCGGCGGCGCCTTCTGGAACGAGGACCAGGAGTTCGGCGCCATCACGCTCTTCCCCGCCACCAGGGACATCGTCGGCGTCACGATCCGCGACACCGACATCATCGATTCGACGTACGACGGCATCCAGTTCAAGAACGGCGGCGGCAACATGCCGAACGTCGCCATCACCAACGTGCGGATCGACAAGTCCAACAACGGCGCCGGCATCCTCGCGATGAGCGGCGCGCGCGGCAACGCCAACCTGACGAACGTCACCATCACCAACTCGGCCGACGGCAACGTCGTCATCCAGCCGGGCTCGCAGTTCGTCATCAACGGGAGCTGAACCCGGTCGGGGGCCACTCCGGTGGCCCTCGGCCGTTCCACCCACCCTCGGCCTTCAGCGATATCGGGGTATGCGCGTTCCACGGATACCCCACTCCTGCAGATCTTGGACAGTTTCCGTCCGCGCCGAACGGAAACTGTCCAAGATCTGCGTGTGTCCCTGCTGCGGGCCGGGGCAGGTCAGGCGGTCGGCACCGGTGCCAGGGCCGCCGCGAGGGCCTCGGCGTTCTTCTTGTCCACCCGGGGGAAGGTCAACGTGACGCCGTCTCCCGCGTCGCCGAAGGCGAGACGCAGCAGGCTCACGATGCCCATCTTCGCCTCGGCGAGCGCGACGTGTTCCCGGGGTACCTCGCCGAGAAGACCGGTGCCGGGTCCGCCGAGGAAGGTCTGCGGCAGGAAGATGAGTCGCCGGTCGGTGAGGACGACGAACTGCTTCTTGGTCCGCGACAGCGCGTGGCCCGCCGCCCCCGCACCCGCGGTGATCAGTCCTTGCGAGACGACCGTCCCGAGTCGACCGGCCGAGAAACTCCCGACCATCGCCCGGGTCGCGGTGACCGGCTGTTCCCCGGGTTGCAGGATCGACGCCACCCGCTCGAACGCGCGCGCCTGAAGCTTCTGGTTCATGTGGTCCCCTCCGTGTCTGACCGTGATCGCCGCTGATGCTTGCGGAGCAGGACACTCCGGGTCATCCGTCGATCAGACGCATGATCATGACGGTCGGCCATGGGCGGTGTCGGGTCACCCGCTGTTTCGGGCCTGCCCGAAGGGGCCGTCGTGGGCGTCGGGCCGCCGGCACCGGCCGACGCCGCCGAGCCGGGCGTCACAAGACACTCGGGTACGCAGAAACTGCGCGTCGCCGGCCTGTTGCAGACGGCCGAGTACATGACCGAGGTAGTCGCCACCGGTCACCCGCAGATGGGCGAGCAGCAACGTCAGGCGAAGGTCGACGTGCGGCTTCGCCGCCAACGCCTGCTGGCTCGGGCGGTGCCCCGGGCTCCACGCCTCGACGTCATCCTGAGCGAGGCGGTGCTGCGCCGCCCGCTGCGGGACCGGGCGGCGATGGCCCGGCAACTGGAGTCGCTGCTGGTGTCGTCGCGGCAGCAGAACATCAGCATCCGGGTGCTGCCGTTAGACGCGGGGCTGGTCCGCCGGGCACAGTCCGGCACCTTCACGATGCTCAGCAACTGCGTCGAGGTGGCGGGGTTCGCGGAGACGGTCGGTGTCCGCGACAGCAAGGACCAGCAGGGGCCGACGCTTACCTTCACCGAGTCGGCCTGGTCGGCTTTCGTCGCGGCGACACGTGCGAGGCAGTTGGACCCCCGTCACTGAGCCGCTCGCGGAGGGGTGACTCCTCTCCACGGTCTGTCGCAGGTCCGGGTTAGCCTCCCCGCGATTCCTGGGGAGGGTGCGGGGTGGACCGGTTCGAACGCATGGTGGCGCTGTTGCGCAGTGGACAGACGGCCCGTGCCGATCAACTACGCGCCGAGGAGCCCGCGGCGCTTCTGCCCCGATGGACGGCCGGCGAGCCGTTGAGCCCGGCGCTGCGGCAGGTGCACCAGCTCGGGTCTTCGATCAAAGCGGTTCGCCTGGACGACAGGTACGCCTGGGCAATGGCTGACGGCAGCATCTACCGAATGCCCATCGCCGGCGGTGAGTCGCACCGGGTGCGCCTGGAGGGCAGGCACGAGTCCTACTACCCGGAAGCCGTGTTCGACGACGAGACAGTGGTCGCGGTCGAGGATGAGCGGCTGCTCGTGTGGGACGTCGCGACGGGAAAGCTGCTACTGGCGACCGACCCGGATGGCATTCCCCTACGCGCGGGGCCCCTGCGGAGCCTCGCGGTCGGTGCCGGAGTGGCGGTCACCGGCACCGAGGGCGGCTATCTGTTGAAGTGGGATCTGGCCGACGGTCGGTTGCTGAGCAGGACCGCCGCCCACAGCGGCTATGTCTTCCAGGTGGCGATCAGCGCCGACGGCGCTCCGCTCGTCCTGAGTCTCGGTGGCGAGGACGATCACACGATGACGCTGTGTTTCCACGACCTCGACGGTCTGCGCCGCACCGGCGAAGTGGCCATGGCCGAGCCGACGACGTGCGGCGGCTGGACGGTGCTCGACGGTCAGCGGCGCGCGGTGACCGTCGGCGGCGATGGTCTCCTGACCGTCTGGAACGACACCACGGTCGCCCCGGTCGCGCAGTTCCCCACCACGACAGACCCGCGCGGGGCGCCGGTATTTCTCGCCGGCGGCGCCTGGGCCGTACTTGGCGAGAGGCGTGCGCTGCGGATCATGGACCTGCGGGACGGAACCCTGCGCGGAACGATCCGGTCCGACTTCACACAGCCCGTTCACCAGGTCGCCGTGCGCGGCTCGTTCCTCTTCGTGGCACAGGGGGGAAGCACCGAGGGGCGGACGAACCTCTTTGAACTCGCCGATCCCCTCGCGCAGGACGACCCGGAGCGGCCGTATTTCGATGAGGCGGTGTTGGCCATGATCAACGGGCGGCCTGTGGTTGTCGCCGTGGACCAGAGTGGGGCGTTTGCGGTCGTCGATGCCGCCGACGGGAGAGATCTCGGCGGGCCGGCCGGCGAACGGCACATCACCTACCGCGCCGCAGACTGGAGCCCGCTACTGGGGCGTGTCACCCTTGAGGGCCGTGACCTGGTCGTCGCGCTGTCCAGGCTCAAGCCGGCAACCGTCGACCTGGCCACCGGGGAGGCCCACACCGTGCCCGAGTCGCCCCTGACCCCCGCCGTGCTACACGCGGTCGTCGCGCGCGACGGCCTCATCGCGGCGATCGACCGCGGAGGCGCCCTCGCCGTCTGGGACGCGGCCACGCTGGCTCTGCGCGCCTCCCTGCAACTGGACCTGCGGGAGACGACCTCCATCGCGCTCGGTGACCTGCACGGCCGCACCGTCGTGCTGACGGGCACCGACGGTGGAGGTTTTCGCTGGTTCGACAGCGCCGATCTGACCGAGCTCACACCGCCAGGCCGGTTCGCCGAGCGCACCGGCCGAACCGCCCCGGAGAGCTGGAACTGGCCCGGACCGGCCGCCGTCAGCCGGTTGCACGTGCTCGGATCGGTCGTGATCAGCGCCGTGAGCGGCACCGTCACCTGCGCCGACATCACCACCGGGGAGTCGACCGGGCCGGCCCTGGTGCACCCCGGCGCGGTCGGTGCGATGCTGCCAACCGTCCTCGACGGCGTCCCGGTGGTCGCCACCGGCTGCGCCGACCGGGTCCTGCGCGTCTGGGAGATCGAGACAGGCCGCACCATCTGGTCCGTCGCGCTACCTGGACAGGTCCGCCGGATCGTCTCGGTCACCGCCAATCAGGTAATCGTCCTCACCGAGGGTCATCTGATCGCGGTCGGCCCGCTGACCGTGACTCCGTCCTCGGCCGTCGACGGACTGGTTGTGCGATGACGCGTTCTGAGGGCTGCGGTGGTTAGGCTGACGTGAGCAGAATGTCCCGCTGAGGGGGTGAGTCCGGATGGCCCAGGCAGCGTTCGCGCCGGAGCCGGCGCCCCAGCACACCGAGCCGTCATTCGACGTGCTGCGGTGGCATGACGAGCCGTGGACCGCGCAGCTCGCCCTCGACCTGTTGCCGGAGACCAACGGCCCCAAGGTTGAGGTCCTGAGCGGAAGCGTGATCGTGACACCACATGCGGGATATGACCATCAGGACGCGGAGCTCGATCTGGCCTATCTCCTGAAGCAGGCGGCTCGGCGCGCGAAGCTGTGGCTCTATCTGGAGACGAACGTCGTCTCGGGCGAAGACCTCTTCATTCCGGACATCGTGATTCTTGATGCTCCTGCTGGCGGCCGGACGACGATGGACATCAGGCACGCGGTGCTGCTCGGCGAGATCGTCTCTCCCGGCAACCGACGTAAGGACATCATCGACCGACCGCGTGAGTACGCCGCTGTCGGTGTGCCCTTCTTTCTCCGGGTCGACCTGCGCAATCGGGTGCCCACCCTCGCTCTGTACGAGCTGACCGAGGGGGAGTACCGACCGGTGGCCGCTGCTGCCGCCGGCACGCGGTTCGTCATGCGCGAGCCGTTCGAGTTCTCTATCGATCCGGGCGACCTGCTGGGCGAGGAAGCAGTCCCGGAAGAGCCTGGCACCGCTTGATCGACACGGTTTCGGCGATGTGGGGGTGTCGGAGAGCTGCGGATACCCCCACATCGGCGATCTGGAGTTGATCAGCGCCGCGAGAGCCGGGCGGGGCGGGCTGAGGCTCCCAGCGGGCGTGCAGCGACGGTGGGGAAGAATGGCCGGGTGACTTCCCCCCGCGACCTCGTCCTGCTCGGGTCCACCGGTTCGATCGGCACACAGGCCATCGACATCGTCAGGCGCAACCCGGACCGGTTCCGGGTGGTGGCGGTGGGTGCGGGCGGCGGCAACGTGGAACTGCTCGCCACCCAGGCCCTCGAGCTGGGCGTCGAGGCGGTCGGGGTGGCCAGGGCGTCCGCCGCGCAGGACCTCCAGCTCGCGTTCTACGCCGAGGCGAGTCGGCGCGGCTGGGCCACCGGAGACTTCAAGCTTCCCAAGATCGTGGCCGGTCCGGACGCGATGACCGAGCTGGCCCAGTGGCCCTGCGACGTCGTGCTCAACGGGGTGGTCGGCTCGCTGGGCCTCGCTCCTACACTGGCCGCGCTGCGTGGTGGTCGTACCCTCGCGTTGGCGAACAAGGAGTCGCTCGTGGCCGGCGGCCCGCTGGTCAAGGCCGCGGTGACGCGGCCGGGGCAGATCGTGCCTGTCGACTCGGAGCATTCGGCGTTGGCGCAGTGTCTGCGGTCCGGGTCGCGCGGCGAGGTGCGCCGGCTGGTCGTCACGGCCAGCGGCGGCCCGTTCCGGGGCCGGCGGCGCGACGAGTTGACGCAGGTCACACCCGAGCAGGCGCTCGCGCACCCGACGTGGAACATGGGGCCGGTCGTCACGATCAACTCGGCGACCATGGTCAACAAGGCGCTGGAGGTGATCGAGGCGCACGAGCTGTTCGACGTGCCGTACGCCGACATCGCCGTCATGGTGCACCCGCAGTCGGTGATCCACTCGATGGTCGAGTTCGTGGACGGCTCGACGATCGCGCAGGCCAGCCCACCCGACATGCGCCTGCCCATCGCCCTGGGCATCGGCTGGCCGGACCGGGTGCCCGAGGCCGCCGCCGCCGTGGACTGGACGGCCGCGCACACCTGGGAGTTCGCGCCGCTCGACGACGAGGCGTTCCCGGCCGTCGCCCTGGCCAAGGCCGCCGGGGAGGCCGGGCGCTGCCGCCCGGCGATCTACAACGCGGCGAACGAGGAGTGCGTGGCGGCGTTCGTGGCGGGACGGCTGCCGTTCCTGGGTATCGTCGACACCCTCGAACGCGTGTTGGAGGACGCTCCGGACTTCGCCGAACCAGGTACCGTCGAGGACGTGCTCACGGCCGAGTCATGGGCGCGCGCGCACGCCCAGGAGATCATCGCGGGTTCGGTGGAAGGAGCTTGATGGCTAACCTGCTCGGGGTGGCGCTCTTCGCCCTGGCAATTCTCGTCTCGGTGAGCCTGCACGAAGCCGGTCACATGGTGACCGCCAAGGCGTTCGGGATGAAGGTCACCAAGTACTTCGTCGGCTTCGGCCCCACCCTCTGGTCCTTCAAGCGGGGTGAGACCGAGTACGGCATCAAGGGCATTCCGCTCGGCGGCTTCTGCAAGATCGTCGGGATGACCGCGCAGGACGACGACGTCGACCCGGCCGACGAGCCGCGCGCGATGTGGCGCTACCCGGTCTGGAAGCGGACGATCGTCATGTCCGCGGGCTCCATCACCCACTTCGCGCTCGCACTGATCGCCATCTGGATCGCCGCCGTCACCCTGGGCCTGCCCAACCAGAACTTCCCCACCACCGATGCCCAGATCCGGCAGGAGCCGGCGGTGATCGCGCTGTCCGACTGCGTGATCCCCGACAGCGCCCCGCGGGCCTGCGCCCCCGGCGACGCCGCAAGCCCTGCCGCCCAGGCGCAACTGCGCGACGGCGACCGGATCACCTCGCTCAACGGCACGCCGATCAACAACTACGGCGAGATGCTCGCCGCCCTGCGCGGGCTCAAGCCGGGCGAGACCGCGAAGATCGGGTACGTCCGCGACGGGCAGCCCGGCGAGACCAGCACGGTGCTCGCGCAGACCCAGCGGCCGCCGCTCGACGACCCGAAGGGCGCCGTCGCCCCCGTCGCCGCGCTCGGCGTCGGCCTCGTGCCCACCACCCCGACCCGCCTGACGTACGGGCCGGGCGAGGCGTTCGGCGCCACCGCCGACTTCACCCGTGAACTGGCCGTCGGCACCGCCCAGGCGTTGCAGCGACTGCCGCAGAAGGTGCCCGCCCTGTGGACCGCCATCACCGGCGGCGAACGGGACGTCGACACCCCGATCAGCGTCGTCGGCGCCAGCCGCCTCGGCGGTGAGGCGTTCGCCAACAAGGCGTGGCTGCTGTTCGTGACGCTGTTCATCTCGCTGAACTTCTTCATCGGCGTGTTCAACCTGCTGCCGCTGCTCCCACTCGACGGCGGGCACATCGCCATCGCCTGGTTCGAACGGGCCCGCTCCTGGCTGTACGGGAAGATCGGCCGCGCCGACCCCGGCCGGGTCGACTATCTCAAGCTGATGCCCTTCACGTACGTGGTGATCCTGATCGGTGGCGTGTTCACGCTGCTGACCATCACCGCTGACGTCGTCAACCCGATCACGCTCTTCCCAAGGTGAGTGCTGAAGTGACCGCAATCAGTCTCGGTATGCCGGCCGTACCGCCTCCGCCGCTCGCGCCCCGCCGGGCCAGCCGCCAGATCATGGTCGGCTCGGTCCCGGTCGGCGGTGGTGCGCCGGTGTCCGTGCAGTCGATGACCACCACCCTCACCTCCGACGTCAACGCCACGCTCCAGCAGATCGCCGAGCTGACCGCGTCCGGCTGCCAGATCGTCCGGGTGGCGGTGCCGTCCCAGGACGACGTCGAGGCCCTGCCCGCGATCGCCAAGAAGTCGCAGATCCCGGTGATCGCCGACATCCACTTCCAGCCCAAGTACGTCTTCGCCGCCATCGACGCCGGCTGCGCGGCCGTCCGGGTCAACCCCGGCAACATCCGCCAGTTCGACGACAAGGTCAAGGAGATCGCCAGGGCCGCCGGCGACGCCGGTGTGCCGATCCGGATCGGCGTCAACGCCGGTTCGCTCGACAAGCGGCTGCTGGCCAAGTACGGCAAGGCCACCGCCGAGGCGCTCGTCGAGTCCGCGCTGTGGGAGTGCTCGCTGTTCGAGGAGCACGGCTTCCGCGACATCAAGATCTCGGTCAAGCACAACGACCCGGTCGTGATGATCCGGGCGTACCGCCAGTTGGCCGAGCAGTGCGACTACCCGCTGCACCTGGGTGTCACCGAGGCCGGCCCGGCGTTCCAGGGCACCATCAAGTCGGCTGTCGCCTTCGGCGCCCTGCTCGCCGAGGGGATCGGCGACACCATCCGGGTGTCGCTGTCCGCCCCGCCGGTCGAGGAGATCAAGGTCGGCAACCAGATCCTGGAGTCGCTGGGTCTGCGTGAGCGCGGCCTGGAGATCGTCTCCTGCCCGTCCTGCGGTCGCGCCCAGGTGGACGTCTACAAGCTCGCCGAGGAGGTCACCGCCGGTCTGGAAGGGCTGCCGGTGCCGCTGCGGGTGGCCGTCATGGGCTGCGTCGTCAACGGTCCGGGCGAGGCCCGCGAGGCCGACCTCGGCGTCGCCTCCGGCAACGGCAAGGGTCAGATCTTCGTCAAGGGGCAGGTCGTCAAGACGGTGCCCGAGGCGCAGATCGTGGAGACGCTGATCGAGGAGGCGCTGCGGATCGCCGACGAGATGGGCGCCGAACTGCCCGAGGAGCTGCGCGGGCTGGTCACCGGCCCGACCGTCACCGTGCACTGATCCTGTTCCGTACACGACAGCGGCCGTTCCCCGTGCGGGGAACGGCCGCTGTGCTGTCGGTCGGTGTGGTGCTGCCGAGGGTCACTCGGATTCGGCGAGGATCGCGTACAGCTTGCGCCGGGTCTCGTCGAGCACCTGGGCGGCCCGCTCACGCTGGTCGTCGGTGCCGTTCATCATGACCTGGCGCAGGGCGTTCATCGCCTGCGCGCCGGAGTCGCGGATGTCGTGCCAGCTGCTCACCGAGCCCTGCGCGAGGTCCGCCCACGGCGGGGTCTGCGCGGCTTCGGTGGCCTCGGCCTGACCGGCCTCGGTGACCGTGAACCGCTTGCGCCCACCACCGGACTCCTCGGTGCTGGCGACGATCACACCCTCGTCCTCCAGCAGCTGGAGCGTGGGGTAGATCGATCCCGGGCTCGGCCGCCACGCACCGCCGGTGCGGGAGTCGATCTCCTGGATCATCTCGTAGCCGTGCATGGGCCGCTCGGTGAGCAGGGCCAACACGGATGCCCGGACGTTGGGGCGTCGGCCCCGACCCCGTCCACGGCCCCGGCCGCCCCAGGGGCCGCCGTGTCCGCGCTCGTGACCATGGCCGGGCGGGACCGGCGGGAAGCCGAATCCGCGCATCCGGGCCTCCTGCATCGCGTGGTGCTGTCGATGGAACCGCATCGGGTTCTCCCTCTCGTAGTACTGTCGCTGATGCATCAACGATATATCGGCTATGTATCGCTGACAAGTCTTCACGCTGATGTGGCTTCCGGGTCCGTCGAGCTCGCCACTCGGCCGGCGAGGGGCGGGGTGGATCTGGCAGGCTGGTAGTCGTGCTGACGGTGCCGGTACGCCAACTGGGGGAATCGGAGCGCCGCGCGGTCGAGCGACTGCTCGACCTGGACCCGTTCGCGGGCGCGCAGGTCGCCGAGCGGATCGCCGCGCGCGGACTGTCCTGGTGGCGGGCCGAGGGCAGGATCCTGGGGTACGGAGCCCGACGCAACCTGGAATCGCTCTGCTGGCTGGGCGGCAACCTGACCCCGGTCCTCGCCACCGACGCCGCGGTGGCCGCCTTCGCCGACCTGCTCGCCGGCGAGGAACGACTCTGCTCCTCCATCGTCGGTCGCGCCGACGCCGTCCTCGGCCTGTGGGACCGGCTCTCCGACACGTGGGGGCCAGCACGGGACATCCGCCCCAACCAGCCGCTGCTGGCCACCGACACGCTGCCAGCCGTACCGGCCGACCCGGAGGTACGCCAGGTCCGCGCCGGCGAGGTCGACCGGCTCTTCCCGGCCGCCGTGGCGATGTACACCGAGGAGGTCGGCGTCTCGCCCCTCGTCGAGGACGCCGGGCGCAGCTACCGCCGGCGGGTCAACGACCTGGTCCGGGCCGGTCGGGCGTACGCCCGTTTCGTCGACGGCAAGGTCGTGTTCAAGGCCGAGCTGGCCGTGGTGACCAAGCGGACCGCCCAGGTGCAGGGCGTCTGGGTGGCACCGGAGTGGCGGGGTCGGGGCATCGCCACGGCCGCCATGGCCGCCGTCGTCCGCGACGCGCTGCTGCGGGTCGCCCCGACGGTCAGCCTGTACGTCAACGACTTCAACCTTCCGGCGCGCCGGGTCTACGAACGCTGCGGCTTCCAGCCGGTCGGCACCCTGGCCACGGTCCTCTTCTGACCGCATGCCGATGGCCGGCACCCCGTTGCGGGGTGCCGGCCATCGGTTGGGTCGTGCGGTGGGTCAGCTGTTCCAGTGCTGGTTGACCAGGTCGGTGGCCTGCTGCTCCCACTGGGCGTAGGCGTCCGGGTAGGCCGAGACCTGCACGGTCTGCGCGGCGTCGGTCAGCGGCATGTCCTGCCACCCGTCGACCTGCTTCAAACCCTTGAGGAACGCGGTCGTGGAGTAGGCGGGGTCGGTGATCTGCTCCGGCGTACCCCAACCCGAGCTCGGGCGCTGCTGGAACAGGCCCAGCGAGTCATGGTCGTTCATGTCACCGAGGTGGCCCAGGTTCTCCAGCTTCGACTCCTGCAGGCTCGTCGCGATCGAGATGACCGCGGCCCGCTCGGGCAGGCCGGCCTTCTTCGTCGCGGCGATGATCGCCTTGACGTTCGCCGTCTGCTCGTCGTTCAGGGTGATGTGGGACTGGTCGCCCTGCGGCTTCGCCGCCACCGTCTGCACCGCCGTGGCGACGGGCTTGGTGTCGACCGGGTTGGCGTGAGCGGCGACCGGGCCGGCGAACACGCCACCGGCGAAGGCCAGACCAGCAACGGACAGCACACTCTTACGGATGATCGTGGTCATGGGGGTAGCTCCTTCGGGGGTAGGAAACACCCACACCATCGGAGGAAAAGATCGGCGCGGGTGTGAGCACCTCGTCCGGCGCTGCACAAAGTCTTGTGAGGAAGGTCGGCGGCCTGCGAGCCGGGGGGCTCACGGCGCCGGGTCCGTGTGTAACGACCCGGGGGCCGGGGTCATTCCGGGGGTGGCCCATCCGGCGGCACCCGCATCGAGGCGGTGCCAGGGGTCTGCGTAACGACCCGGGGGCCGGGATGATTCCGAGCCGGCGGCACCCGTATTGAGGCGGTGCCTGGGGGCTGCAACGACCGCGTAGGGCTTCCCATTCCCACCCGTGCAGGGTGGGCCGAGCGGCCGTGGTCCTGCGATCGTCAGGATGTGTAACGACCCCCGGCCCGCCATGATTCCGCCGCACGGATGCGCCCGGTCACAACCCAGACACGCCGCGAACGGACAAACACCCCAACCGGCCTGACGGAGCGGGGCTCGTCTCGGGCATCCAGACGATGATCCACTCCGTATCGCCGATACGGGCAGTCGGGGACGACACGAAACCGCCGCATCGGGGATGTCGTGTCGATGATCGCCGCCCCGGCCGTGCACCTGGAGACCTTTGGAGGAGACCAACCGGCCCGTTTGGTCAGGGCGTGCCGGTGCGGCGGTCGTCGGCGGGCCACGAGCCGCTTCGGTAGAGGGTGCCGCGACCGCCCGGGTCGGGCACGCCGTTCAGGGTGTCCCGCTCGGGGTCGGTCGGTTCGGGGCTGCGCGCGGCGCGGCGGGCGCGTACGACCCGGGACCCGACGAACCACGCGACGCCCGCCACGCAGGCCACGATGACGACGTTCTGGAGCGTGCCGACGTACCCCTCGACGAGGTGCCAGTTGTCGCCGAGCAGGTAGCCGGCGAGCACGAAGGTGGTGTTCCAGATCAGGCTGCCCAGGGTGGTGTAGAGCAGGAAGACCGGCACGGGCATCCGTTCCACGCCGGCCGGAATGGAGATGAGGCTCCGGAAGATCGGGATCATCCGGCCGAAGAAGACCGCCTTCACCCCGTGCCGCAGGAACCACGCCTCGGTCCGGTCCACGTCGCTGAGTTTGATCAGCGGCAGCCGGGCGGCGATGGCGCGCATCCGGTCGCGGCCCAGGGACGCGCCGATCAGGTAGAGAGCCAGCGCGCCCACCACCGAGCCGAGGGTGGTCCAGAAGATCGCACCGAACAGGCTGATCCGGCCCTGCGCGGCGACGAACCCGGCCAGCGGCAGGATCACCTCGCTGGGGATCGGGGGGAACAGGTTCTCCAGCGCCACCGCCAGGCCCGCGCCCGGCCCGCCGAGCCGTTCCACCAGGTCGCTGACGTAGCCGACGATGCCGCCCTGCGGCGGCTCCGCGGCGGCGGCAGGGGTTCCGGTGGCGAGCACGGCGTGCGACGTTCGAATCATGCACACACGCTACGAACCGATCCTGAGAGCCAACCGAGAGCCCGCCGTACGCGCCGACGGCCGGAACCCGCTGCGGCTCGCGGCGGCGCAACCGCTGTGCGTACCCCTCGATGTCGCGGAGAATGCTCGGGCGCACGCGGAGGCGGTCCGCGCGGCGCGTGCCCGGGTGGTGGTCTTTCCGGAGCTGTCACTGACCGGGTACGAGTTGGACGCCCCGGTCGTGTCGACCGACGACCCACGGTTGGCGCCGCTGGTGCGGGCGTGCGCCGACACGGGGGCGTTGGCGCTGGTGGGCGCGCCGGTCGCCGGTGACCACATCGGGGTGCTGGCCGTGACCGGTGATGGGGTGGCGGTGGCGTACCGGAAGATGTTCCTGGGTGACGTGGAGGCCCGCCGGTTCCGGCCGGGTGACACGCCTGGTGTGCTCACTGTGGACGGTTGGCGGCTGGGACTGGCGGTCTGCAAGGACACCGGCGTCGCCGCGCACGCGCAGCGCACGGCCGGGCTCGGCATCGACGTGTACGCGGCGGGGGTGCTGGAGTCGGCGCGCGACACCCTGGTGGTGGACCAGCGGGCGCACCGGATCGCCGTCACGCACCGGGTGTGGGTGGCGGTGGCGAGTTTCGCCGGGTCGACCGGTGGCGGTTACACCGAGGCGGCGGGGTGTTCCGGCGTCTGGACGCCGCAGGGCGAGGTGTACGCGCGGGCAGGTACGGCACCGGGAGAGCTGGTTCGAGTGAGCATCGACTGAGCCCGGTTAGGGTGGCTGGATGATCTCAGGACGGCTGGTGCAGCTGCGGCGACACCCGGTGAAGTCGCTGCTCGGCGAACGGATCCCGGCCGCCGAGGTCGGTGTGGCCGGCGTCGTGGGTGATCGTGCGCTGGCCTTGGTGGACCGGGCCAGCGGACGGGTCGCCAGCGCCAAGCAACCGCACCGCTGGCGCGACCTGCTCACCCTGCGGGCGACCGGCGGGGCGCCCGACCCGGTCCGGATCACCCTTCCCGACGGGCGGCACCTGTCGGCCACGGACCCCACCGTCGACGAGGCGCTCAGCGCCGCGGTGGGCCGCCGGGTGACAGTGGTCGACACCCTTCCGGACGGTGCCACCCTGCTGCGGTCCCACCCGGACGCGGTGCTCGCCGCCGGCCTGACCGACGAGGTCCCGGCCGACGAGAGCCGCCTCGGGGCGGTGGTGCCCGGCACCTTCTTCGACTTCGCCCCGATCCACCTGGTCACCACCGCGACCCTGGACCGGATCGCCGGGAGCCTGCCGCCCGGGGCCGGCACTGTCGACCGTTACCGGCCCAATCTGGTGCTCGACACGGACGCGGAGGCCTTCGCCGAGAACGACTGGGTGGGCCGGGAACTGCGGGTCGGCCCCGACCTGGTGCTCGCCGTGCTCGCTCCGACGCCGCGCTGCGCGGTGCCGACGCTCGCGCACGGGCCACTGCCCCGCGAGGCCGAGGCGCTGCGGGTGCCCGCCCGGCTCAACCGGGTCGAGCCGCTGCCCGGGATGGGCCCGCAGCCGTGCGTCGGCGCGTACGCCAGGGTGGTCCGTGCCGGCCGCGTGGCGGACGGCGACCGTGTCACAGTCGGTTGAGCGTGCCGTGGTTGCTCCCGACCGGCCCGCTTTGGAATGCTCTGTCCATGACCACTTTCCCGCCGACGTTCGCCGAGGATGTCGTCGGCCAGCCGGCGCAGGCGCAGTTCGAGGCGTTCATCGACGAGCACCGCAGGATGCTCGACGGCTATCTGGACGGGCTGACCGAGGAGCAGGCGCGCCGGTCGCTGGTGCCGTCGCGGACCACGCTGCTGGGTCTGGTGAAGCACACGACGTTCGTCGAGAAGGTCTGGTTCGACGAGGCGGTCACCTGCCGCTCGCGCGCCGAGATCGGCATCCCCGCGACGCCCGACGAGTCGTTCGTCCTCGACGACACCGACACGATCGCCTCGGTCCAGCGGGCACATCGTGAGGCGTGCGAGGCGTCCCGGCGCGCGACGGCGTCCCTCGGGCTGGACGACCTGCTCCGCGGTAACCGGCGCGGCCCGCTGCCGCTGCGCTGGGTGTACCTGCACGTGCTGCGCGAGCTGGCCCAGCACTGCGGGCACGCGGAGATCCTGCGCGAGCAGATTCTGAGCGACTGACCGGGTCGCCGCCATGCCCGAGCTGACCGTGCCCACCGTCCGTCTGCACGACGCCTGGCTGGAGGCGCACGACGAGTGGGGTCCCGGCGTCCACGAGGATGGTTTCGGGCTGCGGCCGTCCGACGAGGTGCGCTCGCCGGACGGGTTCGCGGCCTGGGTACGGCGGCTGGTCGACCAGGCGGATCCCGCGAAGCCGCTGGGCGCCGGTCAGGTGCGGTGCACGCACCGGTGGATCGTCAAGGACGACCGTGTGCTCGGTGGGATCGCACTGCGGCACGAGCTGAACGACTTTCTGCTGAACGTCGCCGGTCACATCGGGTACGGCATCCGGCCGTCGGCACGCCGGCGAGGGCTGGCGACCTGGGCGCTGGGCCGGATGCTCGTCGAGGCGCGGGCGCTCGGCCTGGACCGGGTGTTGATCGCCTGCGCGGTGGACAACGTCGCCTCGGCGCGGACGGTCGAGCGCCTCGGTGGCGTCCTGGAGGGTATCCGGGACACCGAGCTCGGGCCGGCCCGCCGCTACTGGATCACCCTCTAGCCGAGCCGCCGGTGTCGCCGAAGCGGTGCAGGGTCCAGCGGGCCGGCGGCCACGCGCCGGTGTCGTGGTCGGTGGTCCATTCGGTGATCGAGGCTGGGGCGATGACCAGGTCGAATCCTCGGTGCAGCGGCTGTGCGGCGAGCGCGTGGAACGCGACCTCGACGGTCGCGGTGTGACCGACCAGCACCACTGTGGACCCCCGGTGCCGGTCGGCGATCTCCATGATCGCCCGGCTGATGCGTACGACCAGCTCGGCCCAGCTCTCGTTGCCGGTCTCGAACGGCCGGAACAGTCCTCCACCCGCCGCGGCGTGCTCGGCCCGGAAACGGGTGACGGGGAGCCCGTCGGCGTACGGGGGCGTGTGCCAGGTGCACAGACCGCAGTCGGCCACGGCGCGCAGGCCGAACGCGGCGGCGATCGGTTGCGCGGTCTCGACGGTCCGGCGCAGCACCGACGAGTAGACCGCCACCGGCCGGTCGACGGCATGGTCCTCGGCGAGGCGTCGGGCGAGCCGGTGTGCCTGGTCGTGACCGCGCGCGGTCAACCCCCGGCAGCCGTGTGGCCCACCCACGGTCCCGTCGACCTGGTGGACCGACTCGCCGTGACGCACGAAGATCAACCGTGTCCGCATCGGCCCATCATGCCAGTGAGGCGGGCTGATGGATCAGTCGTCCGTACGGCCGGTGGAGAAGGTGGTCGCCTGACTGAGCAGTTCGTCGAGGTGGGCGGCCGTTCGCGCGGAGAGACGGTCCCGATCGACCAGGTCGGCGATGCGCTCCCGAAGGTCGGCGAGGTGCTTGGCGCGGTCGCGGGACCGCCGGTTGACGTCGGCGAGGTCGTCGCGCAGGTCCTCGGCGGTCCTGCGGTCGATCTCGCCGCGGGCCTGCGCCTCGGCGAGCGCTGCCGTGAACTCGTTGGTGACCTGGCGCAGGCTGACCGGCACCTGCTGACCGACGGTCGAGGGCGCGGCGCTGCTGGGGGCCGGGGGCCTGGACGACGGTGGGGTCGTCGGCGTCGGCGACGGCGACCGGGTGCTGGGTTTGGGCGAGGGGGTGTCGCTCGGCGCCGGGGCGGCGACCTGCCCGGGACGCTCGGGA
This sequence comes from Micromonospora sp. NPDC005298, assembly GCF_040607375.1. Classification (NCBI taxonomy): domain Bacteria; kingdom Bacillati; phylum Actinomycetota; class Actinomycetes; order Micromonosporales; family Micromonosporaceae; genus Micromonospora; species Micromonospora sp. NPDC005298. The sequence continues at coordinate 681,312 of NZ_JBEXGP010000002.1, forward strand.
GAGTCCAGGTTGTCGGCGAGCAGCACTCCCCCGCCGACCAGCGCCGCGAGGCCGGCCGCGACCAGCACGGCGGCGGGCCTGCGGGAACGGCGGCGCGGCGGGGCCTGCACGGGTACGGGCTGGGGGCGGGCGGCCGAGCGGTCGATGAGGGTGGGCGGGTGCGCGCTGGACGGGATGCGCAGCAGCTCGGTGGGTGGCTCGACCGGCTGACCGGCACCGAACCGGCGGGCCAGGTGCGCGGCGGACGGGCGGCGGGCCGGGTCGGCGGAGAGGCAGGCGAGGGTCAGCTCGGCGACGTCGGCGGGCAGGCCGGCCACCCGCAGCGGCGGCACCGGGGTGCCCCGCCGGTGCACGTCGAGGGCGTCCTCCCAGCTCTGCACGGGCAGCGGCGCCTGACCGGTGAGGGTGCGGTAGAGCAGCGCGCCGAGGGCGTACACGTCACTGGCCGGGTCGGGTGGGCCGGCCCTGAGGCGTTCCGGGGCGAAGTAGGCGGGTGTGCCCATCAGCGGCTCACCGGACTGGCTGTCGAGCCCGCCGAGCGCGGCGATCCCGAAGTCGAGCACCTTGGCGCCGGTGTCGGTGAGCATGACGTTGCCCGGTTTGACGTCCCGGTGCACCACCCCGATGCGGTGCGCGGCGGCCAGCGCGGCGGCGATCTGCCCGGCCACCCGGACCGCCTCGGGCCAGGGCAGCGGGCCGGTACGCAGCCGGTCGGCCAGGTTGTGCCCGTCCACCAGCTCCATCACCAGGTACGGGACGACGACGTCGCCGGCGAGGGTCGCCTCGGCGTAGTCGTACACCTGGGTGACGTGCGGGTGGGTGAGCCGGGCGGCGGCGCGGGCCTCGCGTTGGATGGTGGCCCGCAGTTGCGGGTCGGCGGCGAGTTGCCCGGCGAGCACCTTGACGGCGACCGGCCGGCCGAGCACCTCGTCGTCGGCCCGCCACACTTCGGACATGCCACCGAGACCGATCCGCTCGTGCAGTACGTAGCGGTCGTGGAGACGGAGGGTGGGCATGAAGGGCGACATGGCTTCACCAGTCTGCCTGGCGAGTTCCCACTCGACCACCCTGCGTGCCCGGGCCGGCACCAATCGTCCTCGGCGTACCGAAATGGGCGGTGCTCAGGAGCAGCGGGGCACCGGTCGGGGCTGGATCCGGTCGGCGAGCCGGCGCAGGGCGACGGCGGTCGCCTGCCGGCTGGGGGCGAGCAGCGGCCGGCGGACGCGCTCGACCTGGACGGGGGCGTCCGGGCGGGCCGAGTTGACGTGGCGGCTCATGGCGTCGAGAGCGGTGACGTATCCGGTCGGGTGTTCCATGGTCAACTCCTCGGGACAGGTCCGGTGGAGGCCCGGACGACGAGTGCGGTGGGTAGCAGGACGTGGCCGGCCGCGGCGTCCGCGGGCGGGTCGAGCAGCAGTTCGGCGGCGATGCGGCCCTTCTCCTTCGCCGGTTGCCGGACGGTGGTGAGGCCGGCCGCCGCGGCTTCGGGGACGTCGTCGAAGCCGGTGACCGACACCTGCGGGTGGGGGCCGCCGGGCCGCTGGGCCAGGACGTCCAGCACGCCGAGGGCGAGCACGTCGGAGCCGGCCAGAACGGCGGTCGGTGGCGCCGGTCCGTCGAACAGTCCGGCGATGGCGGCGGCCGCGGCCTGGCGGCTGTTGCCCGGGGCGTTGAGCAGGGTCAGCTCGGCCCAGTCGACGCCGACCTCGGCGAACGCGTCGGCGAAGCCGGTGAGCCGGCCCCGGGTCGTCGGGTGCCACACCTCGTGCGCCCCGGACAGGGTGAGCGGCCCGGCCGGCGCGTCGGGCAGCAGCCCGTCGGCGAGCAGGGCCACCCGGCGGTGGCCGAGACCGGCCACGTGTGCGGCGGCGCTGTACGCCGCGGCCCGTTCGTCGATGCCGACGAACCGCTCGTCCGCGCCGGCGTCGTCGCGGGGGGCGGTGCTGACGTACGGCAGTCCGCGCGCCCGGATGACGTCCAGCGCCCATTCCTCGTCGGCCACGCAGTAGACGCAGAAGCCGTCGACTGCGGCGTTCTCGACCGCCTGGCGGGCGTCGGTCTGCGCCTCGGGCAGCGGCACGAGCAGCATGCTGGTGCCGTGCCGCTCGGCGGCCTCGCCCACACCGGTGAGGAAGCGAACGGCGAAGGGGTCGGTGAAGGCGTACGAGAGTTGCGAGGTGAACAGCACCCCGATCGAGCCGACGAAGCCGCGTCGCAGGGATCGCGCGGTGGGGTTGGGGCCGGGATAGCCGAGTTGGCGGGCGGCGTCCAGGATCCGCTCGCGCAGGGCGGCGGAGAGCTGGTCGGGGCGGCTGTACGCGTTGGACACGGTGCTGCGGGAGACGCCGACGGCGTCCGCCACGGCTTGCAGTGTTGGCTTCACCGGCACCCCTCTGTATCGATCCAGACTGTATCGATACAGAGACTAGCCCGACGAGTCGGCGACGGTCAATACGAAGGCGCGCGAACGCGAGGTTGTCGCGGGCGGGCATCACGCCTGGTAGTGCTCCTCCAGCAGCCGCCCGAGGATCTCCGGCGTACGCTCCGGCGGCTCGGCCTCGACGCAGAGCCGCTCCATGGCGATCGCGTAATACTCCAGGTCGTCGCGCTTGTCCAGGTAGATCGCGCTCGTCAACTGTTCGATGTAGACGATGTCGGGCAGCTCCTGGTCACCGAAGCGCAGGATGGTGAAGGCGCCGCCGGCCGCGGCGTGCCCGCCGGCGGCGAACGGGATGACCTGGAGGCGGATGTGCGGCGACTTGGTCGCCTCGATGAGCGCGGTGAGCTGACCGCGCATGACGTCGGCGCCACCGATCGGACGGCGCAGGGCCGCCTCGTCGACCACGGCCCAGAGCTGTGGCGGCTTGTCGCGGTGCAGCAACTGCTGGCGCTGCATCCGCAGTGAGACCCGCCTGTCGATCTCGGCGGCGCCGGCGGCGCCGTGCCCGAGCAGGACGACGGCGCGAGCGTACTCCCGGGTCTGCAACAAGCCGGGGACGAACTGCACCTCGTAGCTGCGGATCAGCGCGGCCGCCGCCTCCAAGCCCAGGTACGACTGGAACCAACTGGGCAGCACGTCGCCGTAGCGGTGCCACCAGCCGGGGCTGTTGGCGTCGCGCGCGAGTTTGAGCAGCGCGTCGCGCTCACCCTCGTCGGTGACGCCGTAGAGGGTGAGCAGGTCGGCCACGTCGCGTTCCTTGAAGCCGACGCGGCCCAGCTCCATCCGACTGATCTTGGATTCGGAGGACCTGATCTCCCAGCCGGCGCCTTCCCGGGTCACCCCGCTGGACTCCCGCAGCCGACGCAGTTGGGCGCCGAGCAGCATGCGCAGCACCGTCGGCCCGGTTGTCGGGCCGCCCTCGGCGGGAACCATCGTCACGTGCGGACCTCCGGATACCGACCTCGCGGACGGGAACCCGGCCCGACCGACGAGTAAGCATGCCATGGACCGACAGTGAGGTGAACTCCTCCGGACCGGTGATTCGGATCAGTCGCCCGGGACGGTCAGTTGATCAGATGGTCGAAGTCTCCGTCCCGCGCGCCGAGGACGAACGCGGCGATCTCGTCCACTGTGTAGATCAGTGCCGGTCCCTCCGGATGTCGGGAGTTGCGGACCGCGATGCCCGCTCCCCCGGGCAGTTCGGCGAGTTCGACGCAGTTGCCGCTGGGGTTGCTGCGGCGACTCTTCTGCCAGGTCAACGGGGGCAACTGGTGGATCGGCACACCATTGGGTGGCTGCTGCATGAGGAAGTCTTTCTGCTCACGAGCCCGCCGGTGCCCGTGGGAGGAGCGGTGACGGCGAGGGGTGCGGTAGCGACATCGGACGTTATGCACGTGCATCTGCTATTGCATCTGCACCGGACGGCGAGCATGATAACGCACGTGAATGGTGCACATCCGTTCACTTTGCGTAACCCCCGGCTGGGCAACCACCAGGGGAAACGGGCCTGACACGGTGTGCACCACGTCGGCCGGAGACTGGAGGCGGTCGCGCTGATGGGAGGGCTCGTGCCGGATCCGATGAGTGTCGCCTCCGGCATCTGCGCGGCGGGCGCGCTGCTCTCCTCCTGGCAGTTGCGCCGCAGGGCGGTACGCGCCGAGGCCGAGATCGGGCACCTCCAGGCCGAGCTGGCCGCCGAGCGGCACGCGGCCAGCCACGACCCGCTCACCGGGCTGCCCAACCGGCGGGCCTTCTACCGCCTCGCGGCCGCCCTGCTCACCGACGCGGCCGGGGAACCACTGATCGCCGTCGTGCTCGACCTGGACGACTTCAAGCAGATCAACGACCGGTACGGGCACGCCGCCGGCGACCAGGTGCTGATCAGCGTGGCCGAGCGGCTGGCCGGGTTCGCCGGGGACAACCTCGTCGCCCGCCTGGGCGGGGACGAGTTCGCCGGGCTGCTCGCGAGCCCCACCATCGACCGGCGGTGGATCGAGCACGCCACCCGCCGGCTCAGCGAGACCCTCGCCGCGCCGATCCGGCTGGCCGGATGCCACGTGCGGGTGACCGCCTCGGTCGGGATCGCACCGGTGACCTGCCCGACCCAGCTCACCGACGCGCTCAGTCGCGCCGACGCCGCCATGTACCAGGCGAAGAGCCTCGGCGGCACCCGGTCGCCCCGGCAACTCGTCGACAGCGTCCCGCTGGCCGAGCACTGAGCCACCGCACCGTCACGGTCACCGCCGGTCGAGGTCGCGCAACGCCGCGTCGGCGAGGGTGACCAGGCCGTCCGCCGACACCAGCCCTCGCACGATCCGGCCCGCGACGGCACGTTCGGCGTCGCCGGCGCCCCGGTCCAGGGCCTGACGGGTCCAGTCACTGAGGTCGTCGAGCGCGCGGACCGCGAGGAACCAGGCCAGCCGGGTCGGATCCACGTCGGACGTGCCGTAGCCCGCGAGCACCGCCTCCTGCTGCTCGGCGGTGACCGGCGCGAAGGCGAGCACCCCGCCGACGACGAACATCAGATCGCACTCCGGCGGGGCGAGCACCGCGTCGTCCCAGTCGATCAACCAGACCCGACCGTCCGGGCCGAGCAGCAGGTTGCCCAGGTGCGGATCGCCGTGGCAGACCACGGGCGTCCCCGGCGGCTGGTCGACGGCGAGGCGTTCGACCGCGCGGGTCAGCAGGGACACCCGGTCGGCCGCCGCCGACCAGATCGCCGCCAGCTCGGCGACCACCGGATCCGGCCCCGGGTCGCGCAGCCGTCGCGCCATCTCCCGGGTCGCGGCCACGATCCGGGGGTACGCGGACCCGCCGCGCGGCAGCAGCCCCGCCAACTCCCCGGTGACCGGTACGGAGTGCACGGCGGCCAGCACCTCGCCGTACGAGCGCCAGTGCGCCCCGGTCATCGGACCACCGAGCGCCCGGTTGTCGGAGACCCACGGCACCACCGTGAGGCGGCGACCGTCCCGGTCGGCCCACAACCGCCCGTCCCGGGTACGCAGCGGAGCGGTTATCCCCGGCACCCTCCGCTCGGCGAGGTACGCGGTCACGGTCAGCCCGGCCGGGGTGCCGCCTCCGCTGAGCTTGACGGCGTACCGCGTACCGTCGCCGGCGAGCGCCCGCCACAGCCGGGCGTCCTGGTCGGCGCCGTGGGTCACCTCGTCCAGTGTGGCCACGTCGAGGCCGAAGTCGGCGCGGACCCAGCCGGCCACCTCAGGAGACATGGGCACACCCTGCCACCGGGCGGATCGCCGCCCCACCGAATAACCCTCCCCGGCGCGGGATGACAGCGGCGCAAGCGGCTCGTTTGCCGCTTTTCTCCTGTTGCGTACGGTGCCCGTTGGTCCGGCCCGCGTGATTCGGGCCCGCGCCCGGGTATGAGGTGACGGTCAGCCCGCCCGACGGCCGAGAGGAACAGACGTGACGAGCATCCGCGCCCTCGTACTCAACTGCACCCTCAAACCGTCACCGGCCCCGTCGAGCGCCGAGCAGCTCGGCCGGGAGGTCCTGACCGAGCTGGCCGCGCAGGGCGTGGACGGCGAGCTGGTCCGGGTCGTCGACCACGATGTCCGCTTCGGGGTGTCGACCGACGAGGGGCAGGGCGACGGCTGGCCCACGATCCGCGCCAAACTGCTGGCCGCGCAGATCCTCGTCATCGCCACGCCGATCTGGCTCGGTCAGCCGTCCAGCGTCTGCAAGATGGTCCTCGAACGCCTCGACGCCGAACTCTCCGAGACCGACGCCGAGGGTCGACTCCTCACCTACGGCAAGGTGGCGGGCGTCGCCGTGGTGGGCAACGAGGACGGCGCCCACCACACCATCGGTCAGGTGCAGCAGGCGCTCAACGAGGTGGGCTTCACCTGCCCCGCCGCCGGAGCGACCTACTGGGTCGGCGAGGCACTGCACAAGGTGGACTACCGCGACGCCGGCCCGAAGGACGACACCACCGGCCGTACGACCAAGGCCCTCGCCCTGGCCAGCGCGCACCTCGCGCGGCTGCTCACCGAACAGCCGTACCCGCCGCCGGACGCGCGCGGCGCCGCCGTCGGCCCGAGCCGCGAGCCGGCCTGACGACGGATCAGCGCCAGCCGTAGCCGGCGCGCAGCGCCTGCCCGACCCGCTCGAACCGGGGCCGGTCCAGGATCGCGCCCTCGCGGCGGATGCTGTCCTCGCGCATGGTGAGCACCCGGTCGAGCCGTACCCAGCTCGGCCGGTTGTCCCGGTCCCACTCGCCCGGGCCGAGCGCCAACCAGTGCCGCTGCCCGTCCCGTTCGCTCTGACTGGACAGCATCAACCCGAACAGCGTCCGGCTGTGCCGACCGACCACCAGCACCGGCCGGTCCTTGCCCTGCCGGGGATCGTCCTCGTACGGCACCCAGGTCCAGACGATCTCGCCCGGGTCGGCCTGGCCGTCCCGCTCCGGGGCGTAGGTCAGCTCGCGCCGCTGCAACGCGCTCACCTGGCGACGGCGGGCCACCTGCGCCGGACCCGGCCCGGTACGGCGGGGCGACGGGATCGCCGCTCCGACCCGGGAGATGCGCGCCGCCACGTTCCTCAACAGTCCAGCCACGGCGGGCAGCCTACCGGCCCGGACGGGCCAACCGCGCGGGCGGTGCTGCGGCAGACTGGCCCGATGAGCGAGGTACCCGACGACCTGCCGATCCTCGAACGGCGTGCCGTGCGGGTGGTGGTCCTCGACGGCGCCGACCGGGTGCTGCTGTTCCACACCCGGGACCCGGACCATCCCCGACTGGGCACCTGGTGGGAGCTGCCGGGCGGCGGCATGGACGACGGGGAGACGTACCGCGACACGGCGGTGCGGGAACTGCGCGAGGAGACCGGCCTCGTCGTGTCCGCCGACCGGATCGGCGAGCCGACCTGGCGTCGGCGGGCCAGCTTCCTGCACCGGCAGGTGCGGCACGTGCAGGACGAGGTGGTCGTCACGGTACGGCTGACCGGCCCCGGCCCGGACGTGGACGAGACGCACCGGCTCGACTACGAGCTGGAGGACTACTTCGGCTTCCGCTGGTGGCCGCTGCCGGAGGTGGTGGCCAGCTCGGCCCGCTTCTACCCCGGCCAACTCCCCCGGCTGATCAGCGGCTTCCTGGCCGGCGAGGAGATCGACGAGCCCTTCGAGCTGTGGTCGTGAGGCGGCCCGGCGGGCAGAGTGGGGGCATGACGACCGACCTGCACGGGCCGCTTGCCGCGTACGCCGCGCGGCTGCACACCACGATCGGCGACCGGCACCACGTCGCCTCGCCGCTCGGAGCCTGGCTGCTGCTCGCGCTGGCCGCCGCGACCGCACCCGGCCGGGCCGAGGGCCCGCTGGCCGAGGCGCTCACCGACGCCCTGGGCACCGACCTGGACACCGCCGCCACGATCGCCCGCGCACTGCTGGACGCGCCGCACCCGCTTGTCGCGTCCGCCACCGCGCTCTGGCACCGGCCCGGTGAGGGTGACGGCGGACCGGCCGACTGGCGGGCCGCCCTGCCCGCGACGACCGAGGTGGGCGTGCTGCCCGACCAGGCCGGCTTGGACGCCTGGGCGCGCGAGCACACGCTCGGCCTGATCGAGCGGTTCCCGCTGAACGTCGGGCCGGACGTGGTGCTGGCCCTCGCGAGCGCCCTGGCCACCCGCATCTCCTGGGCCGAGCCGTTCGACGTCGCCGACGCCCACGCGTTCGGAGCCAACAGCCCCTGGGCACGCCGGCTGCGCCGCGCGCTGCGCACCCCGGACCACGGTCACCGATGCGCCATCGCGACAACCCCGGAGGCCGGTGAGGTGATCACGCACGCCGCGTCGGCCCAGGTGGACGACGGCGCCGGCCTGGTCGTCCTCTCGGTGGCCGCCGCGCCGCAGGTGCCGCCGACCGATGTGCTGGCCGCCGCGTACCGGATCAGTGCGGGCGCGGCCGACTGCGCGCAGCCCGCCGATCACCGATCGCTGTTCGACCTGCCGCTCGGCGACGCTCCCCTCTGGACGGTCCGCGAGGAGAGGGTACGAACCAACGCGCGCGACGGCCGCGAGGAACGGCACACGGCGGTGCTGCCCTGCTGGTCGGCGCGCAGCGAGCACGACCTGACCGGGCCGGCGCTCGGCTTCGCCGCCGCGTCCGCGATCCTGGGAAGGTCGCTGGCCCTGCCTGTACAGACCTTCGAGGCGCGGCAGGTGGCGATGGCGACATTCGGGCGGTACGGCTTCGAGGCGGCGGCCGTCACCGGCATGTTCGGGCTGACGAGCCTGCCCCCGGAGGGCGTCCGCCGCACCGCCGAACTGCGCTTCGGCCACCCGTACGCGGTGGTCGCCGTCGCCACGGACCGCCGGCCCGACGGGTCCACCGGGCCATGGCACGGTGTGCCTGTCTTCTCCGCCTGGGTCGCCGAGCCCGACGAACTGCCCGACGCCGACGCCTGACCGCCGCGCGCGGCATGGCGCGGCACGGCGCATGATCAGTTCAACATCGGCGATACCGCGTCGATCATCCGGCCGTGTCCCCGAGGTAGGACGCCAGCACCAACGCGGAGGAAACCGCCAACTCACGGTCAAGTACCTCGTCCCGAGGGACGAACACCACAGCCTGGCCCTCGCCGAGGACCACGTCCTCCTGGCGCGCCGTCGTGGCGCCCTGGAACACGTGCACCGTCACCGTGTGCGGGAAGCCGGCCTCGTACGGACGCGGACCACTCCAGAGCGGGTGCAGCTCGTCCGCCGTCAGCCCGGTCTCTTCCCACAGTTCGCGACGGGCTGCCTCCTCGGGCGTCTCACCGGGTTCAAGGTGGCCGCCCGGCAGGCTCCACTGGTTCGGCGAGACCGGTGCGTTCTCGTCGCGGTGCTGCATCAGCACCGCGCCCGACGGATCGGCGAGCAACACGAGCGCGACCTCGTAGGTGGCCACCGCGCTAGGTCACAGACGCTCTAGGAGCGCGCGGCGATCTGGGTGACGAACGTCCGCCACGCTGTCGGGGCGAACGCGAGAGTGCCGCCGTCACGGTTCTTCGTGTCACGGACCAGGACGACGCCGGGCAGACTGTCGGCAACCTCGACGCAGTCACCGCCGTTGCCGCCACTCTTGGTGCTCTTGCGCCACCGTGCGCCGGTCACGTCCATGATCTCGCCGCCTCTTCGAGAAGTTCCAAGGATCGACCTCGGGGAAGGGCCTCGCCCCGGATGCGCTCCCAGCGCCGCTCAAGGGTAGCAATGTCAGATGGCTGGTCGAGGATCTGTGCGCGCGCCTGACTGTCCACATGCGCCACCCGCGTTCCGTCCGGCAACTCCGCGAGCGTGAACGGCCCGTCGAGTCCTGGATAGGTCGGGGTGTCGTGCGGCACGAGATGCAGTTGGACGTTCGGTAGATCGGCACAGGCCACGAGGTGGGCCAGTTGCTCGGCCATGAGAGCGCGGTCTCCGGCGGCTGGCCGGCGAATGATCCCTTCGTCCAGCACCGCGACGAAGAGCAGCCCTCGATCACCAGTCAGGATGGCCTGCCGATCGATGCGGGCCGCCACCAGCTCGTCCACCTGGTCCGGTGCCAGTGGCTGGCCGCGGAACGTGGCGCGGGCGTAGGCCTCGGTCTGGAGCAGGCCCGGCACCCAGGCGAGTTGGAACGCGCGCAGGGCGACCGCCTCGCGTTCGATGTCGACCCACGGCCGGAACCAGACCGGCTCCCGGCGGTTGAAGACGTCCGGCCACAGGTCGACCACGTCCTTGCGGAGGATCTTCGCCACCTCGGCACGATGTCGGGTCTGCGGGACACGTCCCGGGTTTGCCCAGCGGGCCACCGTCTTCGGGTGGATCCCCATGCGACAGGCGAGGCTCTCGGCCGTCTCGGAGGCTTCGGCGAGTGCCGCGACGAATGCATGGTTCATACCCGCGTCCCTTCGGGAGCAAATGGAGCGTTCCGAAGAAATCATCTAACGCTGTGTGATTGTTCGACAACCCTCGGAAGGCTAGTCGGTGAGACGGCGCGAGCGGTGGAGGCGTACGAAGCCCGCCGAGCGCGTTCGTAGCGGGGGCCCGGTCGACCCGACGCGAGCACCGAGGCCGGGCCCCCTTCCAACACCGGACGCGAGGGGAATCCATGTCGGACGAACGCACGAGGCCCGCCCCGGGAGCGGCGGGACCTGACGTGCAGGTGCGGGCGCGGACGATCCGATCCGGCGACGTGCTGCGCCTGACCCGGGACGCGAGCCCGCAGTTCGTCAGGCCGATCACGGTACGCGTGATCCGGGTACTGACCGAGTGGCACACGTACCACGGCTGGGTCTGGATCGAGTGCTACGAGTTGGGGCGCGACGGGGACGCGGTGGCCCGCCGGGAGCTGTTCCTGATGCCCGCCGGCGCGCACCTGTTGCCGGGCCCGCCCGCGCCGCCGCGCCGCCGCCCAGCCGTACCCCGACGGGTGGCGGTGTGAGCCGCCGCCCGGACCACCTGCCCGCGCGGCCCACCTGGCGTTGCCGGGCGTGCGGGATCGCCTGGCCCTGCTCGCCCGCGAAGCTGCGCCTGCTCGCCGAGTACCGCGACGATCACCCCGCGCTGCTGGTGCGCCTCGCGACGCTGCGCGAGGAGGCAGCCGTCCACCTTGGCGGGTCGGGGTCGTCGGCTGAGCTGGTCGAACGCTTCACGGGCTGGGCCACTGCCCACCGGCAGGGGTGACGTCCTGCTCGTCGTCCGGGCCGAGGGGTGGCGCGGTCACTCCCCGACGGACGGCGGGACGGCGGGAGTCACGCCGCCTTCCTGATCACGGGCTACGGCGTCCACCATCTGCCGGAACTCGCGCACCGTGACGGCCTCGCGCAAGGTCGCGAACACCGCCCCGGTGCCGGCCCGGGCGGCCGCCTCGTCGACACCCGCCCGATCGGCGACCCGCCGCAGGAACTCCGCCGGCCCGGCGGTGGCGGCCGACACGGCCGGCGCGCGGTCCGGGCCGCGCAGGTAGGGGTGGAGTTCGTCAGGGAGCTGACCGGCGGGGTCGTGGTTCCCGCCGCCGGTGACCCGTTCGGCCATCGTCTGCAGGACGGCACGCGCCACCACGGCAGCCTGCTCGGTCGGCAGCCCGGAGCGCCGGGACACCGCGTCGATGAAGCGGGGGAACCGCACGCCGTCCTCCTGTCCGCCACGGGTCCCGCGCTTACCCGGGCAGGCCCTCGGCAAACGGCTCTCAGCGCAGCAGACCCACCGACCGCAGGTGATCGAAGATGATCTGGTCGACCGGGGAGGTCAGGTGCCGGTCCGCGTACCCCAGCCAGGCCATCTCGGCAATCTCGGCGGCCGGCCGCAGGCGCCCCTCGTACCCGGCGCGGTAGCAGGTCATCCGGACGGTGGTGCCGGCCGCGTGCCCGTGCGCCTGGGCGGTGAACGTGCCCAGGTGCACCGCGTCGCGCACGTCCACGGCGACGCTCAACTCCTCGTCGATCTCCCGGCGCAGGGTCTCCAGATCGGTCTCCCCCGGCTCGCGCTTGCCGCCGGGCAGGTACCAGGCGTCCTTGCCCCGGGAGCGGGTGCTGAGCACCAGCCCGTCCTGGACGAGAATCCAGGCCACCTTGTCGATCTCCGCCACGCCGTGTCTCCCCCGACCGTTGGGGCGGGGACGCTACCACGGGCGGCGGGGCCGCTCAGCGCGTCGGCTCGTCGGCGAGCAGGTCGAGCAGCAGCGCGGCGGTCCATCCGAACGCCGGTGAGCCCAGCCCGACGCCGGTGTCCGGGTGGAAGTACTCGTGGCATCCGGCACCGACCACGAGGCCGATCATCGACTCGCGCAGCCCGGCCGCCAGGTCCGGACGCCCGTGCGCGGCGAGCCCCCGACGTACCAGCCAGCCGACGTTCAGCCAGCTCGGCCCACGCCAGTAGCGCAGCGGCTCGAAGTCCGGCGCGGTGCGGTCGTGGCTGGGCAGCGGCCGGTCCATCCGCCGGGCGACCCCGAAGCGCGCCGACGTCGCCTCGACGACGAGCGCGTCGACCTGCCGGGCGGGCAGGTCGGGCAGGATCAGCGGCGTCAGCCCCAGCACGGTCCGCGCGCCGAGCAGCCGGTCGGTGCGCAGGTCGCGGGGCTGGAACGTACCGGTGTCCGGGTCGTACAGCCGGCGTACCAACGCCTCGGTGATCCGGGCCGCGCGGACCCGGTGCGGCCCGGGGTCGGTGCCGACCAGCGCGGCGATCTCGGCGAGCGCGTGTTCCGCCGCGCCGAACGCCGCGTTGAACAGCGGGCACTCCACCAGGAACGGGTGGCGCTCGGCGAGGCTCCGGTCGGTGTAGCCGTGGTCCCGGTAGGCGGCGACGATCGCCAGGTACCGCGCGTAGTCCAGGTCCGTGGGGCGGTGCGCGGCGTCGGCGTGCGCGGTGTCGTGCCGACGGTACGCCCGCATGACGACCGCCTCGGCGTCGATCGCGGCCATCGGCTCGTCCCAGGCCGGGCTGTTGTCCAGTCCGGACTCCCAGGGGTGCACGACGCAGACCAGCCCGTCGCCCACCACGTCCCGCCGTCCGGCCAGGTAGCGCTGCTGGGCGACGAGCGCCGGGTAGAGCCGGCGCAACGCGGCCAGGCTGGCCTGCCCGGGCGCCCGCCGGTACGCCAGCAACGCGGCGAGCGCGTGCACCGGCGGCTGGACCAGACCAGAGGTGTGCACGGGCGGCGCGCCCTCGACGTCCGCCGAACGCCACAGCTCCGGCCCGGGGAAGTACGCGCCGACGCGCAGCGCCGGGTTGAACACGATGTGCGGCACCCGCCCGTCGGCCCACTGCGCCCGGAACAGGCTGTCCAGCTCCGTCCAGGCCCGCTCGGGGCGGACCTGGGCCAGGCCGACCGCGATGAACGCGGAGTCCCAGCTCCACTGGTGCGGGTAGAGGGTGCGCGACGGCACGGTGTGGCCGTGTTCCCAGTTGGCGTCGAGCGTGTCGATGGCGAGCCGGCGCAGCCCGGCCGGGTCGGCGGGACCACCGGTACGGGCCACGGCGGTCCCGCCGACGCGTGCCGGCCCGACCTCGGCGCTCATGCGGCGGCCCGCCGGGGCAGCGCGTGCCGCAGGACCGTGGCGGCCTGTTGCAGGGCGCGGACCGGGTCACCGCGCAACCGGCACTCCAGGGCCAGCCAGCCCCGGTAGTCCAGCTCCAGCAGGGTCCGCATCAGCGCCGGCCAGTCCAGGTGCCCGGCGCCGGGCTGGAAACGGTTGGAGTCGCTGACCTGCACGTGCCCGAGGTACGGCGCGGCGGCGCGCAGCGCCCGGTGCACGTCGTCCTCCTCGATGTTCATGTGGAAGGTGTCGGCGACCACCCGCACCGAGGGCAGCGCGAGCGCAGCGCACAGGGCGACCGCCTCGTCGAGCCGGTTGACCATGTGGTCCTCGTACCGGTTGAGGGGTTCCAGGAAGAGGGTGACCCCCTCGGCCCGGGCGTGTTCGCCCAGCTCGCCGAGGGCGTCGAGCAGGACCTGTCGGTCGCCGGCGGGCGGGCGGGGCGGCTCGAACGGCGGCAGTCGCCGGGAGAACATCCCCCAGGCGGCCGGTGTCATCACCCCGACACCTCCCAGCTCGGCGATCACCGAGAGCTGCGAGCGCAGGTTGCGGACCGCGTCGGCGGAGCGGGCCGGGTCGAAGTCGCCGATGAAGTGGTCCATGTCGACGCAGACGGTGGGCATCACCACCCCGGCGGCGCGGGCGCGGCGCAGCTCGGGCAGCCGGCGGGCGAACGCGAGGTCGCCCCCGCCGCGTAGCTCGATGCCCTGGTAGCCGAGGGCGGCCGCGAGGGCGTACTTCTGGATCAGGTTGGTGCCCGGCAGGAGGTGTTCCTGGCAGGCCAGCGCGATGGTGGTCATCTAGAACCTCAACACCACTTGGAGGACGTCACCGGCGCCGCGGTCGAGCAGCGCGAGGGCGTCGGCGACCGCGCTGGCGTCGACGATGTGGCTGACCAGCGGCAACGGGTCGACGCTGCGCTCAGCCACCAGGTCCATGAAGGTCTGCGCCACCCGGTCTCCGGTCCACCGGCCGGCCATGCTCGGCGCGGGGGTGGGGCCGGAGACCTGGGCGGCCACCAACTGGATGCGGTTGTGGTGGAACTCCTCGCCGAGGCCGAGCGCGTCGGCCTGGCCCTGGTAGAAACCGGCGGCCACCACCCGGCCGGCGTGGGTGGTCGAGCGGATGGCCTCGTGCAACGCCGGGTACGCCCCGGACAACTCCAGGCAGACGTCCGCCCCCCGACCGTCGGTGGCGCGACGCAGCACGGCGGCGGCGGACTCGGCGCCGGCGTCCACGACGCTCCGCGCGCCGTAGCGGGCGGCGTGCTCCAACCGGCCGGGCATTCGGTCGACGGCCACCACCCGGGCGCCGGAGAGCACGGCGAGTCGGGTGGCGAGCAGCCCGATGACGCCCTGGCCGAAGACACCGACCCAGTCGCCCAGGTGCAGGTCGGCGGCGAGGACGGCGGTCAGCGCGATGGCGCCGGGGCGGGCGAAGACGGCGGCCAGCGGGTCCAGCCCGGCGGGGAGTGGACGGACCGCGTCGGCGGCCAGCACCGCCTCGGCCCGGTGCCCCCAGATGCCCCAGACGAGCTGCCCCGGGTGCCGGTCGGTGACCTCCGGCGCGACCTCGACGACCTCGCCGACCTCCTCGTAGCCGAAGCCGATCAGCGGGTAGGGCACCGGGGTCTGTCGGGGGACGAACATCCGGGCGGCGTCGTCCCAGTCCTTGCTGAGCCGGGGATTGCTGCCCCGGTAGAGGGTCAGCTCGGTGCCGGCGGAGATGCCCGAGTAGCAGGTGCGGATCCGGACCTGGCCGGGGCCGAGCGGATCCGGGGGGCAGGGCTCGAGGCTGATCCGTCGAGGCCCGGAGAGAGAGACCACCCAGTTGCCCATGTGTCACATCCCGGTAGCACTGGGCTCCAGGATAGCAAAAAATCGCTATATGTCTTGTCATTGATCTATCGAAGGTGTTGGATCCTGTATGTACCCTTCGAGAGGAGTGCCACCGATGTCAGCACCTCCGAGGCGGATACTCGCCACCACCCTGATCATGGCACTGACCGCATCCACCCTGCTGGCCTGCGGAGACGACGAATTCGACAGCAACAGCAAAAAGATCACCGTCTGGAGCCTGGAAGACGTCGCCGACCGCGTCACCGCCACCAAGGCGATCGTCGCCGACTTCACCGCCAAGACCGGCATCCAGGTCGACCTGGTCACCGTCAACGAGGACCAGTTCCCCTCCCTGATCGCGGCAAACGCCGCCGCCGGCGACCTGCCCGACGTGGTCGGCTCGGTCTCCCTGGCCGGCATCCGTACGCTCGCCGGCAACGAGCTCCTGCACGCCTCGGCGAACGCGGAGGTCGTCGACAAGCTGGGCAGGCAGACGTTCTCGCCGCGTGCGCTGGAGCTGACCGCCGACGACGGCAAACAACTCGCCGTCCCCAGCGACGGATGGGGGCAGCTGCTCGTCTACCGCAAGGACCTGTTCGCCGCCGCCGGCCTGCCCGCCCCCGACACGTACGAACGGATCACCGACGCCGCCGCGAAACTGAACACCGGCGGCGTCGCCGGGATCACCGCGGCCACCGCCCCCAGTGACGTGTTCACCCAGCAGACGTTCGAGCACCTGGCGCTTGCCAACGGCTGCCAACTCACCGACGACTCCGGAAAGGTCACCCTGGACTCACCCCAGTGCGTCGAGGCGTTCCGCTTCTACGGCGACCTGATCCGCACCAGTTCGATCAAGGGCGCACAGGACGTGGACACCACCCGGGCCACCTACTTCGCCGGCAAGGCGGCGATGGTGATCTGGTCGCCGTTCATCCTCGACGAGTTGGCCGGGCTGCGTAACGACGCCAAGCCGACCTGCCCCCAGTGCCAGGCCGACCCGGCGTTCCTCGCGAAGAACAGCGGGTTCGTCACGGCGATCAAGGGCCCCAACGGCACCGAACCAGCCCAGTACGGCGAGATCAGCTCGTGGTCCGTGCTGGACGGCGCGGCAGCCGACCCGGCGAAGTCCTTCGTGGAGTACATGCTCGGCGACGGCTACCCGCGCTGGTTCGGCATGTCCCCGGAGGGCCGCTTCCCGGTGCGCAAGGGCACCCCGGCCGACCCGGAGGCGTACCTGACCGCCTGGAACACCAGCCAGGCCGGCGTGGACGCCAAGAAGCCCCTCGCCGACGTGTACGGCGACGAGGTGCTGGCCACCCTGCGCCGCAGCCCGGACACCTTCGGCCGGTGGGGGCTCACCCAGGGCCAGGGCAAGCTGGTCGGCGCCATGCTCGGCGAACTACCGGTACCCAAGGTGCTGGGCGACCTCATCGCCGGCAAGTCCGACCCGGCGGCCACCGCCGGACGGGCCAAGAAGGACGTCGACGCCATCAAGTCGGGCGTCAATTGACCACCACCGCGCCCGGCCCCGGCCGCTCCCCCACCCGGGAGCGGCCGGAGCCCCCACGGCGCCGACCACTGACCCTGCGTCGCCGCGAATCCCGTGCCGGGCTCGCGCTCGTCGCACCCACCCTGCTCGTCACCATCGCGGTCATCGGCATCCCGATCGTGTGGACCGTGGTGCTCGCCTTCCAACGCGTCCGGCTCGCCACGCTGCGCAAGACCGGCCTGTTCGGCGAGTTCACCATGGACAACATCGACCGGGTGCTGCACACCCCCGGCTTCGCCGACACGCTGTGGGTCACGCTGCTCTACAGCATCGGCGGCACCGTCGGGTCGATCCTGCTCGGCCTCCTCGCCGCCCTGGTCGTCCGCCGGCCGTTCCGGGGCCGCACCCTGGTCCGGGCATCCATGCTACTGCCGTACGTGGCGCCGGTGGTCGCGGTCACGTTCGTCTGGCAGGTGATGCTCGACCCGCAGCTCGGGATCGTCAACCACTGGGGTCAACGGCTGCTCGGCTGGGACGCCCCGGTGCCGTTCCTCACCCAGGAGTCGACGGCCCTGGCCACGGTGATCGTCTTCGAGGCGTGGCGGTACTTCCCGTTCGCGTTCCTCTTCCTGTTGGCCCGCCTCCAGGCGGTGCCCGGCGAGCTGGAGGAGGCCGCCCGGGTCGACGGCGCGACCCCCACCCAGCGGTTCCGGCACATCCTGCTGCCGCAACTGCTGCCGGTGATCGCCCTGCTGGGCGTGCTGCGCTTCATCATGACGTTCAACAAGTTCGACGACGTCTACCTGCTCACCGGTGGTGCGGCGGGCACCGAGGTGGTCAGCGTCCGGGTCTACGAGTTCCTCACCGCGCGTACCGACATCGGGGCCGCGGCCGCGCAGGCGGTCGTGCTGGCCGTGGTGCTCATCGTGTTCGTGCTGATCTACCTGCGCTTCTTCGGACGGAGGGTGAGCTGATGGACCGGGACGTGATCGAGACGGTGAGCCTGCGCTGGCTGCGCCGCCTGGTGATCGCCGCGTTCCTGGTGGTCACCGTCTTCCCCTTCTACTACATGCTGGTGCTGTCGGTACGCCCCATCGAGCGGCTGCTGCTCGACCCCGGCGCACTCGTGGTCGGCTTCGGTGAGCTGACCGTCGCCACGTACGCCGAGGTGCTCAAGGCCACCGCCGACGGCGGCCAGGGGTTCCTCACCTTCATCCGCAACAGCGGCCTGGTGGCGGTCGCGGCGACGGCGCTCACCCTGGTGGTGGCGATCCCCGGGGCGTACGCGGTGGCCCGGCTGCGCTTCTTCGGCCGGCGGCAGGTGGACTTCCTGTTCCTGGCGGTCTACCTGTTCCCGTCGATCGTCATCGCGATCCCGCTGTTCGTGGTCTTCACCCGGGCCGGGCTGCGCGGTTCGCTGTTCGGGCTGGTGCTGGTCTACATCTCGCAGACCCTGCCGGTCTCGGTCTACATGCTGAAGAACTACTTCGAGACCATCCCGGTCAGCCTGGAGGAGTCCGCCGCCATCGACGGCGCCGGCCGGCTCGGCATCATCCGCCGGGTCAGCCTGCCCCTGGCCATGCCGTCGATCATGGCGGTCGCGCTCTACGACTTCATGATCGCCTGGAACGAGTTCCTCTTCGCCCTGCTGTTCCTGGTCGACAAACCCGACAGGTGGACGGTGTCCCTGGGGCTCTCGCTGCTCGCCGACGGCGTGGAGGTGCCCAAGACGGTGCTGATGGCCGGATCGGTCGTCCTCACCCTGCCCATCGTGATCCTCTTCTTCGCCAGCGAACGGCTGCTCACCGAGGGGCTGACCAGCGGCGCGGAGAAGGGCTGAGCGATCCACCGGTAGCCGGGCCGGCTCCCCGGGCCGCCCGTCGCGGCCCCGCCGGCCCGGCTACCGTGACCGTATGGCCAACCCGACCCGCTGGGCGACCGACACCGGACCCGAACACTCGCAGTGGTACATCGACCGGTTCCGCAAACTCGCCGCCGAGGGCGCGGACCTGGCCGGCGAGGCCCGACTGGTGGACGCGCTCGTCGTACCCGGGTCGCGCATCCTCGACGCCGGCAGCGGCACCGGCCGGGTCGGCGCCGCACTGGCCCAGCGCGGGCACACCGTCGTCGGCGTCGACGCCGACCCCGCGCTGGTGCAGGCCGCCCGCGCCGACCACCCCGGCCCGCGCTGGCTCGTCGCCGACCTGGCCGAGCTGGACCTGCCGGCGCTGGGCGAGGCGGAACCATTCGACGCCGCCGTACTCGCCGGCAACGTCCTCGCGTTCGTCGCCGTCGGCACCGAGCCGGAGGTGCTGCGCCGACTCGCCGGGCACCTGCGCCCGGACGGCGTCCTGGCGGTCGGCTTCGGCACCGAACGCGGCTACCCGCTGACCGCGTTCGACGCCGACGCGGTCGCCGCCGGCCTGCGCCTGGAACACCGCTTCGCCACCTGGGACCTGCGGCCGTGGCGCGACGACGCGGACTTCGCGGTCAGCGTCCTGCGCCGCCCGGCCGACTGACCCGGCCCCTGCTCAACCGGGGGCGGCGACGGCCCGCGCGGCAGCCGGATCCAGGGTCGCGCCGGCCGGCACCAGGCTCACCAGGCCAGCCGGCAGCCGCACCGGGCGCACGTCGCGGTAGCCGAGCATCGCGAGGACGGCCCGGTCGGCCACCACGTACCGCCGGCCCAGGTCGGTGACCACGGACACCGTGCCCCCGGACGCGCCCGGCGCCGGCGCGGCCTCCACCACCGCGCCGCGACCCGGCTCCACCACCACGTGGTCGGCCAGGACCACGCCGCCGGCCGGCGCGGTCCGCGGCACGGCCGCCAGGTCCGGCAGCGGTACGCCCCAGCGCACCTCGCCCACCCCGCCGTCGTCGCCGACGCGGGTGCAGAGGCCCGCGCCGTCGGCGGCCGCGAGCCGGGGCGGAACCGGCGGTGGGGCCGTCGGGCCGCTCGGCGTCAGATCGGGCACCGTGGGCAGCGCGGCGAACTGACCGAGAGTCATGGACGTCGGCTCGCCCTGCGCGGTGCTGGCCAGCAGCAGCCCGGCCTGCAACTCGGTGATCCCCGCCAACCCGGCGTCGAGCGCCACCGCGTACTGCCGACCGCCGCCGGAATTGCGCACCAGGTAGACCTGACCGACGGTGGCACCCGGCACGCCGGTGCTGGGCCGGCCCAGATCGGGCAGGTCGAGCGGCCCCAGGTCGACGCCGGCGGGCAGCGCGTTGAGCAGGGCGGGCGCCACCGGCACCGCGCGCGTACGGGTGGTGGCCAGGGCCGCCAGCACCCGGTTCGCGTCGCGGACCAGGTAGCGCCGCTGGTGCCAGACCAGGTGCAGCCCACCGTCGAGATGGCGCAGCAGCAGCGCGTCGTCGCCCAGCGGCCGTCCGCCGCCGGGCTCGGTGCCGATCAGCAGCGCGGAACGGGGCGCCTCGCCGTCCGGACCACCCGGGACGGCCGAGCAGACCGTCCACCCCGTGGCCGCCAGCCGGCCCGCTGCGGGCAGGGAGTCCGGTGCGTCGGCGATGCCCAACGGCAGCCCGCGCGGCACGCCGTCGATCGACCGCCGGGAGACCAGCACGGTCTTCGAGGTGTCCGCGCCGACGATCAGCAGCGCCGAGGCGTAGTTGAGGACGGGGTGCAGCTTCTGCTCGCGGTAGACGAACCGGGCGCCGGACTCCTTCTCGACGATGACCGCGCCCGGGTCACGCCACCCCTTGCCGCCACCGGCGAACAGGCCGTACAGCGCCGAGCCGCCCAGGCCGATCACCGCGACGAGGACACTGGCCAGGCCGGCACCCGCCAACCGTCGAAACGGCGACTGCGCGGGATCGGTCTCCCGCATGACCAGGGCGGCGACCGCCCGCTGGACGCTGAACTGGTAGGAGTGCAGCTGGTCCTGCCGCGACGGCATGAGGTCCCTTCCCATCGGATCGGCCGGGCACAGGATATGCGGTGCGTCGATGTCCCGTGGACCCTGCGTGGCCGTCGCGGCCCCGACCGGTACCATCCGGGGACGAATCCGGCGGCGAGAGGGCACCGTGGGCGCGCGTTTCGAAGAGCTGGCCTGGCGGGAGACCCCGATCGGCGAGATCAGCCTGCGTCGGCGTCTCGACCCGGCACTCCAGGTCGAGGTGTACGAGGTCAAGCTCGACGACGAGTACCTGATGTCCAGCCTCTTCCCCGTCGCGGAGATCGAGCTGGCCCGGCTGGGCCTCGCCGCGCTGACCGGCGACGCGCTGGACGTCGTGGTCGGCGGCCTCGGCCTCGGCTACACGGCCAAGGCCGCGCTGGACGACCCGAGAGTCCGGTCGCTACTGGTGGTCGAGGCGATCGAGGACGTCATCGACTGGCACCGGCGCGGGCTGCTGCCGTTCACCGCGGGGCTGGCCGAGGATCCGCGGACCCGGTTCGCCCAGGCCGACTTCTTCGCGGCGGTCGCCGGAGACACCGGCTTCGACGCCGACGAGCCCGGACGACGGTTCGACGCCGTCCTGCTCGACGTCGACCACTCCCCGCGCAACGTGCTGCACCCCAGCCACGCCCCCTTCTACACCCCGCAGGGGCTCCGCCGGCTGGCCGCGCTCCTGCGCCCGGAGGGGGTCTTCGCGCTGTGGTCGGACGACCCGCCGGACGCCGCGTTCACCGCGACCCTCGGCGAGGTGTTCGGCACCACGCAGGCGCACGTCGTACCGTTCGCCAACCCGCTCACCGGCGGCCAGTCCGCCAACACCATCTACGTAGCCCAACCCTGACCCGCCCCGCCCGCCGATCTTGCAGGTTCTGTTGTCGCGGTGCGGGCGTAGGTCCTGTTCGTCGCCGCGGAGGACGCAAGATCGCGAGGTGGGGGCGGGCCGGGTTTGGCGATGGCGAGGGCGGGAAGGTTGGGCCCGGGGTCGTCACGTCGCGCGGCGGCCCGTCACGGGAGGTCGAGATGCGTGCATTGCTCTGGGTCGTCGGCGTCGTAGCCGGAGTGCTGATCCTGCTCGGGCTGGTCCTCGAAGCGGTTCGCTGGCTGGCCATCATCGGGCTGATCGCGCTCGTCGCGGTGATCGTGCTCGCTGTCGTCAAGGGACGGCAGGCGATCAATCACCAGATGCGACAGCGCTGAGGCGCGGGTCGGCTCAGAACCATTCCGTACGCATGTCCAGGACCGTCCGGTCCCGCCTGTCCAGCAGGTCGAACTGCGGGCCGGTGCGGGGCAGCTCGACGGTGAGGAAGTAGCGGGCGGCCTGCCGCTTGCCAGCGTGGAACGCGTCCCCGTCGTCCGGTAGCGCCAGCACCTGCTCCACCCACATCCACGCCACCACCACGTGCCCGACGGCCTCCAGGTAGACGCTGGCGTTGGCCAGCGCGAGCACCGGGTCGCCGTCCGCCCAGAGTCGACGCGTCACCGCGACCACCCGGTCCACCCCGTCGGCGAGCCGGTCGGCCAGCTCGGCGGCCTCCCCTCCGGCCTTGCGGCCCCGGGCCACGGTGTCCCCGATCCTCTCGGTCAGCAGCGACAGACCCGCGCCGTCACGCATGGTCATCTTGCGGCCGAGCAGGTCCAGGGCCTGGATGCCGTGAGTGCCCTCGTGGATCGGGTTGAGCCGGTTGTCCCGGTAGTGCTGCTCCACGTCGTGGTCACGGGTGTAGCCGGCACCGCCGAGCACCTGGATCGCCAGGTCGTTGGCGACCAGACACCACTGCGACGGCCAACTCTTGGCGATCGGGGTGAGCACCTCCAGCAGCAGGTGCGCCCGCTCCCGGTCGGCGTCCGCCGGGGCGGTCCTCTCCTCGTCGAGCAGGCGCGCGCAGTAGAGCACCAGCGCGAGCGCTCCCTCCACGTAGCTCTTCTGCGCCAGCAGCATCCGTCGTACGTCGGGATGGTCGATGATCGGCACCTGCGGCGCGGCCGGGTCCTTGGCGCCGACGAGCCGGCCCTGCGGCCGCTCCCGGGCGTACGCGAGGCTCTTGAGGTAGCCGGTGTAGCCCAGCGCGGTCGCGCCGGCCCCCACACCGATCCGGGCCTCGTTCATCATGTGGAACATCTGGGCCAGCCCCTGGTGGGCGGCGCCGACCAGGTGGCCCACCGCCCCGGGACGGCCGTCCGGGGTGTGCCTGCCGTCGCCGAAGCTGAGCAGGGTGTTGGTGGTGCCCCGGAAGCCCATCTTGTGGTTGAGCCCGGCCAGCACCACGTCGTTGCGCTCGCCGAGCGACCCGTCCGCGCCGACGAGCACCTTCGGCACGATGAACAGCGAGATCCCCCTGACCCCGGGCGGCCCGCCGGGGATCCGGGCCAGCACCAGGTGGACGATGTTCTCGGCCAGCTCGTGGTCACCGCCGGAGATCCACATCTTGGTGCCGAAGAGCCGGTACGTGCCGTCCTCCTGCGGCTCGGCGCGGGTGGTGATGTCGGCCAGGGAACTGCCCGCGTGCGGCTCGGACAGGCACATGGTGCCGAAGAACCGGCCGTCCAGCATCGGCCGGACGTACGTGTCCACCTGGTCGGCACTGCCGTACGTCAGCAGCAGGTTGGCGTTGCCCAGGGTGAGCATCGGGTAGGCGGAGGTGGCCACGTTGGCTGCCTGGAACCAGGCGAAGCAGGCGGCCGCGACGGCGTGTGGCAACTGGAGGCCGCCGACGGACTCGTCCAGCCCGGCCGTGAGTAGACCGGTGTCGGCGAAACTGTCCAGGGCCGCCCGGATCTGCGGGATCAGCCGCACCCGCTGCCCGTCGAAGGTGGGCTCGGTGAGGTCGGCGGCCCGGTTGTGCGGGGCGAACTGTTCGGTGGCCACCCGCTCGGCGAGGTCGAGCGCGTCGTCGAAGGTCTCCCGGGAGTGCTCGGCGTAGCGGGGACGCTCGACGAGGTGGGACACCCGCAGCCAGTCGTACAGCAGGAAGTCCAGGTCACGGCGGGAGAGCAGGGTGGACGACACGGTTCTCCTCAGCGGGCACGGGGTGGGTCGGCGCGGGCGGCGGCCCGACGTCGCCCCGGCCCATAGTGGCGGATCCACCGGGCGCACACCACCGCCGGCGGCCGGTGGACGTGTCGTACCCGGTCGCTAACGTCCCTGCCCGTGAGCGCGCCCGGAGACGTCGAACCCGAGATCCTCGACCGACTGCGTCCGATCTGCGGTGGGTTGCCGGAGACGTACGAGGAGCCGGCCTGGGTGGGCGTGCGTTGGCGGATCCGCGGACGGACCTTCGCCCACGTGCTCACCGTCGACCCGGCCCGGCAGGCGGTGCACGCGCGCGCCGCCGCGCTCGACCGTCCGTCGTGCCTGCTGGTCTTCCGCTCGCCGCTGGACGAGATCGCCGGTCTCCTGGGGTGTGGGTACCCCTTCTACAAGCCGGACTGGGGTCCGAACGTGATGGGCATGGTCCTGTCCGGCGACACCGACTGGGACGAGGTCGGCGAGCTGCTGACCGAGAGCTACTGCGTGCTGGCGCCCAAGCGACTCGCCGCCCTGGTCGACCGCCCGGCGTGAGAGCCGCTGGCGTTTCGCCGGGCTCGGCCCGGGGATACCGCGCCGGTGGTGGCCGGTCTCCTCGGCCACCGACGGGAGCCGAGACGCCGCCGGGCGCGTGGGGAGCGGGCCGATGTCCATGCCTGGCACCGAGCAGGATCCCCGGGTGACGTCGGTGCGCACCGAGGATCGGGTGTGCACGGGGGTGACCACCGTGCGGGGCCGGGTGTTCCTGAGCTACCCGTCGGCGGACGGACCGGGTGTGCAGGTGGCGGAGGCGCTGCCGGACGGTGGTCGCCGGCCGTACCCGGACGCCGCGTGGAACCGGGTGGGCCAGTCGCCGGGCGGCGCGTTCGTCCACGTCAACGGGCTGCGTGCCGGGCCGGACGGCCGGCTGTGGATCGTCGACTCGGGGGCGCCGCGGCTTGGCGGCCGGCAGGTGCCCGGCAGCGCGCGGCTGATCGTGGTGGACGTGGACACCGACCGGGTGCGGCGGATCCTGCCTCTCGACGAGGCGGTACGCCCGGACAGCTACGTCGACGACGTCCGGTTCCACGGCGGCACCGCGTACCTCACCGACGCCGGCGCGCCCGCCCTCATCGTGCTGGACCTCGACTCGGGTCGGTGCCGGCGGGTGTTGGACGGGCATCCGAGCACGGTGGGCGGCCCTCTGGTCGCCGACGGCCGGGCGCTGCGGGATCCGACCGGCGCCGAGGTGCACGTGCACGCCGACCAGCTGGAGGTGTCGCCGGACGGGCGCTGGCTGTACTTCCAACCGGCCTCCGGCGGCATGTCCCGGATCGGCACCCGCTGGCTGGACGATCCCACGGTGTCCGCCGACGAGGTGGCCCGCCGGGTGGAGCCGTGGTGCGACACGCCCAGCACCGGCGGTACGGCGATCGACGCCGACGGCACCATCTACCTCAGCGACGTGGAGCGGCGGCGGGTCCTCGCCCTGGCGCCCGACGGCGACGTCCGCACGCTCGTCGCCGACCCCCGTCTGTCCTGGGTGGACGCGATGTGGCTGGACGCCGACCGGCACCTGTGGATGCCGGCGGCACAGCTGCACCTGACCGCCGGGCTGAACGGTGGGCATTCGGCAGTGGACTATCCGGTCCGGATCTACCGGATGCCGGTCGACGCCGGTCCATCCCCGCTGGACCACGGCTGAGCGGGCGGGGCGGCGCGGTCGTCGATATCCTGCCTCGCATGCATCGAAGCCGTGTGTACGCGTTGCTGATCGACGCGCCGGAGGCGGAGGCGGCCCGGGCGGCGGAGTTCTGGTCGGCCGCCCTGGGTGCGCCCACCCGCACCCATCCTGAGGAGCCGCAGTTCGTGGGCCTGCACGAGGCGCTGCCGGGGCTGGTCACGGCCGTGCAGGCGGTCGACGACGCGCCCCGCTACCACCTCGACATCGAGACCGACGACGTGGCGGCGGAGACCGCCCGGCTGATCGGCCTGGGCGCGACCGAGGTGACGCGGTGGCTGGAGTGCCGCATCCTGCGGGCGCCCGGCGGGCACCTGCTCTGCGTGCTGCCCGTGGAGAGCCCGCCGGAGGTCTTCGAGGCGCAGGCGCGCACCTGGTCCTGAGCCGGCGGGTTGTCACACGACGGCGCTAGGGTCCCGGCCATGGCTGATTTCGTGCTGGTGGCGGGGGCGTGGTTGGGGTCGGCGGCGTGGAGCGAGGTGGTGCCGCCGTTGCGCGCTGCCGGGCACGGGGTCCATCCGCTGACCCTCTCCGGCCTGGCCGACAAGCGGGACATCCCCGCCGGGCAGCAGACCCACGTGCGGGACATCGTGGGTGAGATCGAGCGGCGTGACCTGCGCGACGTG
Organism: Micromonospora sp. NPDC005298; assembly: GCF_040607375.1. NCBI lineage: Bacteria > Bacillati > Actinomycetota > Actinomycetes > Micromonosporales > Micromonosporaceae > Micromonospora > Micromonospora sp. NPDC005298. The sequence continues at coordinate 707,376 of NZ_JBEXGP010000002.1, forward strand.
GTGCTCGTCGGGCACAGCTACTCGGGCATCCCGGTGGGGCAGGCCGCCGAGCGGATCGGCGACCGGCTGACCCGGGTGGTCTTCGTCGACGCGGAGGTGCCGGTCGACGGCGGCTCGTTCGCGTCCGGCTGGTGGCAGGGCCAGTCGGTGTTCGAGGCGCTGATCGCCGACAACGGCGGCGTCTGGCCGCCGCCGGCCGCATCCGAGTTCGACGGTCAGGGGCTCACCGCCGACCAGATCGCCCGGCTCCGCGATGGCGCCACACCGCACCCGGGGGCGACGTTGACCGAGCCGGCCGTGCTCGACCGCCCGCTGGGCGAGGTGCCGGCGACGTACGTCAAGTGTCTGCTCGACGGTCCGGAGCCCAACGACACCGTCGCCGGCCTGTTGGCAAGCGAGCACTGGCGGCTAGTCACGATGGACACCGGCCACTGGCCGATGTTCTCCCAGCCGACGGAGCTGGCGCGGGTGCTGCTGGAGGCGGCCGGCTGACCGGCGGTCATCCCGCCGTCGCCTCGTCGAGGCTGGCGATGCGGCGTATCGGCGAGGCGAGCAGCCAGAGCACGGCGAGTGTGCCGCCCAGCCCGGCGACGACCAGGGCCGGCCGCAGCCCGACGGCGGTGCCCAGCGCGCCGCCGACCAGCGCGCCCAGTGGCCGGATGCCGTAGTTGACGGCGCTGTACGCACCGGCCCGGCGGCCGCGGGCGTCGTCGGGTGTGACCGCGGTCAGCAGGGCGTTGAGGTTGATGTCCATCAGCATCACCCCGAAGCTGGAGACCAGCTCGATGGCCGCCAGCATGGCGATCTTCGCCCAGGTGGGGCCGGTGATGAGCGCGGTCAGCGCCAGCGGCGCGGAGAACAGCACCACGCCGATCATCGTGGTGCGGCCCAGCCCGATGGTCCGTGCGATGCGGGGGGTCAGCGCGGCGCCCGCCAGCCCGCCGAGCGCCCCGCAGCCGAGGGCCAGGCCGATGGCACCGGCCGACAGGTCGAGGTCGCGGCTGGCGTACAGCACCAGCAGGGCGGAGGCGATGAAGGTGAAGAAGTTGACGGTGCTGGTGCAGCCGAGCGCGGCGCGCAGCACCGGGTGGCGCAGCACCATCACGAGCCCTTCGCGGACCATGCCGAGGGTGGACGTCCGGCGCGGCGGCGGGGGCGACTCGGTGACCTGGATGCGGCGCAGCAGCAGCGCGGAGGCGAGGAAGGACACCGCGTCGACGACGATCGCCACCGGCGCGCTGAGCGCCTGCACGAGCCCACCGCCGACCGCCGGGCCGGCGATGAACGACAGCGACCGGCTCATGCTGAGCTTGCTGTTCGCGTCCAGGTACGCCGACCGGGGCACCAGGGCGACGAAGAACGCCTGGTGCCCCAGGGCGAACAGCACCGCCCCGACGCCGGTGAGCAGCGCCACCAGGTAGAGCTGGGTGAGGGTGACCGCGCCGAACAGGTACGCCGCCGGCAGGCTGAACAGCACTGCCGCGCGGATCAGGTCCGCGATGATCAGGAGTCGCCGTTTGTGGGTGCGCTGGTCCACCCAGGCGCCGAGGAACAGGCCCAGCAGGTTGGGCAGCCAGATCAGCGCGGTGAGGACGCTCACCTGCATGGGTGTCGCGGCGAGCAGGGAGACCGCGATCAGCGGCAGCGCGAGTTCGCTGATCCGGTCGCCGAACTGCGAGACCGTCTCGCCGATCCAGAAGGTGCGGAACCGGCGGTCGCGGTGCAGGGCCGGCGGGGGCGCGGTGTCGACGGTGGTCATGACGTGGGGGTGTCGTCGACGGATTCGGGCAGCAGGTAGCGCAGCATGCGCACGATCCGCGCACCGTCCGGTGGTGTCTCGTCGTCCTTGCGCCGCACGTACGGGGCGAGCAGCTCCTCGATGGCGCTCTCCAGCTCCCGCAGCTCGTCGGGGGTGGCGACGAACCGGGTGTCGGCGACCCCGGCCAGCCCGCGCCACTCGGCGTCCAGCCGGGGTTCCTCGTGCAGCAGCCACTGTTGCGGCGTGTCCGCGTACCTGGCGAACATCTCGCCGCGCAGCTGCCGGCCGGCGGCCTGCCCCTCGGCGTCGTCGGGCAGGCTGAAGCGGAAGCCCCGGGCGGCTGCCTGCCACCAGCGTTCCCGCTTGCTGGCGGTGCCTTCGGCGTCGGTGACCAGGCCGAAGGTGGCGAGGTGCCGCAGGTGCCAGCTCACCACCGAGGGGGTGGCGCCGACGTGCGGCGAGAGCCCGGTGGCGGTGGCCGGACCGTACCGCTGGAGTCGGTCGAGGATGGCGAGCCGGACCGGATGGGCCAGCGCCCGCAGCGCCTGCGGTTCGGTGATCTCGAAATCCCCGTACGGATTCTTGAGAGACATGTTTCGAAAGTAGTCTCTCAAGTCGTGCGGGGGCAACCCCCTGACGCGGGGTCAGCTCACCCCCAACCGGGCCAACGGCTCGACCAGCTCGCGCTCCTCGTAGCTGAGGTGCGACAGCAGGGTGTCGGTCAGCAGGTTCACCGCGGCGCGCAGCTCGGCCAGGCCGTCCGGCGCTCCGACGTACGCCACCAGGGCGCGATCGACCCCCTCCAGCACGTCGTGGATGACGTGGTGCTCCTGCTCCAGCCGGTCGATGACCGGGCGCAGCCGGGGGTCGGCCCGCCGCAGGCGCGGGAAGAGCGCCTGATCCTCGATCGTGTGGTGGGTGGTGACGATGCGGCAGTACGACTCGCAGTACGCGCCGAGCGTCCACCGGTTCTGCCGCATGGTCATGGTGTTGATGTGGGATCGGGCGGTGCCGGCGTCGATCTCACCGGCCGCGACCTGCTCGATGAGATCGTGGATCTGGGCCAACTCGCCCCGCAGCCCGTCGTGCACCTGCACCAGGTGCTGGCCGTTCGCCTGCTCGTGGGCGGTGTAGGTGCGCGTCGGATCGGGTGCCGGTCCGGTCGGACGTGCCGACTCGTCCCACACCTGGCGGTCACTGAGCCGCCGTCCGTCGTCGGGGGTCGGCACCACGGCGAACGCGCCGGCGGTCACCCTCGCCCGGGTCGTGGGCGCGGCGGGCGCGACGGCCACCGGTGGCACCGCGGCCGGCGCGGCGCCCCGCTCGCGCTCGGCGGCCACCAGCTCGCGGACGGCGGGCGCCACCTCGCCGGCGAACCGGCGCAGGTCGTCGGGGTCGTCGCTGGCGAGGATGAACGTGCCGATGCCGTCGCCCAACGCCAGCTCGGCCAACTCGCGCGCCCACTGCTCGGTGGGGCCGTTCAGCTGGCCGCGTCCGACAGTCGAGAACGTGCCGGAGATGTTGAGCAGCCGGCGCACGTCCCGGGGCGAGCGGCCGGCCGACCGCGCGGCGTCGTCGATGATGGCGTTGCCCCTGGCGAGGTCACCGTCCTGGAGGTAGCCCAGGCTGGGCAGCCACCCGTCGGCCCGGCGACCGGTGAGCGCCAGCATGCGCGGCTTGTACGCGCCCAGCCAGATCGGCACCGCGTGGGCGGGGGCCGGGCCGCGCTTGGCGCCGACCACCCGGTGGAACTCACCGTCGACGCGGACGCCGCCGCGCGCCTCGGCGTCCCAGATCTGCCGGATGACCTCGATGGCCTCCTCCAGCGCGCGGACGCCCTCCCCGGCGGTCAGCCGTCGGCCGCCCATGGCCTCGATGGCGTCCCAGAACGCGCCCGCCCCCAGGCCCAGGGCGACCCGGCCGCCGGTGAGCAGGTCCAGGCTGGCGACGGCGCGGGCGAGCACCGCCGGTGGGCGCAGTGGCAGGTTCGTGACGTTCGCCGACAGGTGCACCCGGTTGGTGCGGGCCGCCACGAAGCTCAGCAGTGTCCAGGTGTCGAGGAAACGGGGCTGGTACGGGTGGTCCTGGAAGGTCACCAGGTCGAGCCCGACCTGCTCGGCCAGGACGGCGAGACCGACGGTGCGGTCCGGGTCGTCGTTGCCGGGCGTGGTGAAGGAGCCGAAGACCAGGTCGTGGCCGTAGTCGCTCATCTGCGAGCCTCCCGCTCCGCGCAATACGTCATGCGCTCGATCTTATGTCAGACAGAACATCTGCTGCCAACAAGGTATGCCGTGCTGCGCTATTGTCGTCACATGACGGGTGTCACCGACCGGCCGGACCGGCCCGATCCGCTCGACGACGACCTGGGCTGGATGCTCGGGATCGTCTTCCGGGGCCACGTCAGGGCCGCCGAGCACGCCCTGGCCGACTTCCCCGGCGGTCCACGCGGCTACCAGGTGCTCACCGCCGCGGTCAACGGCCCCACCCGCAACCAGGGCGCGATCGCCGAGGAACTCGGCCTCGACCGCACGGTGCTCACGTACCTGATCGACGATCTGGAACGCCCCGGGTTCGTCGCCCGGCGGGCGGACCCGGCCGACCGGCGCAGCCGGCTGGTGGACGTCACCGACCTCGGCCGGGACGCCTGGGAGCAGCGGCGGAAGGCACTGCGACAGGTCGAGTCCCACCTGCTGGGGGCGCTCACCCCGGCCGAGTCGGCGACGCTGCGGGCCCTGTTGCAACGGGTCGCCTGCTCGACCCAGGCGACCGACCCGCTACGGGACCTCTGCGAGGTGGTCGCGCAGGTGCGGCCCGAGCCGGACACGACCGGCAGGCGCGGGACCGGGCGTCGCCCCGGCGCCGCCTGATCGCGGCGGAGGCGGACACGGTACGGGCCCGCCGGCGCCGCCCGACCTGGTACGTCGAGAGGCCCCGGCGGACCCGCTGTGCCCGCCCGGTCAGCGCACGTGCACGAACACCGGGTTCGAGTAGAACCACAGGTCGTCCCACGGGCTCTCCAGCCCGTCGGCGAGCGGCTCGGCCTCGTCCGTGCTGGTGCCGCGCACCCGCGCGTACGTGTCGGCCTCGACGCCGCGCAGGGTGTGCCGGATGACGTACTCGTCGCCCTGTCGACGCCAGTCGCGCGGGCCGAACCGGGCCACCACGCTCGTGGTGGGGTTGGTGTCGGCGTCCAGGTTGGCGCTCGGGCCGGTGATCTGACCGACGATCAGGTCGACCCGGCGGACCTCGGGGCGGTCCCCGTTGGCGTTCACGCCGCCCAGCGGACGGAACCGGATCTCGATCTCCACGTCGGTCCGGCTGCGGCGGCTCAGGGTGATCGTCTCGCCCACCTCGGCCGTCCTCCCCTGCGACCTGGCGGTCACGTCGAGGCCGCGGACCAGGTCACCGGTGGTCACCCAGATCCGGCCGTTGCGCAGGCCGTCCATGATGTCGCCGTAGTCCTGGCGGGCGTGCACGTAGGTCTTGCTGTACTCCCCCGGCCAGAAGTCCGAACCGCCGCGCGTCCAGTGCACGTGCGAGTCGGAGGTCGCGGTGATCCACCAGCGCCGGCCCTCGCCCAGCAGCGAGTCCCACAGCCCGCCGACCCGCGCGGTCATCTGGTCGAAGCCACCGTAGGTGGGGTGGTTGCCGTACCCGCCGCGCCTGCCGCCGTTGAGCGGACCCGCCTGGTGCCCGGGCGCCCCCTCGAAGCCGATGTAGACGTCCGGCGCGGCGTTGTTGCCGTTGCGGAACTCGCGAGGCGTGTCCTGGCCGTAGACGCCCAGGCCGGGCGCGGAGCGGGACGCGTGGTGAGCGATCACCAGCGGCTTGTGCGGCATGCCCCGGGCGACCTTGAGGAACTCCACCATCCTCGCCTCGGTGTCGCGGGCCGGGTCGGTGGGGAACGCGTCGTACTTGGCGAACCGGCTCTCCAACTCGAAGAGCTGCTTCGCCTCGTCGTCGTGACGCGGGATCATCAGCGTGTGGTGGTCGAGCGACGGCGCGTCGAACTCCATGCCCCAGAACTGGAGCACCTCGGGGACCAGCTTGCGTGAGCGCAGCAGGTCGGGGTATGCCTGCTCGATGTTCACCTTGGAGTGCGTCGGCCCACCGTGGTCGGTGCACATCGCCCAGGTCAGGCCGAAGTTCTTGGCCATGATGGCGTTGGTGACGATCGGGTAGACGGCGTCGGCCCCCTTGTGGAAGACGATCGGGCTCTTCGTCGTGTCGAACTCGCCGCTGTACTCGGAGTGGACGTGGTGGTCGCCCGCACGCCACGCCCGGTTCTTCGTGCCGCCCCGGTCGCCCCGGTCGTCGCCGGGCCGGCGCTCCTCGTCCGCCCACGCCGCGCCGGAGCCCACCAGAGGGCTGGCCGCGGCGAGCGTGGCGCCGACGCCCGCGTACTTGACCAGCTTGCGCCGCGACAGCTGTGCGTTTTCGGCCTGTTCGGATTGCTTGTCTCTCACGTGAGAGCCTCTCCTCGATCAAGCGGATGCTCTTTCGATCAAGAAGCCTCGGAGAACGCGGTGAACGGGCGTTGTACGTGGCACGGGGTCACGATGAACTGATTCAGGGCACCTGCCGGGTGTCCGGTGCCGTCCGCGCCGACGACGGCCCGGCCGGCGCGGTGACCACCGACGGCGCGACGGTGACGCCGGGCAGCACGGCCCGGCCGGTGACCGGAAGGACCAGTTCGCTGCGGCCCAGGTCGACCCGGACGGTGGCGTCCCGGTCGTCGGTCTCGGTGAAGTCCGGGTCGCTCTGCCCGAGCACCAAGCCGAGCACGTGCCCGGCCGGCACCACCGCGTCGTACGCGTTCAACGGCACCGTCACCGTGTACCACCGGTCCGGCCGCAGCGGGGTGCGGAACCGCAGCGAGCGGTGGTGCGCGGCGTCGAGCCATCCCCGGGTCAGCACGGCGTGGTCGGTGACCGCGGTGATCTCCTCGGTGTCCCGGTAGCAGGCGTCGTCGACGGCCGTCGACGCTCCCCAGCAGGACTCGGTGGCCAGCGTCCGCACACCCTCGGAACTGTCGTAGCGGATCCGCTCGGCGGTGCCGTAGTCGACGAGCCGGGCGGTCAGCTCGGTGGTCGGGCGGTCCACCCGGATCCGCAGCCGCACCGACGGGCTGCCGGAGATCCGCAGGGGCGCGGTGAGCGCGCCGGAGAGGAACACCAGCCGGCCGGAGGCTGCCGTGTTCGGCTCGGTCACCAGGGCGTCCTCGGACAGCGACTCGTCGACGTACTCCCGTTCCCGGCCCGGCCGTGCGCCGCGCCCGCCGAGCGTCCCGGTCACGCCGTCGCCGGCGCCGAGGGCGACCCGCACGTCCCGGGTGCCGGGGGCGGGCCAGTCCCGCTGGGTCGTCCAGGTGCCCGGGGCGGTCTCCAGGTCGACCCGGGGCTCGTCCATCACGCCGTTGCGCAGCCCCTGCAACCAGTAGTCGAACCAGCGGTGCAGGGTGTCCACCCACGCGCCGCGCCGGACGTCGAACGGGTCCTCGTGGCCGGCCTGGTAGAGCCAGAGCTTGCGGGGCACACCCTGCTCGGCGAGTTCCTGCCACCAGCGGGCGAACTGGGTCGTCGTGACGTTCAGGTCGTTGACACCGTGCGCCACGAACACGCTGGCCCGGACCCGCCCGGCCGAGGGCCGGTAGTCGCGTTGCGCCCAGAACGCGTTGCGGTCGCCGGTCTCCTCCGCGCTGTCGCTACGCAGTCGGGCCAGGACGTCGGCGCACGCCTCTTCGCCGCGCCCGTTGACGTACGAGTGCAGGTAGCCGGGGTAGTCGGCGGCGCGCAGGACCCCGTTGTAGCGCATGTAGTCGTACCAGCTGGAGATCGCCGAGATGGGCACGATCGTGGCCAGCCCCGGCACGCCGGTGGCGGCGGCCCCGTTGGCGACCGAGCCGTCCCACGACTTGCCGATCATGCCGACCCGCCCGGTGCTCCAGCCGGCGCCGACCGGCCGCCCGTCGGCGTCGTACGCGCGGGCCCGCCCGTTGAGCCAGTCCACCACAGCCGTAGCGCTGCCCACCTCGGCCGGGCCGCCGACGTCCTGGCAGCCGGTGGAGCGGGCGGTGCCGGCGAGGTCGACGGCGACGAACGCGTACCCGCGCGGGACGAAGTAGTTGTCGTAGAACAGCGGCGCCTTGGCGATCACGCCGGCCGCGTCGTACGTCTTGCGTTCGCTCTCGTTGCCCCGGCCGCAGCAGAGGTAGTAGGGCGACGCGTCCATGATGACCGGCACGCGGACCCCGGCGGCGGCTGCCTCGCGGGGTCGGACGACGTCCACGGCCACCCGGTCCCGTACGCCGTCGCCGTCGCTGTCGGCCCGGGTCTCGACCCAGACGCTCTCCCGGACGGCGTCGGCGTAGGAGTAGACGGGGACCGTCGCGGTGCCGACCACGTGCGGCGGGGACGGTCGGTGCCGGGTGGTCGGGTCGGCGGTCGCGGGAGCGGCGGTGGGAGCGGCGTACAGGGCCGCGACCAGCAGGCCGGCCAGGATGGTGGCGATCCGGGCGCGGGTACGTGCGGTCGACATCGATGTCCTCCCGGGGAACGACGCGTGTATGACATTCCACCGCATCGATGTCTCTCCTGCCTAGTGCCCACCGCGGCGCGTCGCGGTCAGATCCGGGCGCGGGGCAGCCAGCCCAGGAATCGGTGCCGCGCTCGGGGCAGCGGCAGCGACGGCAGATCCTGGGTGGCGGCGACGAGGCAGGAGCCGAGGTAGACGGCGAGGGACGCGCGCGCCCCGCCGAACTCGGCGAGCAACTGGCTCTGCTTTGTCGCGCACGGCCACTCCCGACCGCATCCCGTGCAGGTCCACGTCGGAGGGTTGGGCAGGTGCTCGGGCAGCCTCTTACGCCGGTAGCGACCCACGACGCTGTTGTCCACGCGCACGTCCCGTCGCCGAGGCTCGGGGCCGGCGTTGCGGCGCGCGGACGGCCGGGGGGCGGGCAGGTAACGCCGGACGGTGCCCAGCAGGACTCCGACGCGGATCAGAGCGTCCGGTCCCACCTGGTGGGCCAGCAACGCGGTGAGCAGGTAGTGCCCCAGCAGGTCGAGGGAGTCACGGTTGAGCCGCAGGTCGCGGCAGAGGTCCACGAACTCTGGGGTGGTCAGTGGCACCCGGTCGTCCAGGGCGCGGCGAAGCACCTCACGCAGCCCGGCCCCCAGGTTCGCCATCGCGTCGCCCTCGCCCAGTCCCAGGCTGTCCTCGTTCACCACCCGCGCCAGCGCCTCGGCAACCGCAAGTCGGACGACACGGTCTGGATCATGAATGTCCAACGTCTACCCCCATCCGTTGGCCGGATTCCCGGCAGCGTTCCCGGACTCCGGCGCGTCCGGTAGGTCATGCACAAGATGTCGCTGCGGGGGGCGGGGCGACTAGGGCAGCAGGCGCAGGATCGCGCGGCACGATAGCCGGAAAGCGAAGTGGGTCCGTCAACGGGCCACGCCGCGCCAAGTCCAAGCCCTTCCGCCCGCGTCCACCGGCAACGTATCCGCTGCGCCACGCCCGGTCCGATCCCCTGCCCCTGCCCCTGCCCCTGCCCCTGAACTGTCACTCAACTGTCAGGTCTGCGGCCTAGCCCGGATCGTAATCGCGCTGCTACAACTAGCCTCAAAATCCAAACATGCAAGCGTGTCGATCGGGGGCAAGGCACATGCGGCAACGAAGGCAGGGCCGGACCTGGCTGGTTAACAGCGTCGTCATCTCCGTCGTACTGGCCGGCGCCGTGGCGGTGAGGCCGCCGGACGCGAAGGCCGAACTACCGTCGGACAATCCATGCGTGCTCGCGCCGGAGGACGTCAACCACGCCTCCATCCGGCTCGACGGGCCACCGAACGGCACGCGGCTGCCCGTGGACGAGAACGGGAAAATAGCGCTCAGCGGCGCGCTGCACAAGGAGGCGTCCATGGTGGATGTCTCAATCGAGTCCCTGACGACCGCGCAGTTCACCTTCGGTCCGCCGCCGGAGGGCGTGACCAACTGGGCGGCGTCGTGGACCACGACCGTGCGCCCGCCGCACCTGGGCTCGAGCCAGGTGTGCGTCCGGGCCGAGCGGGAGCCGCGCCGGTACGCGAAGATTCTGCGTACGGTCACCGTGGTCGACCTGATCCCGCCGAGCGCGGTGCCCGGCCTGGCGGTCACGGCCCGCACGTCGAACTCGGCCAAGGTGACCTGGGGCGCGGCCACCGACAACTACGGTCTCGCCGGGTACGAGGTCACTGTCGACGGCGGGAGTCCCGTCCGGACCCTGGTCGGCGCCCGCTCGTACTCCATCACCGGCCTGTCGCCGTCCACCGACCACAGCGTCTCCGTGGTGGCCATCGACCTGGCCGGGAACAGGTCGACGACGCCCGCCACGGTGTCGTTCACGACCCTCGCGCCTCCGCCGCCACCGGACACGGCCACCGGCCTGTCTATCGACGCGCAGGACGGCTACGCCACCGTCAGCTGGCATCCCGACCCTGCCACGGACGTGACGTACAAGGCGTTCCTCGACTCCGCGCCCTGGGCCGAGTTCCCCCTGGCCCGGTACTGCCAGGATGCCAACGGCAACCCGGCCAGTCCGTGCACCGCGCAGAGCGTGGTCAAGTACGAGATCAACGACCTCGCCGAGGGCGACCCGTACGCGCTTCGGATAGAGGCGTTCGGCGCCGACGGGACGTTGTCGCGGGAGCTGTCAGGCACGTTCACGACCCTGACCAACCCGCCGCTGGTCCCGGAGGCGACCGTTGCGCTGATCGGCAGTGAGAGCTCGCAGTGCGCCGCAAGAGGCGGCAGCGTCTACGTCTCGCCGAGCCAGCGAGGTCGGGTGCCGATACCGGCCGGCAGCACCGAACTGTTCACCGGTTGCTATCTCGTGCCGGACCACAGCTGCATCGACAAATACCTGCCGGTCTCAGGAGACAAGAAGGTCGACTGCTCCGACGACGTGACCAGACTGGTGTTCTCGGTGGCCCCCGCGGGCCACGGACCGGTCATCTCGTCGATGGACGGCATCGGCGCGTCGACGACGCCTCTCGCGGTCGATCCCACGGATCTGCTGGTGGAGACGGTCACCTGGTGTCACGAGGACCTTCTCTGCACGGTGGTCATCGAGGGGGCGGTGGAGGTGGCGGCGATGTCCGCGGCGTCAGCATCGGCCGCGGCCGGCATCTCCTGGCTTCTCGTGATCGGCGGGGGTCTCCTGCTCGGCATCACCCTGCTCGCCCTCTACGAGATTCTCTTTCCCAGCCCGATCGGCATCGCGGGTCTGATCGAGTACCCGATCCACCCCGACACCGACTTCGACACCTTCGACAACTGGGGCCTCAGCAAGGGCCGGTGGATCAACAGCCTCAAGACGTACGCCCAGGTGATCAAGACCACGAAGCTGTTGGCCGGTCAGAAGAACCTCCCGTTCGCCTGGGACAACAAGAACGACCATGACCTCAAGACGGCCATCGACCTGGCCTGCGGCGCCGTGGCCGGGAGGCCGCCCAACGTCGGGAACGTGTGCCCCGAGAACCTGGTCGTGTACGTGCCCGGCGGCAAGAACTACAAGGGCCGTGGCATGAAGGAGACCGGTACGCACATCGCGGACGCCCTGGGCAACGGAATCCCGAACCCCTCGACGCGCTCCGCGTGGTTCTACCCCGCCTACAGCAAGAACGGCGCGGCCGCCACGGGCAAGGGCTTCCCGCACACCTGGTACGACCTGGCACGCTTCAGGCCGAACGCCTGTGACACGGGCGTGGTGGGCGACGGGTTGACGTGCGACGAGTTCCCGTTCTTCAGCACGAACCAGGCGGTCAACCTCACACTTCCCGACGAGTCGCTGGTGGCGAGCGTGAAACTGGTGCCGGGTGCCGAAGGGCCTGCGCAGGGAAGCGACCTCGCCAGGTTCTATGATCAGTGCCTGGACAACACAAGCGGCAAGCGCTTCGTCGTGCTCCCGGTGAAATCATGGGTCGAGGCGGAAGGACCAAGCTTCGGCTTCGAGGTGAATCAGGGCGGCACCAGCCTGTGCCTGCCACCCACGTGACGACGTTGGGAAACCACTGATGCTCGATGAGATGCGCGTCCTGCGTGATGCCGCCCTGGCGTACCGGACGGCGGTCACGGCCGCCGGTCTGGTCTGGCCGGAGCGGACCGCCACGCAGGGCGCGCAGGCTCCCGACCTGGATCTGGTCCACCGCCTGTTCGACGTCGACCACGTCCCCGAACAGCTGACCTGGCTGGCATCTGAGGGGTGGGATCCCCAACAGCCCGGCCCCGAAGCCGGCTGGCTCCTCCGGTGGCCGACCGACGTCACTGCGGGCGAATCGCTCGACCTGCTCTCCTTCGCGGTGGGCACGCCGTTCCACTGGCGGCACCAGATCCCGCTGTTCCGCTTCGCCCGCCTTGTGTTCACGTTTGTGGTCGAAGGCGATCACGAGGGCGAGATCTGGCGTTACCTGATCAGCCCGGACCTGTACGACCCGGTCCGTGCCGCTCCCAGCCTCGCCGCCCTGGTCACCGAGTGGACCAAGGGCATCGCCAGCGGCGTCGTCTACCACCGCGAGCTGGACAAGCGGCTCAGGGTCGGCGAGCCCAGCGAAACCGCCCAGCCCTTCGAGGTGCTACGGCAGCGAGCCCCCGAGCTCGATCCCCTGGCGTTCCCGATCGACATACCCGCCCCGACGATGCGGGAACGACAGCGCGAATGCGGTGTCGACCTGGACTGCGTCGATCGCGGTCCCGAATGCCAGCAGGAACTGGAGGACGACGTCGACGCCGTCCGCGCATCCCTCGGCCTGTAGTCACGAGGCCTGAGCGCAGTGCCGGTGTCGGCCGTCGATCCCGGCCCGTCCGCTCCCGCATCCCCGAAGCGGACGGCGTGCGCGGGTTGCTGACTGTCCACGCTGCCCGCACCGGCTGGTGACCTGCCCGTCACCGGTGGCCCCAGCCGAGCCGCGATCCTCGACCCGCTCCGGGTCCGCCATCACCGCACCACCTCGTGTCGAGGGAAGCGGGTACGCCCCCAACGCCGGCAGCGCCGGACTCACGAGCGGTGCGAAGACGCAGCCGCGGTGCCGCCGGTTGCCGTAGGGTGAAATTCCCATCGACGGATATACGAACGTCTGGGATTCCTTAAAGTTCACATCCGATCCGACAGCTCTCGACCGCCGCCGCCGCCGGTCAGCACCAGGGCTGCGCACCACCGTCCCGTGCGCCCCGACACGTCCCGACAACACCGCCGGGTCTGACCCACCATCCGGCGGGATCCTCACCGGACGGAGACAGCGGATGACGCCATCAGTGCAGAGCCGAGAATTCGACAGCCGAGACCCGGCGGCCATCCATCGCTTCCTGGCCCGCACGTACGGGACGGATCTGCGCATCCGCGCCGAGGAGACGGGGTACCACTTCGTCCACCAGCGCATCGACGCCGGGCCGTTCGCCCTCACCGCCACCGGCCAGACCGCGCATCTCGACATCGAGGTGGGCGAGATGGACGGGCTGGTCGTCAGCCGCAGCCGCACCGCGCATGTCAAGCGCACCTGCGAGGGGTCGACGCACCGGTTCGGTCCCGGCGACGTCTACCTCACCACGAGGCCGGGCCGACCGTTCAACCTGCGCTGGGCACCGGGCCTGGTGGAATTCTGCGTCCTGGACCTCACGGTGCTGACGCAGGTGGCGACCGCCGCGCCGGCCCGTCGGCCCGGTCGGATCCGGTTCACCGACCTGGGCGCCACCGACGCCCGGCTCGCCGGGCAGTGGCGAAAGACCACCAGCTACATCAGTGACGTCGTGCTGAGCAACCCGAGCACCCGGACCCAACCCCTGGTGGTCGGCAACGCCGCGCGGATGCTCGCCGCCGCGGCGCTGGCGATCTTCCCGAACACGGCGTTCACCGACGAGACGAGCGCGGACCGCCGCGACGCCAGCCCCGCCACCCTGCGCCGCGCCATCACCTTCATCGAGGAGAACGCCGACCGGGACATCAGCGCCGCCGACATCGCCCGCGCCGCCACCGTCTCCCTGCGTGCGGTGCAACTCGCCTTCCGCCGCCACCTCGGCACCACCCCGATGGCGTACCTGCGTCGGATCCGCCTCGACCGCGCCCACCACGACCTCATCCGGGCCGACCCTCGGCAGGAGACCGTGTCGGCCATCGCCAGTCGGTGGGGCTTCGCCAGCCACAGCAGGTTCACCGCGCGCTACCACGCCAGCTACGGCGTACCGCCCCGCGAGACACTGCACGCCTGAGGCGACGAGCCTTGTGACGCGGCCCCCGCAGCGACGACAATCGGCCGGGTGAAGCTCTCCACGCGGGTCACGTCGGCCCTGGTGAGCCTGCTGATCCTCGCCGCGTGCGACACCGCGTCCGAGCCCGCCGGCACGCCCACTGCCAGCGGCGCACCGACGACACCCACGGTCCGATCGAGTGTGTCCACCTCCCCCGCCGCCTACGACAAGGCCCTGCACGACGAGTTGATCGCGATGCTTGCCCGCGACCAGGCCGACCGCGAGGGCAGCCCGCAGACCGAGTCCGACCAGGCCCGCACCGCCCGGCTGAAGGACATCGTCCGGGCCCACGGCTGGCCCACCTTCGACCTGGTCGGCGAGGACGGCGGCAACGCCGCCTGGGCCATCGCCCAGCACTCCGACCTGGATCCCGACTTCCAGCAGGAGGCGCTGGGCCTGCTGCGCGCGGCCGTCGCCGCCCGCCAGGCCTCGCCGGGCAACCTCGCCTACCTCCAGGACCGGGTCGCCACCGGCAAGGGCGAGCCCCAGGTGTACGGGACGCAGATCCGCTGTGGACCCGACGGCCCCGTCCCGGCCACCCCGATCAGGGACGAGGCGGATGTCGAACGACGCCGCGCCGAGGCTGGCCTGCCCACGCTCGCCAGCTACCTCGCTGAGATGACCACGATCTGCGCCCAGGACGCCAACTAGACCCGTTCCGCGCGCAGAGCGCGGGCGAGGCGGCGGACGGCCTCGTCCATGAGGTCGGGCGCGGCGGCGGCGTAGGTGAGGCGCAGGTGCGGCGCCGGGGGTTCGGCCGCGTACCAGGGGCGACCAGGAAAGACGACGACGCCCTCGGCGGCAGCGGCGGCGGCCAGCGCCACGTCGTCGGCGCCGTCGGGCAGGCGGACCCACAGGTGCAGACCGCCGCGCGGGATCGACTGTGGACAGAGGTCGGGCAGGTGTCGCCGCAGCGCGGCAACCAACGCCTCGCGGCGTGTCCGCAGTGCCGTGGTGAGGGCCCGACGGTGCCGCGACCAGGCCGGGGAGGTGAGGAACTCCAGCGCCGCCTGCTGGAGTGGGCCGGCCACGAAGAAGTCGTCGAGCAGCCGTGCCGCGCGCAACCGGGCGCCGACCGGTCCGCGTGCCCCGATCGCCGCGACACGCAGCCCGGGCGCGGTCGACTTGGTCAACGAGCGCAGGTACACGACGTGCCCGTGGGGATCGTCGGCGGCCAGCGGCGGTGGGGCCGAACCGTCGATGGTGAGGTCGCGGGCGTAGTCGTCCTCGATCAGGAACGCCCCGGCGTCGCGTACCGCCTCGGCGACCTGCGCCCGGCGGTGGGCGGCCAACGTCGCGCCGTGCGGGTTGGCGTGCAGGGGCTGGCAGTAGAACAGCCGCGCGCCGGTACGGGCGAACGCGGCGGCGAGGTGGTCGGGGCGTACCCCGTCGGCGTCCGCCGGCACCGGCACCACCCGGAGCCCGGCGGCCCGGGCCACGGCCAGCGCGCCCAGGTAGGTCGGGGACTCGACGAGCAGGGCGTCACCGGGAGCGGCGAGGGCCCGCACCGCGCAGGACAGCGCGGCCTGCCCGCCGGGGCAGATCACCATGTCCTCGGGCCGCAGCCCGGACCCGGCCTCGCGGGCGAACCAGGCGCGCAGGTCCTCGCGCCCCTCGACCGGGCCCCACTGCCAGGTCGCGGGTTGGCGGGCGGCGCGGCCCAGTGCGGCGCCCAGGGCGGTGGCCGGCTGGAGGTCCGCGTCCAGGTAGCCGCCGGACAGCGCGATCGCGCCGGCCTGCGGCAGCGCCAGCAGCGCCTGCATCTCGCTCTCGCCGGACGGGCGGGGGCCCAGGGCGACGGTCTGCCAGGACAGGTCGGGTACGCGTCGCTCGTCCGGCGCGGCGGCCACGAAGGTGCCCCGGCCGGGCCGCGCCTCGATCAGCCCCTCGGCCACCAACCGCCGGACGGCCTCGGCGACGGTGACCGGTGAGGCCTGGTGCCGGGCGGTCAGCTCCCGGACCGACGGCAGCCGGGCGCCGGGACCGGCGGCGGCGACCAGCGCGCGGAGATCTTGGATAACACGGTCCGCTGCGTTACCGTTCTCCATGAAGGCCGATAGTAGCGCTACCGCTGCCAGCACGGTAACAACGATCCGGGCCGGTGGCCTCGCCCTCGGCGCGCTGGGGGTGCTCGCGTTCAGCTTCTCGCTCCCCGCGACCCGGCTGGCTGTCCAGCAACTCGATCCGTGGTTCGTCGCGTTCGGACGGGCGGTCGGCGCGGGACTGCTGGCCTGGGCGTACCTGCGGCTCACCGGCGCACCCCGGCCCTCGCGCGGCCAGTGGCGACGGCTCTCGGTCGTCGCCCTGGGCGTCGTCGTCGGCTTCCCGCTGTTCACCTCGCTGGCCCTGCTCACCCAGACCTCCGCGCACGGCGCGGTCGTCATCGCCGCGCTGCCCGCGATGACCGCCGTGTTCGCGGTGCTGCGCGCGGGTGAACGCCCGCCGCCGCTGTTCTGGGTGGCGAGCGCCGGCGGCCTGCTCGCGGTGCTGGCCTTCCTCGCCGCCAGCGGCGCGGTACGCGGCACCATCACCGTGCCCGACGTGTTCCTGCTCGCGGCGATCGTGCTCTGCGGCCTCGGGTACGCCGAGGGCGGCGCGCTCGCCCGCGAGCTGGGCGGCGCCCGGACGATCTGCTGGGCGCTGCTGCTGTCGTTGCCGGTCACCGTGCCCGTCACGGTCGTCGCCGCGGTCGCCGACCGGCCAAGCGCCGACGCCCTCGGCTGGTCGGCGTTCGGCTACCTCACCGTCGTCTCGATGTTCCTGGGCTTCTTCGCCTGGTACGCCGGCCTGGCCCGGGGCGGCATCGCGCAGGTCGGTCAGGTCCAGCTCGCGCAGCCGGTGCTCACCCTCGGCTGGTCGGCGCTGCTGCTCGGCGAGACCGTCACCCCGGCCTCGATCGTGGCGGCCGTGGTGGTGCTGGCGTGCGTCGTGCTGATCCAGCGCACCCGGCGCTCGGCACCGGTGGTGCGACGGGACAGGGCTGGCACGCGTTAGGCCGCTCACGGGCGTCCAGCAGGTCCACGGCTGCGCATTGCCGCACGAGACCCGGGCAGGTTGGTGGCGGTGGGTGTCAGCGGGCGCCGGCCCACGTCATGCCACCTCGCCTGCCGGGTCGGTGAGCAGGCCGCTCAGCACGCTGCGAAGCGTCCGCTCGAAGAGGTCGCCCGAGGGCGGCGGCGCGGGAGGTTGGCGGAGCGCCGCGACCAGATGCGGGTACGCCGCGAGGTCGATGCCCGCGAAACCGACCGCCCCGGAGGCGGCCTCGCTACGGGCGAACAGGGTCACCACGCCGGTCATCATCGCGATGGCTTCGAACTTGGCCGAGACGGCACAGGGCACCGGCTCCAGGATCCGGATGCAGTTGTCGAACCAGGCCAGGCCCTCAGGGCCGACACCGGAGCCGCGATGGATCACGTCCAGCAGCCACGGGTGGGCGCGGTGCAGCGCCAACTGCCGACGGGCCAGCAGCATCATCGTGTCCAGCCAGTCGTCCCGATCCCGCGGGTACGGTCGCATCTCCCCCACGACGCGGTCGGTCATCAGGTCCAGCAGATCGTCGCGGGACGACAGGTAGCGGTAGAGCGATCCCGCACCGGTGCCTAGTGCGGTGGCGACGGCACGCATCGACACCGCGGCGAGCCCTTCCGCGTCGGCCAGGGCGATGGCCGCCACGACGATGGCGTCCCGGCTGTGGGCCGGCGCCGGTCCACGGCTGCCCCTCTCGGGACGCGCCCAGATCGACTGCCGACCGTCGGGGGCTGGATCGCCGGTTTTCCTGGGTGCGTCGGTCACCGATCCACTGTAAACTGCAAACGTCGTTCGCAGTTTGGTTGACACGGAGGGGCGGACCGATGACGGAGCGGATCAGGGCACGCGACGGGCAGACCGTGGCGTTGCACTCCACGGGCAACGGCCCGGGGATCGTCGTCGTACACGGCGGCGGCGTCACCATCGACGTCTACCGCCGACTGACCGCCGCCCTCGCCGACGAGTTCACCGTGCACCTGTACAACCGGCGGGGACGGGCCGACGCGCCCCCCAGATCCGAGCCCTACACCGTCGAGCAGGAGATCGACGACCTCGCCACGGTGCTGGAGCACACCGGAGCCACCAACGTCATCGGCCACAGTGCCGGCGGGTTCATCGCACTCGAGGGCGCACGTCACCTGCCGATCGACCGACTCGCCCTCTACGACGCCGCCATCTCCGTCGACGGCGGCATGCCCTTCGCGTGGCTCGAAGGGGCCCACGCGGCGGCACGCGATGGCGACATCGCCAGGGGTCTCGCCATCACGACTGCCGGAATCAACCCGCAGATGGCGGCGGCGAGGCTTCCGCTCGCCGTCCGGGTGGCGATCATCCGTGCGTTCCTGCGGACCCCGATCGGCCGCATGATGGGCGATCTGCTGCCGATGACGTTGGACGAGACGGCCCTGATCCTGGCGCACGACGGCCCCGCCACACAGTGGGCCGGGGTGACCGCGGAGGTGCTGCTGGCCTGCGGCGCCGACGGCCCGCCCTACTACGTCGACACGAACGAGGCGTTGGCCCGCGCACTGCCGCGCGCGCGGGCGCTGACGATCCCCCGCAGCGGCCACGACGCCATCAACCGTGCACATCCGAGGATCGTCGATCCGCTGGTCGACTTCTTCGCCGCACCCGTGACGCCGGACCAGGCGGGCCGTTCCTGATCGGTCGCGCGGTCGCCGGGCGAGCTTGATCTTGGATAGGCTGCTCGCCATGCCCCCGCACCGCCGGCCCGCGCTGGCCGACGCCTGCGCGCGGCTCGCCCGGTCGCGCCCCTTCGAGATCGTCATCGTCGTCGCCATCCTCGCCAACGGCGTCGTTCTCGGCCTGGAGACGTACGACGGCCTGATCCCCGCGAACGCGGCCCTGCACGGGCTGGAATGGCTCTTCCGCGCGGTCTTCGTCCTGGAGATCGCCATCCGGCTGGCGGCCTACGGTCGCCGTCCGCAGGACTTCTTCAAGCACGGCTGGAACGTCTTCGATTTCCTCGTGATCGCGGCCATCTTCGTTCCGGGCCTGCACGGCGACTCGGCGCTGCTGCGCGTGGTCCGGGTCGCCCGGATGGTGCGGCTGGTGCGGTTCTCGCCGGGCCTGCGGACCATCGTGTCCGCCCTGTGGCGCAGCCTGCCGGGCGTCGCCGGATTCCTCGCCCTGGCCGTGGTGACGCTCTACGTGTACGGGATGGCCGGCTGGCTGATCTTCGGCGACCGCTATCCCGACGAGTACGGCGACATCGGCCGTTCCCTGCTGACGCTGTTCGTTCTGCTGTCGCTGGAGACCCTGCCCGACCTCATCGAGCAGGGCCTGGCCATGTCGCCGTGGACGCTGCTCTACTACGTCAGCTACGTGATCATCACGGTCAACCTGCTGCTCAACATCCTCATCGCGGTCATCGTCAACTCGATGGAGGAGGCACGCCGGCTGGAGATGACCGAACGGCTGGCCCCCGGCTACGACGAGGACGGCGACGGCGTCCCCGACGAGGTGGACCGCATCGCGCTCACCCAACGGCTGGACGACCTGCGGGCGGTCATCGCCGAGTTGGAACGGGAACTGCGGATCGACCGTGAGGACGGGCACGGCCGACCACACCGCGAGGACTCCCGCGTCCGACGCTGACGCGGGGGCCGGCCTGCCCGGCGTACCGTGGAGCGCCATGGACAGCGAATCCAGCGCGATCCGGGCGGGTCTGCTCCGGCGGCGCGACGAGACGGCGGCCCAGGCCGCTGCGCTGGAGGGCGACCTGCGGAGCCTCTTCGAGGCGTCCCGGTCGTCCAACGCCGACGACGAGCACGATCCCGAGGGCAGCACGATCGCGTTCGAACGGGCCCAGCTCAGCGCCGTCCTCGACGCGACGCGTCGCCGCCTTGCGGAGTTGGACGTGGCGCTGAGCCGGGTCGACGCGGGCAGCTACGGCGTGTGCGAACGGTGTTCCCGGCCCATTCCCGCCGAACGGCTCGCCGCCCGCCCGTCGGCACGGACCTGCGTGGCGTGCGCCGGCCGACGGTGACCGCGCCGCCCGGGGCGGAGGTCAGCTGGCGCAGCAGCCGCCGGCCTGGTCCTCGGCGTTCACGGCGACGAGACTGAGCAGCCCACCGGAGACACCGGTGGCCAGGCCACGGCCGACCGGCTCGGGCGTCGCCGCCGGCCCGCAGCAGCCGTCGCCGGTCGTCGCGTCGGCGGCGTTGCTGTTGCACACGCCGGTCTCGGGCAGGTCGAGTTGGACGTCGCGGGCGGCGGTCCAGTCCCCGGCGAGGGCCGCGACGACCGATCGGACCTGCTCGTAGCCGGTGGCCATGAGGAACGTCGGCGCACGGCCGTAGGACTTCATGCCGACCGCGTAGTAGTCCCGCTCCGGGTGGGCGAGTTCGTCCACGCCGTGCGGAGGAACCGTGCCGCAGGAATGCTCGTTCGGGTCGATCAGCGGGGCGAGGGCGCGGGTGGCGCCCATGACCGGGTCGAGGTCCAGGCGCAGCTCGGAGGCGATGGAGTGGTCGGGACGAAAGCCGGTGGCGGCGACGACACGGTCCACGACGACCGACTCCTCACCACCGTCGGCGTGCCGCACCACCACGGCCACCCGGCCGTCGACCGGCGCGAGGGCGTGCACCGAGAAACCGGTGAGCAGGCGGACCCGGCCGGCGTCGACATGTTCGCGCAACCGCGACCCGAGGGCACCGCGCGCCGGCAGGGCGTCGGCGTCACCGCCGCCGTACGTCCGCGCTGGCGAGGTGGCGCGGATCGCCCAGGTCACCTCGGTGCCGGGCTCGGCGGCGGCGAGCTGCGCCAGCGACAGCAGGGTGTTCGCCGCGGAGTGACCGGCGCCGACGACGAGGGTGTGCCGGCCGGCGAAGCGGTCCCGGCCGGCGCCGAGGACGTCCGGCAGCGCGTGTTCGAGGTACGCGGCGACGTCGGCCTCACCCCGGGCGGGCAGGCCGGACGCGCCGAGGACGTTGGGGGTGTCCCAGGTGCCGGAGGCGTCGATGACGGCACGGGCCAGCAGCTCGGTGCCGTCGGTCAGGCGGACCAGGAACGGGGTGCTGTCGCGTCCGGCGCTGCGCAGCCGGTCCAGGCCGAGGCGGCTGATCGCCCCGACCCGGGCGCCGTAGCGTACGTGCGGCTTGAGCTGGGGCAGCTCCGCGAGCGGTTGGAGGTAGTCGCCGACCAGCTCCGCGCCGGTGGGCAGGGCCTGCGGGTCGGGGGCGACCCAACCGGCCTCGTCGAGGAGCCGGCGGGCGGCCGGGTCGACGTTGTGACGCCAGGGCGAGAAGACCCGCACGTGCCCCCACTGCCGTACGGCGGCGCCGGGGGTGTCGCCGGCCTCCAGGACGACGAGGGGCAGACCGCGTTCGTGCAGGTGGGCGGCGGCGGCCAGACCGGTCGGGCCGGCGCCGATCACGACGACGGGCAGGGTGTCCAGGGCGTGCATCGGGTGACTCCTCGTCAGGTGATGGTGGGACTGCGTCGCTCCAGCAGGACGACGTCGCGCCAGCGGTCGTGGTGGCGGCCGATCCGCTCGCGGACGCCGATCACGCGGAACCCGGCCCGTTGGTGCAGGGCGAGGCTGGCGGCGTTCTCCGGGAAGATCCCGGACTGGATCGTCCAGATGCCCGCGGCTTCGGTCGAGGCGATCAGGGTGTCGAGCAACAGCCGGCCGACTCCGCGCCCCTGGGCTGCGGGGTCGACGTAGACGGAGTGCTCGACCACTCCGGCGTAGACCTGCCGGGTCGACGTCGGCGAGACGGCGACCCAGCCGAGGATGGTGTCGCCGTCCAGGGCCACGAATCGGTGCGCGGGCAGGCGACCGGCGTCGAACGCCGCCCAGGTCGGCGCGACGACCTCGAAGCTGGCGTCACCACCGTCGAGGCCGGCCTGGTAGACCGCCAGGACGCGGTCGGCGTCGCGGACGTCCATCGGACGTACGGTGAGGTCGGCCATCGCGGGCTCCGTTCCGGGTGGGCGTTTCCGGGGCGCTGTCTCGACGCCTGTCGAATCAGACAGTTGCACGCTGATTAGATAGCTGTCAACCTAGACACATGTCGAAACAAGCGGCCACGGACGTGTCCTGCTGCCCGTCCCTGGCCGAACGGCACCTACCGACCGAGGCCGCCGCCGCGCTCTCCCCCGCGTTCAAGGCACTCGGGGACCCGGTCCGCCTTCAGCTGATGTCGATGATCGCCTCCGCCGAGGGCGGGGAGATCTGCGTCTGCGACCTGACCCCCGCCTTCGACCTCACCGGCCCGACCATCTCGCACCACCTCCGGACGCTGCGCGCGGCGGGGCTCGTCGACGCCGAGCGACGGGGCACCTGGGTCTACTACCGTGCCCGCCCGACGATGCTGCGCCAGCTCGCCGCCCTGCTCACGGTCCCGGAGGGCCGGTGAGCACCGCGGCGGTCCCCCGGAGGGCCAGCGCCGACAGCACGGTGGTCGGGCGCCTCTCCCGACTCGACCGGCTGCTGCCGGTCTGGATCGGCCTGGCCATGGTCGGCGGGCTGCTCCTCGGTCGCCTCGTTCCGGGCCTCGACCGCGCGCTCGACTCGGTGACGATCGGCGGCATCTCGCTGCCGATCGCGGTCGGCCTGCTGATCATGATGTACCCGGTGCTGGCGAAGGTCCGCTACGACCGACTCGACACCGTCACCGGCGACCGACGACTGTTGATCTCCTCGCTCGTCCTCAACTGGCTCGTCGGTCCCGCCGTGATGTTCGCCCTGGCCTGGATCTTCCTGGCCGACCAGCCCGCGTACCGGACCGGCCTGATCATCGTCGGTCTGGCCCGCTGCATCGCCATGGTCATCATCTGGAACGACCTCGCCTGCGGCGACCGGGAGGCCGCCGCCGTCCTGGTCGCGCTCAACTCGGTGTTCCAGGTCCTCGCCTTCGGCCTGCTCGGCTGGTTCTACCTGTCCGTCCTGCCCGGCTGGCTGGGGCTGCCCGGCGCCGAGCTGACCATCTCGGCGGGCGACATCGCCGGCAACGTGCTCATCTTCCTCGGCATCCCGCTGCTGGCCGGCTACCTCACCCGCCGCCTCGGCGAACGGGCCAAGGGCCGCACCTGGTACGAGACGCGCTTCCTGCCCAGGATCGGCCCCGCCGCCCTGTACGGACTGCTGTTCACCATCGTGATCCTGTTCGCCCTCCAGGGCGACGCCGTCACCAGCCGGCCCCTGGACGTCGCCCGCATCGCCGTACCGCTGCTTGTGTACTTCGCGCTGCTCTTTGCCGGCGCATACGCCCTCGGCCGGGCCATCGGCCTCGGCTACGAACGCACCACCACCCTGGCCTTCACGGCGGCCGGCAACAACTTCGAACTCGCCATCGCGGTCGCGATCGGCACCTTCGGCGTCGCCTCCGGTCAGGCCCTCGCCGGGGTCGTCGGCCCGCTGATCGAGGTGCCCGTCCTGGTCGGACTCGTCTACGTCTCGCTCTGGGCGCGCCGCCGTTTCTTCACGACCCCCTGATCGAGAGACACCACCATGAGCGACAAGCCCAGCGTCCTGTTCGTCTGCGTCCACAACGCCGGCCGTTCCCAGATGGCCGCCGGCTGGCTGCGGCACCTCGCCGGCGACACGGTCGAGGTCCGCTCGGCCGGCTCCGCGCCGGCCGACACCGTCAACCCCGCCGCCGTGCAGGCCATGCGGGAGGTCGGCATCGACATCACCGATCAGACCCCGAGGCTCCTGGAGTACGCCACCGCGGAGTCCTCCGACGTCATCGTGACGATGGGCTGCGGCGACGCATGCCCGATCTTCCCCGGCAAGCGCTACGAGGACTGGAAGCTCGACGACCCCGCCGGTAGGGGCGTGGAGTCGGTACGCCCGATCCGCGACGAGATCCGCACCCGGGTGGAGAAGCTGCTCGCCGAGTTGCGCCGCTAGGACGCGCTGATCAGCGGCGCGTAGTCGGCGCGGGTGAGCGGCCTGGTCGACAGGAAACCGTCGGCCCGGGGCACACCGAGCGGCCGGCCGTCGCGCAGGAACACCACCGTGGTGACGTCGTCGCGGCCGGTCAGGGTGCAGACGATCTGCCCGAAGGCGAGGACCTCGTCACTGCGTCCGGCGTCGGCGCCCGGCACGTCGACGACGACGTGGGCCTGCGTACCGGTCACGGTCACCCCGGCGGCGTTGACGGCACCCGGCAGGGCGCTGGCCAGGTCGTCGTCGCGTTCGCCCGCGGTGGGCCCGGCCAGCAGGTGCCGCAGGTGCTCGTCGGCCCCGGACGGGCGGTCGACCCGTCGCAGGACCGGGACGATGTGGTTGTCGCGCACGAGGCAGAGCGTCTCGTCGAACCGCCCCGCCGGGGCGGTGGCGTCGGTGGGGACCGCAGCGGGGAACGGCCCCGACGGTGGCTCGACCGTCCGTGGCGCGCCCTCGGTGGGCACGCCGCAGCCCGACAGCAGCGCGACCAGGGCGAACGCGGCGAGCCGGCGGCCGTTCACGGCAGGCATCCCGGCAGCGTGACGCGGAAGCGAGCCCCTCCGCCGGGACGGTCGGTGACGCCGACCCGCCCGCCGTGCGCCGCCGCGTGTTGGGCGACGAGCGCGAGACCGAGGCCGGTGCCGTCACCGGCGCCACGCGTGTGGGCGGCACGTCCCCGTACGAAGCGCCCGAAGATCGCCTCGCGGTCCTCGACCGGTACGCCGGGGCCGTCGTCGTCGACCTCGATCACCCCGGCGTCGCCGTCCCGGCCCAGACGCACGGCGACGGCGCCACCGCCGTGGCTGACGGCGTTGTCCAGCAGGTTGGCGAGGATCTGCGCGATACGGCGACGCTCCACGTGCCACACCTCGACCGTCTCCGGCGCGAGTCGTAAGAGGTTGACCGGCAGGTCGTGGGCCTGGCAGGCGTCCCGGGCCACCGCCGCCACGTCGACCGGGGCGCGGTGCGCGGGCTGGTCGCTGCGGGCCAGGTCGATCAGATCGTTGACGAGCCGTTGGAACCGGTCGATCTCGTCGGCGACCAGCCCCGCCGCCGTGGCCGTGCGCTCGTCCTGGTGCTCCCGCCGGCGGGCCAGGACGCTGGCCGCCGCCGCGAGGGTCTGCAGGGGCGACCGCAGTTCGTGACTGACGTCGGCGGCGAAGCGCCGGTCCCGCTCGATGCGGTGGGCCAACTGGTCGACCATCTGGTTGAACGACGAGGAGAGGCGGGTCAGGTCGGGGTCGGTGGCGGGGTCGAGGCGGGCGGTGAAGTCACCGGCGGCGATCTTCTCGGCGGCGTCGGCGACGGCCGTCAGCGGGCGCAGCCCGTGCCGGGTGGCGTACCAGCCCAGCGCCGCCCCGGACCCGGCGACCATGATCGCGACGGTGGTCAGCGCGAGCGCGAGGACCTGGAACGTCTGCTCCAGCTCCCGCAGCGAGTTGACCTCGAAGTAGGTCGCCGAGGCGGACAGCGGCACCCCCACCACCAGGGCCGGGTGGCCGTCGATGCGGACGCGCTGCACCGCCGGAGCACCGCCGGTGACGACCCGGCGCAGGCCGGCGGGTATCGCGGCGGTGGTGCCCGGGTCGGCGGCGCGCGCGTACCACTGGCCGTTGAGGTGCAGCACCGGCCGCCGGCTGCCGCCGGTGTCCAGCGAACGGAGCACCTCCACCACGTCGGGAGTGTCCGTGTCGAGCCCGGCCCGCACGACGGCGGCGTCGAAGTAGGCGGCGCGCAGCGCGGTGCGTTCCCGCTCGTCGATCAGGCTCCGGCGGGTCAGCTCGTAGGAGACCAGGGCCATCGACGCCGCGAGCAGGAGCGCGCCGACGGCGAACGCGGCGGTGACCCGGGTCCGCAGTCCGAGGCGTCTCATCGCTGCAACTTGTAGCCCAGGCCCCGCAGGGTCACCAGGTGCCGCGGGTTCGCCGGATCCGGTTCGATCTTCTGCCGCAGCCGCCCGACGTGCACGTCGACGAGGCGCTCGTCGCCGCTGTCGTAGCCCCAGACCCGTTGCAGCAACTGCTGGCGGGACAGCACCCGACCGGCGTGTTCGGCCAGCTCGCACAGCAGCCGGAACTCGGTACGGGTGACCGGCACCGGCTGGCCGACCCGGCGTACCTCCCCCGCGTCGGGGCTGATCTCCAGATCGCCGAAGGCGAACACGGCGACGACGTCCGGAGCGGCGACGGAACGGGCCCGGCGGCGAAGCGCCCGCAGCCGGGCCGTCAGCTCCTTGATCGCCACCGGCTTGACGACGTAGTCGTCCGCGCCCGCCTCCAGGGCGGCCACGATGTCGTGGGTGTCGTCGCGGGCACTGACCACCACGATCGGCACGTCGTCGTCGCGGCGCACCTGCCGGATGCACTCGAAGCCGTCGAGGCCGGGCAGCATCAGGTCCACCAGCACGTAGTCGGCGGGCTCACGGCGCTGGACGCGCAGGCCCTCCTCGGCGGTGGCGGCGCCGAGGACGTCGTACCCCTCGTCCTCGAGAGCGAGCAGCAGCGCCCGGCGGATGCGGTCGTCGTCCTCGATCACCAGTACGGCCGTCATGCCCGGAATCATGACCGGGCCGGCCGTCGAGCGGCCAACCGTGACCGTCAGACCGCGGATTTGTCACGCAACTGTCATAGATCCGCGCGGAGACCGCCAAGCCCGCGCGGCACGGTGGTGGCTCACCCGACGTGCGCGAGGCAGGGGGTACGACAGATGACCGGGCCACTGACACCCGTGCGGTGCACCCTGCCGCTGGTCAAGGTCTCCGTCAGCGAGCTCGACCTGGCCTGCCTCCCGGAGGCCGGTACGGTCTTCGACCGACTGCTGGCCCTGCAACCCCGGCAGGTCGTGCTCGACCTGTCCGCGTGCCGGCACATCGACGCCGCCGCCGTCGGGCTGCTCCTCGACCTGCACCGGCGGTTGAGCCGTGCCGACGCCGTCCTCACCCTCGCCAACCCGAATCCCCGCATCCGGCGCATCCTGAAGATCACCCACCTGGACCGGGTGCTGTCGATCGTCACGGACCGACCGCCGCCCCGACCGGCGGTGGGCACGCCCGGACCAGCGCCGGTCCCGACCCGGCCGGGAGGCGCGTACGGCCGGGCGTCAGTGACCGTCGGCCCGCGGCGTACGGCGGACACCGTCGACCGGGACGAGCCGTGACCGTCGGCGCTCTGCTCAGCGCGCTGGCCGTCGGTCTCGCCGTGGGTGCGCTCGGCCGGCTGGTGGTTCCGGGCCGGCAGACCGTCCCGCGCTGGGTCACCGCTGCCGTCGGCGTCGTGGCCGCGCTGCTCGGCAGCCTCACCGTCCGGCTCGCGGGTGACGCCGGCCCTCTGGACTTCCGCGAGACGCTCGTCCAGGTCTGCGCGTCCGGCGTCGCCGTGGTGCTCGTCGTGGTGACGTCGGGCCGGCACCGATCCGTCACACCGCCCGCCCGGACCCGAAGGTAGGAAGGACCAGCAGGATGACCGTCGTCCCGGACGACCACCTGATGACACTGATCTGCGACAGCTGCGGCGACAGCGTCACGGCCACCGCGTGTGTGCTGCCCGACGCCGAGGTCGTCTGGACGCTCGTGTCGGAGCAGGGCTGGAGCGGCTCGGCGTTCGCCACCGGACCGCACCGGTGCCCCCACTGCAGCCTGCTTCCGCCGGTCGGTGGCGGGCACGCGCCCTGCGACGAGCACGGTCCCGGCGGCATCCTCGGCATCGACCACCTCGACGACGTGACGGTCGTCGCCGCCGCCGGCGACCTGGACCTCGACACCGGTGACACCCTCCGTGCCGCGCTCCGGCACGCGGCGGAGATGGGCGGGCACGTGGTCGTCGACCTGAGTCAGGTCCACGTCATCGACTCGACAGGTCTCGGTCTGCTCGTCCGCGCCCACCGCGACGCCCGCGACCGTGGAGCCACGCTCTGCCTCGCCGCGCCGTCGCGGTTCATCCGGACCGTCCTGCACACCATGCGCCTGGACGGCCTCTTTCCGGTCTTCGACAGCCGCGACGACGCCGTCGCCCACGTGACCCACCGGGAGAGCAGAACGCTCGCGCGATCCTGAGCGTCCTACGCCGCCAGGGCCGTCACCTGCTGGCCCAGGACGAGAGTGCCCACCGCCAGGACGAACCAGCCGAACGCCGGACGCAGGCGACGCTCCGGAACGCGGCGGGAGAGCCGGCTCCCCACGAGGCTGCCGGCGACCGCGGCGCCGGTGAGCGCGGCGGTGAGCGTCCAGTCGACCGCGACGGCGGCGAGGTGACCGGCGAACCCGGCGAGGCTCTGCATCGCGATGACCGCCAGGGAGGTGCCGACGGCCACGGCCATCGGCAGACCGCCGAGCAGAGTCAGCGCGGGCACGACGAGGAACCCGCCGCCGGCGCCGACGAGACCGGCGACGACGCCGACCATCGCGCCGACGGCGACGGCCCGCGCCGGCGCCAGCCCCCGTCCGGCATCGCCGGGTTCGGCGGCACCGGCGCGGCGACCACGGATCATGCCGACGGCGGTGGCGAGCATCATCAGCGCGAACATGATCACCAGCACCGTGCCCGGAACGACAGCCGCGAGGCGCCCGCCCCCGTACGCGCCGGCCATCCCCGCCAGGCCGAGGAGCAGGCCGGTACGCCAACGGACCCGGCGGGCCCACGCGTACGGCACGAGGACCACCGCGCTGGTGACGCCGACGACGAACAGCGAGGTGGCGATGGCCTCGTCGACCGGCAGGCCGGTGACGTAGATCAGCAGCGGCACGGCGAGGATGGATCCGCCGCCGCCGAGCAGGCCGAGGCTGACGCCGATGACCACGGCGAGCGCGAGGGTCAGGACCAGAGAGGTCACGACCTGCTCGCGGCCGGGCTCCGGTCGCGCAGGTGATCGACAACGGTGTCCAGGTCGCAGCGCGCACCCCGGTTGTAGGGGAGCTTGCTCAGCAGCATGCCCATCGCGCAGGTGTTACTGATCGCGGCGAAGGTCAGGCCGGCGCCGATGAACGCGGCGACCCACTTGGCACCCGGCAGCACCACCGACGCGAGGACGCTGAGCAGCACGATGGAGCCGGCGACGAGGCGTACCTGACGTTCCAGGTCCCAGCGGGCCCGGCCCTGGTTGACCGGCGCGTTCGTGGCCTGCCAGGCCAGGATGCCGCCGGTGAGGACCTTCAGGTTCGGCAGGCCGGCCCTGGCGAGGGCCTGTCCGGCCTGCGCGGCCCGGGCCCCGGAGCGGCACACCAGCACCACGTCCTCGTCGAGGTGCCGGCGCAGCTCGTCACGGTGCTCCCGGAGCAGGTCGAGGGGGACGTTGTAGGAGCCGGGGATGTGCGCGGACTCGAACTCGGCAGGCGTACGCACGTCCAGCACCCGGGGCGCATCGCCCGAGTCGAGAAGGTCGCGCAGGGTGGTCGCGTCCAGGCTGTTCGGGTGGGAAGGGTTCATGTCTCCTCGTTCGGTTCAGGAATTCGTGGTCATCTCGACGCCGGCCTCTTCGGCCCGGCCGAACATGTCGTCGATCAGGACGACGTCGCGTCCGGCGTTGGCCAGCAGGGACGCGGCGGCCGCTGCCCGGTATCCGGAGCCGCAGTGCACCCAGACCGTTCCGGCGGGCACCTCCGCCAGGCGTCCGGGCAGGTCGGGCAGCGGGACGTGGACGGCGTGGGCCACATGCCCGGCCCGCCACTCGTTGGTCATCCGCACGTCGAGGACGACCTGCGGGTCGGGCAGCCCGGCCGGGGTGTTCCCGACCTGCGCGGCGGCCAGCGCGTCGAAGTCGGCGACTGTCAGCTCGCGCAGGTCGTCCCGGCTGGTGGCCCACTCCTGCGGTGCGCCTGTGGCGCGCGCGGCGGGCCGGTCGATGCCGATCCGGACGAGCTCGCGTTGGGCGTCGGCCACCTGCTCGGGTGTCTCGGCGAGGAGGGTGACCGGGACGCCCCAGTCGATCAGCCAGCCCAGCCAGGTCGACATCGGTCCGTCGAGGCCCAGGCTGACCGTCCCGGCGAGGTGCGAGGCGGCGTACGCCCTGCGGTGCCGCAGGTCGACCACCCACTCCCCCGCGTCCATCCGGTGCCGCAGTTCGGCGGCGTCGGCCCGCGCCACGGGGTTGAGGTCGACAGGCGCCGGGCCGGCCGCGTTGGCGACACCCATGTGGGCGTAGTAGGCGGGGTAGGCGTCGAGTCCGGCGAGGGTGTCGGTGACGAATTCGTCGGCGGCCAGCCGCAGGACCGGGTTGGCCTGCTTCTCCCGACCGATGGTCGACTCGGGGGCATCGGCCTGGCTGGCGGAGCAGAAGCTGCCGAAGCCGTGGGTGGGCCAGACCTGCGCGCCGTCGGGCAGCAGGTCGGCGAGCCGCCGGGCGGAGGCGTACTGCTGGTGGGCGAGGGTGTGGGCGTGCTGCTGGCCGAGCAGGTCGGTGCGGCCGGTGGTGCCGAACAGCAGCGACCCGCCGGTGAACACGCCGACCGGTGCCCAATCGCCGTCGGTGGCGTCGTCGAGGACGTACGACAGGTGGTGGAAGGTGTGTCCGGGTGTGGCGGCGACGCGGATCCGCAGTGTCTCGGACACGGTGACGACGTCCCCGTCGGCCACCGGTCGACGGTCGAAGGCCAGCTCGTCGTCGGCGCACACCAGGTACTCGGCGCCGGTGAGCCGGGCGAGGTCCAGCCCGCCGGAGACGTAGTCGTTGTGCAGGTGCGTCTCGAGCACGTGCGTGACGCGTACCCCGAGCTTGCCGGCCAGCGCCAGCACCCGGTCGACGTCGCGCTGCGGGTCGACGACCACGGCCCGCTGGCCGTCGGTGGCCAGGTAGCTGCGGTCGCCCAGTGACGAGGTCGCGATGACTGACACCTGGACTGTCATGTGTGTACTCCTTCTTCAGGCTCGAATACCCCCGGGGGTATAGGGAAGGCAGACGTCCGCGAGTGCACGACGCCTACCCGCCCACACCGGGATCACGCGACGCGGGCAGGCGGTCACCCGCCAGAAGGCTCCTCAGGCCCGACCTCTCAGGCCAGGGCGAGGAACAGCTTCTCCAACTCCTCTTCGGTCATCTCGGGCTGATCGCCCCGATCGCGCGCGTTGGCGCAGTGCCGCATCCCCGAAGCGATGATCTTGTAGCCGGCCCGGTCGATGGCCTTCGACACGGCGGCGAGCTGGGTCAGCGCCTCCCGGCAGTCCTGACCCTCCTCCATCATCTCGATCACCGCGTTCAGCTGCCCACGGGCCCGCTTGAGCCGGGTCAGCGCCTCGCCGGTCATCTCGGGTCGAAGCTTCATGCTCGCCACCTCCTGCATCGAACGATACCCCCGGGGGTATAAGCGCGGCCACCCACAGTGACGGATTCCACCCGTCGGCGCACCTCAGCGCCCACCCGCGGCCAGCTCCGCGAGCATCCCCTCGCAGCTGCGCACGACCACCTCAGCGCCGCGGCGCTGGGCCAGCGGCAGCGCCGGATCCTCCGCCCGGTCCCGCCACCGCCACTGCGCGTCGGCGGCGACCTCCCAGAGCCGCTGCACGGTCGCCCCGTGCTCCACACCGAGCCGGGCGGCGAGCCCCACCCCGTCGCCGCCGATCAACCGCTGCGCCTCGGCGGCCAGCTCGGCGTCGAACCCGGGCCGGGCGTGGCGCAGCGCCACCAGCAGGCGCAGCTCCCGGAACTCGTGGGCGCCGGCGAGGATCTGCTCGATCGTGGCGACCAGCTCGGCGGACCCCCGGACGGGTTCGGCCCGCAGCAGAGCCTCCACGGCGGCCAGCGCCGACCGCGCCTTGAGCGCGTCGCGGCGGTCGATGAAGCAGCGCGTCACCGCCTCGCGCAGCTCGGTGAGGCCGCTACGGCGGATGAGTTCGGCGGACAGCTTCACCCGGTTGTCGAAGCCGGAACGGACCAGCGTGGTCGCCAAGCGGATCCCGAAGAGACCGAACCGGTCCAGCAGGGCGGCGCGCGACTCCGGGTCCATCGGTACCGGCAGGTCACCACGGCGGAACCGGTCGGCGGAGAGCAGGTGGGGCTCCAACTCCACCCGGGCGACCCCGGCCAGCTTGGCGAGCGCCGCGAAGTCCGACTCGCCGAGCATCCGACCGGCCAGTCCGATCGACCCACTGCACGCCACCACGTTCACGGCCAGCGCGCCGACCCGGGGATCGCGGTAGTGCCGTCGGGCCAGCTGGCGGGCGGTGAGCAACCCGTCGATCCGGCCCCCGCCGGTCTCGTCCGCGCGGGACAACACCATGATCACGTTCACCGGGGCGGCCTGACCGACGGCACTCTCCCGGCCGGACTCCAGCACCCGCAGATCACTGTCGCGTCCGTCGCGGGTCAGGAACAGCACCGCGTCCGCGTCGCGCAGCACCCGATCCATGACGGACACACGACCCCGCTCACCGGCGCCGCTCACCGCCGGGGTGTCGATCAACGTGACCTGTCGCAGTGCCCGCGTCGGCCACCGCACCACGACGTCACGCACCTCCCCCGCGCCCCAGCCCAGATCCACACGCATCCCGGTCGCCGACTTGACCACCGTCAACTCCTGCGCCGGCTGGCCGGCCGGGTAGGCGGTGGCGCCCGGCGCGGCGCCGTCCTCGTACCAGGTGAAGGCGCCGTCGGCCCCCTGCACCGGCGCGACCTCCTCACCCATCAGCGCGTTCAGCACCGTCGACTTGCCCGAGCGCCAGGGACCGGCGACCGCGATCCGCAGCGGCTCCTCCAGCCGGGCCACCTGGTGCCGCAACTGCCCGACGGCCCGCGAATTGGCCCGGTAGAGGTCGAGCGCCTGGTGCAGCAACCCCCACGCCGCCTCGTCCAGACGCACGCCGACGGTCACGCCCGGTGCTCCAACAGGCCCGGGGTGGCACTGGTGCCGCTGAGCTGCTGGGCCTGCTCGTAGACGGCGGCCAGCCGGGTCATCTTCAACCGGATCTCACGTTGGCGCTGCTCACGCTGGGCCGCATCGGTGTCGGCCTCCTGCTTCGCGCTACGGAACGACTGCACGATGGCCTCCTGAAGCTCCTCGGTGAGCCCCGTGAAGTGATCCCGCAGCATCCGCTGCACCTGCCGGGCGGCATCGCGGCAGTCCCTGACGACCCGGACGAAGAAGTCGTCCACGTGCCGCTGGATGGCCGCCTTCACGGTCGCCTGGCGACGACGCAGCAGCTGCCTGCTCTCGTCGCGGATGCTCTTGCCGCCGAAGAGCGCACCGATGCCGACCGAGACCGGGTTGATCATCGGCATGCCGGCGAGCGTCGTCGCCAGACCGAACATCAGCATCCCGCCGTACGACCCCTTCATGCCGGTGAAGAGCTTCTGCCCGGTGGTGAACCGGTCGATCCTGGGCCGCTCCATCTCCGGCAACCGCTCGCCGATGTCGTCGGGCATCGTCATCGACCACGGGGGCAGCACGTCGTAGCCGTACCTGGCGAAGTTGGCGGCCACCCGACGGGCGATCCAGTCGCAGCGCTGGATCAACCACTCGCGGTTCGCCTCCGCCGCCTCCACCAGGCTGCGCTCCAGCCATTCCTGGAAGGTGTCCCAGGCGACCAACGGGTCGGCCGTGTCAAACGCGTCGTCCACCGCGCGAAGGATCTGCCGGGTCCGGTCCCGCAGGTCGTACTCGATGTCGGAGAGCAGGTCCGCCACCTCGTCGTTCAGCGCGTTCTGCCACCGGGTGGAGCAGCGGCGCAACTCGTCGACCTCGCGCTGCGCCGCGTGCAGACGGGAGATCGGCCCGGACTGCTCCTCGGCCTCCCGCGTCGCCAGCTCGGCCCGCAGCGGCGCCGCCAACTGCTCCACCACCGTCCGGGCCACCGCCTGCACCGCGCCCCGGGCCAGCTTGTCGGCCTTGCCGGACATGTCCCGCCGCAGCCGGGCGATCAGCGGGGGGAAGCCGGACTCGGCGTTGAGGTCCCGGTCGTCGGCGGTGGCCGCGCGCAGCCGCAGCGTCGCCGAGACCGGGATCACCGGCGCGGGGATGCCGGCGTCGGCCAGGTGCTGCCTGTTGCGTTCGGCCACCGCGCGCCAGTCCGCCACGAGATCGGTCTTGCTCTGCACCACCACCACGTTCGGGTGCGAGCGCATGACGTGCAGCAGCATGTCCAGTTCGGTGACCGACAGCTCCCGGGTGGAGTCGGAGACCAGCAGCACCGTGTCCGCGCGACCGGGCGAGGCCACCGGACCCGCGCCGCCGACGGCGGCGACCTCGTCGGTGCCGGGAGTGTCCACCAGCACCATCCCCGCGCCGAGCAGCGCGCGGGGCACCCCGATCTCGACGTACGCCGGACCGCCGCCGGACCGCCGCCCGACGGTGCCCGCGACGCCCGCCGCCACCTGGTCGAGCGCCACCGGGGTCCGCTCGACGGCGGCCACGGCCGTGCCGCCGCCTCGACCCGGCGCCGGCGTCTGGGCCACCGCGGCGTACGCGGCGTCGGCGTGCTGCACCACGGTCGGTAGGACCGTGGTGCGTCCGTCGCCGACCGGGCAGGCGGGCGCGTTGATGATCGCGTTGATCAGCTGGCTCTTGCCCTGGTTGGGCTCGCCGATGACCAGGACGCGCAGCTTCGGGTCGAGCAGTTGTGCACGCTTCTGCCGCACCGTCTGGAGCAGGTCGTCTCGCCCGTGCGCGCTGCACGTACGGGCGATCTCGTCCAGAACGTCCAACCAGATCCCCGCCATCACCGCACCAAGTGTGCGGATTTCGGCTCAATTATCAAGAGGGACCGGTTGGGGAACCGGAGAAGGCCGGACCGCCCGAGACGGTCCGGCCTCCCGCTCCAGGTGGGAGACCCCGTCAGAGCAGGCCCCCGGTGATGCCCAGCAGACCGTGATCCGACGAGGCGGGCCCCTCGTCGTGCGTGTCGCCGAGCACACCGTGGGTCACCCCGCCGGTCACGTCACCGACCGTGCCGGTGACCCCGGGCAGGAGACCCTCCACCTGGTGCGTCACACCGCCCACAGTGGACGGTACGTCGAGCGGCGGGAGGACGCCGCCGACGCCGCCACCGTCGGTCAGGCCCAACCCGCCGAGCGTGTCGCCGACGCCGAGCGAGCCGACGACACCGCCGAGGTGACCCTGCGTACCGGCCAGGTCGCCGCCGAGCAGGCCGTGATCGCTGGTGTCCAGCAGACCACCCGTGTCGCCGACGGTGCCGGTGACGTCGCCGAGCACCGGGTCGGCGATGCCGTCCACCGGCTGCACCACGTCGGCGTCGAGGGTGTGCGCCACGTCGTTCACGCCGGTCAGGTCGGTGTCCAGGCCGCTCGGGCCGACGCCCAGGCCGATCCCCGGCAGGACGGTGACGCCGGCCGCGACGGCGCTCGGGTCGACCGCGATGGCGCCCAGCACGCCCGCCTTGACGTCCAGGCCGCTGGGCGAGCTGGTGACGCTGATCTGCTGGGCCACGCTCTGCAACTGACCGACGACGTCGGTGGTGTCGGTCACCAGCGGGTCCAGGCCCAGCTGACCGACGACCGGGGCGAGCGGCGCGAGACCCTGCCCCGGCGCGTAGTCGACCACCAGCGGGACGACGTCCTGCACGTCGGCGGCGGTGATGTCGGTGAGCCCCGCGGAGTGCAACGCACCCTCCGGATCGAGGTCGAACGCCGACCGCGCGTCGGGGTTGGTCAGCAGGTCGAGCACGAAGTCGTGGAGGGTCTGTTGCGAGTCCATTGTGGCGGTTCTCCTCGGATGTGGCGTCGGCGTCCGTCTTGCGTCGACAGGAACGCTACGGCCGGGGGCATCCCCGGACATCGGGGCTCGGCCCGCATCCGGTCGGGCTGAACTAGGGGCTTCACCGCTTCGTACGTTAGGGGGACAGGGGGAAGCCGTCCCGGCCAGATTAGGGTCCCGACCAGGGCGCGATCTCTGGTACGAACGTAGGAGCCCACGGGGGTTCGCCGGGGGTGGTCGTCGGCGCCAGCGCCCACCGACCGGCCACCTCACGGGGAGAGAAGAGACGGATGCGGTACGTCCTGGGGATCGACATCGGAAGCACCAACACGGCTGCCGCCGTCGCACGGCGTAACGGCACGACCTGGACGCGTCCGGAGCCCGTCGGGCTGGGCGCCGACTCGCACCTCGTACCGTCGGTGCTGTACCTGTCGGAGGACGGCTCGCTGCGGGTCGGGGAGCCGCCGACCGACGACGGCAGCCGCACCACCCGGGACTTCGTCCGGCGGGTCGGCGACGACGTGCCCCTGCTGCTCGGCGGTGAGGCGTGTGCGCCGCAGACACTCACCGCCGAGCTGGCGGGGTGGGTGGTGGACCGGGTCCACGCCCTGGAGGGGGCGCCGGCCGAGGCGATCGTTCTCAGTCACCCGGCCGCCTGGCGCCCGTACCGGCGGGATCTGCTGCACCGGGCGTTGTCCGACCTCGGCCTGCGGCACGTGACGCTCCTGCCCCGCACGGTGACGGTCGCCGAGAGCCACGCGGCCCGTGGGTTCGCCGGTACGACGGCGGCGGTCTACGCCCTGGGCGGCAACAGCTTCGAGGCGGCGCTGGTGCGCCGGACCTCGCGCGGCACGTACGAGGGCTTCGGCACCCCGCAGGGTCTCGACCCGATCGGCGGCGCGGACTTCGACGAGGCGCTGGCCACGCACGTGCGTACCGTGCTGGCCCGGGAGTTGGCGGCCGGCGCGCGCCGGGGCACCCAGGCCGCCCTGCGCGCCCTGCGGACGGAGTGCGCCAGGGTCAAGCGCGAGCTGACCGTCGACCTGTCGGCGGACGTGGTGGTGAGCCTGCCGGGCGGCCCCGCGCGGATTCCGGTGACCCGGGCACAGTTCGAGGAGATGATCCGACCGACCGTGCAGGCCACCGTCGACCTCCTGCTCCGGACGGTGCACGGCGCCGACCGGCGGCCGGCGCAGCTCGACGCCGTCCTGCTGGCCGGCGGCTCCGCCCGTATCCCGCTCGTCGCGGAGCTGATCGGGGCGGCCCTGTCGGTGCCCGTGGAGGTGCAGCCGGATTCGCAGGTGACCGCCGCGACCGGGGCGGCGATGGCCGCCTGCCAGGTGGTGTCGCCGCGCCGGCCCGCTCCGGTGGGCGGCCCGGCTCCGGTACGCGGGCAGGCGGCTTCCGCGCGGGCCACCCTCCCGGTGCCACGCCGCGCGCACCACGACACCCCGGTCCCGGCCGACCCGCCTCCCCGTCCGCCGGTCCGGATCCTCCCACTGGACCTGCCGAAGGCGTCTCGTCTGGCGTTGAGCCTCAGCCGGGGACGCGAAGGATGACCGCAATGATCATGAACGACGTCGCCGAGTCCCGACTGCTCGGCGGGGGCGCCGGCTCCCTCCTGGACCTCGTCGGGCGGGACCCCCGGGGTCCGCTCGCCGTCGGGGTGACCGGGCCGGGCGGGCACGGCAAGACCGCGCTGCTGGCCGAGGTGGCCCGCGCGCACCAGCGGGCCGGGGTGACCGTCCGCACCAGCGCCCCCGCGCCGGGTGAGACCGTCGATCCGGACGCGCTGCTGCTCATCGACGACGCGCACCTGCTCGACGACGCACGCCTGGACGCGCTGCTGCGCCTGGTGACCGGCCGCCGGCACCGGCTCGTGGTGGCGTACCGTCCGTGGCCCCGCTCGGCGGCGCTCACCGACCTGGCCGACGTCCTGCGTCGGGACGGGCAGGCGGTGCTGCTCGGCCCGTTCACCCGGGAGCTGACCGCGGCCTACCTCGCCACGGTGCCGGAGCTGGGTGGCCGCGGCGACCTGGTGGACTTCGTGCACACGCAGACCGCCGGGGTGCCCCGGGACGTGGAGCGGCTGGCCCGTGGGCTGGCCGGCGGGGACGCCCCGACCAGCACTCCGGTGGAGCCACCCCGGCCGGTCCTGCTGGAGTTCGGTCCGGACCTGGACGCCCAGCCCACCGCCGTGCGGCGCCTGCTGCTCGCGGTCGCGGCGGGCGTCCCCCTGCCGGTGAGCATGCTCGGCCCCCTGCTCGACCAGGAACCGGAGGCCGTGGACGAGCTGATCGCCGCCACCCGCGCGGCGGGGCTGATCGGTGCCGACGGCCGACTCGCGCCGCTCGTCCGGCGGGTCGTCACGGCGCTCAGCCCGGCCACCGACCGCGCCGCCGTGTGGCGCCGGCTCACCGAGTTGCAACTCGCCCGCGGCGGCGCCGTCCTGCCGCTGGTCCGTTCCCTGCGGGCGGTCGGCGCGCTCGCCGACTGTCCGGCCACGACCCTGACGGCCGCCGCCACGGAGGCGCTGGCCGACGAGCCGGCGTTCGCCGCCGAGCTGTTCGCGGCGGCCACGGCGGCCGGCGCGCCGGCGAGCGCCCGGCAGGCGCTCGCCACGGCCCTCGCCGGGAACCTCGACGACGCGCTGCGCCTGGCCGACCGGCTGCTGGCCACCGCCCCGCCGGCCGAACGCGCCGAGGCGGCCGTGGTGGCCGCGACGGCGCTGGCGCACCGGGGGCACGTCGGTCGCAGCGTGGAGCTGTACCGGTGGTCGGGCGACGCCTCGTCGGTCGCGTTCGCCACCGTCGGCGGGCTGGCCGGTGGTGACCTGGCCGCCGCCGGCGAGGCGCCGGCCGACGACCCGGCCGGCGAACCCCCCACCCTGCGGGCCAGCGCGGCCCGGCTGATGGCCGACGGGGTACGCGAGAGCGTCACCGGCCCCCCGACCGCCGCGCTCTCCGCGCTCGTGCAGGCCGCCGCCCTGCTGGAGCCGGACGGCCGGGCGGCGCTCCTGCCGGACAGCCCGGCGGCGCTGGCTGCCCTGACCGCGGTGCACTGCGGTGAGTTGGAGATCGCCGAACGGGTCCTGCACCGGGCGCTGGCGGCCGGTGTCGGCGGCCCGTTGATGACCCGCCGGCACCGCCTGTTGCAGGCGTGGATCCTGATGGTCCGAGGTCAGACGGCCGCCGCCGCGGACCGTCTCGCCGCCACCACGGCCGACGGGCGGGCGCTGGAGTCCCGCGATCTGCTCTTCGCCGCCGCGCTGCGGATGGGCATCGCCCGGCGCAACAGCGACCTCGGCGCGCTCAAGAGCGGCTGGGGGCAGGCCCTGGAGGCGGTGGTGCGGCACCCGGTGGACCTGTTCACGCTGCTGCCACTTGGTGAACTCGCCATCGCCGGTGCGCGGCTCGGTGACCTGGCCCGCCTGGAGCCGTACCTGCGCGAGGGCCGCTCCCTGCTCGACCGGCTGGGCGACCCGCCACTGTGGAGTGTGCCGCTGCACTGGAGCGACCTGCACGCGGCGATCCTGGCCGACGAGCCGGCCGTCGCCGACGACCGGGTCGCCGCGCTGCTCGCCGCCGCCGGCCACAGCCGGTACGCCGCCGTCGTCGCGGCGGCGGCCGAGAGCTGGGTCGACGTGCTGCGCGGCGCGGTCGACCCGGTGCGGGTGGAGGCCGCCGCCCGCGGGCTGCACGACACCGGCCTGTGGTGGGACGGCGCCCGACTCGCCGGGCAGGCCGCGATCCGTACCGCCGACCGCAGGGCCATGACCACGCTGCTGGAATGCGCGCGGGCGTTGCAGGGCCGCCCGGCCGGCGTCGACGCCGGGCAGCGGCCGGCAGCCGGCGAGGGCGCCGCGCACGTCGCCGACGCCATCGCCGGGCCGACCCGACCGGGACTCAGCGACCGCGAGTACGAGGTCGCCGAACTGGTCCTGGCCGGCCTGACCTACCGGGAGATCGGCGACCGGCTCTTCATCTCGGCCAAGACGGTCGAGCACCACGTGGCCCGGATGCGCAGCCGGCTCAACTGCGCCAACCGCGCGGAACTGCTCGCGCTGCTGCGGACCGTCGTCGCCGACCGGGCCAGCCACACGGCCGGGCAGCCGTGGCCACGCCGGTCGACCCGATGACCCGACCAGGGATCCGGGCCAGACTCGTCGCGTTGGCCGCCGTGCTGCTCACGCTCTGGTCGTACGCGGCCTACCTGACCGGTCAGGACGCGGCCGACCTGCTGCGGGTGCGGGCCCTGGCCGAAACGCTCGGCCAGCCCATCGACCGGCTGGTCCTGAGTGTGCAGACCGAACGCCGGTTGACCGTCGAGACGATCGCCCGGCCCGGGTCGGCGGATCCCGCGCTGACGGCGGCACGCGGGGGGACCGACCGGGCGGCGGCCGAGGTCCGCGCCTTCACCGTGGGCCACGACCTCCGACTGCTCACCGCAGGCGCCGTCCGGGACCGGGCCGACGAGCTGGTCCGGCGGCTGAACGGCCTGGGCACCGTCCGTTCCCAGGTGGACGCCGGGCGGCTCGACCGTGCCGGAGTCGTCGACGGGTACGACCAGCTCGTCGACGCCGCCTTCGCGGTGTACGGCCCCGAGTGGGGCGCGTACGAGAGCGACCTGGCCGCCGACACCCGTACGGTGATCGCGCTGGCCCGCGCCCGCGAACTGCTCGCCAGGGAGGACACGCTGGTCAGCGCGGCGCTCGCCGGCGCGCGGTTCGACCGCGACGAGCGGCGTCGACTGCTCGCGCTGGTGATCAACCGGCGGTACGCGCTCGGCGAGGCGGTCGCGGCCCTGCCGGTCGGGCAGCAGCGGCTGGCGGCCGGCCCCGCCTTCACGGACCTGCTCGCCCTGGAGGTGGCGCTGTCGCAGGCGGACACCGCCGACGGCCTGCCCCTGGGCGGTTCCCGCCACGTCGGCGCGAAGCTGGCCGAGCAGATCTCCGGTGTCGTCGCCGGTCTGCTGGCGTTGGGGCTGGCCGCCACCCGCACCTGCGACGCGGGCCAGCTGCGTCAGATCGTGGTGCAGATGTCGCGGGCGTTCCTGTTCGTCGCCACCATCCGCAACGGGACCATCCTCACCGTGCGGATCGCCGGGGACGACGCCGAGGTCGGCGACATGGCGTACGAGGTGGCGCTCTTCGTCGGGCAGGCCGAACGGCACCTGCCGATCAGCCTGGAACCGGCCTCCTCGGTGCGGAGCGGGGACGCTGGTGTCCACCAACGGCTCCGCTGACGAGGCGTGGTACGACGACGACGCCGGGCCGGTGGCGCGGCCGTACACGATGACCGGCGGGCGTACGGCGCCCGATCGCGGCCAGTTCGACCTCATCTCGCTTGTCGTCGCCCGGCGGGCGGCCACCGGGCGGACACCCCTCTTCCCCGAACAGGCGAGGATCGTCGGGTTGTGCCACCATCCAGTGTCGGTGGCCGAGGTCGCCGCCGAACTGGACCTGCCGTTGGGGACCGTCCGGGTGCTCCTCGGTGACCTGCTCGCGGCGGGCCTGATCGAGACGCACGAGCCGCCGACGCTGTCGGAGCTGCCGTCCGCGGAGCTGCTCGAGTCGATACTCGTCGGGCTCCGCGCTCTGTGAGCGACCGGGCGGACCGCGTCCGCGCGCCCGGTGACGATGTGAGGGGGAGAAGGGCAGTGCCGGCACCACCGCCGCAGCCACGTCGTACCGTGGCGATCATTGTGCTGGACCGGGTCGTGGCCGTCGCATCGGCCACACGGCGGGTGCTCACCGGTCGCAGCGACGTCTCGCGGGCCACCTGGGTCGCGGTGGTCTCGGCACTCGGGGTGCTGGTCGCGACGACGGTCTCGGTGATCGTGGTGCTGCGGACGCCGGAGAAGCTGGCGCCGGTGACCCTCAACCCGCCGCCGCCGGTCGACCAGGTCGGGACGCCGCCGGCCGGCACGCCCCGGGCGCACGCCATCCCGGCGGTCACCACCGCGCCTCCGGCACCGTCGGGCACACCCACCGCGCCGCCGACCGCCGGTCCGTCCACCGGCGGCCCGACCCCGTCCGCCTCGACGACGGCTCCTGTACCAGCGGCGCTGGGCGCGGAGTTCGCCATCGCGGACACGGCGCTGCTCAGCTACGGCGCCAGCGTGACGATCAGCAACCCGGGCCGGGTTCCGGTGCCGCGCTGGACGCTGGCGGTCACCCTGCCCCGGGAGTCGCTGCGGGTCAGTCAGGTCGAGGGTGCGCGGGCCGTGCAGGACGGTGCGGTGTGGACGTTCGTGCCGGACGACGACGCCGGGCAGGTGCCCGCCGGCGCGTCGGTGCGGGTGACGTTCCGGGTGAACGGCGCCACGGTCGGCGCCTCCCCCACGGCCTGCACCATCGACGGGACGACGTGCGCCGGCATGCCGGACTGAGAGCGATGCCCGCTCGACCACCCCGCCGACCGGCAGGCTGGACCCGGTGGTCCTCAGCGGACGGTCGGGGACGGCTCCTGGTGTGCCGCCGCGCGTCGCAGGGCCGGCAGCGCCGGCGCGAACGCCGCCAGCATGAGCAGGCCGCCGACCGGCAGCAGGTCGAGGGTGACCACGGGCAGCACGATGCCCGCCAGCAGCAGCGGGACGCTCCACCACGGCACCAGCCGCCGGGCCGCCAGCATGCCGGTCAGGACGAGCAGCCCGAGGAAGAACATCTGGGGTACGACGTCGTAGAAGGCGATCCCGACTCCGGGGATGTCCTTGAAGTCCCTGCTCAGCGCCGACATCTCCGCCCGGTCCTCGGCCAGCAGCCCTTCCACGATGTCGGCCCCGAACTGCACCATCGTGGCACCGAGCCCGACCAGCGTCAGCCCCACCACGGCGCTGCGCCACCGGCTGCGGGGCAGCAGGCGGGACAGCGCGAGGACGGCCGGCACGAAGAACACCATGCCGGCGAGGCCGGCCAGGTGCGCGGCCTGCCAGTCGAGCCCGGGGCCGTACACGTCGTCGGACCGCCCCCACAGGCGGATGAGCCCATAGGCGATGATGCCGGCCGGCCCGGCGACCACGGAGAGCGCAGCGTGTCTCATGCCCGCCATCATCTGGCCACCGGCGGCCACCAGACCTCCGGCGATGCCCCGGTCCGACCCCTGATCCTGGTGTCAGGTCTTCCACCGAGCCACCCCTGAATGCCGCCCGCGACGGCCGTCGCCCCTTAGCGGGCGGCCTCGTCGCGGACGGGTCGCACGTACCGGAAGGCGACAAGCAGTGCGGTGACGAGACCGGCCGCCAGCACGCCCCTGACCACGGCGCCGAGCACGGTGTCACCCGTGGAGTGGGGCGGGAAGACGTCCCTGACGAGCCAGCCGACGCCGACCCCCAGCCCCAGACAGGCGTGCATCGCGGCCCGCAGGCGCGGGTGGAATGCCGGTTCCGAAGGTGTACGAGAGCAGCGCGTGCCCGAGCGCGACCCGGCGCACGCGAGTGCTGCTCGGTTCGTTCTCGCTCGGGGCGTAGGACATGCCGATTGTGAAGGCGGCGTACGCGAAGTCGGCGTACGCCGGTGGATCATCCCGCTTGAAGTCGATGCCGCCATCGTCGAGGTAGTACAGCCGGGCATACTTCAGCCCGAATACCGTGTTCACCAGCGCCCACGACAGGACCACCGCGACGACGCCGAGGATCACCAGCGTGACAGCCACCATGTCCTGCTTGTTCGAGGCGCGGATGAGCGCCTCGGCCACGGCGACGAGGCTGATGACGGACGCGATCAGGATCGCCGCATCGGTGGAACGGGAGTGCTGCTCCGCCTCGGCAAGCTGCTCGGTACGCCCCGGGCTCGCCGACCAGCAGGCCCGCCACACCCAGACGAGGATCGTGCCCGCCGCGATCGTCCAGATCACCAGCGGCGTCAACTCCGGTGCCCCGATCAGCGCGCTGACCGTCCCGGCGACGACACCGACGGCCAGCGACCACAGGGCACGCCTGACGGACAGCACCCGTCCCCGCGCCGGTCGTCCCGATCGCTGCTCCACCCGTCATGCGGTCCGGCTCGACCGGGTCACGCGGGGTAAACCCCGGGCAATCACCAGATCGGGCTGCGTCGAGGCGACAAGTCGCCGACGACCGATGCTCGGCCGTGGCCCCTCAGGGCTGGGCTGATCCTCCCGGCCCTGAGCCCCATCCGGTCAGGCGGTCGCCCTCCGGCGGACGTGTTCACCCTCGGCGAACTCCTCGACCATCGTGGCGCGGAAGGCCGGAAGGTCGCTGGGGCAGGGCCGCGGCAGATCGCGGCCACC
This sequence comes from Micromonospora sp. NPDC005298, assembly GCF_040607375.1. Taxonomy (NCBI): domain Bacteria; kingdom Bacillati; phylum Actinomycetota; class Actinomycetes; order Micromonosporales; family Micromonosporaceae; genus Micromonospora; species Micromonospora sp. NPDC005298. The sequence continues at coordinate 751,241 of NZ_JBEXGP010000002.1, forward strand.
GGCTTTCGCCGGGACCTGCCGCCCGTGCTCATGCCGGCTCCTCGATCACTTGATGCTCGGTAGTCAGATCAGCTCGTCGACGACTGCTCAGCGTCAAGTGATCAAGGACCGGCGGCTGTCAGAAGTCGTCGTCGAACGCGACCGTGCCGCTCACCCCCACCTGGTACGCGGACACCCGCCGCTCGAAGAAGTTCGACAGCTCCTGCACGTCCTGCAACTCCATGAAGGCGAACGGGTTCGCCGACCCGTAGTGCGCGTCGATGCCGAGCTGGGCGAGGCGCCGGTCGGCGACGTGCTGGAGGTACTCCCGCATGTCGGTGAGGGTCAGACCGGGTACGCCCTGGCCGACCAGGTCCTCGGCGAACTGGACCTCGCACTCGACGGCCTCGGTGAGCATCAGGCGGACCTGGTGGGCGAGGTCGTCGTCGAACAGGTCGGGTTCCTCGGCGCGTACCGTGTCGACGACGTCGAACGCGAACGCCATGTGCATGGACTCGTCGCGGAACACCCAGTTGGTGCCGGACGCCAGCCCGTGCAGGAGGCCCCGGGAGCGCAGGAAGTAGACGTACGCGAACGCGCCGTAGAAGAACAGCCCCTCGATGCAGGCGGCGAAGCAGATCAGGTTGAGCAGGAACGTCCGCCGGTCCTCGCGGGTCCGCAGCTCCCGCAGATCGTTCAGGGAGTCGATCCAGCGGAAGCAGAACTCGGCCTTGCGGCGGATGGAGGGGATGTTCTCGATGGCCGCGAAGGCCGCGAACCGCTCGGTCTCGTCGGGCACGTACGTGTCCAGCAGGTTGAGGTAGAACTGGACGTGCACGGCCTCCTCGAACAGTTGCCGGGACAGGTAGAGGCGACCCTCGGGGCTGTTGACGTGCTGGTAGAGGTTGAGCACCAGGTTGTTGGCGACGATCGTGTCGCCGGTGGCGAAGAACGCCACCAGACGGCTCACCAGGTGCCGTTCGGCCGGTGACAGCTTGTCCAGGTCGGCGAGGTCGGCGTGCAGGTCGACCTCCTCGACGGTCCAGGTGTTGCGGATGGCGTCGCGGAACCGGTCGAAGAAGTGCGGGTAGCGCATCGGGCGCAGGGTGAGGTCCATCCCGGGGTCGAGCAGCATGTGCGTGGTCCTCGTGTCTCTGGTGCCGGGGTCGGTGGTGGCGTCGGTGGCGGTCACTGGCAGGCCTCGCACGACTCGGGGTTCTCCAGCGAGCAGGCCAGCGCCTCGGCGTCGGCCGTGCCGACGGCCAGGGACGCGACGGGCGCGACGACGGCCACGGTCGCCTGCTGGATGCGGGTCGCGGGGCGCGACCGCAGGTAGTACGTGGTCTTCAGGCCGGCCTTCCAGGCGTACAGGTACATCGAGGAGAGCTTGCCGATGGTGGGTGAGGCCAGGAACAGGTTCAGCGACTGGGACTGGTCGATGAACGGCGCGCGGCCGGCGGCCAGGTCGATCAACGCCCGCTGCGGCAGCTCCCAGGCGGTGCGGAACAGCTCCCGGACGCCGGCCGGCAGTTGCGCGATGTCCTGCACCGAGCCCTCGGCGCGCTTGATCGCCGAGCGGATCGGTTCGGTCCACAGGCCACGGGCCTTCAACTCGCGGACCAGGGCGGTGTTGACCTGGAGGAACTCCCCGGACAGGGTCTCGCGCTTGAACAGGTTGGACACCTGCGGCTCGACGCACTCGTAGCAGCCGGCGATCGACGCGATTGTCGCCGTCGGGGCGACCGCCACCAGCAGCGAGTTGCGCAGCCCGTACGCCTCGACCCGCTCGCGCAGCGCCGCCCAGCGGGCGGTCTGCGTACCCTCGACGCCCCACAGGTCGGGTTGGAGCTGGCCGCGCGCGGCGCGGGTCTGCGCGTACGCCGGGTGCGCGCCGAACTGGCGGGCCAGGTCGGCGGAGGTCTCCAGCGCGGTCAGGTACAGCTCTTCGCTGATCCGGGTGGACAGTTCCCGCGCGGCCGGGGAGTCGAACGGCAGCCGCAGCGCGAAGAACACGTCCTGAAGGCCCATCAGCCCGAGCCCGACGGGGCGCCAGCGCGGGTTGCTCGCCGCCGCCTGCGGGGTCGGGTAGTAGTTGATGTCGATGACCCGGTCGAGGAACGTCACGGCGGTGCGTACGGTGGCGCGCAGCCGTTCCCAGTCCAGGTCACCGTCGGCGAGGTGGGCGGCGAGGTTGACCGAGCCGAGGTTGCACACGGCGGTCTCGGCGTCGCTGGACACCTCGATGATCTCGGTGCACAGGTTGGACAGGTGCACCACGTTGCCGTCGTCGGCGGTCTGGTTGCACAGCCGGTTCGCGGCGTCCTTGAAGGTCATCCACCCGTTGCCGGTCTGGGCGAGGGTGCGCATCATCGTCGCGTACAGCTCCCGCGCCGGGACCTGCCGCACGAAGCGGCCCTGCGCCTCGGCGGCCCGGTACGCGGCGTCGAACCGCTCGCCCCACAGGTCGGGCAGCTCCGGCACCTCGTGCGGGTCGAAGAGCGACCACATCCCGTCGGCCTCGACCCGGCGCATGAACTCGTCCGGGATCCAGTTGGCCAGGTTGAGGTTGTGGGTGCGCCGGGCGTCCTCGCCGGTGTTGTCCCGCAGGTGCAGGAACTCCTCGATGTCCGGGTGCCACGGCTCCAGGTAGACGCAGGCCGCGCCCTTGCGCCGGCCGCCCTGGTTGACGGCGGCGACGCTCGCGTCGAGGGTCCGCAGCCACGGCACGATCCCGTTGGACTGGCCGTTGGTGCCGCGGATCAGCGCGCCCCGGGACCGGACCCGGGAGTACGCGATGCCGATGCCGCCGGCGAACTTGGACAGGTTGGCGACCTGGGCGTACCGCTGGTAGATCGAGTCCAACTCGTCGCGCGGCGAGTCGACCAGGTAGCAGGAGGACATCTGGGTGTGCCGGGTGCCGGAGTTGAACAGCGTCGGCGAGCTGGGCAGGTAGGCCAGGCTGGACATCAGCCGGTAGAAGTCGACGGCCTCGTCGGGTGTGCTGGACAGGCCGCAGGCCACCCGCAGCAGCCAGAACTGCGGGGTCTCCAGCACCAGCCGGGTGCTGGGGTGCCGCAGCAGGTACCTGTCGTACACCGTGCGCAGGCCGAAGTACTCGAACCGCCGGTCGCCGTCCGGGTCGACGGCGGCGTCGAGCGTCGCTGCGTGCGCGGCCACGAACGCGGCGGTGTCGTCACCGATCAGTCCTTCGGCGTGACCGGTGCGGATGGCCGCGCTGAACGAGGTGACGCCCTGCCGGCGGACCTCCTTGTCGACGTACCCGGACAGCAGTCGGGCGGCCAGGCGCGAGTACTGCGGCTCCTCGCCGATCATCTCGGCGGCGGTCTGGATGGACAGCCGGTCCAGTTCGGCGGTGGTCGCGCCGTCGTACAGGCCGCTGATCGTGCGGGTCGCGACCCGCAGCGGGTCGACGTCGGTGAGGTCGTCGGACCAGCGCTCGACCGCCCGGACGATCCTGTTGACGTCCACCGGTTCGGTGGCGCCGTCGCGCTTGCGGACCCGCATCTGCGTCCGGCGCGGTGCCGTGTCGCCGGCGGACGGGACTACCTCGGTGACTGTCACCACTCGCTCCTCGGAGAGTTCGAGACCTGTTGGTCCGGACGCGAGGGGGCAGACACCGGCGGACACCACGCCGGCACGGCGCGGGTCAGGTGGCGTCGGCCGTCCCACGCGGCCTCGGACCGCCGTGCGCCCGGGTGCGGGCGTACGGCGCGCTGGCAGGTCTTCGGACTCGCGGGCGTGACCGGTCTCGCCGGTCCCCTACTGGCCGTCGCTTCCCAGGCCGCGTCGCGGCCCAGTGCTGATGACGGCGGTCGTTCCCACTCACCGCTGCGGGACAGTCCCGGATTCCCACCGGGTTCCCTCTTGCCTCGACCACTGTGGATGAGCGGCCGAACCAGCTGCGCTCGACACCATATATAGGGACAGCAGAGTTGTCACACCCCACATCTCGGTGTCGGGCGTGTCGGTGACGGCCGTCACGGGCGGTTCAGCCTGCGACGGGGACCGGCTCGGGGGTGCGCGAGCGGCGCTCGACGGTGAAGCTGACACCGGCCAGGCCCAACCCGAGCACGGCCAGGAGCACACCGACCCAGGCCGGCGCGAGGTAGCCGAAGCCGGCGGCGATGGCGACACTGCCCAGGGCCGCGCCGAGACTGTTCGCGATGTTCATCGCCGACTGGTTCATGGCGGCGCCCATGAGCTGGGCGCCCGGGGCGACGGTGATGAGGCGTGCCTGAAGGACCGGCCCGAGGTACAGGCTCGTCGCGCCGACCAGGAACGCCCCCACGAACAGGCCGACGGGGTTCGCCGCGACGAGACCGAAGACGGTGATGCTCACGATCATCGCGACGAAGCCGACGATCATGCTGCGGCGCAGGTCCCGGTCCGCGAGCCAGCCGCCGAGCGCGTTGCCGACGGTCATGCCCAGGCCCACCGCGACGAGCGCCCACGGCACCGTCGCGGCGGCGAGGCCGGCGACGTCGGTGGTGACCGGAGCGATGTACGTGTTGACCGCGAAGAAGCCGGCGAACCCGACCGCCCCGGTCGCCGCGACGAGCCACACCTGCCGGGTCCGCAGGGCCCGCAGCTCGGCGGCCGGCGAGCTCTCCACGGCCGCGGCGACCTCCGGGACGACCGCCAGGACCGCGAGCAGGGTGAGCAGGAAGACCCCCGCGATGACCAGGTACGCGGTACGCCAGCCGACCGACTGCCCGAGCCGGGTGATCAGGGGTACGCCGACCACGTTGCTCACGGTCAGCCCGCTGAGCACGGCGGCGAAGCCACGGGCCTCGTTGCCGGGGCCCAGCAGGGCCGCCGCGAGCAGACCCGCCGCCCCGAAGTACGCGCCGTGCGGCAGCGCGGCGACGAACCGCGCGACAAGCACCAGGTCGAACGTCGGAGCGGTCGCCGACGCGACGGTGCCGACGGCGAACAGGACGAGCAGCCCGAGCACCAGCTTCTTGCGGGGCAGTCGTGCGCTCAGCGCGGCGATCAGCGGAGCGCCCACGACCACGCCGAGCGCGTACGCGGTGATCATCCAGCCGGCCCGGGCGACCGCGTCGGACGGCGACAGCGCGTACTCCCGCGGGAGCAGGCCTCGCGCCATGTCGGGCAGCAGGCCCATCGCCACGAACTCGGTCAGGCCGACCGCCACCCCGCCCAGGGCCAGGGCGGCCACCGCCGCGAGGCGTCGATTTCTGCTCAGTCCATCCACCGGAAGAATTTAGCAACAGCGTTGCGTAATAGGGTGTCGAGATGACGCGCACCACAGCCGACGTGACGTTCCTGCGCGGCTACAACCAGGCGCTGGTGATGGCGGTGGGGCGTACCCTGCCGACGTTCGAGCGGTCCACCGTCGTCACCGCGACCGGCCTGACCCCGCAGGCGGTCTCCAAGGTCATCGCCCGGCTGACCGCCGACGGCCTGATCCGGTCCGCCGGCGTCCGCCGTCCGGGGATCGGCAAACCCGCCGTCATCTACGAGTTGGTCCCCGACAGCCGGTACGCCGTCGGCGCGCACGTCGCCCGGCGCACACTGCGGCTGGTGCTCGTCGACCTGGCCGGCGCGGTGCACCACTCGGCGGTCAGCCCGCTCCCCCGCGACTTCACCCCGGACCATCTGCTGCACGCCCTGCGCACCGGCGTCGACGCGATCACCGCAGGCCACGAGCTGCGGGGTCGGCTCACCGGGGTCGGTATCGGCATGATCGGCCCGCTGGATCACGAGAACGGCCTGGTCCGGGACGCCCACGGTCTGCGGCACTGGCACGACGTACCGCTGCGCGAGCTCGCCGAGGCGCACCTGGGCCTGCCGGTCCACCTGGACAAGGACGTCACCGCGGGGGTCACGGCCGAGGCGTGGCGGCACGGCGGGACCTTCGGCGACGCGGCCCTGATCATGGTCGAGTCCGGCATCGGCGGCGGCTTCTGGCTGGGTGGCGCGGCCCACCGGGGCGCGCACACGAACGCCGGCGAGTTCGGCCACACCGTCGTGGACCTCGACGGCCCGCGCTGCGTGTGTGGACGCAACGGATGCCTGGAGATCGTGCACAACCGGGCGGTCGAGGCCGGCGACGTCGCACGGGCCGCCCGGGTCCTGGCCGTCGGCGTGGTCAACCTGCTCCAGACCCTCGACCTCGCCCACGTCGTGCTGGCGGGCGCCGACCTGCTGCGGCATCGGCGGGCCTACCTCGCGGCGGTCCGGGAGGCCGTGCACACCGAGGTGCCGCGGGCGGACTGGCTGGTCACCGACGTCGCCCTGTCCAGCCTCGGCGCGGACGTGATCGCGGCGGGCGCCGCCATGCAGGTCCTGGACCGGCAGTACGGCGTCCCGGGCCTCGCCCCAGGCCGGAGCTGACAAATAGATTCGATGTATCAGGTCGAAGGATGCGGCAGGTGCCGCGCAGGCGAGGCCACCTCCACGACCGTCCGGTGCGAACATCCAATCTTCCTGCTGACAGAAGACCGACGTCGGGCGGTCGGCGCAGCTCCCCGACGTGCGACGGAGCCGCGCCGCCGGCCTCTGGTGACGACCGGAAACATCGGATGTATGGGTCCGGACGTCGATCGACGTCGTTGACGGCCTCGATCGACCATCCGTACACTCCCAGTCATCATCTGATCTTTCCCCGAGCCGGGCGAGGAGCGCATGCCGCAGATCACTGCCGTCACCGTCGAGGACGTCCGCTTCCCCACCTCCCTCACCGCTGACGGCTCGGACGCCATGAACAAGGACGGTGACTACTCGGCGGCCTACGTCGTCCTGCACACCGACGGCGTGGACAGCGCGGGAGCGCCGCTCGCCGGTCACGGCCTGACCTTCACCATCGGGCGCGGCAACGACATCGTCGTCGCCGCGGCGGTCCACCAGGCACACCGCCTGGTCGGCCTGGACGTGGCGACGATGGCGGCGGACATGGGGGCGGTCTACCGCCTGCTCACCTCCGACTCGCAGCTGCGGTGGCTCGGCCCGGAGAAGGGCGTCGTCCACCTCTCCCTGGCGGCCGTGTTGAACGCCTCGTGGGACCTGGTGGCCCGGCTCGCCGCCAAACCGCTGTGGCGGCTGCTCGTCGACATGTCCCCCGAGCAGCTCGTCGACATCGCCGACCTGCGCTACCTGTCCGACGCGCTGACCCGCGACGAGGCGCTCGCGATCCTGCGCGCCAGGGAGAGCACCAAGGCCGACCGCCTCGCCGAGCTGCACCGCACCGGCTACCCCGCCTACACCACCTCGGCCGGCTGGCTCGGCTACGACGACGACAAGCTGCGCCGGCTGTGCCAGGAGGCCGTGGACACCGGCTACGGGTACGTCAAGCTCAAGGTGGGCGCCAACCTCGACGACGACATCCGGCGGTGCACCATCGCCAGGGAGATCCTCGGCCCGCACCGCCACCTGATGATCGACGCGAACCAGGTGTGGGACGTCGGTCAGGCCATCGAGTGGGTCAGCGCCCTCGCCCGGTTCACACCACTGTGGATCGAGGAGCCGACCAGCCCCGACGACATCCTCGGCCACGCGGCCGTCCGTCGCGCCGTGGCGCCCATCGGGGTCGCCACGGGCGAGCACTGCCACAACCGGGTGATGTTCAAGCAGCTGTTCCAGGCCGGGGCCATCGACTTCTGCCAACTGGACACCGGCCGGCTCGCCAGCGTCAACGAGATCGTCGCCGTGCTGCTGCTCGCCGCGAAGTTCGACGTCCCCGTGTGTCCGCACGCCGGCGGCGTCGGGCTGTGCGAGATGGTCCAGCACATCTCGGTGCTCGACTACGTCGCGGTCTCCGGGGACCTCACCGGCCGCGTCACCGAGTTCGTCGACCACCTGCACGAGCACTTCACCGACCCCTGCGTCGTACGGGACACCGGTTCGGGCAGCGGCTACGTCCTGCCCGAGCAGCCCGGCTACTCCACCCGGATGCGTCAGGAGTCGATCGGGCTGTACCGGTTCCCCGACGGCCACTACTGGGCGGCGGCGGACCCGGCTACCGTGGCATCTCCGCAGCCGTACGTCATCGCGGGTGGGACGGCCACCCCCGCCGGCCGCTAGGGGGAGTCGCGTCGTGTCCCGCACCGACGAAGTGGTGAACGGCATCAAGCGGATGATCCTCGAGGGGACGTTCAAGCCCGGGGACCGGCTGCCCATCGAGAAGGACCTCGCCGAGTCGCTCGGCGTCTCGCGGGGCTCCTTGCGCGAGGGGATGTCGGCCCTGTCGATCCTCGGCATCGTCAACATCCGCCAGGGTGACGGCACCTACATCACCAACCTGGACGCGCCGCAGTTGCTGGCGCCGATGGGCTTCGTCGTGGACTTCCAGGGCCAGGGCGACGCCCGGCACATCCACACCGTCCGGCGCCTGCTGGAGTGCGAGGCCGCCCGGCTGGCGGCGACCAGGATCACCGACGAGGCCCTCGCCCAGGCCGGCGACCTGCTCGACGAGGCGGCCCGGATCGCGGGCCGGTCACCGCAGGACCACGAACGCATCATGGAAATCGACATCGCCTTCCACCGGATCATCGCGGTGCACGCCGACAATCCGGTGCTCGTCGGCCTGATCGAGGCGTTCGCCGGGCGCACCCTGCGCGGGCGGCTGTGGCGGAGCCTGCACGAGGAGGGCGCCGACCGGCGTACCCACGACGAGCACGTCGCGATCCTCAGGGCCCTCGTGGCGCGCGATCCCGAGCGGGCCCGCACCCGGATGGCCAACCACCTGATCGGGGTGGAGGAGTCGTTGCAGGAGCTGCCCGACGACACCGACACCAACGGCGAGAACGGCGGGGCGTGACCGCTCACGCCCCCGCGTCGAGCAGCCCCTCCTCGTACAGCGCCGCCCAGAGCTGATCGGGCACCTCGGCTGCCGAGCGGCGCAGCGTCTCGGTCACCTGCGCCTCGTCGCGCATGCCGACCACGGTCGAGACCACGGCCGGATGACGGCGGACGAACGCCAACGCCGCCTGGGGCAGGGTGACGCCGTACCGCTGACACACCCGCGCCGTCCGCCGGGCCTGCTCGATGACCTCCGCCGGGGCCTGCTGGTAGTTGTAGACCGCGTCCGCCGGCGGGGTCTCCTGGGCCAGCAGTCCGGAGTTGTAGACCCCGGCGATCACCACGCCGACCCGGCGGGCCCGCGCGGCGGGGAGCAGGTCGACAAGCGCGCCCTGCTCCAGCAGGGTGAACCGGCCGGCGCACATGACCACGTCGACGTCGGTCTCCGTCACGAACCGGGCCAGCATGGCGGACTGGTTCATCCCGGCGCCGATCGCACCGACCACCCCCTGTTCCCGCAGCTCCACCAGCGCCGGCACCGCCTCGTACGCGGCCTGCTCCCAGTGCTCGTCCGGGTCGTGCAGATACACGATGTCGATCCGATCCAGGCCGGTACGCCGAAGGCTCGCCTCCAACGACCGGTGTACGCCGTCGCGGCTGAAGTCCCAGACCCGCCGATGGTCGGCCGGGACCGCGAACCCCTCCGGATCCGGCAGGTGCGCGGTCTCCGGCGAGGGCACCAGCAGCCGGCCGACCTTCGTCGACACCACGTACTCGTCGCGCGGCCGGGAGCGCAGAGCCGCGCCCAGGCGTCGCTCGGACAGACCGAGGCCGTAGTGCGGCGCCGTGTCGAAGTACCGGATGCCGCCGTCCCACGCGGTGTCCACCGCTGCGGCGAAGTCCTCCTCGGACGTCGCCCGGTAGAGGTTGCCCCCCTGCGCGGCGCCGAACCCCAGGGCGGTGAGGTGCGGCGTACGCCCCGTCGCCGACCCGGACCCGCCGTCGTCCACGACCGCCGTCACCGATCCTCCCGTTCCGGGCCGGTGCTCCCGGTCATCGCCGCGACCAGGTCGTCGGTGGTGACCTCGCCGGCACGCAGGCGGGCGGCCCGCCGGCCCAACCGCAGCACCTCGATCCGGTCGGCGATCTCCAGCACCTGCGGCATGTTGTGGCTCACCAGGACGACCGACATGCCGGCGTCGCGGGCCCGCCGGACGACGTCGAGCACCCGTGCGGTCTGGACGACTCCGAGCGCCGCGGTGGGCTCGTCGAGGATGACCACGTTCGTCGCCCAGATGATCGCCCGGGCCACCGCCACACACTGCCGCTGCCCGCCGGACAGCATGGCGATCGGTGTGGTGACCCGGGGAATCCGTACGCCCAATTCGTCCAGGGCCGCCGCGGCGCCCTGCCGCATGGCCCGCTTGTCGAGCAGACCGAGCCGCCCGAGTGGCCCGGAGCGCAGGATCTCCCGTCCCAGGTAGAGGTTGGCGGCGACGCTCAGGTCGTCGGCGACGGCGAGATCCTGGTAGACGGTCTCCACCCCCGCGCGCCTGGCGTCGACGGGGGTCGAGAACCGCACCTGACGGCCACCAACCCGGATCTCGCCCTCGTCGGGTGGGTGCACGCCGGACAGCGTCTTGATCAGGGTGCTCTTGCCGGCGCCGTTGTCACCGATCAGCGCGACGACCTCGCCCCGGTGGACTGTGAAGTCGGCGCCGCGCAGCGCCTCGACGTGCCCGAACCGTTTGACGATGCCGCGGGCCTCGAGGACCGGCGGCTCACCGGCCGGTGGCCGCGCGTCGACGTCGGCGCTGGCCGTGGGAGTCGTGGCCATCACTGCACCGGGGGGTTCGCGCAGCTGGGCTCGAGCACCGCCTTGATCTCCGCCGAGTCGATGTTCTTCTTGGTGACGAACGTGACGCCGGTGTCGGCCGACGCCAGCGGCGCCTTGTCCCGCAGGTGCTTGACCATCTTGTCGACGCCGAAGTAGCCCATCTTGAACGGGTTCTGCACGACCAGCGCCGAGATCTGGCCGTTGCGCACTCCGGCGATCTCGTCGGGAGCGGCGTCCCACCCGATGATGACGACCTTGCCGGACTTGCCCGCGGCCTGGATCGCCTGCGCCGCGCCGAGCACACTCGGCTCGTTGGCGGCGAAGATGCCGGCGAGTTTGGGGTTGGCGGTGAGGATGTTCTCGGTGACGCGCCGCGCCTCGTTGACGTCGCTGCGGCTGGGCTGCTGGCCGACCAGCTTCAGGTTGGGGTACTGGGCCAGGCCGGCCTTGAAGCCGTCGACCCGCTCGGTGTTGGTCTGTGACCCGGGCTGGAACTCGACAAGCGCCACGTCGTGGTTGCCGGGGCCGAGTTCGGTGGCGAGCAACTTCGCGGCCTCGACGGCCGACGCCTTGTTGTCGGTGGCGAAGAGCGGCACGTTCGCCGGTTGCGGGCTGGTGCCGGAGTCGATCATCGCGACCGGGATGTCGGCGCCGAGCGCCTGGTCGGTGGCCGGCGCCAACGCGCGGGAGTCGGTGGCCGCGTAGACGATCCCGTCGACCTTCTTGGTGACGAAGTTCTGGATCAGGTTGACCTGCCCCTCGACGTCGGTCTCGGTGGTCACCCCGTCCCACTGGACGGTGACGTCGCCGGCACGCTGGGCGGCGCACTCGGCGCCCGCCTTGACGGTGTTCCAGTAGTCGGCCCCGACGGCCTTGGGCACCACGGCGAGCTTCAGTGGCCCACTCGCGTCCTTGGTCGCGCCGTCGCCCCCGTCGCGGACCTCGACACCGCCGCAGGCGCTGAGCAGGGCGGTCGCGGCGACGGCGGCCAGCACGGCCCGGGTACGCAGGAGGCGACCTCGGGTACGCCGGCTGGTGGTGGTGTGCGCCATGGTGTGTGTCCTTCCTCGATCGGACTCTCGAAATGGCATGTCAACCCCGTGATTCCAGCCGCCGGCGGCGGTACTGGTCGAAGTAGACGGCGGCCCAGATGATCAGGCCGACGATCACCTGCTGGTAGTGGATGCTGATGTCGAGCAGGACGGCGCCGTTGCGGACCAGGGCGATGAGGAACGCGCCGATGATCGTCCCGACGATCCGGCCCTGCCCGCCGAACAGGCTGGCGCCTCCGATGACGGCTGCGGCGATGACGTCGAGTTCCAGGGAGATGCCGTAGTTGGGCTGACCGGAGTTGACGCGGGAGGCGGCGATCATGCCGCCGAGCCCGACCAGCACGCCCGCCAGCACGTACACCCCGGTCAGGTGCCGGCCCACCCGGATGCCCGAGCGGCGGGCCGCCTCCAGGTTGGAACCCATCGCGTACGTGTACTGGCCGAAGCGGGTCTGGGAGAGCAGGAAGGCGACCCCGACCGCCACGAGGGCGGTGATCACCACGGCGAACGGGATGCCGATGATCTCGCCGTTGCCGAGCAGCTGGAAGGATCGGGGCAGCCCGTACACGCCGACCGCGCCGGTGATGATGAAGACCAGGCCGCGACCGACCGACATCGAGCCGAGCGTCGCGATGAACGGCGGGATCCGGGCCACGGTGATCAGCAGTCCGTTCACCAACCCGGCCAGCGCGCCGACGCCGAGCGCGACCGCCGTCGCCGCCCAGAGTGGGAAGCCGAGGTCACGCACGACCATCGCCCCGACGACGCCGGCGAGCGCGGCGACCGACCCCACGGACAGGTCGATGCCCTTGGTGATGATGACCATCGTCTGCGCCGCGGCGATGATGGCGATCACCGCCGTCTGCGCCCCGATGTTGAACAGGTTGTCGGCGGTCAGGAAGTACGGGCTGGCGAAGCTCAGCGCGATGAACAGGACGACGAGCGCGGTGGCGGCGGTGAACTCGGAGACGGCGTGCGAGATCCGTTCCCGGAACCAGTCGCTGAGCTCGCCACGCTGCCTGCCGGCGGTTGCCTCGACGGTACTCATCGTCGGATCCGACCTCCCCAAGCGTGGCGCCGGCACCCCGACGGATCACCGCCGGTGAGCGGGGCGCTTGTCAGAAACCGAGCCACCCCGCACGGGGACCATGACCGGCAGCCCGATCACCGTCGAGATAGGTCGGATGTTTCCATCGATCAGGCGTTACCATGCCATGCATTCACGTATGTTGCCAAGGTCTTGCCGCCATGTTTTGGCATCGTTACCCGAGCCACGAGCCGCATACGTCCGATCAAACCGGCGCATGCCGCGACGGCCGAGGTCCACGACGGGACCACCGCCTGCCAGAGCATGCTATCGACAAATCGCTATGCGTCGGCGCGGCGTGGACGGCCGGGATCGCCTGACGCGCGTCAGCGTGACGCGACCGCCGAAGGGTCGGCGCATCTCGCCGTCGTCCGCGAGATCCGCCGTGTCACGACACCGGCAGCCGGTACGCGCGGCGGGCGGTCCTCCGCCAGATCGCCGCACGCTCGTCGTCGCCGAGCGGCGCCAGCAGGTCGGCGAGGGCGTCGACCCAGCGCTGGTACGAGGAGGCGAGCAGGCACACCGGCCAGTCCGAGCCGAACATCAGCCGGTCCGGCCCGAACACGTCGAGCGCGTGCTCGACGGCGGGTCGCAGGTCGGCAGTCGTCCACGTCGGCCCGTCCACCTCGGTCACCAGGCCGGAGAGCTTCGCCGTCGTGTTCGGCTCAGCGGCGAGCGCGCGCAGGTCGCGGGGCCAGTCGCCCAGATCGGCCCGCCCCAGCGTGGGCTTGCCGAGATGGTCCAGGACGAACCGCGTCCCGGGCAGGTCCCGTACGAGTCGGGTGGCCGCCGGCAGCTGGTGGTCGCGTACCAGCAGGTCGAAGGTGAGGCCGGCGGCGCCCACGGCCGCGACGCCCCCCCGGACGTCCGGACGGTCGAGGTACGCCGGGTCGGGTTCGGACTGCACGAGGTGGCGGATCCCGACGAGGCGTTCCCCGCCACGGCCCGCCCGGAGCCGGTCGAGACGGTCCGCGACGTCGACGGCGGTGAGGTCGATCCAGCCGACGACCCCGGTGATGAGGGGATCGTCGGCCGCGATCCCCAGCAACTCGGGCGTCTCGGTCCGGGTGGCGACGGACTGCACGACGATGGTCTGGGTGACTCCGGCGGCGCGCGCGACCGGGGCGAGGTCCACCGGGGTGAAGTCGGCGTCGATCGCGGCCATGGTGTCCGGGTCGATCCAGGGCTGCGGGTGCCGCGCCCGGACCCAGAGGTGGTGGTGCGCGTCGACGATGCCCGGCCGCTCGGCCGGCTCGTCCGGCGTCGTCGGCTCCCGCCCTGGCGCGCTCACGTTCAACCCAGACCTCGCTCGCTCGGTTTGGCCCCTGTCACCAGTGGCAGACGCCCGGCAAGCATCATATCTTTACGCCCCATAGACGGGCCTGACCGTCCACCTGACACCGTGCGGTCCCGGCTGTTGGTAGGACGAATATCGTCCGATCATCGGCGTCGACGGGACACCGATCCAGGTCGGGTTGACCGTCCGGGGCGGCACCGCTACCGTCGACCCACTATCTGCGGCGACGCGAGGGAAGCCGGTGTGAATCCGGCGCGGTCGCGCCACTGTGAGCGGTCCTCCAGCTTCATCCGGAGGCCGCGAGCCAGGACGCTCGGTCGTCCGCAGCCTTGCGATGGGGACGCGTCATCCCCGGGGAGGTTCGTGTATTCATGTCCAGTTCCACGTCCAGCCAGCCGTTGGTCTCTCCCGCTGGCACCGCGCGTCTGCTGTGGATGGTCCTGGTGACCGTCGCCGCGCTCACCCTGCTGGCCTACCTCGTCGCCTTCGACCAGGGCGCGGTCTCGCGCAGCGGCATGTACCTGCACGAACTCATGCACGACGGCCGGCACCTGCTGGGCGTTCCGTGCCACTGACCGCCACCCCCACCGCTCCCGCCTTCGTCACCGTCCTCGTCCGCGGCCTGCTCGCCGGGCTGGTGGCCGGCCTGCTCGCGGGAGTGTTCGCGTACGCCGTCGGCGAACCCCACGTCGAGGCGGCCATCGCGATCGAGGAGACGGCGCACGCCGAGCCGGCGGCCGGCGGGCACGACCACGAGGACGCCCTGGTCGGCCGGGACGTCCAACGCGGCGGCCTGTTCCTCGCCACCGGCCTGTTCGGCGCCGCGATGGGTGGCCTGCTGGCCACCGCGTACGTCCTGCTGGCCCGCCGGCGACGCGCCTACGACGACGGCCGCTCGGGGCTGCCGCTGGCCGGCGCGGCGCTGCTCGGCGCGGTCGTCGTGCCGTTCCTCAAGTATCCGGCGAACCCGCCCGCGGTCGGCGACCCGGCGACCATCAACCAGCGCACGGTCACCTACCTGCTGATGGTGGTGCTCGGCCTGGTGGCGGTCTGGGCGGGCTCGCTGGGCTACCGGGCGGTGGACGCCGGGGCGCCGTCGGGGCTGCGCGCCGCGGCGGCAGTCGGCGGGTTCCTGCTGGTGACTGTGGTGTCCTATGTGGTCATGCCGTCCTTCCAGGAGGTGCCGGCCGACTTCCCCGCGACCCTGCTGTGGGACTTCCGGCTGGCCTCGCTCGGCACCCAGGTGGTGCTCTGGACCGGGACCGGCCTGCTGTTCGCGGCCCTGATGCAGCACCGCCACCGCCGGGCCACGGCCGCGGCGCCGGCCGGGTGACCGCCACCAGCCTGCGGCTGGTCGCACACGGTCACACCGCCGCCCAGCGGCGGGCCCGCTTCGGCGGCACGGACGACGGCCTGGACGAGGGTGGCCTGCGGGCCGCCCTCGCCCAGGCCCCAGCCGAGGGCCGACGGGGGCGCACCCGGGTCTGCGTGTCCAGTCCGGCCCTCGCGGCCCTCCAGACCGCCGAGGCGCTCGGCCTGGCGCCCACCGTCGAGGTCGCGCTCTCCGACTGCGACCACGGCCACTGGACCGGGCGGTCCCTCGACGAGATCGCCGCCGAGGAGCCCCGGGCACTGCGCGAGTGGCTGTCGGCGCCGGACGCGGCACCCCACGGTGGCGAGTCCGTCGCCGCGCTGCGGAGCCGGGTCGGCCACTGGCTGGACGGCCAGCGCGGACGCGGACGGCGGATCACCGCCGTCACCCACCCGCTCGTCATCCGGGTCGCGGTCGTGCACGCCCTGGGACTGCCGTTGGCGACGTACCGGCAGGTGGACGTCGAGCCGTTGGCGATCGTCCGGCTCACCGACCACGGCTCCCGCTGGCACCTGAGACTGGCCGCGGGCTCCGCCTGACCCTGGCCGCCCGATCCGACGGGGGTTGGCGGCACGAACGCGTCGGGCGGGCCGTGGTCACGGCCCGCCCGACGCGGCTGCACTACCTCCGGCTCACCGAGTGACCGTGAACGGTCGGGTCACCGTCGTCGCCGACGTGGCACCGGTGAGCGTCACACCTGTCGCGCCCGCCGTCGCGGCACCCGGGACGCTGAACGCCGCACCGGCGAGCACACCGTCGGCGTTGGCGCGTACGGTGCTGACCGCGAGGCCGTCGCCGAACGTGACGGTGACCGCCTCGTTCGGCGCGAACCCGGAACCGTCGAGGGTGATCGACGCGCCACGCGGGCCGGACGTGCTCAGCAACGCGACCCGCGGCCGGTGGGTCGGCGCCTGCTCGTCCCCGGTGACCTGGACGGTCGCCGTCGCCGGTGTCCGCGAGGACGCGCCGGTGGCCGTCACCGCGTAGCGACCCGGCGCGGCGTCACCCGACGTCGGCACCGAGACCCGCACCGTCCCCTTCGCGGAGGCCGCGACGGTCGTGCTCCGCCCCGGGTCGGTCCCGACGTCGACGGTCACCCGCTCGCCGGCGGCGAATCCGCTGCCGTCGACGGTGATCGCGTCCCCGGTGCCGACGGTCGCGGACGCCGCCAGCGCGATCGCCGGCCGGACCCCGCCCCGTGTCACGGTCACCGTGAAGCTGCCGGTGCTGCTCGACCGCGTGTCCCACGCCGTGACGCGCACCGTGTAGGTGCCCTCGCGCCCGTAGGTGTGCTGACCGGTCATCGCACCGGACGCCCCGACCGTCACGTCGTCCGGAACCGTGCCGTCACCCCACTGGACCCGGGCCCGGTAGCCGGTGGCGCCGGGAACGCCGCCGGTCACCGAACCGAGCTTCGCCGCGAAGGCCTGCCCGGCGGTGGCGCTCTGGTCGTTCGGCGCGACGGTCGCCAGGGCGGCGGCCGGCGTGCCGTCGTCGGCGACGGCGAACACGTGGATCCGGCCCGCCGAGCGCGGGTCGCCGGTCTGCGTCGGCAGGGTCACCGAGACCAGCGTCCTGCCCTGCGGGATCTGGTACGGCGCGGTGGCGAACAGGAACGGCTGGGCACCGTCCCGACTCGTGCCGCTGAGCCGGTACGCCGACCTGGCCACGACGATGTTGCCGTACGACGGGGTGCCGTTGGGGTTGCCACCCAACGTCCAGTCGCTCATCTGGATCGGAATGCTGGCGGTGCTGCCGTCGCTGAACGTCGCCGTGCCCGTGGTGCTCTGGTTGCCCTGCGTGCCGGCGCCGATGAACGAGATGTTCCGGGCGTCGGCCGGCAGGTCGAGGGCGATCGTCGCGCCGTTGCCGGTGGCGTTGTCGGGCTGCCCCGGCGGGATCACCGGCAGCGCGAACCCCAGCGCCGTACCCGGCACCTGCCGCCGCTCACCCTGGGTCACGCCGGCCGCGGCCAGGGCGGCCCGCGAGTACGCCCACGACTTGGCGTCGCAGTCCGCCGCGAGGACCCCCTCGTCGCCGACGCAGACGTTGTCGAACGCGGCGGCCAGACCGGAACTCGGGACGTACGCCACGTCGACGCCGACCGTCGCGGAACTCTGACTGGTGCCGTCGGTCACCGTGACGCTCGCCTGGTGGTAGCCCGGCGTGGCGTAGGTGTGCGAACCGCCGATCCGGTAGACGGCCCGCGAGCTGGGCGTCACCGTGCCCTCGGTGACCGGCGTGCCGTCACCCCAGTCGATGGTGGCCCGGTAGCCGCTGGCGGTGCCGCCGGTGACGGTCGCCAGCGGCGCCGAGACGGGTACGCCGGACGTCGCGCGCACCGCGTCCGCGGCGGTGACCGTGACATCGCCGCCGGACAGGTCGAGGTCTCCCCCGGCGAGCAGTTCGATCTCGGCGAGGTTCGTCTGCGCGCCGCCGACGGTCTTCGTCACGGCGAGCCGGAACTGCGCGAACCGCCCCGGCCTGTCGATGGTGAACGGACGGGTCTGGTTGCGCCAGCGGAACACCTGGTCCTTGCGGGAGTCGACGGTGGTCCAGGTGATGCCGTCGTTGGAACCCTGCAACCGCCAGTCCGACGGATCGCCCGCGGCCGCACCGGAGGTGACGGTGTAGTAGCTCGGCCGCTGCCTGCCGCCCCGGAAGGTCCAGCCGATCTGCGGGGTCGCGGAGGCGAAGGTCAGCTGCGTGGTCGACGAGTCGTCGAACAGCGTCGCGGCGTCCTGCCCACCGGTCGCGGTCGCGGTGCCGAGACCCGGGCCGGTGGTGTCCTGCAACGGCTTCGGCGCGTCGTCGCCCCTGGTCAGCGAGGGAGGGGCGTCGTTCCTGCCGCTGCCCCAGGACGACGGGTTGGGGCCCATCTGGAAGTCGATGGTGCCGCCCCGGGCGAGGGTGGACACGTCCACCGACACGCCGCGCTGCTTCTTGCCGTTGACGCTCACGCCCTGCACGTACACGTTCCTGGTGCTGTTGTTCGGCGCGTTGACCACGATGTCACCGGCCGCGCGGTGGACTGTCATCCTGGTGAACTGCGGCGAGCCGATGGCCCACTGCGACGACCCGGCCTGCAACGGGTAGATGCCCAACGAGCTCAGGACGTACCACGCCGACATCTCGCCGTTGTCCTCGTCGCCCAGGTAGCCCTGGCCGATCTCGCTGCCCACGTAGAGGCGGCGCAGCAGCTCCCGCACGATCGACTGGGTCTTCGCCGGGGCGCCGGCGACGTCGTACATGTACGGGATGTGGTGCGACGGCTGGTTGCTCATACCGAGCTGACCCATCCGTACGGCCCGCGCCTCGAGCATCTCGTGGATGATCCCGCCGTACCCGCCGGGGCGGTCGGCGTTCTCGGGCGTGGCGAAGAACGTGTCGAGCTTGGCCCGCAGCGCCTTCTGACCGCCGTACAGGTTTGCCAGACCCCGGGGGTCCTGCTGGGCGGTGAAGGCGAAGTTCCACCCGTTGGTCTCGGTGTAGACGCCACCCCAGTCCAGCGGGTCACCGGCGAGGAACGTGCCGGCGGCGTCGCGGCCCTGGAAGAGCTTCGTCTTCGGGTCGAACAGGTGCACGTAGTTGCGGGCCCGCTCCAGGAAGTACCGGGACTCCTCGGTGAGCCGCCGCCGTTCCGACTTCGGCGTGGCCGGGTCCTTGGCCAGCGCGGCGGCCATGTTGCCGATTCCGTAGTCGTTGATGTAGCCCTCCAGCGCCCACGACACCGACTCTCCGGTGGAGGTCGGCGTGTAGCCGAGGAACAGCGACGTCTCGATGCCCTTACGGCCGACCGCGGAGCGTCCGGACGCGACCGTCGCGTCCTTCACCGCCGCGTCGTACGCCGCGAGCGGGTCGGGCAGCTTGACCCCGGTGAGGTACGCCTGGGCGAGCGCCACGTTCGCGCTGGTGCCGGTCATCAGGTCGGCGTAGCCGGGGGACGACCACCTGGCGATCCAGCCGCCGTCGCGGTAGTGCTGGACGAACCCGTCGGCGATCCGGGCCGCCACGTCCGGATAGAGCAGCGCGTACGCGGGCCACACGGTCCGGTAGGTGTCCCAGAAACCGTTGTTGACGTAGATCTGCCCATCGACGATCTTCGCGCCGGTCCGGGTGGCGGTGGACGTGCCGGTCGGCGCCGACACCGGGCTCGCGTACTGCCAGCGGGGCGCGGCGGCGGTGCCGGTGTTCTCCGACTGCGAGTTCGGGTACAGGTTCAGCCGGTACAGGTTGGAGTACATCGTGACCAGCTGCGTCTCGGTGGCGCCGCGTACCTCGACCCGGCCGAGCCGGTCCTTCCACGCCGCCGTGGCGGCGGCCTGGACCTGCTCGAAGCCGCGACCGGTGACCTCCAGGTCGCGGTTGCGGTGCGCCTGGTCGACGGAGAGGAACGACGTGGCGATCCGCATCGTCACCTGACGCTCGGTGGTGACGTCGAAGGTGGCGGACGTCGCGGACGTCGCCGTCAGCGCCCGGTCGAACGCGCCGGACACGAACATGCGACTGCGACCGGCGGACAGGCCGCTGCCGTTGTCGACCCAGCCGGTGACCGTGCCGTCCGCGCCGATGGTGAACGTCCCGTTGTGGAAGACCAGGCTGCCGGTCTGCTGCCCGGACGGGAACGTGAACCGCATGATGCCGGCGTGGTCGGTGGGGACCATCTCGGCGGTCAGGCCGTTGCGCAGCGCGACCCGGTACAGGTCGGGCCGCGCCGTCTCGTCGTCGTGGCTGAAGGCGACGGCCCGGCTGGACGGCGCACCGGTGAGCGGGCGGTCGCCGGCGACGGGCATCACCGACATCTGGTTCCGGTCACCCATCCACGGGCTGGGCTCGTGGGAGATCGCGAGGCCCTGCAACATGGGCAGGTTCTCCGCGTTGTTGATCCGGTGGTACTCGTACTCCCACGAGTCGGAGGTGGCGTCGGTGACCGGGGTGAGGAAGTTGAAGCCGTTGGGCACCGCGGTGATCGGCAGGTTGTTGCCGCGCGAGAACCCGCCTGTGGAGTTGGTGCCGCGCCGGGTGTCGACGTAGTTGGTCAGCCGCGAGCCGTCGATGGGCGCCGGCGAGGGGGTCACCGCGATGTCGTCGAGCCACCCCTGGAAGCGGGTGACCCCGGCGGCCTGCGGGTTGTCGTACGCGAGCAGGATGCGGTCGATCGTCCTGCCGCGCGCGACCGCGCCCAGGTCGGCCTGCACCGCGTTCCACTGGTCGGCGTAGAGCACCTTCGAGGCGCCCTGCCCGGTGGCGGTCAGCGGGTAGCCGTGCTGGTCGACGGCCGCGAGCTGGCTCAGGTAGCTGCCGTCGGTGAAGCGCAGGTCGAGGGCGGCGTACGTGGACGGGTACCGGGCGTCGCCGTTGGTGAACTCGGGGAAGATCTTGTACGACAGTCGGGTCTTCGGGCCGACCGGGATGTCCACGTCGAACAGCTGGTTGGTGGCGTACGAGCGGCCGTCGCCCTCCGCGCCGCCGGCGTAGCGCAGCGCGGCCAGGCCGGTGAACCCGACGCCCGGCCTGGTGGTGTAGCCGCCCTCCGGGCCGGCACCGACCTCGGTGACCATCGGGGTGGCCGGCGGCCGGACGTCCGAGCCGTCGCTGATGTTCCAGTCGGCGAGCTGCACGAGCGTGTCACCGGAGTTCGCGGTGACGTTCAGGCGGTAGAAGCCGTACGCGGTGGGGTTGGTGAAGCTGTAGACCCTGGTGGCGAAGCGTCCGCCGAACGTCTGGCCGGTACGCCGGTCCAGGTCGGTCCAGGTGCTGCCGTCGTTCGACCCCTGTACGACGAAGTCGCGGGGGTCCCGGCCGGGGGCGTCGTTCGCGGAGGTCAGCGAGTACCGCAGCACCGTCGCCGGCGTCGCCAGCCGGTAGGTCACCCAGCCGGTCTCGTCGAACACCAGCCACTTGGTCGACGAGTCGTCGTCGGCGAGGTTGGCGGCGACCTCGTTCGGCGCGTTCTCGCCACTGGCGGTCACCACGCTGACCTGGTCGAGCAGGCTGCCGGGCAGGGTGGTGGGGGTGCCACTCAGGTTGCCCTGGACGGGTTTTCCGTTCCGGCCGACCTCCACCGTGCTCGCGGCGGGGCGCGGGTCGGTCGACTCGAACGAGGAGCTGAAGGCGCCGGGCGGAGGGGGTGCGGCACTGGCCATCGGCGCGGCGACGAGGACTCCCACGGGCAGCAGGAGCGCGGTTGTCGCGGCGACCAGTCGGGGCGCAGGGGGCATGCGCTCTCCTTTGGAGTTGGCCTGACATCGTTGTCATGGAACGGGTGACGATGAGGGGCGGGGGCGGTGGACTGCCGCTGATGCTTCCGGGCGGAGCACGGCGGTGTCAACGGGGTGACCGCCGCGAAACATCTCGACGATGGACAGGGGCCGAAGGTCCCCCCGACTCCGGGTACGGCGGCACTGCTCGCCGGCCCCCGTGGACTGTGGAATGAGGACGACATCGACGAACGAGAAAGGACGTGGACGCCATGACCGCCACCCAGCTCCCCCGGACCGCGCAGCGACACACCACCACCGGACGCAACGGGACCCCGGTGGACGCACCCGCGAGCGTCCTCGCCACCACCGAGACCCCGGCCCGCACGGCTGCCCGGTACACCCTCGCCGGCCTGCGGATCGCGCTGGGCTGGATCTTCCTCTGGGCGTTCATCGACAAGGTCTTCGGGCTCGGCCTCGCCACCAAGGCCGGGAACGGCTGGATCGACGGCGGCAGCCCCACCAAGGGCTTCCTCGGCAACGCCGTCGCCGGCCCGTTCGCCGACGTCTACCGGAGCTTCGCGGGCGCCGCCTGGGCGGACTGGCTCTTCATGACCGGCCTCGCCGCGATCGGCACGGCTCTGATCCTCGGCATCGGCATGCGGATCGCCGCCGTCGCCGGCGGACTGCTGCTGGTCCTCATGTTCACCGCCGTGCTGCCTCCGGAGAACAACCCCTTCATGGACGACCACCTGATCTACGCCGCCGTCCTCGCCGTCCTCGCCCTGACCGGCGCCGGCGACACCCTCGGCCTCGGCACGGTGTGGGCCCGACTCCCCATCGTGCGGCGCCTGCCCTGGCTCAGGTGACCGACCGGGTCGGGACGGTCCCGACGGACCCGGAACACACTGTGGCGCGATGGCCGACGGCCATCGCGCCACTCGCGCTTGCGGGAGCCGTCGAAAGTTTCGACAGCGTTCCGGATCATCTGACGAATGAGTGCGTCAGTGCATGATCCTCTGGTCCGCACAGCATGATCTGACCACTGCGGAACGCCCGGTCGATCGATCCCGGCACCCACACAGACGCTTCCGGAGCACTTCCGGAAATTGTTGACGCGCCGGAAATCCCGCTGCAATACTCCGATTCATTCAGGTCGATGCGATGGGCCTCGTCGGGTGTCGGTCGACCGTCCCACCCATACCCACCTGTCCGCCGCGCGCCGCCGCACGTCCAGGCACGCCCGGGCATGGCCGAAGGGACACCAGATGAGCAGAGTCTCCGCCGGCACGGTCGGAGGACCGAAGCGGCTTCGCACGGCGCTCGCCGTCCTCGCCACCGCCGTCGCGACCTGCGGCGTCGTCATCGCCGCCACCGCCACCCCGTCGAGCGCCGCCACCTGCAACGGGTACGTCGGCCTGACCTTCGACGACGGGCCGACCGGCAGCACCAGCGCGCTGCTGAACGTGCTGCGCGCCAACGGCGTCCGGGCCACGATGTTCAACGTCGGGCAGAACGTGCAGAACAACAGGTCGGCGGCGCAGGCGCAGGTCGCCGCCGGCATGTGGGTCGGCAACCACAGCTGGAACCACTCGCACATGACCTCGATGAGCCAGTCGCAGATGCAGTCCGACCTGTCCCAGACGAGCTCGGCGATCCAGTCGGCCACCGGCAGCCGGCCGCAGTTGTTCCGCCCGCCGTACGGGGAGACCAACGGCACCCTGCAGTCCGTCGCCTCGTCACTCGGGATGCGTCAGGTGATCTGGGACGTGGACTCCCAGGACTGGAACGGCGCCAGCGTCAGCCAGATCGTGTCGAACGCCGGCCGGCTGCAGAGCGGTCAGGTCATCCTCATGCACGACGGGATCCAGAACACCCGGGACGCCATTGGGCAGATCATGGCCAACCTCACCAGCCGCAACCTGTGCCCCGGGATGATCTCCCCGTCCACCGGACGCGCCGTCGCGCCCGACGGCACCACCCCGCCGACCGGCGGCCCCACCACCCCACCCCCGAGCGGCAGCTGCACCGCGACGGCGACGACCACGAACGTCTGGGGTGACCGGTACAACACCTCGGTGACTGTCAGCGGCGCCGGCACCTGGACCGTGGTCGTGGCGATCCCCGCACCCCAGCAGGTCTCCACCACCTGGAACGGCACCGCCTCCTGGGACGGCAGCGGCAACATGACCATGCGGTCCAACGGCAGCGGCAACACCTTCGGCTTCACCACGATGTTCAACGGCAACAGCGGCGCCCGACCGCAGATCCGTTCCTGTACCGCCGGCTGAACGCCGACGGCTCCAACGGCCGTGGGGGGGGGGGCCGGGGTGGCCGGCCCGCCGCCCCCCCCCCCCACACCCCCCCCACCGCCCCGCCGCGGGGGGGGCCGCACGCCCGGCGGGGGGAGCGCACCCACCCCACAAAGAGCGCCCGCCCCCCCCCCCCCCCCCGCGGCGCGCGCGGCCCCCCCGCCCCCCCCCCCCCCGGCCGTGGACGTGACCCGGGCCGCACCGGCCCCTCCGGTCTGCCAATACGGCGGGTGACGTGGCATCGTTCCGGGATGGGGATCGTCGCACCGCGAGAGGAATGGCGCCGCCCCGGGCCGACGCCCCAGCAGCGCCGCAACGACCTGTGGCTCGGGCTGGCGGTGACCGGGCTGGCGCTGGTCAGCCTCACCCTGGCCCGCAGCACCGGGGCGTTCCTGCTGGGTCCGCCCCCGTCCGGGCCCGAGCAGCTGTTCTGGACCGTCGCGGTGACCCTGCCGCTCATCTGGCGGCGCCGGTGGCCGGCCGCCACCCTGCTCGTCGTCTCGGTGGCGTTCATCGCCGCGCAGGCACGGTCGGCCCCGGAGACCCAGTTCTCGTCCTGGGCGCTGTTCTGCGCCCTCTACACACTCGGCGCCTGGGGGCCGGACCATCAGGTGGCCCGCCGACTGCGGATCGGCGTGATCGCCACGATGTTCGCCTGGCTGGGGATCTACTACGCGGTGACGATCGACCACATCCCGCCCGACGCGTTCGCCGACGCGGTCGGGCCGGTGCCGCCGGTGCTCGCCGCGATGGTCACCGGCGCCCTGGCCAACGTGCTGGTCTTCGGGTTCGCGTACTTCTTCGGCGAAACCGCCTGGGTGGCCGCGCGACGCGAGCACGAACTGCGCGAGCAGGCCGACGAGCTGCGCCGCTCCCAGGGCGAGGCCCGGGAACGGGCCGTGCTCGGCGAACGGGTCCGGATCGCCCGGGAGCTGCACGACGTGGTCGCCCACCACGTGTCGGTGATGGGGGTGCAGGCGTCCGCCTGCCGGCGGGTGTTCGACCGTGACCCGGGCAAGGCCCGCACCGCGTTGACCGCCATCGAGCAGAGCGCCCGCACGGCCGTCGACGAGCTGCGCCGGATGCTGGGCGTGCTGCGCGCCTCCGGCGGCGCCGACGTCGAACGGCCCACCGCCGGCGACGTGGAACGGATCGGCGAGCTGGTCGAGCGGGCCCGGGCTGCGGGCCTGACGGCCACCCTCGGGGTGTACGGCACCCCCGTCGCGCTGCCCGGGTCGGTGTCGCAGGCGGCCTACCGCGTGACGCAGGAGGCGGTCACCAACACCCTCAAACACGCGGACGCCGACCTGCTGGACGTACGGGTCCGGTACCTCGCCCGCCAGGTGGAGGTCGACGTGACCGACGACGGGCGGGCCGGGCGGCCCGACGCCGCCGGGCTCGGTCTGATCGGCATGCGCGAGCGGGTCACCGCGCACGACGGCGAGCTCGAGGCAGGCCCCCGCGCCGGCGGCGGTTGGCGGGTCCGCGCCCGCTTCCCGCTCGCGGACCGGCCGACGGGCGGGCAACCCGAGGGCGGCGACGAGCGGTCCGCGACGTCCGCCGCGGGGCGGTCGGCGTGAGCGCCGCACCGGGTACGCCGATCCGGGTGCTGCTCGTCGACGACCAGCACCTGGTACGCACCGGCTTCCGGGTCATCCTCGAGGTGGAGGACGACATCGAGGTGGTCGGCGAGGCCGCCGACGGCGAGCGTGCCGTCACCATGGCCCGCGCCACCCGACCGGACGTGGTGCTGATGGACGTCGAGATGCCCGGGATGAACGGGCTGGAGGCCACCCGGCTGATCACCGACGACGGGCCCGGCGCCCCCGCGGTGCTGATCCTCACCACGTTCGACCGGGACGACTACCTGTTCGCCGCCCTGCGCGCCGGGGCCAGTGGCTTCCTGCTCAAGAACGGCACACCTGAGGAACTGGTCGAGGCGATCCAGGTGCTCGCCCGGGGCGACGGACTGCTCGCCCCGGAGATCACCCGCCGCGTCATCTCCGCCTTCGCCCGCCCCGGCGACCCGACCGGCACCGCCCACCGGGGGCCGGACGCCGACGCCGCGCTGCGCGAGCTGACCCCGCGCGAGTCCGAGGTGCTGGTGCTGCTCGCCGCCGGGGCGAGCAACGCGGAGATCGCCGTCGAGATGCACCTGGGTGAGGCGACGGTCAAGACCCACGTGAGCCGGGTGCTGACCAAACTCGGCCTGCGCGACCGGGTACAGGCGGTGGTCTTCGCGTACGAGAACGGTGTCGTACGCCCCGGCGGCTGACCGGCATCCGTCGCGGGACGGACCCGCGACTCAGTCGCCGGGCGGACGGCGCGCGGACGTACCCGACCTAGCGTGGACGCGTGACCAGCACGCTGCGCCTGGACGGCGTCGACCGCAGCTTCGGCGACCGGCAGGTACTCAGGAACGTGTCCTTCGAGGTGGCCGCCGGCCGGATGACCGGCTTCGTCGGCGCCAACGGCGCCGGCAAGACCACCACCATGCGCATCATCCTGGGCGTGCTCGCCCCGGACACCGGCGAGGTGAGCTGGGGCGGCACGAAGCTGACCCGGCAGGACCGGCGGCGCTTCGGCTACATGCCGGAGGAGCGGGGCCTCTACCCCAAGATGACCCCACGGGAGCAGGTGGCCTACCTGGGTCGGCTGCACGGACTGGACGCCGCCGCCGCGCGACGTGCCACGGACGCCCTGCTGGAACGGGTCGGTCTCGCCGAGCGGGGCGACGACCTGCTGGAGACGCTGTCGCTCGGCAACCAGCAGCGCGCCCAGATCGCCGCCGCCCTGGTGCACGATCCGGAGGTGCTGGTGCTCGACGAGCCGTTCTCCGGGCTGGACCCACTGGCCGTCGACACGGTCGTCGCCGTCCTGCGGGAACGCGCCGCCGCCGGCGCGCCGGTGCTCTTCTCCAGCCACCAACTCGACGTCGTCGAGCGGATCTGCGACGACCTGGTCATCATCGCGGACGGGGTGATCCGGGCCGCCGGCAGCCGGCAGCGGCTACGCGACACGTACACCGTGCCCCGCTTCGAGCTGGTCGTGGCGACCGACGCCGGCTGGGTCCGCGACGAGCCCGGCGTGACCCTGGTCGAGCTGGACGGTGCGCGGGCGGTGTTCGACCTGCCGGCCGGCGCCGACGAACAGTCCGTGCTGCACGCCGCCCTGGCCCGCGGCCCGGTCCGCGCCTTCCGCCCGGTCAGCCCCTCGCTCACCGAGATCTTCCGAGAGGTCACCCAGTGAACGTCACCCAGGCCACCCGGCTGGTCGCCGAACGCGAGATCCGGGTCAAGCTGCGCGACCGGACCTTCCTGTTCGGCACACTCTTCTTCCTGCTGATCGCCGCGGCGGGCACGGTCCTGCCGCCGCTGCTCTCCGGTGGACCGGAGAGCGTGGCGGTCACCCAGGAGGCCGCCGGCCCGCTGCGGGACGCTGGCCTCGACGTCCGCGTGGTGGCCGACGACCGGGCCGCCGAACAGGCCGTCCGTGACGGTGACGTGGACGCCGCGGTGGTGTCCGGCCCGAAGGTGCTCGCCATGGACGAGACCCCGAACGACGTGGTCCGGGCGTTGAGCAGCGCGCCGCCGGTGCAACTGCTCGACCCCGGCGCGGTCGAGCCGGTGGTGGCGTTCCTGGTGCCGTTCATCTTCGCGTTCGTCTTCTTCATCACCTCGCAGACGTTCGGCATGCAGATCGCGCAGAGCGTCACCGAGGAGAAGCAGACCCGGATCGTGGAGATCCTGGTGGCGGCCGTGCCCGTGCGGGCGCTGCTGGCCGGCAAGGTGGTGGCGGGGGCGCTGCTGGCGCTGGGACAGATCGCGCTCATCGCGGTGGTCACGGTGCTCGGCATGCAGATCGGCGACAGCGGCGGGCTGCTCACCCTGCTCGCCCCGGCGATCGGCTGGTTCGTGCCGTTCTTCCTGCTCGGCTTCGTGCTCCTGGCCGCGATGTGGGCGGCCGCCGGGGCACTGATCAACCGGCAGGAGGACATCGCCGCGGTGTCCACCCCCGTGCAGCTCGCGGTGATGCTGCCGTTCTTCGCGGTGATCTTCCTGAACGACAACGCCGGGGCCATGCGGTTGCTGTCCTACCTGCCGTTCTCGTCACCCACGGCGATGCCGCTGCGGCTGTTCAACGGGGACGCGGCGGGCTGGGAGCCGTTCGTCTCGCTCGCCGTTCTGCTGGTCGCCGCCGGAGCGTTCCTCGTGGGTGGCGCGCGGATCTACGAGGGGTCGCTGCTGCGGACCAACGGCCGCACGTCGCTGCGGACGGCGTGGCGGGAGCGGGAGACCATCGGCTGAGCCGACGGTCAGCGGGCCGGTGGCACCGTGTCCCAGCCGGCGGGCAGCGAGGGCGCCGTCCAGGCCGGGTCGGGCCGCCACCGCGCCCACGCCGGGTCCCACCAGCGCTCACCGGCGTCGAGCAGTGCGGCGACCCGGTCCCCCTCGGCCCGGATGGCGTCCGCCATGCCCGGGTAACGCCCCTCGACGAGACGCTGGGCGAACATCTCCACGTCCTTCCAGACGTACCCGTCGGCGTCCGCGGCCCACCACAGGTCCAGCTCGTGGTCGAGGGTGTCCACCCCTATCGGCGTACGCCGCAGCGGGTCCTGGAGATTGAAGTACCAGCCGGCGAAGTCGCGCTCGGGCCCTGTCCAGAACACGTCGACCGAGTGCGCCTCACCGGGGCGGTGCAGCATCAGCTTGCCGTGCCCCGACCACTCCCGGTGCCCCGCGGTCTCCCACGGGTGCCGCCCACACGGAAAGACACCGGCCCGCGGGAAACCGAACTCGGCGCCCGGCGGAAGGTAGAGGGCCAGCAGGTCGGCCGAGTCCTCGACGCAGATCGTCGGGCAGCCGAACCACACCTCGCCCCGCAGAATCTCGCGCCGGACGACCACGTCGCCCGGCGCGAACCGTCCCTCCACGCCCATCCTCAGGCGTCCACCGCCGCCATCACGTCGTCGCTGACGTCGAAGTTCGCGTAGACGTTCTGCACGTCGTCGCAGTCCTCCAGGACGTCGATCAGCTTGAAGATCTTGCGGGCGCCCTCCTCGTCCAGCGGCACGTTCATGCTGGGGATGAGGGAGGACTCGGCCGACTCGTACTCGATGCCGGCGTCCTGCAACGCGGTCCGCACGCCGATCAGGTCGGTCGGCTCGGAGACCACCTCGTACGCCTCACCGAGGTCGTTGACCTCCTCGGCGCCGGCGTCCAGGACGGCCATCATCACGTCGTCCTCGGTGGTGCCCTCCTTGGGGACGATCACCACGCCCTTGCGGGAGAACATGTACGACACCGAGCCGGCGTCGGCCAGGGACCCGCCGTTGCGGGTGAGCGCCGTGCGCACCTCGGTCGCCGCGCGGTTGCGGTTGTCGGTGAGGCACTCGATGAGCATGGCCACGCCGTTCGGGCCGTAGCCCTCGTACATGATCGTCTGCCAGTCGGCGCCGCCGGCCTCCAGGCCGGAGCCGCGCTTCACGGCGCGGTCGATGTTGTCGTTCGGCACCGAGCTCTTCTTCGCCTTCTGGATGGCGTCGTAGAGCGTCGGGTTGCCGGTGGGGTCGCCGCCGCCGATCCGCGCGGCCACCTCGACGTTCTTGATCAGCTTGGCGAACATCTTGCCGCGCTTGGCGTCGATGACGGCCTTCTTGTGCTTGGTCGTCGCCCACTTTGAGTGGCCGGACATCTTCTACCTCCGTTGCTACCCGCCGTCTGCATCGACCGCACCGCTCACGCCCCACTCCCGCCGGCGCACGCGGAGGTGCCGGTCAGCTCTGGCGGAAGCCGTGGCGGGCAGATGGCCCTGCCGAATCTCCGCAATCCTACCGACGTCCCCCGGGTCGCTGTCATGCACCGCGCGCGCCGACCCCGCCCCGCCCGCCCGTACCGGGGCAGACGGGACGAAATCCGCGATGGGTTACGACCCCAACAATGTCCGATCCGCCGGACGAAGCACCCGCGACCAGGTCGCGACCTCGGCGAGCATCGTGGACAGCTCCGCCTCCCGGCCATCACCCGGCGCGAAGCGGCCGGCGGTCCGGTCAGCAGGGTCGGCCCCGGTGAAGTCGAAGTCCGTGAAGATCGACAGCGCCACTCCGGTCGGCACCACCACCGTCCGCACCTCGGTCAGGATCGCCCGCAGGTGATCGGCGGCCCGGGTGCCACCCTGCACGCCGTAGCTCAGCACCCCGGCCACCTTGCCGGCCCACTCCGCGTACAGGAAGTCGATGCCGTTCTTGAGCGCCGCCGGTATCGAACGGTTGTAGTCCGGTGTGACGAACACGAAGGCGTCGCAGCCGTCCACCACCCCCGCCCACCGCCGGGTGTGCGGATGCCGGTAGTCGCCGAACAGCGCCGGCACCGGCTCGTCCAACAGTGGTAACGCCTGCTCGACGAGGTCCACCAGCGCGAAGACGGCGTCCCCGGCGCGTACCGCCTCGTGCCGCTCGGCCACCTCCATGACCCACCGGGCGACCGCCGCGCCGCGCCGGCCCGGACGGGTGCTGCCCACGATCACACCGATCCGCAGCGGTCCTGTGCTCTGTGCGTTTCTCATGCCACCGACCCTGCGAGCCACCCGGTGGTGGGGGGAGACCGCCGCGAGGATGGCCCCGCCAGGGCCACCCACCGGCCCACGCCGACTGCCAGACTGGCCCGGTGATGGACGGAGAGCTGGGCGCCTTCCTGCGCAGTCGCCGCGAGGCACGGCGGCCGGCCGAGGTCGGCCTCCCCGAGGGCCCCCGCCGGCGCACCCCCGGGCTGCGCCGAGCCGAGCTGGCGACGTTGGCGCAGGTCAGCGTGGAATACCTGACCCGACTGGAACAGGGCCGCGACACCCGACCGTCACCGGAGATCCTCGCCGCGCTCGCCGACGCGCTACGCCTGGACAGCGCCGACCGGGAACACCTGCGGCACCTCGCCTCGGCCCAGCACGCCCGACAGCTCTGCTCAGGCGACCGGCCGACGGTGTCCCGCACCGTCCGGCCCACCGTCCGCGCGATGCTCGACGCGCTGCGCGACACCCCGGCGTACGTGCTCAACCGGCTCGGCGACGTACTGGCCTGGAACGAGCCGTTCGACGTGCTCGCCCGCCCGCTCGGCCTGCTGGACGGGTCCCGACCGAACCTGGTCTGGTTCGTACTGGCCGACGAGCGGTCCCGTACGCACTATCCGCAGTGGTCGGCGCTGGCCGACCAGCAGGTCGCTGAGCTGCACCTGCTGCGCCGAGGCGACCCGGCCAGCGACGCCTTCGCCGAGCAGCTGGCCCGTACGGTGGGCGCGCCGTTCGTCGACCGTTGGCGGCGGCGACCGGTCGTCGGCGCGCGTACCGGCCCGCTGACGGTGCGCCACCCGGCGGCCGGGCTGTTGCGCCTCAACGTCGAGACCCTGGAGCTGGCCGAGGCCGACCCGCAGCGCCTGGTGGTGCAGTTGCCCGCCGACGCCGCCACGGCCGTCGCGCTCGACCAACTGGCCGGCCGCCGACCGGGTCACCTGCGCGCGGTCGCCGGCTGAACGAACGGGTCGCGCCGTCAGGCGACGGCGCGCACCAGGTCCACGAAGTACGCGTGCACGCGCAGGTCACCGGTCAACTCCGGGTGGAACGACGTGGCCAACAGGTTGCCCTGCCGGACCGCCACGATCCGGTCGGCGGCCGGGCCGTCGGTCACCGACCCGATCACCTGGACGCCGGCACCGACCCGCTCGACCCAGGGCGCCCGGATGAACACCGCGTGGAACGGCTCCCCCGGCACCCCGGTGATCTCCACCGGTGCCTCGAACGAGTCGACCTGCCGGCCGAACGCGTTGCGCCGCACGGTCATGTCGATGCCGGCGAAGCCCCGCTGGTCCGCTCGGCCGTCCAGCACCACAGCCGCCAGCATGATCATGCCCGCGCAGGATCCGTACACCGGCATGCCGTCGGCGATCCGCTTGTCGATCGGCTCGCGCATCTCGAAGATGTCGACGAGCTTGCTGATGGTGGTGGACTCACCCCCGGGGATGACCAGCCCGTCGACCGCGTCCAACTCCGTCGGACGGCGGACCGGGCGGGCGTCCGCGCCGGTCGCCGTCAGAGCCGCGACATGCTCGCGGACGTCCCCCTGGAGTGCGAGCACACCGATCACGGGTACGGCCACCGTCGCACCGTTCCTCTCGTTGCCGTTCGAGTTGTAAGGAAGGTGCCCTTCCTATACACCAGGCGTTAACAAGGTGCCCTTCCTTACTCACCAGCCGCGGTCGGCCAGGCGGTGCGGCTGCGGGATCTCGTCCACGTTGATGCCGACCATCGCCTCGCCGAGGCCCCGGGACACCTTCGCCAGCACGTCCGGGTCGTCGTGGAAGGTGGTGGCCTTGACGATCGCGGCGGCCCGCTGGGCCGGGTTGCCGGCCTTGAAGATGCCCGAGCCGACGAAGACGCCCTCCGCGCCGAGCTGCATCATCATCGCCGCGTCCGCCGGGGTGGCGATGCCGCCGGCGGTGAACAGCACCACCGGCAGCTTGCCGCTCTCGGCGACCTCCTTGACCAGCTCGTACGGGGCCTGGAGCTCCTTGGCCGCGACGTACAGCTCGTCGGCCGGCAGCGAGGACAGCCGGGCGATCTCCTGGCGGATCCTGCGCATGTGGGTGGTGGCGTTGGAGACGTCGCCGGTGCCGGCCTCACCCTTGGAGCGGATCATGGCCGCGCCCTCGGTGATCCGGCGCAGCGCCTCGCCCAGGTTGGTCGCACCGCAGACGAACGGGACCGTGAAGGCCCACTTGTCGATGTGGTTGGCGTAGTCGGCCGGAGTCAGCACCTCGGACTCGTCCACGTAGTCCACGCCGAGCGACTGGAGGATCCGCGCCTCCACGAAGTGCCCGATGCGGGCCTTGGCCATCACCGGGATGGAGACCGCCGCGATGATCCCGTCGATCATGTCCGGGTCGCTCATCCGGGACACCCCGCCCTGCGCGCGGATGTCGGCGGGCACGCGCTCCAGGGCCATCACCGCCACCGCTCCAGCGTCCTCGGCGATCTTGGCCTGCTCGGCGTTGACCACATCCATGATCACGCCACCCTTGAGCATCTCGGCCATGCCCCGCTTCACGCGAGCGGTGCCGACGACGGGGGTGGTGCCGGTGGTCGGGGCAGTGGTGTCAGACACGGCTCATCGCTCCTCGGGACGCGCGGTGGGGGTGGCGGAGAAAATGCTACGGACGGCCCAACGCCACACCGACAGCCAATCAACCCCCCGGTGGCCTGCGGTGTGGCACCGCTCACCGCACCCGGGTCAGCTCGCGGGGACGTCCGCCGGGACCGTCAGGGTCGGGTCGTCGATGTCGAAGTACCGCGGCCACTCCCGACCCCGCCCCATCCGCAACAACCGCACCAGCGGACGGCTCCGCGCCGAACGGGCGTCCCGCACCAGGTCGGTGTGCACCTGCCGGGACAGCGCCAGCCGGCGACTCGCGGCGATGACCGAGCCGCAGTCCGGATCGGCCGGGTCCAACCGCACCGACCGCAACTGCCGGGTCAGGTCGTTCTCCGCCGCCTCCCGCTCCTCGGGCTGCGCGTCGAGCGCGATCCGCGCCGCCGCGTACAACTCGACGCCGAAGCGGCGCTCCGCCAGCACGGCCGCCGCCGCCGCGCGGCGCAACAGGTGGGCGTCGAGAGCCCGGGCCGCCAGCTCCGCGCGGCCCTGCAGTCGTTCGACCCGACCGGCGGTCCAGATGAGGTACGCCGCGACCAGCCCCACGACCACGCTCCCGGCCACCACCCACCACATGTGCGGCATCGTAGTGCTGCTCCGTTCGCCTCCGATTGGGCGCGCTCACCCCGGTTCGCACCGGTCACGATCGCACCATCCGTCACATCGGCTCAGCCCAGCCCCACCCACTCCTGGTCGATGACCCGCCCGTCGGTCGCCTCGATCGCCGCTGCGTATACCTCCAGAACACGGCGGGCAACCACCGGCCAGTCGAAATTCGCCACCACCTGATCGCCGCAGGCACTCAGGGCCGCCCGGCCGGCCGGATCGTCCAACAACTCGGCCACCGCGGTGCGCAGCCCCACCGGGTCACCGGTCGGGAAGAGCCGCCCGGCCCGCCCGCCGTCGAGCACCCGCCGGAACGCGTCCAGGTCGCTGGCGACCACGGTCGTACCGGCCGCCAACGCCTCGGTGAGGATCATGCCGAACGACTCGCCGCCGGTGTTCGGCGCCACGTAGAGGTGCACGCTGCGCAGCATCCGCGCCTTGTCCGGTTCGGTGACCAGACCGAGGAAGGTCACCCGCTCGTGCAGCTCGCGCGGGAACTGGTCGTACAGGTCGTCGGCGTCACCCGGGCCGGCGACCAGCAGCCGCAGCCCGGGTCGGGTGTCGGCAAGCGCCACAAAGGCGTCCCGCAGCACCGGGAAACCCTTGCGCGCCTCGGTGAACCGACCCAGGAAGCCGAGCGTGCCGCCGGCGCCCGTGCGGCACTCCCCCGGCCAGTCCGGCAACGGCTCCGCGTCGGCGAACTTCGCCACCGCCACCCCGTTGGGGATCTCCACGGCGCCGCCGTCCATGTGCTCGACCTGCACCTTGCGGGCCAGCGCGCTCACCGCGATGCGGGCGGTGATCCGCTCCAGCACGATCTGGAGCACGCCCTGGGCGGCCGCCAGCACCCGCGACCGGGTCATCGCGGTGTGGAACGTGGCCACCACCGGCCCCCGCGCGGAGAGCACGGCCAGCAGCGACAGGCTCAACGTCAGCGGCTCGTGCACGTGCAGCACGTCGAAGTCGCCGTTGGTGATCCACCGCCGTACCCGGGCGGTCGACACCGGCCCGAACGCGATCCGGGCCACCGACCCGTTGTACGGCAGCGGCACCGCCCGGCCGGCCGACACCACGTACGCCGGCAGCGGGGAATCCTCGTCGGCCGGGGCCAGCACGCTCACCTCGTGGCCCAGCGCGATCAGCGCCTCGGCGAGGTCCATCACGTGGTTCTGCACCCCGCCGGGCACGTCGAAGGAGTACGGGCACACGATGCCGATCCGCATGTGTCAGCGCCCCCCGTCCGCGACCACGGGACACCACCCCACCGTGCCCACCCCCTCAGGACCGACCGGCGGACGACGACGGCGGCGGCGCGGTGCTGCCCCCCGACCCCCGCTGGTCCAGCCACATCCGCTGCAACATGTGCCAGTCTTCCGGATGCCGGGCGATACCCGCCGCCAGACGGTCGGCGATCAGCTGCGTCACGGACCGGACACGCTGGTCCAGAGGCCCCACCTCGGGCCCCGGCACCGGCAGCGGGCCGACGAGCGACGCACAGGCGGCGTCCGCCTCGTACCACATCGAGGCCACGTAGAGCGGCGCGCCGGTGTGCAGCGCCAGCAGGGCCGGCCCGGCGGGCATCCGGGTCTTCGCGCCGAAGAAGTCCACCTCCACCCCCCGGGCGGAGAGGTCACGGTCGGCCAGCAGCGGCACCACCGCACCGGCGCGGAGCCGGTCCAGCAACACGTCGAACGCCGGACGCGGCCCGCCGTGGGTCGGCAGGATCTCCATCCCCAGACCCTCCCGGACGGCCGTGAAACGCCGGTACACGCCCTCCGGTTTGAGCCGTTCCATGACCGTGGTGATCGGCCAACCGGTGGCCGCCACCCAGGCGCCGGCGGCGTCCCAGTTGCCGGCGTGCGGCAGCGCCACCACCGCGCCCCGGCCGGCGGCCACGTCGGCGGCGAGCAGCTCGGCGCCGTCGAGCCGGAAACCGGACAGGATCTGCGACCGGCTCAAAGCGGGCAGCCGGAACGCCTCCATCCAGTACCGGGCGTACGAGCGCAACCCGCGCCTGACCAGATCGTCCAGCTCGGCCTCGGGCAGCTCGGGGCCGACCACCCGGCGCAGGTTCGCGCGCAGTCGCTCCGTACTCCCGCCCGAGCGGCGGTGGGCGCGGTCCGCGCCCGCCCGGAACGCCGCCGCGACCAACGGCCGGGGTAGCGCGCGGACGACCCGCCAGCCGGCGACGTAGCCCAGCTCGGTGAGGTTCACGCGGCCCGGCCGCCGGTCGTCCGGCGCGGGGTGGGCGGCGCGGCGCTCACGCCTGGCCGTCCGGTTGGAGCTGCTGGGCCTGCCGGTAGACGTGCGCCATCCGCTGCCCCACCGTGAAGATCGACACCGCGGCGAGGAGCCACAGCGCGATCTCCAGGGCCGGCTTCACGCCGACGCCGGTGAGGATGCCGCCGACCCCGACGATCAGCAGCCGCTCGGTGCGCTCGGCGATGCCCACGTTGCAGGTCATGCCGAGCCCTTCGGCGCGCGCCTTCACGTAGGAGACCAGGCCGCCGGCGGCCAGGCAGACCAGCGCGGCGGCCACCCCGGAGTGGTTGCCCTGGGTGGCCAGCCAGTACGCGACGGCGCCGAAGACGGCGCTGTCGGCGACCCGGTCCATGCTCGAGTCGAGGAACGCGCCGAACCGGGTGGAGCCACCGCTCATCCGGGCCATCGTCCCGTCGAGCAGGTCGGTGAGCGCGAACAGGGTGACGATCAACGCGCCCGCGACCAGATGGCCGCGGGCACCGAGGCCGAGCGCGCCGACGAGCACACCAACGGTGCCCGCGACGGTGACGGCATTGGGGGTGACGCCCGCGCGCAGGAGGGCACGGGCAATCGGCTCGACGACGCGGGTCATCCCCGCGCGGGCCGACACTTGGAAGATCTTCGCCATGGCGGTCCCCACGATAACGGTCCCCCCAGCTCCGCCGATACGGCCGGTCCCGCCGACCCGCCGGGGCAGGCTTGTGCCCACCCGACCGGGGGGTGTGAGATCGAGCCGGGAGGTGAGCCAGCTCACCCGTCCACCCGTCCCGTTCCCGCTGTGCAGCAGACCACCGGAGGATATCGCCGCGCACTCGCCCCGGGCCGCTTCCCGTCGCGCGGCGGTCGCCACCCACCACCGGCTGAGGGAGGTGCGCCCCATGGCGCAGAGAAGTCACGAGAAGGGGTCCACCGGCGGCACGCCGGTGGTGACCGAGCCCGACCGGGTTCGCAACGTGGTGCTCGTCGGGCACTCCGGCGCGGGCAAGACCACCCTGGTCGAGGCGCTGCTCGCCGCCACCGGCACCATCGGGCGGGCCGGCAGCGTCGTCGACGGCACCACCGTCGGCGACCACGACCCGGCGGCCGTACGCCAGCAGCGCTCGGTGAGCCTGTCCTGCGCGCCGCTGCTGCACAACGGCATCAAGGTCAACCTGCTGGACACGCCCGGGTACGCGGACTTCGTCGGTGAGCTGCGCGCCGGTCTGCGGGCCGCCGACGCCGCGCTCTTCGTCGTCTCCGCTGCCGGTGGCATGGACGCCGCCACCGTCGCGCTGTGGGAGGAGTGCGCGGCCGTCGACATGCCCCGCGCGGTCGCGGTGGCCCGACTGGACCAGCCGCGCGCCGACGTCGACGAGACGGTGGCGCTCTGCCAGCGCCTCTTCGGCGACAACGTGATGCCGCTGTACCTGCCGATGCTCGGCGACGACGGCGTGTCCACCGAGGGTCTGCTCGGCCTGATCACCCGCCGGGTCTTCGACTACTCCGCCGGGCTTCCCGCCGACGTCCGCGATCCCGACCCGGAGCACCAGCGGGCCATCGACGAGTCCCGCGACGAGCTGATCGAGGGGATCATCGCCGAGAGCGAGGACGAGACCCTCATGGACCGCTACCTCGACGGCGAGGAGATCGGCGACGACGTGCTCATCGACGACCTGGAGAAGGCGGTCGCCCGGGGCCACTTCTACCCGGTGGTGCCGGTCTGCGCCGAGACCGGCGTCGGCCTGGACGCGCTGCTGGAGGTCCTCACCGCCGCGTTCCCGTCGCCCCTGGAACACGAACTGCCGGCGGTCGCCGGCGTGGACGGCTCCCCCCGTCCGCCGCTGACCTGCGACCCGGACGGGCCGCTCGTCGCCGAGGTGGTCAAGACCACCGTCGACCGGCACGTCGGCCGGGTCTCACTGGTCCGGGTCTTCTCCGGCACGCTGCGCCCCGACCAGAGCATGCACGTCTCCGGGCACGGCATGGCCGAACGCGGGCACCCCGACCACGACGCCGACGAGCGCGTCGGGCACATCTACACCCCGCTGGGGGCGACCCTGCGGGAGGTGTCGCACTGCGTGGCCGGCGACATCTGCGCGATCACCAAGTCGGGCAGCGCCGAGACCGGCGACACCATCTCGGCCAAGGACGACCCGCTGCTGATCGCACCCTGGGAGATGCCCGAGCCGCTGCTGCCGGTGGCCATCGTCGCCCGCAGCCGCGCCGACGAGGACGCCCTCGCCCGCAACCTGGCCCGACTCGTCGCCGGCGATCCCACCCTGCGACTCGAACGCAACCCGGAGACCCACCAGCTGGTGCTCTGGTGCATGGGCGAGGCCCACGCCGACGTGGTGCTCGACCGGCTCCGCGCCGGCGGCGTCGAACTGGACACCGAACCGGTCAGGGTGTCGCTGCGCGAAACCCTCACCGTGCCCAGCACCGGGCACGGCCGGCACGTCAAGCAGTCCGGCGGCCACGGCCAGTACGCGGTCTGCGACATCGAGGTCGAGCCGCTGCCCCGGGGCAGCGGCTTCGAGTTCGTCGACCGGATCGTCGGCGGTGCCGTTCCGCACAACTACATCCCGTCCGTGGAGAAGGGCGTCCGCGCCCAACTCGACCGGGGCCTGGTCGCCGGCCACCCGGTGGTGGACCTGCGGGTCACCCTCGTCGACGGCAAGGCGCACAGCGTCGACTCCTCCGACGCGGCCTTCCAGACCGCCGGCGCGCTGGCCCTGCGGGACGCCGCCGAACGCGGCCAGCCGGCGCTGCTGGAGCCCATCGACGAGGTCACCATCCGCATCCCGGACGGCTCGGTCGGCACCGTGATGGGTGACCTGTCCGGCCGGCGCGGCCGGGTGCTCGGCACCGAACCGGACCCGGACACCGAGGGCCGCACCCTCGTCCGCGCCGAGGTGCCGGCCACCGAACTTCTCCGGTACGCGGTGGAGCTGCGCTCGATGACGGCCGGCACCGGCACGTTCCGCCGCCACTTCGTCCGCCACGACCCCATGCCCCCGCACCTGGCCGACCAGACCCGCAAAGAACAAACCCCCTGACCCGGCCCGCCGATCTTGCACTTTCTGTCGTCCTTATGTGGCTGTCGCGGGGACAGGTGTGCAGGATCGGCCAGGGGTCGGGTTACGGGTGGACTGTGGGGTGGGTGGGGCGGGGCCAGTGGGGGCGGTCGGCGTCGCGCAGGGCGGCGGTGCGCAGGGCGGCGAGCTGCCGTTCCACCTCGACGAACTGGTCCGCCGGCAGCGGGCCCCGGCGCAGCGCGGCGGCGTTCTCCTCGACCTGGGCGACCGTACGGCAGCCCGGGATCGGGATGGTGCGCCCGCTGCGGGCCCAGATCCAGCCCAGCGCGCCCTGGGCGAGGGTGCGCCCGTCGGCGGTGAGCGCGGCACGGACCGCGCCGACGCGGCGCAGCCACTCGGGCGCCGGCCGGCCACCACGGAACCACTCCAGCCAGCCCGGCGCGAGCCCCCGCACGTCGTCGCGGGGCAGCGTCGACGCGGCCGTGTACTTGCCGGTGAGCAGGCCCATCCCGAGCGGCCCCTGGTTGATGCTGGCCAGGTCGTACTTGTCGCAGACCGCCAGCAGTTCGGGGGCGTCGCGCAGCACCGACAGGGCGTGCTGCACGGCGGTGGCGCCCGCTGCCGCGTGGCCGAACGCGGCGGCCCGGTCGGGGCGGTCGGTGCTCCACCCGTACGCCCGGATCAGTCCCTCGGCCACCAGGTCCTCGCAGGTGCCGATGAGCGCCTCCGCCCGGGGCACCGACAGGTCGGCCAGGTGCAGCTGGTAGAGGTCGATGTGGCCGGTGTCCAGCCGGCGCAGCGAGGCGGTGACCGCACGACGCAGGTACGCCGGTGACGCGTCCTCACCGGTCGCCTGCCGGCTCGCCTCGTCGAACGTGTAGCCCCACTTGGTGGCGATCACCGCCTCGTCGCGGTGGCCGGCGAGCGCACGACCGAGCACCCGTTCGCTGTGCCCGGCCCCGTACGTGTCGGCGGTGTCGAACAGGGTCACGCCCTCCTCGAGCGCGCGGCGTACGGCCCGGACCGACTCGTCGTCGTCGACCGCGCCCCAGCCCAGCGGCTGGATTCCCTCCGCCCAGGGGCCACCGATCGCCCAGCACCCCATGCCGAGGGCGCTGACCTCGATGCCGCTGCGTCCCAACGTCCGTGTCGTCACTGCCATCGGCCGATCGTGCCACCTGGGTCGGGCGGCGCGTAGCAACTCCCGGGGCGCGGACACGAGGTGCGCGCCGACGGTCACGATGCGGCATGATCGTCGCCATGCGACGACTGGGGGTGGACATCGGCGGCGTGATCATCGAGCCGGCCGACGACGACGCGGACACGTCCTTCTTCGGCGCGCACTATCTGCGCACGCCAGCGGTGGACGGGGCGTTCGACGCCCTCGCCACGCTCGGCCCGGCGTTCGACGAGGTGCACCTGGTGTCCAAGTGTGGGGAGTCCACCGAACGGCGGACCAGGGAGTGGCTCACCCACCACGACTTCCCGGCGCGCACCGGCATCCCGTTCGAGCGGGTGCACTTCTGCCGGAACCGACCGGACAAGGCGCCGATCGCCGAGCGGCTCGGGTTGACCCACTTCGTGGACGACAGACTGGAGGTGCTCGGCTACCTCGACGCGGTGCCGCACCGCTACCTGTTCCGACCGCGCCCGGCAGAGGTCGCCGCGAACGCCGCGCTGCTGCCGCGCGTACACCGGGTGGAGAGCTGGCCGGAGCTGACCGCGCTGCTGCGCGCCGTCTGACGCCGACCGGCGCGGACGCCGCGCGGTCGGACCTCGCGGGTCAGGACGGCCAGGCGCGGGCGAGCAGGTCGCGGGTGTCGTGCAGCACCTGCGGCAGGACCTTGGTACGTCCGATCACCGGCATGAAGTTCGCGTCGCCGCCCCAGCGGGGCACGACGTGCTGGTGCAGGTGCGCGGCGATGCCGGCGCCGGCGACCCCGCCCTGGTTCATGCCCAGGTTGAAGCCGTGCGCGTTGCTCACCTTGCGGATCACCCGCATGGCGGTCTGGGTGTACGAGGCCAGCTCGGTGGTCTCCGGCACGTCCAGGTCGGTGTAGTCGGCCACGTGGCGGTACGGGCAGACCAGCAGGTGGCCCGGGTTGTACGGGTAGAGGTTGAGGACCACGAACACGTGCTCGCCGCGGGCCACCACGAGGCTCTCCTCGGTGGGCAGGCCCGGAGCGAGACAGAAGGGGCAGCCTGCGGGTTTCTCGTAGCCGCCCTCGGGCCGGTCCTCCCCGGAGATGTAGGTCATCCGGTGCGGCGTCCAGAGCCGCTCCAGCCCGTCGGCCATGCCTCCGCTGTCCGTGTCTTCTTGTGCCCCAGTCACGAGCCGATCCTACGGAGCCGCCCGGGCGGGCGGCGACTCCCACCGTCGGGAAAACTCGACGCTGCAAGTTCTTGACGGATCAATGCCGAAACCTGAAGATTCCATGCATCCAAGAATTTCCATGGATTGATGGAGGGCTTCATGATCCGACGGCTCGGCCGGCTCCTCGCGGCACTCGCCCTGACTGCCGCCACCACAGTGACCGGCGTCACCCTCACCGCCAGCGCCGCACAGGCGGACGGCTGCTACACCTGGGGTCGCGCCCTCTCCCAGGGGATGACCGGCGAGGACGTCCGGCAACTCCAGATCCGGGTCGCCGGCTACCCCGGCTACGGTGCCGCGCTCACCCTCGACGGCTCGTACGGGCCGGCCACCCGCTCGGCGGTGATCCGGTTCCAGCAGGCGTACGGGCTGTCCGCGGACGGCGTCGCCGGCCCGCAGACCTTCAACCGGCTCTACGCCCTCCAGGACGACGACTGCACACCTGCCAACTTCAGCTACGCCGAGTTGAACAACTGCAACAGCGACTGGTCCGGTGGCGCGGTCTCCGCGAGCACCGCGCGGTTCAACGCGCTGGTCTCGATGTGGAAGCTCCAGGCCATGCGGCACGCCCTCGGCGACGTCTCCATCGCGATCAGCAGCAGCTTCCGCAGCTACGCCTGCAACAGCGCCGTCGGCGGGGCGTCGAACAGTCGACACCTCTACGGCGACGGCGTCGACCTGGTCGGGTCCCCGTCGTTCTGCCGGCTGGCCCAGCAGGCCCGTAACCACGGTTTCGGGCAGATCCTCGGCCCCGGCTACCCGGACCACAACGACCACACGCACGTGGCGGCGGTCGGCGGCTGGTCGGCACCCAACTGCGGCATCTGACCCCGACGCCGACCCCTGGCGTCGACACCCCCGGGCGGTGATCACGCCCGAACACGGAAGTAGTGGCCTCCCCGGCGTGGGGAGGCCACTACTTCCTGGATCGAGCGCGATCGTGCCGCAGGTGGGCCGCGCGGGGCGCGTGCGGCGCTACTCCGCGGCGGCCGAGGGGCCGACGTTGGTACGCGAGCTGACCACGTCCAGGACGTGGGTGACCGCCTCGGCGACCGGCACCCCGTTGCGCTGCGAGCCGTCCCGGTAGCGGAAGGAGACCGTGCCGGCGGCCACGTCGTCGTCACCGGCGATCACCATGAACGGGATCTTCTGCTGCTGGGCCGTACGGATCTTCTTCTGCATCCGGTCGTCACCCGCGTCCACCTGCGCCCGGATGCCCTCGGCGCGCAGCGCCGCGACGAAACCGTGCAGGTAGTCGGTGTGGTCCTCGCGGATCGGGATGCCCACCACCTGCACCGGCGCCAGCCAGGCCGGGAACGCGCCCGCGTAGTGCTCGGTGAGCACCCCGAAGAACCGCTCGATCGACCCGAACAACGCACGGTGGATCATCACGGGCCGCTGCCGGCTGCCGTCGGCGGCCTGGTACTCCAACCCGAACCGCTCCGGCTGGTTGAAGTCGACCTGGATGGTGGACATCTGCCACGTCCGGCCGATCGCGTCCCGCGCCTGCACGGAGATCTTCGGCCCGTAGAACGCCGCGCCGCCCGGGTCGGGCACCAGCTCCAGGCCGGAGGTCTCGGCGGCGGTCCGCAGCGCCTCGGTCGCCTCCGCCCAGTCCTCGGCCGCGCCGATGAACTTGGGCGAGTCGTCCCGGGTGGACAGCTCCAGGTAGAAGTCGTCCAGGCCGTAGTCGCGCAGCAGGTCGAGCACGAAGCTGAGCAGCGTGGACAGTTCGCCGACCATCTGCTCGCGGGTGCAGTAGATGTGCGAGTCGTCCTGGGTGAGGCCACGCACCCGGGTCAGGCCGTGCACGACGCCGGACTTCTCGTACCGGTAGACCGTGCCGAACTCGAACATGCGCAGCGGCAGCTCACGGTAGGACCGCCCACGCGACCTGAAG
The DNA here is from genome assembly GCF_040607375.1 of Micromonospora sp. NPDC005298. NCBI lineage: Bacteria > Bacillati > Actinomycetota > Actinomycetes > Micromonosporales > Micromonosporaceae > Micromonospora > Micromonospora sp. NPDC005298. The sequence continues at coordinate 794,507 of NZ_JBEXGP010000002.1, forward strand.
ATCAGGTTGTGCATGGGGCAGTTCATGGCCTTGAGGTAGTAGTCCGCGCCCTCCAGCTGCATGGGCGGGAACATGGTGTCCGCGTAGTACGGCAGGTGCCCGGAGGTGTGGAACAGCTGCGCCTTGGAGATGTGCGGAGTGTTGACGAACTCGTACCCCGCCTCCTCGTGCCGGCGCCGCGAGTAGTGCTCCATCTCGCGGCGGATGATGCCGCCCTTGGGGTGGAAGACCGCGAGGCCCGAGCCGATCTCGTCGGGGAAGCTGAACAGGTCCAGGTCCGCGCCGAGCTTGCGGTGGTCGCGCCGGGCGGCCTCCTCCAACAGCTTCAGGTACGCCTTGAGCTCGTCGCGGGTCGGCCACGCGGTGCCGTACACCCGCTGCAGTTGGGGGTTCTTCTCCGACCCCCGCCAGTACGCGGCGGCCGAGCGCATCAGCTTGAACGCGCCGATCAGTCGGGTGGTCGGCAGGTGCGGGCCCCGGCACAGGTCCGACCAGCAGACCTTGTCCTCCTTGGCGTCGAGGTTGTCGTAGATGGTCAGCTCGCCGCCGCCGACCTCCATCACCTCGTCGGTGTCCAGGCCCTCGCCCTTGACCTCGATCAGCTCCAGCTTGAACGGCTCGTCGGCCAGCTCGGCGCGCGCCTCGTCGAGGTTGCCGAAGCGGCGCCGGCGGAACCGCTGCCCGGACTTGATGATCTCCTGCATGCGCTTCTCGAGCTTGCTGAGATCGTCGGGCTGGAACGGCTTGTCGACGTCGAAGTCGTAGTAGAAGCCGTTCTCGATGGGCGGGCCGATGCCCAGCTTGGCCTCGGGGAAGACGTCCTGCACGGCTTGGGCGAGCACGTGCGCGGTGGAGTGCCGAAGCACGTTGAGACCGTCCGGCGAGTCCAGGCTGACCGGCTCGACGACGGTCTCCTCGGTCGGCGACCAGTCCAGGTCGCGCAGCTGACCCTGCGGGTCGCGGACCACGACGATCGCCTTGGGGCCGTTCGCGGGCAGTCCGGCCGCGGCCACCGCGTCGGCCGCCGTGGTCCCGGCGGCGACGACGACGGGGTCGGCCACGGCGGGGGTACGGGGTGCGGACACGGTGACTCCTCCAAGCGGTACGAAACGGTGCCGATCCTCGGCTCCTGCCGATGCTATCGGGTAAGGAGGGGCACCTTATTAACGCCTCCGGTAGAGCAAGGGCCCCCTATTAACACTCCTCGTTGAACCTTTCACGCCTCGCAGCCGAACTACAGGGTGTGGCCGGAACCGGTGCCGGTCGCGCGGACACGGATGGGGGCACGAGATGGCGAGCACGGACGGCGGTGGCCGGCGGCGGCGGATCGTGGCGGTGACCGCGCTGGCGGCCGTCGGGCTGCTGCTCTGGCCGGCGGCGGCGTACGCGGCGGACGTGACGACCACCCCGACCGAGGCCCGGCAGGGCGACGCGGTGCGGTTGGAGTTCGCCGTGCCGGAGGAGCGGGCCGGTACGACGACCCGGCAGGTCGAGGTCCGGTTGCCGGCCGACGCGCCGGTCGCCGAGGTCTACCCGATGTCGGTCGACGGCTGGGCGCCCCGGATCAGCTCCCGCACCCTGGACAAGCCGGTGGCCGGCATCCACTCCTCCGGGGTGAGCACGGTCACCACGGCGGTGACCTGGGTCCGGGTGGGCCAGGGCGCACCCGGCCCGGCCCGGCTGGCGCTGTCCATGGGACCGCTGCCGCAGGCCGACACGCTCACCTTCGAGGTGGTCCAGACGTACGCCGACGGCACGGTCGTCAGGTGGGCGGACGCCGACAAGGCGCACCCGGCCCCGACGCTGACCCTGCTGCCGGCGGCGGCGGGCGCGGCCGGACCGGCAGGCCACGGCGGTCACGGTGCTCCGGCGGTGGGTGCGGCGGACGGAGCCGGCACGAACGCCGACCCGGACGCCGGTGCCGGGACGGCGGGGGACGCGGCGGGCGGCTCCGGCGAGGAGCCGGGCAACGCCGACGCGATGCTGGGCGCCGGACTGCTCGCGGGTCTGGGGGGCGGCGCGGCGATCGGCTGGCTGGTGAGCCGGTGGCGGCGGCGCGACCCGGCCGAGGAGGCGGCGCTGGCCGAGGTGACCGGCGCGCAGGACGACGCGACCGCGCCCGCTGAGGTGGACCGGGCGCAGGTCGCCGCGGCGCCGACGGCGTCCGCGGCGGAGTCGGCCGCGGTCGGTACTCCGGTCCGCACCGGCTGACGGACTCCGCCAGGGACCGGAGCGGACCCCACCTCCCGCACCGCCTTTGCTCTGCACCCGCCCACGCACCGGTTACGGACCGTGGCTGGCGCGCGTAGGGGTGCAGAGCAAAGGGGGCGCGGCGCGCGGACCGGCCGGCGTCGGGGCCGAGGCGGGTCGGCGGTCAGGCGTGCGGTCCGGGCACCCACGAAGGCAGCGGCTCGCGGGCGGCCAGCCACGACTCGGGCACCCCACCCGGCGTCCCGACTCCGGTGTACGCCGCGACCACCGCCCCCGCGATGGCGGCCGTGGTGTCCACATCCCCGCCGGCGCGTACGCACGTCCGGATCGCGGCCGGGTAGTCGTCGAGGTGCGTGGCGGCCACCCAGAGGGTGAAGCCGACGGTGTCCTGGGCGGTCACTCGCGAGCCGTTGCCCAGCGCCGCCACCACCCGGGGCAGTGGCCGACCGAGCAGTCCGGCCGCCCGGGTGACGCCGCGCTGCACCTCGGTACCGGGATCGACGGCGGCGGCGATCCCGGCGAGCAGCCGCTCGGGGGCCGGTCGGTGCCCGTCGAGTCGGGCACGGGCGGCCAGGGCGGCGGCGACCGCCACCGCGACCGCCCCGGCGATGCCCTCCGGGTGCGCGTGGGTCACCTCCGCCGAGGAGCGGGCCTGCGCCGCCGCGCGGGTGGTCGAGTCGGCGAAGTACGCGCCGAGCGGGCCCACCCGCATCGCCGCCCCGTTGCCGCAGGAGCCCTCGCCGTCGAACGCGGACGCGGCCGCCAGCGGCCATGGCGTGCCGGCGCGGATCAGCCGCAGGATCGTCATGGCGCCCGCGCCGTAGCCCCGGTGCGGAGAACACCGCCGGGCGAACGCCAGCGCCAGCCGGTCCCGGTCGATGCCGCCGCCGGCGGCCAGTTCGGCGAGGACCGAGCAGGCCATCTCGGTGTCGTCGGTCCACTCCCAGGGCGCCGGGGGCAGCGCGTCCGCGCCGAGATCGGGGGACGCCGAGCCCGGCAGGAGGAACCGCGCGCCGAGCGCGTCGCCGGTGGAGAGACCGGCGAGGCTGTCCCGGGCGAGCGCCAGACGGGCATCGACGAACAGGGTGAACGACATCGTCGTACCAGCTTGCCCGCTTGCCAGGTACGTCGCAACGCGGTCGACTTGCCAGGCCAAGTACGGTCTTGTCGTGGCCTCCGTGCTCCTGGTCGAAGACGATCACGTCGTACGCGGCGCGATGCTGCGGTCCCTCACCGACCGGGGGCACGCCGTGCACGCCGTGGGTACGGCGTTGGACGCCCTGCGTCGTGTCGCCGCGGAGACACCCGACCTGGTGGTGTTGGATCTCGGTCTGCCCGACCTGGACGGCTCGGACGCGCTCCGGATGCTGCGCGGCATCACCGACGTCCCGATCATCATCGCCACCGCCCGTGACGACGAGCAGTCGGTGGTGAAGCTGCTGCGCGCCGGCGCCGACGACTACATGGTCAAGCCGTTCACCGGCGCGCACCTGGACGCCCGGATCACCACAGTGCTGCGGCGGGCCGGGAGGGCCAGCCGGACGGTGCAGCCCGCGGTGCACACCGTGGGCGGGTTGCGGGTGGACGTGGGTGAGCGCAGCGCGCAGCTCGACGGGGAGGAGCTGGCGCTGACCCGCAAGGAATTCGACCTGTTGGCGTATCTCGCCGCACGACCCGGGCGGGTAGTGTCCCGCCGGGAACTCTTGGAGGAGGTATGGCGTCAGCCATCGGTCGGCGAGGATCAGACCATCGACGTTCACCTGTACTGGCTCCGCCGAAAGATGGGCGAGTCCGCGGCGAAGCCGCGCTACCTGCGCACCGTGCGGGGGGTCGGGTTCCGGCTGGTGGCGCCGGACTGAGGTCCGCGCTGGCCCTGCTCACGGCCGGCATGTGCAGTCTCGTCGCGCTCGCGTTCCTGATCCCCCTCGGGCTGAGTCTGCGGGAGCAGAGCCGCGAGGAGGCCATCGCGGAGGCGGCCCGTCGTAGTGCGCTGGTGACCGGCGCGCTGGCGGTGAGCACCGACCCGGCGGTGGTCGAGCGGGCGGTGGTGGCCAGCGCCGAGGGCGCGCCGACCCGGCCGGTGGTGCACGGGTTGGGGTTGGACGAGTCCGCCGGACGGGCCGGTGACAGTGACCTGGACCGGGCCCGCGCCGACCGTCGTTCGATGGTCGCCGACGTCGACGGCGGGATCGTCCGGCTCGACCCGGTGGTGCTGGGCGACCGGACGGCGGTGGTCGAGGTGTTCGTGCCCGACTCGACGCTGGACGAGGGCGGTGGCGGCCGGTGGCTGCTGCTGTTCGCGGTGGGCGCGGCGATGGCCGGCGCGGCGGTGCTGGTGGTCGACCGGGTCGCCGCCCGCGCGGTGGACGCGACCCGGGGCCTGGTGAAGGCCGCCCTCTCGATCGGCGACGGCGACCTCGGGGTACGCGTGGAGCCGACCGGCCCGCGGGAGCTGGCCGAGGCCGGGTACGCGTTCAACCGGATGGCGGACCGGCTGGACGCGGCGCGCACCGACGAGCGGGAGTTGGTGGCCGACCTGTCGCACCGGCTGCGTACCCCGTTGACCGTGCTGCGGCTGGATGCTGAGGCGTTGGAGTCCGACGACACGAGCGTGGGGTCGTTCTCCGAGGCCGAGCTGGACCGCCGGCGCGGGATCCGGCGGATCCGGCAGGCAATCGTCACCCTGGAGGGTGAGATCGACGTGCTGATCAAGACGACGCGCAAGGCGGTGGCGCACGAGGCCGGGCCGGCGATGTGCGACGTCAGCGAGGTGGTCCGGGACCGGATGGTGTTCTGGGCGGCGCTCGCCGGCGACCAGAACCGGCCGCAGCGGGTGACCGGCGCGCAGCTGCGCATCCCGGCGCCGGTGCCCCGCGCCGAGTTGGCCGCCGCGCTGGACGCGGTGATCGGCAACGTCTTCCGTTACACCCCGCAGGGCACCGCGTTCGAGGTGGCGGTGTCCCGGCGCGACGGCTACGTGGCGATCCGGATCGACGACGCCGGCCCTGGCATCACCAACCCGGACCGGGCGCTGCGCCGGGGTGCCAGCGACCAGGGCTCGACCGGCCTCGGGCTGGACATCGCCAAGCGGGTGGCGTTGCAGGCCAACGGGTCGGTGAGCATCGACCGGGCGCGGCTGGGCGGGGCGAGCGTGGTGATGCTGCTCGCCGACCCGGAGGCGACGCCCCGGCAGGTCAGCCGTTTCGGTCTGGTGGGCCGGATGGCGCGCGACGCCCGGGAGCAGAAGGCCAGCGGGCGTCGGTGGCCCCGGCAGCGTCCCACCGACGACTGAGCCCGGGGCTGTGCCCCGGCGCAAGTCTTCCTTAGATCGCGGTTAACGGGCACGGTGGATCCGCCGGGGGCTGACAGGATCGACGCACGAACCCACCAGTTCCACCGACCACCGCACCGTGTACCCACCGGTCGGTGGAGCCGCGCGCGCGGCGGGAGCCACAGGTCCCCCCACACCCACGCTCCCGCCGCGCGCCCTGCTCCCCGTTCAGCCGGCGGAGGCGAGGTACGCGTCGATCTCGGCGGCGATCCGCTGCTTGCCGGCCGGGTCGAGGAACGACGCGGTCACCGCGTTGCGGGCCAGCCCGGCAAGCCCCTGCGGCCCCAACCCGAGCAGCCGGGCCGCCACCGCGTACTCGTCGTTGAGGGTGGTGCCGAACATCGGCGGGTCGTCGGAGTTGATGGTGACCAGCAGGCCGGCCTCCACGAGCCGGGGCAGCGGGTGCTCGTCGAGGTTGGCCACGGCCCGGGTCCGCACGTTGGACGTCGGGCAGACCTCCATCCCGATCTGCCGCTCCGCCAGGTACGCGAGCAGTTCCGGGTCCTGCGCGGCGGAGATGCCGTGGCCGATCCGCTCGGCCCCCAGCTCGTGCAGCGCGTCCCAGACGGTCTGCGGGCCGGTGGTCTCCCCCGCGTGCGGCACCGAGCGGAGCCCGGCCGCGCGGGCCTGGTCGAAGTAGGGCCGGAACTGCGGTCGGGGTACGCCGATCTCCGGGCCACCCAGTCCGAAGCTGATCAGCCCGTCGGGGCGCTGGTCGAGCGCGATCCGCAGGGTCTCCTCGGCGGCGGGCAGGCCGGCCTCGCCGGGGATGTCGAAGCACCACCGCAGGTCCAGGCCGAAGTCGGCCAGGGCGCGCTTGCGGGCGTCCTCGATCGCCTCGCAGAACGCCGGTGCGGGGATGCCCCGTCGTACGTGCGAGTACGGGGTGATGGTCAGCTCCGCGTACCGGACCTGCTGGCGGGCCAGCTCCCGGGCGACCTCGTGGGTGAGCAGCCAGACGTCCTCGGGGTCACGGATGAGGTCGACGACGCTCAGGTAGACCTCGACGAAGTGCGCGAAGTCGCGGAACTCGAAGTAGTCGGCGAGCGCCGCCGGGTCCGCCGGCACCGGTGTGTGGCCCTCGTGCCGGGCCGCCAGCTCGGAGACGATCCGGGGCGAGGCGGAGCCGACGTGGTGTACGTGCAACTCGACCTTGGGCAGGCCGGCGATGAAGGTGGACAGGTCGGTCACGAATTCTCCTCGGCACGGTCGCCGGTCTGCGCGACGACGAAGACACGGCGGAACGGGAAGTACACCCGACCCTGCCGGACCGGGTACGCGGCGGTGAGGCGTACCCCCAGCTCGGCGCGGAAGGCGGACCAGGCGGCGGCGTCCAGCGCGGCGCGGACCGGACGCAGGGCGGTGCCCTCCATCCAGGCCAGCACCGGGTGGTCGGCGGCGGGCTGGGCCGGCAGCAGGTGCACGTAGGTAGTCTCCCAGGCGTCCACGGCGCAGCCGGCGGCGGTCAGCAGCGCGGCGTAGTCGGCGGGGTCGTCGACCGGGTCGGCGCGCAGCAGGGCGGCCAGGTCGGCCCGCCAGGCGGGACGGCCGGCGACCTCGCGCAGCGCCAGGTGTGAGGGGGCGTCGAAGTTGCCGGGGACCTGCATGGCCAGCCAGGCGCCGGCGGGCAGTTCGGCGGCCCAGCGGCGCAGCAGCTCCCGGTGGTCGGGGACCCACTGCAGGACGGCGTTGGCGACCACGACGTCCTCGTCGCCGGTCGGTCGCCAGTCGTGCACGTCGGCGACGGCGAAGTCGACCGGGGCGGCCAGGGCGGCGGCGCGGTCGATCATCTCGGGCGAGGAGTCGAGGCCGACCACCCGGCTCGACGGCCAGCGCGCGGCGAGGGTGGCGGTGAGCTGCCCGGGGCCGCAGCCGAGGTCGACCACGGCGCGGGGTCGTTCGGCCGGGATCCGGGCCACCAGGTCGTGGAACGGACGGGAACGCTCGTCCGCGTAGCGCAGGTACGTCGTCGGATCCCACATCGTCGCCTCCCAAACCGTACGTTCGTCTTGTTTAAGATACGACTCGCGTGGCAGCCCGGCAACCCGCTCACTAGGCTCGGGGGCATGGAACAGCGCAGCTTCAACCGGCTCGGCCGGACCGTCGGAGTGGTCGGCCTGGGCGCCTGGCAGCTCGGCGCCGACTGGGGCACCGTCAGCGAGACCGACGCGATGGCCGTGCTCAGCGCCGCCGTGGACGCCGGAGTCACCTTCCTGGACACCGCCGACGTGTACGGCGACGGCCGCAGCGAGCAGCTCATCGGCCGCTTCCTGCGCTCCCGCCCCGACGCCGGCCTGACCGTCGCCACCAAGATGGGCCGCCGCGTCGAACAGCGGGCCGAGGCGTACACCCTGGCGAACTTCCGGCAGTGGACCGACCGGTCCCGGAGCAACCTGGGAGTGGACACACTGGACCTGGTCCAGCTGCACTGCCCGCCGACAGCCGTCTTCGCGTCCGACGAGGTCTTCGACGCCCTGGACACCCTCGTCGCCGAGAAGGCCATCGCCGGGTACGGCGTCAGCGTCGAGACCTGCGACCAGGCCCTCACCGCCATCGCCCGGCCGGGAGTGGCGAGCGTCCAGATCATCCTGAACGCGGTACGCCACAAGCCGCTGGAGCAGGTCCTGCCGGCGGCCTCGGCGGCCGGGGTCGGCATCATCGCCCGGGTGCCACTGGCCAGCGGCCTGCTCTCCGGCCGGTACGACGAGCACACCGAGTTCCCCGCCGACGACCACCGCAACTTCAACCGCAACGGCGCGGCCTTCGACGTCGGCGAGACGTTCTCCGGCGTCGACTTCGAGCGCGGCCTGGCCGCCGTACGCCGACTCGCGCCGCTGGTCGACGCGGACCGCACGATGGCGCAGTTCGCCCTGCGCTGGGTGCTGGACCAGCCCGGAGTGACAGTCGTCATCCCCGGCGCCCGCGACGCCGACCAGGCGCGGCGCAACGCGGCCACCGCGACCCAGGCGCCGCTCACCGCCGAGCAGCTGGACGGGGTCCGCGAGGTCTACGACGAGCTGATCCGCCCGCAGGTGCACGACCGGTGGTGACGCGATGAGGGGTTGGCTCACGCTCAGCCTCGGCCTGCTGGCGGTCGTGGTCGGTGCGGTGTGGACGGTGCAGGGCCTCGGCTACGTCAGTGGCAGTGTGATGACCGACGAACGGATCTGGACGATACTCGGCCCGATCGTGGCACTTGTCGGTCTCGTGGCGATCTGGTTCGGCCTGCGGTCGCGCCGCCGACGCTGACCGTCCGGCCCGAGACGTGGAACAGCCCCGTATCCCGGGAGGGATACGGGGCTGTACAACGACCCCTGGCCGGATCGTCCCACTGGCCGGCGGGGGCCGGCCGCACCACTCAGATGGGACGGACCTGCTCAGCCTGCGGGCCCTTCTGACCCTGAGCGATCTCGAACTCCACCCGCTGGTTCTCCTCCAGCGTGCGGTAGCCGCTGGTCTGGATGGCCGAGAAGTGGACGAACACGTCAGCACCCCCGCCGTCGACGGTGATGAAGCCGAAGCCCTTGTCAGCGTTGAACCACTTCACGGTTCCCTGCGCCATGTGTATCTCCTTCTAAAACTGGCGGCCGTGCACGCCGTGCGGCCGATTGGCCGTTTTCGAGCAGCGGCGTCTGAGGCGGCCCCACGACCGGGGCTTCTCTCGACCCACGCCATCTCGCAACAGCGTGGAACAGCAAATCACGTACGCAAAAACTCTGCACGACCTCTCCGACGAATTTCTCCGACATGTGACCTGACGGATGTCCGAGATCGCTGGGCGTCGTGCTCCGCCATGCGAAAGGCCCCCTTCCCGTCGATACGGGAAGGGGGCCGATGTCGATGCGTGGGGTCAGTCCGGCCAGTGGCCGGTCATCCGACGTACGCCCACCGCTCCACCCCGGTCCACGGCGGCCCGGACCACCGCGAAGATGGCCCCCTGAAGCGCCGCGGCGGCCAGGATCTCGCCCCACCCGCGATCCTCGTCGGTGGCGTTCGGCGCCTCACCGTCGCCCGCGGTGACCTTCCAGACCTGCCGGAAGATCGCGCCCGCCACCGTACCCGCGGCGATACCCAACAGGATGCCGGCCGGCCGGTACGCGACCCTGCCGATGCTCTTGCTCACCTACGCCTCCCCCGCACGATCATCAGCAACACCACGGCGGCCACCGCGCCGGCGGCGACCGTCGCCCACGGCACCGGATTGCGCCGGACCAGTTCCCCCTTGTCGTACGCCTGCGCCCGCACGTCCTCGGCGTGGCGTACGGCCTGCCCCCGGACCCGGGCCACGGTCTGCGCCGCCTGCTCGCGCACCCGCTCCCGTGCCTGCCCGGCGGACTCCTTCAGACGCGCCTTGACGTCGGCCTTGGCGGCCAACGCCTCCATCGTCTCGCCCAACTCGACCCGGGTACGACGGATCTCCTCGCGGAGCGCCTCCGTGTCGCCGGTCCCGTTGCCCGTCATGCCCGTCCCCTGTCCTTCACCGCGGCGGCGACAGTGTCCACGTCGGCCCGCAGGCTGCGCACCGTGGCCGCCGGAACCGGTGGGACCGCACGGCTGACCTGCTTCTTGCCCACCAGGGCGAGGATGCCGGCGACCAGGAAGAGCGCCACCGCCACGATCAGCGCGGCGGCCCAGGCGGGCAGCACCAGGTCGAGCAGCAGGATCGCCGTCACGACAAGCGCCCCGAGGCCGTAGAACGCCATCGCGCCGCCGCCGCCGAACAGGCCGATCCCGATGCCGGCGTGCTTGCCCTTCTCGGTCAACTCCGCCCGGGCCAGCGCCAGTTCGTCCCGTACGAGGCGGGAGACCTGCTCGGTGGCTCGCTGCACCAGCTCGGCGGTGGAGGGCTCGCTCCCGTTGCGGGGTGTGCGGGCGTTCGCCACGTCAGCCATGCTGTCCTCCTTTCCTCATCACCGCGCTGTATGCCCGGAGTCGCCGCCCGTCAATCCTAAAGCGCCGCGAGCAGGTGTCCGTCCCGGTCGTCCGCTCGCCGCGCCGCCCGAATCCCCGGGGATGCGGCAGAGACGTCCGGCAGCACATCCCCCACCCACGCCCGACCAAACCTCGCAGACCCCACCCCAGCTTCGAGGTGGCGCCGATCGGGAGGGACGGGACGCGGTCAGGGGCGGGCGGAGGCGGGGGCGGTCTCCTCGGGGCCCACGAAGGCCTCGCTGCGGGCGTCGCCGTCGTCGCTGCCGCCGAAGACGCGCGCGTCGTCGGGTGCCTCGGTGCCGGCCGGGCGCCGGACCGGGCGGCGGGGCTGCACCCACTGCCAGGGCAGGTTGCTGCTGGCGTCGCCCAGTTCGGTCCGCATCCGGGGCATCGCGGTGGGCCGGTTGTCGCGGATCCAGGCCACCAGGTGCTCGCGCACGAGGCAGCGCAGGTCCCACAGGCTTCCCGCGTCGGCGGCGCTGACCAGCGCGCGCACCCCGACCGTCCCGCCGGTGGCGTCGGTGACCTGTAGGACGCAGACCCGCCCGTCCCACAGCTCGGTGCCCTCCACGAGGCGGCGCAGCTCCTCCCGCATGGCCTGCACCGGCACCGCCCAGTCGACGTCAAACTCGGCGGTACCGAGCACCGCCGCCTCGGTGCGCGTCCAGTTCTGGAACGGCTTGCTGGTGAAGTACGACGTGGGCAGGATCAGCCGCCGGTCGTCCCAGATCTGCACCACCACGTAGCTGAGGGTCAGCTCCTCGATGCGGCCCCACTCCCCCTCGACGACCACGACGTCGTCGAGGCGGACGGCGTCGCTGAAGGCGAGCTGGAGGCCGGCGAAGACGTTGCCGAGCAGGCTCTGCGCGGCGAGGGCGGCCACCACACCGACCACACCGGCGGAGGTGAGCACGCCGGCGCCGATGCCCCGCACGCTCGGGAAGGTCATCAGCATCACGCCGACGGTCAGGATGACGATCACCGCGATGGTGAGCCGGCGCAGCATCACCACCTGGGTGCGTACGCGCCGGGCGTGCCGGTTGTCCGGCACGTCCACGCGGAACCGGGCCAGCGCCATGTCCTCCACGACCACCAGCAGCGAGGCGACCAGCCAGGCGGTGGTGGCGATCACGCCGAGGACGAGCAGGTGCAGCAGCAGCTGCCGCCAGTGCTCGCCGACGGCGTAGCCGGTGCTGAACCGGGCGGCGATCTGCACGGCCAGGACCGTCCCGGCGACCTGGAACGGGCGGTGCGCGTGGTCGGTCAGCTCGGTCAGCAGCTGCGACCGGCGGCCGAACCGCCGGGTGAGCCGGTGGACGACCTCGACCAGAAAGAGAGCGACCGCCGCCGCGGCGAGCGCGGCGACGGCCGTCGTGAGGTAACTCTGCACGGGTTCGGTGCTTCCCTTCGACCAGGGTGTCGGCGCTTCGGGCAAAGGCCCAAGAGTGCCCGACGTCCCCGGGATCGACCAGTTCAGACCTTGCGGTACCGGGACTGGAGGAAGCAGTAGACGCCGAAGGCGGCGATGCCCAGGGCGACAAGGGTCAGCAGGAACGTGCCGTACGACTGCTCCTGGAGCGTGTGCAGCGCGGCGTCCAGACCACGGGCCTTCTCCGGGTCGTAGTTCACCGCCGCCACGATGACCAGCAGACCGGCGATGCCGTACGCGACGCCCTTGGCGGCGTACCCGGCGATGCCGAGGCGGCGGGCCAGCTGGCGGGTCTTCGGGCTCATCTCACCGGTCTTCAGGTGCTTCTCGAACTTCTTGCGGATGCCGTAGATCACCAGGCCGATGCCGATCGCGGCGAGCACCAGCCCGGCCAGGCCGACCAGCCAGCGACCGCCGGTGGAGGTCATCAGCTTGCCGGTCAGCGCCTCCTGCTGGTCGGCGCTGTTCGACGAGGCGTCGGAGAAGACCTTGAACGCGGTCCAGGCGAAGTAGAGGTAGACGATGGTCCGGCCGGCCGAGGCGACCCGTTCCATGACCCGTTCCTTGCCGCGCTCGGCGCGGTGCCCGACCGCCGCCTCGAGGCCCTGCCAGATCGCCATGGCGAGCAGGCCGACCGCGACGGCGATCACCAGGAACTTACCGAGGGGCTGTGCGGAGAGGGTACGCAGCGCGCCGGACTGGTCGCCGTCGTCGGACGACGTGCCGAACGCGATCTGCAACGCCAACCAGGCGAAGAGCAGGTGCACGATGCCGTAGCCGATGAAGCCGGCCCGGGCGAGTAGTTCCAGCCACCGGCTGTCCGCCGTTCGGGAGGCGGTGGCTTCGGCGTTACGGGTGAGTGACATGGCGCCACAATCTCCGATTCGGAAGATTCCCAAACGTCGGCCACCGCCGCCCGGGGCGGTCAGTTGCCCGGATTGCGCGATACGCGGATCTTGACCTGCTGGTCGGTGACGCTGTCCAGGGTCACCGCGAAGCCGCCGGCCTCGGTGGCCTGCTGCCCGGTGGTGAGGGTCAACTGCTCGCCGGCGACCTCGATGGTCACCTGGTCGCCCTCGGCGCCGACCAGCTTGGCCTCGACGCCGAGGATGGTGGCGCTCGCGTCGACACCCCGCTCGAAGGTGACCGTGCAGGCGTCCAGCCCGCAGTCGGTGGAGGCGCCCTGGGAGCTGCAACCGGCGAGCACGGCGAGGCCGAGCGCCAGACCGGCGAACAGACCGGCGGCGCGGCGGACGGGGGGACGGGGCGTGGTGGCGGGTCGGTTCGTCACCTCGCCAAGAGTACGAGACGTCGGCGACGCCAGCCGGCGGCGACGACTCGGCGCACCCCGGCTAGGGTCCGGGACATGCCCTTCGACATCGCCCGCACCCGGGCCGCCTACCCCGCCCTGACCGAGGGCTTCGTCCATTTCGACGGTGCCGGGGGCACCCAGACCGCGGCCGGTGTGATCGACGCGGTCGCCGACGCCATGCGCAGCGCGGTCGGCAACCGCAGTGCCGCCTTCCTGCCGGGTCGCCGGTCGTTGGAGCTGGTCGCCGAGGCCCGCTCGGCGGTGGCCGACCTGCTCGACGCCGACCCCGCCGGGGTGGTCCTCGGTCCGAGTGCCACCGCGCTGACGTACACCCTGGCCCGTACCCTCGGCGCGACCTGGCGCCCGGGCGACGAGGTGGTGGTGTCGCGGCTCGACCACGACGCCAACGTGCGGCCGTGGGTGCAGGCGGCCGAGGCGGCCGGCGCGACGGTGCGCTGGGCCGAGGTCGACCCGGACACCGGCGAGCTGCCCGCTGCCCAGTACGCGGACCTGGTCGGTGAGCGGACCCGGCTGGTCGCGGTGACCGCCGGCAGCAACGCCATCGGCACCGTGCCGGACGTGCCGGCGATCGCCAAGATCGCGCACGCGGTCGGGGCGCTGGTCTGCGTCGACGGGGTCCACTCGGTGCCGCACGGGCCTACCGACCTGGCCTCGCTCGGCGCCGACGTGCTGGTGACCAGCGCCTACAAGTGGTCCGGGCCGCACCTGGCGGCGATGGTGGCCGACCCGGCCCACTGGGCCGCGCTGCGCCCGGCGAAGCTGCTGCCGTCCTCCGACGCGGTGCCGGACCGGTTCGAGTACGGCACGCCGAGCTTCCCGCTGCTGGCCGGCGTGAGGGCGGCCGTGGATCACCTGGCCGGGCTGGACCCGGACGCGGTCGGCGACCGGCGGACGCGACTGCGTGCCGGGCTGGCCGCCGCCCAGGCGCACGAGGAGGCGCTGCTGGAGCGGCTGCTCGCCGGGCTGGCCCAGCGGCCCGCCGTCACCGTCTACGGCTCGCCGGCCCGCCGCTGCCCGACCGTGTCGTTCCGGGTCGCCGGGATGTCACCGGCGTCGACCCAGGAGGCGTTGGGCGCGGCCGGGTTCTGCCTCTCGGCCGGCGACTACTACGCCTACGAGTACTTCCGGCTGATGGGCCTGCGCGACAGCGGCGGCGCGGTGCGGGCCAGCATCTACCACTACAACACCGCCGACGAGGTGGACCGGTTGCTCGCCGAACTCGACGCGGTGCTCGACCGGCAGGGGAGAATGGCCAGGTGAGCACCCTGGTCGAGGACAACCCCGCCAAGAACCGCTTCGAGATCCTGGTCGACGACGCGCTTGCCGGTTTCGTCGCGTACGTGCCCCGGGGGGAGGCGCTGGTCCTCACCCACACCGAGGTGGACCCGGGCTTCCAGGGCCGGGGCGTGGCAAGCGCGCTGGTCCGGGGCACTCTTGACGAGATCCGCGCCCGGGGTGGTCGGCTGGTGCCGCAGTGCCGGTTCGTGGCGGCGTTCGTCGACAGGCACCCCGAGTACGCGGACCTGGTCGTCGAGCAGGCCTAGAACCGGCCGGTCAGCGCCTCGGCGGCGGCCCGCCCACTGGCCCGGGTGGCACCGTGGGTGGCGAGGTGCACGGCGCCGGTGACCAGCTCGGGCACGCCCAGCTCGACGACGACCGCGTCCGGGCGGGACGCGAGCGCCCGTCGTACGGCGTCGCGCATCCACTCGTGCCGGTGCAGGTCGCGGACCACGAGCACCAGGGGACGCTCACCCGCCGCCGCGCCCGGGTCGGCCGGCACATCCGGTTCGGCGTAGCGGACGGCCTCGGTGCCGGGCAGCAGCTCGGCCAGCGGCTCCCCGATGCCCCACGGTGTCTCGGCGCCGATGGCGATGTTGCGCGGCGGCTCGAACTCGACCAGGTACGCCGGGCGGGTCAGCGGCAGCACGGCGGGCCCCGGGCTCGGGGTGCTGACCCGCACGGCGCGTCGGGCGGCGACGAGCCCGACGTCGGTGGCGTCGCGGGCCGCGGTCGACCGGGCGCTGCGCGCGGCGACCGTCCAGGCGGCGAGCTGGCCGACCCGCTTGGCGGCCTCGGCGAGGCGTTCCTCGGGCAGTTCCCCGGAGACCACGGCGGCCACGATGGCGTCGCGCAGTTCGCGGGCGTCCCGCTCGCCGGCGCGTTCGCCCCCGACGCAGATGGCGTCGGCGCCGGCGGCGAGAGCGCGCACGGCCGCTCCGGCGAAGCCGTACCGGTCGGCGACGGCGCGCATCTCCACCGCGTCGGTCACGATCACACCGGAGAAGCCCATCTCGTCGCGGAGCAGCCCGCCCAGGATGCGCTGGCTCAGCGTGGCCGGCAGCTCCGGGTCCAGGGCGGGGACGAGCAGGTGCCCGGTCATCACCGCCTGCACCCCGGCGGCCACGGCGGCCCGGAACGGGGCCAGCTCGCAGGCGTCGAGCCGGTCCCCGTCGGCGGTGATGCGGGGCAGGTCGTGGTGGGAGTCGACCCGGGTGTCGCCGTGCCCGGGGAAGTGTTTGGCGCAGGCGGCGACGCCGCCGGCCTGGAGCCCGTGGACCCAGGCTGCGGTGTGCCGGGCGACGAGTGCCGGGTCGGCGCCGAAGGAGCGCACCCCGATCACCGGGTTGCCGGGGTTGGAGTTGACGTCCGCGTCGGGGGCGTAGTCGAGGGTGATCCCGGCGACGGCCAGCTCGGTGCCGAGGTCGCGGGCGACCGCCTCGGTCAGCGCCGGGTCGTCGACCGCGCCGAGCGCGAAGTTGCCGGGCCGGGAGCTGCCCCGGCCGGACTCGATCCGGGTGACGTCGCCGGCCTCCTCGTCGATCGCCACGATGACGTCCGGGCGTTCGGCGCGCAGCGTGGCCGTGAGGGCCGCCACCTGGGCGGGGTCGACGATGTTGCGGGCGAACAGGACCACCGAGCCGAGCCCCTCGCCGAGCCAGCGGCACACCCACGGCGGTGGGGTGGTGCCGACGAACCCGGGTTGCAGGACGGCGGCGGCGAGCGCCGACAGGTCTTCCGCTGGCGCGGTCACGCGATCCCCTCGCGGTGCTGGGCGTCCGTTCCCGGCGTCGACGCGTTCGCGCCGACCCGCTGGTTGCGCTCGCTCATGCGGCCCCCGTACCCCATCTCCCGCGCCCTCGGCGCACCGCCCGGGCAGGCGGTGCTGCCATGGTCACACCGAGCGATTGAATAGTCAATAAACCTTACAGTTGCCCGACGGCGCGGTCCCGGGGAGAGTTCGGGGATGGATCCCGCCCTGCTGGCCGACGCCACGAGCCCGGCCGACATCCCCGGCGTACGCCTGCTCGGGCTGGTCGTCGGCGCCCTGCTGCTGCTCGCCGCGATCCGGGCGATGTTCGGCCGACGCTGACCACCCGGCGCCGGCGCGGCCGACCGGTGTGACCCGGTGCCGCCGGGGTACCGCTTCCCCGTCAGCAGGTACGCGCGCCGGAGGGGACACCATGAAGATCGGTTAATTCTGTCCAGTGAGGAGTACACGCCGGACGAGCTGCTGGAGCAGGCGCGCGGCGCCGAACGGGCCGGCTTCGAGGCGCTGTGGATCTCCGACCACTACCACCCGTGGGTGGACGCCCAGGGGCAGAGCCCCTTCGTCTGGTCGATGATCGGCGCGCTCAGCCAGGTCAGCTCGCTGCCGGTGACCACCGCGGTGACCTGCCCCACGGTGCGGATCCATCCGGCGGTGATCGCACAGGCGGCGGCGACGAGCGCGGTGCTGCACGGCGGCCGGTTCGTGCTCGGCGTCGGCACCGGCGAGGCGCTCAACGAACACATCTTCGGCGACGCGTGGCCGCAGGCCGACGTCCGGTTGGAGATGCTCCAGGAGGCCGTCGAGGTGATGCGCGAGCTGTGGAAGGGCGGTTTCGTCAACCACCACGGCACGCACTACACGGTCGAGCACGCCCGGATCTACACGCTTCCCGACACGCCCCCGCAGATCTACGTGTCCGGCTTCGGTCCCAAGGCCATCGACCTGGCGGCGCGCATCGGTGACGGCTACGTGAGCACCATGCCGGACGGCGAGATGGTCAAGCGTTTCCGGGAGAACGGTGGCGGCGACAAGCCGTGCCAGGCCGGCTTCAAGGCGGCGTACGCGGCCAGCGAGGAGGAGGGCGTGCGGATCGCGTACGAGCGGTGGCCGAACGCCGGGGTGCCGGGTGAACTGTCCCAGGTACTCCCCTCGCCGCGGCACTTCGAGCAGGCCGGCGAGCTGGTCAGGCCGGAGATGATGAAGGAGGCGTTCGTCTGCGGCAACAGTGCCGAGGCGCACCTGGAGATGATCGACAAGTACGCCAAGGCCGGCTTCGACGAGGTGTACGTGGCCAACACCGGCCCCCACTACCAGGGCCTGTTCGACCTGTACCAGCGGGAGGTCCTGCCCCGCCTGCGCTGAGCCGACGATCCGCGAGCCCATGACCGTCCGAAGGTGTTTCGGCGGTCATGGGCCCGGGTACCTCCGGCCCTCGATGAAACTGTCCACGCATTCGATGTCGTTGCGCCGCGCCGCGCGCAGCCTGTTCGGCTGGAACGCGCTGCGGCCCAACCAGCTCGCCGCCATGCGCGCGGTCATGAAGCGACGCGACGCCCTGGTGGTGCTGCCCACCGGCGCCGGCAAGTCGGCGATCTACCAGATCCCGGCGAGCCTGATCCCCGGCCCCACAGTGGTGATCTCCCCGCTGCTGGCCCTGCAACAGGACCAGATCGCGGCCCTCAACGAGCGGCAGCGCCCCGAGCTGCGGGCGGTGCGGATCAGCTCGAACGAGTCGGCCGCCCAGCAGGCCGAGGCGATCGCCGAGATCCGCGACGGTCGGGCCGAGTTCCTGTTCATCACTCCGGAGCAGTTGAGCAACCCCGACCGGATGGCCGAGGTGAAGTCGCTGAAGCCGGCGCTGGTGGCGATCGACGAGGCGCACTGCATCTCGGCCTGGGGGCACGACTTCCGCCCCGACTACCTGGCGCTGGGGCACCTCATCGAGGGCATCGGCCGGCCGCCGGTGGTCGCGCTGACCGCCACCGCCTCCCCGCCGGTCCGCGACGACATCGTCGCCCGGCTGCGCCTGCGCGACCCGGAGCTGGTGGTGTCCGGTCTGGACCGACCGAACCTGTTCCTGGAGGTCGCGCACTGCCCCACCGAGGACTACCGGTGGCGACGCCTGATGACCCTGCTGCGCGACGAGGGCCGGCCGGGGATCATCTACGTGCCGACCCGCCGTGCGGCCGAGGAGTTGGCCAGCCGGTTGACCGACGCCGGTTACCCGGCGCAGTTCTACCACGGTGGGATGGCGGCCGGCCCGCGCGCCGAGCTGCACGAGGCGTTCCTCGCCGACCAGGTGCCGATCATGGTGGCGACCTCGGCGTTCGGCATGGGTATCGACAAGCCGAACATCGCCTGGGTGGTGCACATGGCGCTGCCCGACTCGCCGGACAGCTACTTCCAGGAGATCGGCCGGGCCGGCCGCGACGGTGAGCCGGCCCGGGTGCTGCTGCTCTGGCAGGCCGAGGACGTGGGTCTGCAACGGTTCTTCAGCGGTGGCCTGCCCGACGAGACCGAGCTGCGTGACCTCGCCGCGCTGCTGCGCCGCAAGCCGGCCACGAAGACCGAGCTGCGCGAGGCCACCGGGCTCGGGCCGCGCAAGCTGGGCCAGTACCTGTCGTTGTTGGAGCAGGTCGGCGCCGCCGAGCCGCGCGCCTCGCAGCGCATCGGCGCCCCCCGCTACTCCCCCAAACCGGCCGACGCCGCGGCAGCGGCACTGGCCGAGGCGGAACGGCAGCAGACGGTCACCCGTTCGCGGACCGACATGATGCGGGCGTTCGCCGAGACCACCGCCTGCCGGGGGCAGACCCTGCTTGCCTACTTCGGCGAGCAGATGACCAAGGTCTGCGCGCACTGCGACAACTGCCACAACGGCACGAGCGTCGCCGACCAGGGCGCGGTCGGGCCGTTCCCGGTGCACAGCCAGGTCCGCCACCCGGAGTGGGGGCACGGCATGGTGCTCGGCTACGAGGACGACAAGATGACGGTTCTGTTCGACGAGGTCGGGTACAAGACGTTGTCCGTGCGCGTGGTATCCGAACAGGGCCTGCTGACGCTGGACTAGCCTGACCCGGGCACCGATTGACCACACAGAGCAGGGCGGAAGGGGCGTTGCCGTGATCGAGCAGCCGGCGTACACCGGTTTTGGTTTCTCCGACGGGGAGTGGGGGCTGCTCGTCGGTCTGCCGCAGTCGGTGTTGACCGCCGCGAGCGCCGCCGAGTCCGACGGCACCCGCCGGACCATGGCGGAGACCGCGGCCGGGCTGGAGACCATCGCCGCCGGACGGGAGTCGGCCAGTCGGCTGGTCGCGGCCGTGGCCGGCGAGATCGTGACCCGGGTCGGCGACCCGGAGACCGGCGAGGAGCTGCCGGTCATCGCTCCCGCCGACCCGCGCGCCATGATCGACGACGTGCTGCTGCGGGCCGGTGAGGCCGCCGCGCTGCTGGCCGCCCGGGTCGACGAGGGTGAGGCCGGCGCGTACAAGCACTGGCTGGTCAAGATCGCCGAGCAGGTGGTGGGCGCCGCGTCCAGTGGTGGGTTGCTGGGGCTGGGCGGCGAGACGGTCAGCGACTCCGAGCGGCGCTTCCGGGACCGCCTGGCGCACGTGCTCATCGACTGACGGACGACATCGGCGTACCGGCCGGCTCGGTGGCGGTCACCGTCGCGGGGTCGGCCGGCCGCACGCCGCGCAGCGCCACCAGCGCGGTGGCCGCGCCGAGCAGCATCGCCGCCATGGCCGCGTACGCGGCCAGGTGCAGCCCGTCGGTGAACGCGTGCCGGGCGGCGTGCAGCACCGTGTCACCCAGCTCCCCCGGCAGCCCCTTGGCCACGGCGAGTGCGCCGCCCAACGTCTCCCGTGCCGTGTCCCGGGCGCCCTCGGGCAGGTCGGCGGGCAGGCCGTCGAGGACCTCGCGCCGGTAGACCGCCGCTCCCACGCTGCCCAGGATCGCCATTCCCAGCGCGCCACCCAGCTCGCTGCTGGACTCGGTCAGCGCGGAGGCGACGCCGGCCTGCTCCGGCGGCGCCGCGCCGACGACCAGTTCGGTGACGAGTAACATCACCATCACCAGGCCGCCCGCGTAGACACTGGCGCCCGCCAGCAGCAACCACAGGGCCGAGTCGGGGGTGACCCGGGTCAGCACCACGAAGCCGAGCGCCGCGATCCCGAAACCCGCTCCGATCAGGTACGCCCGCTCGACGCGCTGGGCGAGCGCGGCGGCGGCGGGTGCGACGCCGCCGACCGCGAGTGACGGCACGAGGCTCCACAGTGCCGCCCGGAGCGGGCTCAGGCCGAGCACCAGTTGGAGGTGCTGGGTGGTGAAGATGGCGAAGCCGACGAGCGCGAACATCGCCAGCAGGTTGACCGCGAGGGACCCGCCGAAGCCGTGACGGCGGAACAGGGCCAGGTCGATCATCGGGTACGCCCGGGTCCGTTGCCGGTGCAGGAACAGCGCCGCGACCAGCAGGCCGGCGACGACGGCCAGCACCCGAGGCACGTCGACGCCGTCGCGGGCCATCTCCTTGACGCCGTAGATCACCGGCAGCAGCGCTCCGAGCGACAGCACCGCGCTCACCAGGTCGAACGGCCCGGCGTCCGGGTTGCGGAACTCGGGAACCAGGACCGGCGCGAGCAGGAGCAGCATCAGCATCGCAGGGATGTTGATGAGGAAGATCGAGCCCCACCAGAAGTGCTCCAGCAGGACGCCGCTGAGCACCGGCCCGATCGCGATGCCACCGGTGAGCGTGGCGGTCCAGATGCCGATCGCGGTGCCGCGCTGCCGGCTGTCGTGGAACATGTTGCGCACCAGGGCGAGGGTGGAGGGCATCAGGGTGGCCCCGCCGATGCCGAGTACGGCCCGCGCGGCGATCAGGGTCTCGGCGCTGTGGGCGTACGCGGCCAGCAGGGACGCCGCGCCGAACGCGGTGGCGCCGAGCAGCAGCAGTCGACGCCGGCCGATCCGGTCGCCCAGAGCACCCATCGTGATCAGCAGACCGGCCAGCACGAACCCGTAGATGTCGAAGATCCAGAGCTGCTGGGTGCCGGTGGGACGCAGCTCCTCGCTGATGAACGGGACGGCGAAGTAGAGCACCGACACGTCCATCGAGACCAGGAGCAGCGGAAGCATCAGCACCGTGAACCCGATCCACTCCCGCCGGCCGGCCCTCGGTGCCGGTGTGATCGTCGTCGTCATGATCAGATCCCTTCTGCGTATGGCGTACGCTGTTATGCGTAGACCATACGCAGAACTAGGATGGCGAGGCAAGGAGGACATGTGACGGCGAAGAAGGACGACAGTGGGCCGGCGCTCCCGGCGGCCATCGAGAGCGCCTGGGGGCTACGCGAGCGGCCACCCAAGGGGCCCCGCCCCGGGCTGACCGTGCCCGCCATCGTGGACGCCGCCGTCCGGGTCGCCGACACCGACGGGCTGGCAGCCGTCTCGATGAGCCGGGTCGCCAAGGAGCTGGGCGCCGCCACCATGGCCCTCTACCGCCACGTCGGCTCGAAGGACGAACTGCTCCTGCTCATGGTCGACACGGGCTACGGTCCACCGCCCGGCCCGGCCGCCCCCGGCGACGACTGGCGGGCCGGCCTGACCCGCTGGGCCCGGGCCGAACGCGACGTGCTGCGCGCACGCACCTGGCTGCTACACGTGCCGATCACCGGTCCGCCGATCACCCCCCAGCAGCTCGGCTGGCTGGAGGACGGACTGCGCTGCCTCGACGACACCCGGCTCGCCGACGGCGAGAAGATGTCGGTGATCCTGCTGGTCACCGGCTACGTCCGCAACGAGGCCACGCTGACCGCCCAGATCGCCGAGGGCAGCCGCGCAGCCGGCGTCGAACCCGGCGAGATGATGCCCGCGTACGGTCGTACCGTGGCCCGGCTCATCGATCCGACGCGCTTCCCGGCACTGCACCGGGTGCTGGCCTCCGGCGTCCTCAACCAGGACGACGACCCCGACGACGAGTTCACCTTCGGCCTCGACCGGATCCTCGACGGCATCGAGGCACTCGTTTACCGACGACGATCCTGAGGGGCGCCGATGCTGCACCGGGAGATCGTGGACACCACAGTCCTGCCGCCCGCCGACCGATTCGGACTGTGGCTGGACCTGGTCGCGCGTACCTCGGCGCCGATGCGGATCTCGTCCGCGCACGACGACGACTTCGCCGCCCACGCCACCTTCGTCGAGCTCGGCCCGATCCATCTGGTCAAATACCACTACCCGTCACTGCAGGCCACCCGGACCGCCAAGCTGATCCGTCAGTCGGACCCGGAGGTGTACATGCTCGCCCTCACCACCGACGGCGTCGGAACGTCGAGCCAGGACGGCCGTCACAGCGAGATCCGGGCCGGTGAGTTCACCTTCTACAACGCCTCCCGGCCGCACGACGTCGGCCACCACGCGACCGAGCCCGAGCGGGCTCGCGCTGCCTCGATCACCACGAAGATCCCGCACGCCGCCCTGCCACTGCCGCCGCACCGGATGGCCGCGCTCTTCGGCGGAAGGATGTCCGGCCGGGAGGGCATCGGGGCACTGCTGGCACAGTTCCTGCTCCAGGTCACCGGGCACCCCGAGCAGTACCATGCCGCCGACGCCGGCCGACTCGGCGCGGTCGGACTGGACCTGGCCACCACCATGCTCGGCCGCCACCTGGTCGCCGAGGACGCGGTGCCGACCGAGGTACGCCGCCGGGCGCTGGTCACCCAGGTACAGGGGTACATCCACCGCCACGTCGGGGACCCGACGCTCAGCCCACGGGTCGTCGCCGACGCCCACCACGTCTCGTTGCGCTCACTGCACCGGCTGTTCGAGGCCCAGGAGACGACGGTGGCGTCGTACATCCGCGACGCGCGGTTGGCCCGGTGCCGGCGCGACCTGGCCGACCCGGCCCTGCGCACCCAGCCCGTGCAGGCCATCGCCGCGCGGTGGGGCTTTCCCGACAAGGCCCACTTCAGCCGGGTGTTCCGGGCGGCGTACGGCGCCAGCCCGCAGGCGTACCGGGAGTCCACCTCGGATCCGGCACGGATCGTCAACCGCCCGGCATCCACCGTCAACTCGTCTCCGGCAGACTGACAGCGCAGCGGCCGACCGTCACACGATGGGCCGCTAACGGGGGGCCGTGGCGTGGCGCCCGCCGCCGTTCGCGGCGGGCGGCCCGCCCGGTGGCCCGGCGGACCGCTCAGGCCTCCTCCAGCACCGCCAACACGACCCGTTCGGCCTCCTCGCGCGGCGCGCCCGGGTCGACCGGCACCACCACACCGTCGTGGTAGAGGTCGACCACCCGAGGGTCCACGTAGGACGTCCGGGCCACCGTGGGGGTGTTGCCGAGCAGCTCCGCCACCTCGCGCATGACGGCCGCCACCGCCCTGCGGCGCGCGGTCACCGAACGACCCGGGCCGACCGTCGCCAACTCGGTCGCGGCGAGCACTGTGGCGTGCCAGGTGCGGAAGTCCTTCGCCGTCATCTCCCCACCACTGGCGTCGCGCAGGTAGCCGTTGACCTCGTCGCTGCGCACGTCGCGCCACTCCCGGCCGTCCCAGTAGCCGAACAGCCGGTCCGCCCGCCGGCGGCGACGTCGCAGGTCGACCAGCACCTGGCACAGCTCCGGGTCCTCGATCCGGCGCACCTGCTCGATGCCACCCTTGGCGGGAAACTCGAAGACCACGCAGCCGCCCCGGGACCGGGCGTGCTCGGGGCGCAGGGTGGACACCCCGAACGTCGGGTCGTCGCCGGCCGCGTACTGGTCGCTGCCGACCCGGAACATCCCCATGTCCAGCAGCCGGGCCACCGTGGCCAGCACCCGGTCCCGGCTCAAACCGCGACCGTCCAGGTCCCGACCCACCCGCTCGCGCAGCGCCGGCAGCCGCCGCGCCACCTCCAGCATGCGGTCGAACTTCGCCTCGTCCTGCTTCTCCCGCCACCGGGGGTGGTAGAGGTACTGCTTGCGGCCCGCCGCGTCGATGCCGGTCGCCTGGATGTGCCCGTTGGGGTGCGGCGCTATCCACACGTCCTGCCAGGCCGGCGGGATGACCAGCTCCCGCAGCCGGGCCAGGACGTCCGGGTCTCGGACCGGGTCACCGGCCGGGTCGAGAAAGAGCCAACCCTTGCCGCGCCGGCGACGCCGGTAACCCGGCCGGCCCGGATCGCTACGCCGCAATCGCACCGGAGACCCGCACCACCCGTTCCACCTCGGCCACGGCGGCCAGCACCTCGTCGAGGCGCAGGGCCGCCAACGTCGGGTGGCTTCCCACCCCGTCCCAGCTGGGCCAATCCGCCTCGCCGACCCAGAGCACCCGGTGCCGGGGACGGTCCGGTGGCGGCCCCCAGAGCGCCGGCGGCACCGGCCCGAACAGCACCACCGACGCGGTGCCGTACCCGGTGGCGAGGTGGGCCACGCCGGTGTCCCCGCTGACCACCAGCCGGGCGTGGGCCACCAGCGCGGCGAGCGCGCCGACGTCGGTCCGGCCGGCCAGCACGGCGTCGGACGGCAGCGCGGCGGCGTCGGCCACCCGCAGCGCCAGTGCCCGCTCGTCGGCCGAACCGGTGAGCAGCACCCGGTGCCCCTGGTCGGTGAGGGCGCGGGCCAGCGCGGCGAACCGCTCCGGGGGCCAGCGCTTCGCGGGGATCTTGCTGCCCGGGTGCACCAGGGTGGCTCCCGTGGGCAGGCCGTTCGGCTCGGGCCGACGCAGGCCGAGATCGGTACGGTCGGCCGGGATGTCGTACCAGGACAGCAACCGGCACCACCGCTCCACCTCGTGTTCCCGCTCGACCCACAGCGGGCCGGCGGAGAAGCCGGCCTCCCGGTTGGCGAAGGCGAGCAGCCGCCCGGGCCGGGTCGCGGCCAGCAACCGGTGTGATCCGGGGCCGCGCCCGTGCAGGTTGACGGCGACCCGGGGTGCCGACCCGCTCCGCACCGGCCGGTCCAGACCGTCGGTGTCCACCAGCCGGTCGACACCGCCGACCAGGTCGACCAGCGGCGCCAACCAGGCCGGCGCGGCGAGCGCCAGCTCCCGAGCGGGGTACGCGGCCCGCAACGCCCGCAGCGCGGGCACGGCGGTCACGAGGTCGCCGACGCCCAGGGCCCGCAGGACCAGGATCACGGGTACGACGTCTCCTGCTCGGCGCAGACCACCAGTTCCCGTACCGCGCACCCGGCCGGCTGGTTGAGCGCGAACATGACGGCGGCGGCGGTGTCGGCGGGGTCGTTGAGGATAGCGTCCGGCCCCGGCTTGTACTGCGGGTCCCGCTCGTCGAAGAACGCCGTCCGCATCCCGCCCGGAATGAGTAGGGTCACGCCGACCTGGCCGGCGAGTTCGGCGGCCAGGGCGCGGGTGAAGCCCACCACGCCGAACTTCGCCGCGCAGTACGCGGTGGCGTCGCTGACCGCCTTCACGCCCAGGGTGGAGGCGACCGTGACGACCCGGCCCCGGGACGTCAACAGGAACGGCAGCGCGGCCCGGATCACCGCCGCGGTCGCGAGCAGGTCGACGGCCACGATCCGGTCCCAGGTCTCCCCCGGCACGTCGGCGAGCCGACCCGGCACGTCCATGCCGGCGGCGGTGACCACCGCGTCCAGGCCACCGGCCTGCTCGGCGAGGTGCCGGGTGGCGGCCTCGGCGGCCCGGGTGTCGGCCAGGTCGCACTCAGTCCAGGACACGCCGTCGACGGGTGGTTGCCGGTCCAGCACGAGCGGTCGACCACCGGCTGCGGCCACCGCGGCGACCACCGCCGCGCCGAGCCCGCTGGAGCCGCCGGTGACCAGGACGCTCGGGCCCGTGGCGGTCATCGGACCCGCTCCGGCGTCGACACCGGCGCGGCCGAACGGGCGATCATGTCGGTCGTGGACCGACCGTCCAGGTAGGGCACCACCACGGTGTTGCCGCCCCACCGGCGCAGGACCTCCGCCTCGGGCATACTCGCGGCGTCCCCGCCCCCGGTGGCGTAGTCCCCGCCCTTGACCCAGATGTCCGGCCGCAGCCAGGACAACGCCGCCTCCGGGGTCGGCTCGTCGAAGACCATGACCGCGTCGACGCAGCTCAGCGCCGCGAGGAGCCGCGCGCGGTCCCCCTCGGACATGACCGGTCGGTCCGGCCCCTTGAGCCCGGTCACGCTGGCGTCGGAGTTCACGCACACGATGAGGCAGTCGCCGAGCTGCCGGGCGGCCTGCAGGGTCGCCACGTGCCCGGCGTGCAGCAGGTCGAAGCAGCCGCCGGTGGCCACCACCGTGCCGCCCGCGGCACGTACCTCGGCCAGCAGCGCGGCGACCGGTGCGACGCCCACCCGCTCACCGCCGGGGCCCGGCACACCGGCCCGTACCCGTTGGCTGCGGGTGCCCGCCGGTGACGGCAGGGCGGTGGCCACTCCCCCGCCGGCCACGTACGCGGACGCCTCCGCGACCGCCGCCTGCACCGCCTCGGAGACCAGTGCGCCCCGGGCCAGCGCGAGGCTGGCGGCCGCCGCGAACCGGTCGCCGGCGCCGCAGGTGTCCCCCTCGGCGCTGCCCGGGGTGGGCACCACCAGCGGC
This sequence comes from Micromonospora sp. NPDC005298, assembly GCF_040607375.1. NCBI lineage: Bacteria > Bacillati > Actinomycetota > Actinomycetes > Micromonosporales > Micromonosporaceae > Micromonospora > Micromonospora sp. NPDC005298. The sequence goes on from NZ_JBEXGP010000002.1 coordinate 821,326, forward strand.
GTCGACCCGGCGTGGCAGAGCAGCGCGCCGTCCCCGCCCAGCGTCACCGCCACCGCCCCGGCCCGCCAACGCCGGCGCAACCCCTGCGCGCCCCGGGACGCGGCGGCCAGCCGGGACGTCCCGGGCAGCGCCGGCACCAACTCCCGCACCTCGGACTCGTTCGGGGTGGCCAGGTGTACGCCGGGCACCGCGGCCGGGCCACGCGGATGCGGGTCCCACACCACGGGCGCGCGGGTGGCGGCCAGAGCGTCACGCAGCGCGGGCTGCCGGGCCACCCCCCGGCCGTAGTCGCTGACCAGCACCGCCGACGCCGCCGCGATCACCCGCAACACCTCCTCGGAGGGCGGGCCCGGCTCACCGGGCACCCCGCCACGGTCGTGACGCAGCAGCACCCGGCCGCGGGCCCGCAGCCGGATCTTCTCCGGCGTCGCCCCGGACAGGGGCAGCGGGTACACCCGCACACCGGCGGCGGCGAGCAGGGCACTCAGGCGCGCGCCGCCGGCGTCGTCGGCGAGCGCCGTCACCAACACCACCTCGGCGCCCTGCGCGGCGGCGAACACCGCCGCCAGACCGGCGCCACCGGGCCGGTCGGTGGCCACCGTCTCGTCGAGCACCGGCACCGGTGAGTCCGGGCAGAGCCGGTTCACCACCCCTTCCACGTCCCGGTCGAGCAGGGTGTCCCCGACCACCACCACGGGTCCCCTCACGCTTTCCTCCTCATCCTCACGCGTCGACCTGCTGTCCGGCCCCGCCGTCGAGCATCACCTCGACCCCGGCCCGCACCGGGGACGACGACCCGGTGGACGCCGACGGGGGCAGTTCCTGTTCGAGGTACTCGCAGATCAGATGGCTCGTGACGAGGTGCAGCTCCTGGACGACCTGGGTGTCGGCCGACGACACGGCGAGCACCTCGTCGCACGCCTGGGCGAGCGCGTTCGGCGTCGGCCCGGTGAGCGCCCAGGTGGTGAGGCCGGCGTCGCGGCCCGCCCGCGCGGCGGCGAGCAGGTTCTCGCTGGCGCCGCTGGTGCTCAGCAGCAGCAGGACGTCGCCCGGCCGGCCGTGCGCGCGGACCTGCCTGGCGTACACGTCGGTGTAGCCGTAGTCGTTGGCGATGGCGGTGACCGCGCTCGTCTCGGCGTGCAGGGCAATGGCCGACAACGGCTGCCGGTCGTGGTGCAGCTTGCCCACCAGCTCGGCGGTCAGGTGCTGGGCCTCGGCGGCGCTGCCACCGTTGCCGGCCACCAGCAACCGGCCGCCGGCCACCAGCCGGTGGGCCAGTTCGGCGCCCCAGCGCGCCAACTGCGGCTCGCAGAGCCGGTACGGCACCAGTGCCGCCGCCAGGTTCGTCAGGTGGGTGTCCAGCAGGCTGCCCGTCGGCATCAGGCCACCACCCGGGTCGGGCGGCGCACCGCGGCCACCTCGCCGTAGACCTCCGCGAGCCGCTCCGCCGTCGCCGCCCAGGAGTACCGCGAGCGGGCCCGCTCCCGCGCCGCCGTGGCGTACGCGAAGCGCCGGATCCGGTCGTCGAGCAGCCCCTGGATCGCGGTGGCGAGCGCCCGCGGGTCCCGCGCCGGCACCAGGTCCCCCGTCGACCCGTCGACCACGGTGTCCCGGATGCCGCCCACGGCGGTGCCGACGACCGGCACCCCGCAGGCCATCGCCTCCAGCGGGGTCAGGCCGAACGGCTCGTACCAGGGCGCGGCGACGAGCAGGTCCGCCGAGCGGTACCAGCGACCCATCTCCTCGCGGGGCACCGCTCCGACCAGGTGCACCCGGTCGGCCACCCCGCACGTCTCGGCCAGGGCCCGCAGCCGGCGGGCGTACGGGTCGGTCTCCAGCAGCCCCTCGGGCGGGCCACCGACCACCACGCACTCGGCGTCGGGCACCAGCGCCATCGCGCGGACGACGGTCTGGAATCCCTTGCGTTCGACCAACCGGCCCACGGTCAGGATCCGGGGCCGGCCGGGCTCACGGTCGGCGGCCGGCCCGAGTGGTGCGAACGTGCCGAGGTTGACGCCGGAGGGCACCACCGTCATCCGGGACCGGGGCACCCCCATCCGGACCAGCTCGCCCACCTCGTCGCGGCACTGCGCGACCACCCGGTCCACCGAGCGGCCCAGCTCCCGCTCGTAGGCGATCCGCCGTGCCGGGCTGGTGTCCTGCACGCCCTGGTGGCGGCGCTTCACGGTGCCCAGCGCGTGGTACGTCTGCACCACCGGCACCCCGGTCTGCCGTCCAGCGGTCAACGCGGCCAGGCCACTCATCCAGAAGTGCGCGTGGATCACCTCGGGCGTCCAGTCGCCGCCGCGCCACCGCTCGACCAGCCAGCGGCTGAACTCCCGCATGTGCGGCAGCAACGCGTCCTTGGCCACCGGCTCGGCCGGGCCGGCGGGTACGTGCACCACGTCGTACCCGTCCGGGCTGCGGACCGTCACCGGCAGGTCGAGCGCGTCGCGGCGGGTGTAGACCCGTACCTCGTGGCCGGCTGCGGAGAGCGCGGCGGACAGCTCCGCGACGTGCGTGTTCTGGCCGCCGGCGTCCTCGCCTCCGAGGATGGCGAGCGGGCTGGCGTGCTCCGAGATCATCGCGATCCGCATACTTCCTCCTCCAGCAGCCGGTCCCAGTCAGCGAGGAAACGGTCGAGGCCGTATCTGTCCCGCGCGGCGGTCCGTGCCACCGCGCCGGCCTGGCGCGCGGCCTCCGGTTCGGCGATGAACCGGCGGGCGGCGTCGAGCAGGGTGTCCGTCCGGGTGGCGAGGGCCCCCGCCTGCGGGGGGACGGCCATCACCGCCTCGGTGGTGGCGAGCGCGACGACCGGCATGCCGATCGCCATGGCCTCGATGAGGCTGAGCCCCAGCGAGGTCCAGCGGCACAGGTGCAGGTACGCGCGCCGCCGGGCCAGCTCGGCGTGCATCCGGTCCTGGGGTACGTCGTCGTGGCTGGTGAGCCGGTCGGCGGGCAGACCCAGGTGGTCGGCGAGGCCGGCGACGCCCATCCCGAACACGTCAAGCGGGGCGATCTCGGCGAAGCGGGGCAGCAGGTCGGTGCCGGTGACCCGACCCCGGCGCACCGGTTCGTTGATCACCACGGCGAGCCGGTCCAGTTCGCCGGTGTACGAGACGGTGGGGGCGACGATGCCGTGGTCGACGACCGTGGTGCGGGTGGCGCCGGTGTCCCAGAAGATCTGGTTGAACCCGGTGACGTGGGCGACGAGCAGGTCGTCGCGGTCGGCCATCGGATGGCGCGTGTTCGGCACGTCACCCTTGGGGGTGTTGTGCTCGACGTAGATGGCCGGGACGTCCCGGCCCGGGCGGCGGCCCAGCCACTTCTCGGCGAGGTCGATCTCCTCGGGCCGTTGCAGGATGACCAGGTCGACGTCGGTGCCGGGCAGCTCGTCGGGGGTGACCTCCACGGCGGTGTCCGGCCACGGGTAGGTGCGTGCCCGGCCGAGGCCGTACGGACCACGGTCGGGTGTGGTGGGGATCAGGTAGCGGTGACGGCCGTGCACGAACGACGTGGTCCACGAGCCGTGCACGTGCCAGAGCAGGACGTTCATCGGCCGCCACCACCGGGAACGGCGAGCACCCGCAGCGCATCGAGGACCTCGGCGGGCTCGACGTCGCTCAGGCACGGATGTCCGGGGACCGGGCAGCTGGCGGCCCGGGTGTCCCGGCAGGGCGCGGCGGCGTCCCCGAGCCGGACGGCCGGCACCCGGTACGGCCCCCACTGTCCGAACGGGACGGTCGGCGCGAACAGGCTCACCACCGGCACCCCGGCGGCGGCGGCGAGGTGCGCGGGGCCGGTGTTGCCGACCACCACCGCGCCGGCGTCCGCCACGATCGCGGCCAGTCCGGCCAGGTCGGTGCGGCCACCCAGGTCGACGCCGCCGGCCGCCGCCACGCGGGCGGTGACCGCGCGCTCGTCGGGTCCGCCGGTGACCAGCACCCGGTGCCCGGCGGCGGTCAACGCGCCGGCGATCCGGGTCGCCAGCTCGGGCGGGCAGGCCCGGCTCGACGCGGCCGAGCCGGGATGCAGCACCACGTACCCGGGGTCGCCGAGACCGGCCGGGCGCGGAGGCAGGGCGTCCGGCCGGAGCCGGAGCACGGGTTCGTCGTCGTCGGGCAGCCGGTGCCCGGCGGCGGCGGCGAGCGACAGCGCGCGTTCGGGCTCGGGGACGCCCACCGGCACCCGGTGTCGTACGTCCAGCAGGGACCCCGGGTAGTCGTCGCTGATCGCCGCGATCCGGCCGATACCGGCCATCCGCAGCAGCAACGCCAGGGGCAGGGCCGACTGGTGGAACGAGGTGAACACCACGGCCTGGTCCGCGCCGACGGCGGCGAGGCGCGCGGTCAGGTCGCGCACGGCGGCCGGGTCGACCGGCGCCGGAGTGGGGTCGATCCACGGCAGCGGGTGCTCGATGATCTCGTCGACGCCGGGCAGCAGCTCGGCGGCGGCTCGTCCCCGCGGCCCGCACAGCAGCACGACCCGCTGCGCGCCGGCCGCCACCGCACGGATCGCCGGCCCGGTGACCAGCACGTCCCCGGCCGAGTCCGAGCGCACCACCACCGCCGTCCCCACCCGCTCGCGGGCCGACGCGGGCCGTACCGCCTCCTGTCGGCGCAGGATCTCGTGGACCGCCGAGGGCAGGTCGGTGGCCACCCAGCCGGCGGCGGCGACCTCCTCGGGCCGGGTCACCGGTGTGGGCACCAGCACCCCCGCCGCGCCGGCCGCGAGCGCGGCGACCACGTCCCGGCCGATGTCGCCGACCAGGACACACCGCGACGGGCTGGTGTCCAACTCGCGGGCGGCGGCGTGCACCAACCCGGGCGCCGGTTTGCGGCAGTCACACCCGTCGGCGTCGTCGTGCGGGCAGACCAACCACGCGTCGAAGCGCCCCAGCAGCTCCTCGACGCGCACGTGCACCGCCCGCATCTGCGCCTCGGTGAAGTAGCCGCGGGCCAGACCCGACTGGTTGGTCACCACCGCCAGTCGCAGGCCGGCGGCACGCAACCGGTCCAGCGCCGCCCGAGCGCCCGGCACCGGCCGCACCTTCTCCGGATCACCGTTGTACGGCACGTCCTCGATCAGGGTGCCGTCCCGGTCCAGCAGCACGGCGTCGTACAGGACCCCGCGAGGGCTCGCCACGGGCCCGGACCAGCCCTGGTCAGCACCGGCGAACACCCGGGCTGACCTGCGCTGATACGGATCCTCCTGGTCCTGTCGCACAGCCGGCGGGTTCCCTGCGCCCCGAGGAGTAAACGTCGCCGTGGACGCGGTGGGCCACCACCGCTGGCGGTGCCCGCGTCGGCCTTACCCGCCGCCCCGGAGAAGCTAACCCGCAGGTCGTTAGCACCCCCGCCGCGCGGGTATGGGAGTCCAGTGGCGATTGTGGAGAAAGTGATCGAAGCCCCCCCGCAGCAGGTGTTCGACGTGCTCGCCGACGGGTGGACGTACAGCGACTGGGTGGTCGGCACGGCACACATGCGCGACGTCGACGACGCGTGGCCGCGGGTGGGCAGCCAGCTGCACCACCGGGCCGGTCCGTGGCCGTTCTCCTTGCAGGACGCCTCGACGGTGCTGGTCTGCGAACCACCGCACCGGCTGGTGCTGCGGGCCGGTCTGTGGCCGGCCGGTGAGGCGATCGTGGCGTTCACCCTGGAACCGGTGGGCGACGGCGCCACCCGGGTCAGGCTCGGGGAGGACTTCGCGGCCGGCCCGCTGCGCTGGGTCCGCAACAAGGCGAACGACCTGGTGCTGCACCTGCGTAACCGGGAGACGCTGAACCGGCTCTCCGACATCGCCACCCGCCAGAAGGGGTGACCGTGACGCGGACCGTGGTGGTGACCGGCGCGAGCGCCGGCGTGGGCCGGGCGGTGGCCCAGGCGTACGCGGCCGGGGCGCACGGTTGGCGCTGCTGGCCCGCGGCGAGGCCGGCCTGAGCGCCGCCGAACGGGACTGCCGGCTGCGCGGCGCCGCGGACGTGCGCGTCTACCGGGTCGACGTGGCGGACGCGGGCGCGGTGCAGCAGGCCGCCGACGACGTGGTGCACCACTGGGGCGCCATCGACGTGTGGATCAACAACGCCATGGTGTCGGTGTTCGCACCGGCGTGGGAGATCCCGGCGAGCGAGTTCCGGCGGGTCACCGAGGTCACCTACCTGGGCACGGTGCACGGCACCCTGGCCGCGCTGCGACACATGCGCGCGCACGGCCGGGGCGCCATCGTGCAGGTGGGCTCCGCGCTGGCGTACCGGGGGATCCCGTTGCAGTCGGCGTACTGCGCGAGCAAGCACGCCGTCCAGGGGTTCAACGACTCCCTGCGGGCCGAGCTGCTGCACGACTGCCCCGGGGTGAAGCTGTCGATGGTGCAGCTGCCCGCCGTGAACACGCCACAGTTCTCCTGGGTCCGTACCCGGCTGCCCCGGCATCCGCAGCCGGTGCCGCCGATCTTCGCGCCGGAGGTGGCCGCCCGCGCGATCGTGTGGGCCGCCGACCACGGCCCCCGGGAACTGAACGTCGGCGGCCCGACCTGGCGCGCGACCGTTCCGCGGCGCTGTGGGTCGGCACCCACAAGCCGGCGCTGTCGGGTGTCGCGCTCGCCGGCGTGGCGCTGGCCCTCACCGCCGTGGCCCGACGCCTGCGCTGACGCGCACCCGGGGCACTCGCCGTCATTGGGATGACCTCGCCCGCAACGCCCGGAAGGGGAGCGTTTTCCACTCGGGCGGGACAACTGGATACCCTCTCAGGTAGCCCTGTCCGCAAACCGAGGATGTCCGACATGATCGAGCCCGTGCAGCTGCCGTCGCCGTGGCGGGACGCGCGCCTGACCGTCGTGGTGCCCACCTACAACGAGGCGGGCAACCTCCCGGCGCTTGTCGAGCGGCTGCTCGCGCTGCCGCTGCCGGGGCTGCGCATCCTCGTCGCTGACGACAACTCCCCCGACGGCACCGGCGAGGTGGCCGACAAGCTGGCCATCGAGCACCCGGACCGGATCGAGGTGGTGCACCGGGCCGGCAAGGAGGGCCTGGGCCGGGCCTACGTGGATGGGATCGGGCGTGCCCTCGACGGTGGTGCCGAGTACGTGGCCCAGATGGACGCCGACCTGTCGCACCCGCCGGAGGCGCTGCCGGGGATGCTGGGCGCCCTGCTCTCCACCCAGGCGGGCGTGGTGATCGGTTCCCGGTACGTGCCCGGTGGCGAGCTGGACGAGAACTGGCCGCTGTACCGCCGGGCGCTCAGCGGCTGGGCGAACCTCTACGTGCACACCCTGCTGCGGGTACGGATTCGGGACCTGACGGCCGGCTTCAAGATCTGGCGGGCGGACGCCCTGCGGAACATCGGCCTGGACCGGGTGCAGTCCAACGGCTACAGCTTCCAGGTGGAGATGCACTACCTGGCGACCAAGCTGGGGCACACCATCCTGGAGGTGCCGATCCGCTTCGAGGAGCGGCGCGACGGTGAGTCCAAGATGACGACCGCCACCAAGATCGAGAGTGCGCTGATGCCGTTCCGCCTCCGCAACAAACACCGCAACATCACCCCCTGACACCCACCAGCCCCTCCCCTCCCCCGGTGTTCGCGGGTGATCAGGGGGTGGGACCCCGGGGGTCAGGTGGGGTAGAGCGCCTGGTGGGCCTTTGTGACGGCGGCGGCGTAGGCGCGGCCGGTGAGTGCTCGGTCGCGGGCCAGTGCCGCGCGGGCCGCGTTCGCGCCCGGCGCACCGTGCACCCCGCCCCCGGGGTGCGCCGACGAACTGGCCAGGAAGAGCCGGTCCACCGGGGTGTCCGCCCGGCCCAGGCCGGGGATCGGACGCAGGAACAGCTGCTGGTACGCGGCGGCGGTGCCACCGCCGAGCGCGCCACCGACCAGGCTCGGGTTCTCCTTCTCCAGCTCGGCCGGACCGGCGACGTGCCGGCCCACGACGAGTCGCCGGAAGCCCGGGGCCGCCGCCTCCAGCACGTCCTCCATCCGCTGCACGTGCCCGGCGATGTCGTCGGCCCGCCAGTCCCGCCGGAACGGCAGGTGGGTGTACGCCCACAGCGACTCGGTGCCCGGCGGTGAGTGGCTCGGGTCGGCCACCGACATCTGCCCCACCAGCAGGAACGGGTCGCGCGGCAGCTCGCCCCGGGCCAGCTCGCCGGCGTAGTGGGTGAGCCCGTTCAGGTCCGCGCCGAGGTGCACGGTGCCCGCACCGGCGACCTGCCGGTTGGTCCACGGCACCGGCGCGGAGAGCGCCCAGTCCACCTTGAGTGTCGAGCCGTCCCACCGGAAGTGGGCCAGGTCCTCGACCAGCCGGGACGGCAGCGCCGCCGCGCCCACCAGGTCGAGGTAGAGCGCGGGGGCCGGTACGTCGGCCAGCACGGCCCGGCGCGCCCGCCACAGCGTCCCGCCGACGGTGCGGACACCCATCGCCCGACCACGGGCGGTGAGCACCCGGTCGACGTGTGCGCCGTAGAGGATCGTCCCGCCGCGCTCCTGGAGGCGGGCGACGAGCGCGTCGGTGATCCGCTGCGCGCCGCCGTCCGGCACCGGCCAGCCGACCTGCTGGCCGAGCATGGCCAGCAGCCACCCGTACACCCCGGAGCCGGCCTCCTCCGGGGACAGGTCGGTGTGCAGGGCGCAGCCGGCCAGCAGCGCCGGCCCGCCGGGGCCGTCGAAGAGTTCGTCGCCGAGTTTGCGCACCGGCACCACGAGCCGCCGGGCCAGCCGCAGCGCGCCGGCGATCCGCAGCCGGCGCAGCAGACCCAGGCCGCCGCGTACCGGCGGGAACGGGCTGGTGATGGTGTCCAGCATCGGCTCGGACACGTCCAGCCAGTCGGCGTACGCGTTGAGCCAGCGCTTGCCGTCACCGGGGGCGAACTGCTCCAGCGAGGCGGCGGTGACGTCCGGATCCCGGTTGACCACCGCGGCCCGCCCGTCGGGCAGCAGGTGCGCCAGCACGTCCGGGGCGTGCCGCCAGGACAGGCCGTGCCGGTCCAGGTCGAGCCCGCGCAGCACCGGCGAGGCGTACCCCAGGGGGTAGAAGGAGCTGTAGAGGTCGCTGAGGTAGCCGGGCGCGGTCACCTCGCCGGAGCGGACGGCGCCGCCGGGCACGGCGGTGGCCTCCAGCACGACCACGTCCCATCCGGCGTCGGCCAGCAGGTTGGCCGCGACGAGGCCGTTGTGACCCGCCCCGACGACGACGGCGTCCGCGCTCTGCGCGCCGGTGGTAGTCATCCGATCCGGCTACCCGGCGCGCAACCGGGCGAAACGCGTTTGCCTCGCCCGGGCCGGGGCATCCAGCGCCGCATGTACACGGTTGCGCAGCTGGTGGGCGGGGTGTGGGGTGCGGGCGGCGACGACGGTGAGCTGGTCGTGCACGACCCGGCGGACGGTTCGCCGGTCAGCACGGTGCCGGTGGCCACGGCCGACGAGGTGGGCAAGGCGGCGCAGGCGGCGCGCGGCGCGGCGGCACAGTGGGCGGCGACCGCGCCGGCCGAGCGGGCGGCGGCGCTGCACCGGGCCGCGGACGCGGTGGCGGCGGCCACCGACGAGCTGGCGGCGGCGGTCACGGCGGAGATGGGCAAACCCCTGGCGGACGCCCGCGGCGGCGTCGAGGCGGGCATCGGCACGCTGCGACAGTACGCGGAACTGGCCCCGCTGCGCGGCGGTCGGACGTTGCACGGTGCCGACGACGCGCTGGACTTCATGACTCCCCAACCGCGTGGCGTGGTGGCCGCGATCACCCCGTGGAACGACCCGGTGGCGGTCTCCTGCGGGTTGCTCGGCGCGGCCCTGGTCACCGGCAACGTGGTGCTCTACAAGCCCAGCGAACGGACCCCGGCGACGGGGTGGCTGCTGGCGAGGGCGCTGGACGAGGCGCTGCCGGCCGGGGTGCTGTCGCTGCTCACCGGTGGGCCGCAGGTCGGTGCGGCGTTGGCCGCCCAGGAGGTCGACGTGGTGGCGCACGTGGGCTCCACGGCGACCGGGCGGGCCATCGCCGCGGCGGCGGCCCGCACCGGGGCGAAGGTGCTGCTGGAGAACGGTGGCAGCGACCCGCTGGTCGTCGACGCGGGTGTGGATCCGGAGTGGGCGGCGCAGCAGGCGGCGCTCGGCGCGTTCGCGAACGCCGGGCAGATCTGCGTCGCGGTGGAGCGGATCTACGTGCACCGGGAGGTGGCCGAGGACTTCGTGGCGGCGCTGGCCCGTCGGGCGGGCGCGCTGCGTACGGGTCCGGGGCGGGACCCGGACACCGAGCTGGGTCCGCTCGTCGACAGGCGGCACCGGGACCACGTGCACGGGCAGGTCGCCGCCGCCGTGGCCGCCGGCGCGCGGGTACGCGTCGGCGGGGAGATCCCGGACGGTCCGGGGGCGTTCTACCCGGCCACCGTGGTCACCGACTGCCGGCACGACATGCCGCTGGTGCGGGAGGAGACGTTCGGGCCGGTGGCCCCGGTGGTGGTCGTCGACTCGTACGAGGAGGCGCTGCGCTGCGCGGCGGACTCCCCGTACGGGCTGGCCGCCACGGTGCTCACCGCCTCGATGAGCCACGCGCAGCGGGCGTGGCGGGAGCTGCCGGTCGGGACGGTGAAGGTCAACTCGGTGTTCGGCGGGGCGCCGGGCGGTGCCGCCCATCCGCGCGGCGCCAGCGGGCAGGGCTTCGGGTACGGCCCGGAGCTGCTCGACGAGTTCACCGCCACGAAGGCGGTGCACATCGAGGCGCCGGCCGGCGGGCACTGGTGACGGGGCACGGGCGGGCGCGGGTGAGCCGCGTCCGCCCGTGCGTACCGTCGTGGGAGGTCAGTCGCCGCGGGCCTTGCGGGTGGCGCGGTCGTTGGCCTTCTCGATGGCCTTGACCAGCTCCGGCTTGGTCATGCTGGACCGGCCGGGCACGTCCAGTCTGCGGGCCACCGACATGAGGTGGTCCTTGGTGGCGTTGGCGTCCACGCCGCCGGCGGTGGCGGCACGCCGTTCCGGGCCGCCGCCGGCCGCCTGCGCGTCGCTGGGGCCCTTTCGGCCCTTGGGCTCCCAGTGGTCGCCCACCTTCTCGAACTCGTGCTTCACGGCGGCGAAGGCGGTGCGGTGCGACCGCTCGCCCTCGCCGTAGGTCTCCACCGCCGAGTCGTGCGTCTTCTCCCAGGTGCGCTGCGCCTTGTCCGGGGAGCGTCGCAGCGTGCTGGGCATGTCCTCGCGCCCGGGCATCTCGTTCCTCCTCCGTGTCGGTCAGATTCCCCCTGTCGTTCCCCTGGTGCGTGCGGGTAAACCGCTGGGTGGGTTTGTCGATTTCCCGGCGGGGGTACCGGCCGGGCCAGGCCCGACCGGACGACCGGTCATCCGGCCGCCGGGCGCACAGGGAGCGGGCATGACGACCACGGAGTCGGGTACGACGCTCGGCGGCGGCACCGCCGGCGCACGGCTGCCCCGGCGGGTGCGCCAACTGAACTGGCGGACCTGGCGTGGTGTGCTGGTGCGCAGTGTGCGGAACTTCGTCACCGACAACTGCTCGGACTGGGCCGCCGCGTTGACGTACTACGGGGTCCTGGCGCTCTTCCCGTCCGCGATCGTGGTGGTGGCCCTGGTCGGCCTGGTGTCCTCCGGTGAGCGGACCCTGGACACGGTTGTCGACCTGGCCAACCAGGTGGGCGCCGGGTCGGTGCTGACCGACGACGAGGGTGGCGTGGTCGGGGTGATCCGCTCGGTGGTGGTCGAGCAGAGCAACCCCAAGCTGCTGCTGAGCTTCGGTCTGCTCGGCGCGCTGTGGTCGGCGTCGGGTTTCATCGGCGCGTTCACCCGGGCCTCGAACGCCATCTACGGGGTCACCGAGGGTCGGGCGGTGTGGAAGCTGCGACCGTTGCAGATCGGCCTGGCCGCGATCACGCTGGTGCTCCTCGCGGTGGTCGCTCTGGGGTTGATCGTCAGCGGCCCGGTCACCGACGCGGTCGGCGACCTGGTCAACGCCGGCGGCCTGGCCCGCAGGGTGTGGAGTTTGGCGAAGTGGCCGGTCCTCGCCATGATCATGATGGTGCTGCTGTCGCTGCTGTTCTGGATCGCCCCGAACGTGCGCCAGCCCCGGTTCCGCTGGCTCACCCCGGGCGGCGGGGTGGCCCTGTTCGCCTGGGCGCTCGCCTCCTTCGGCTTCGGCCTGTACGTGGCCAACTTCGCCTCGTACGACGCCACCTACGGCAGTCTGGGCGCGGCCATCGCGTTCCTCGTCTGGCTCTACCTGTCGAACTCGGCGCTCATGCTGGGCGTGCAGATCAACGCCGAGGTGCAGCGGGGACGGCAGTTGCAGGCCGGTGACCCCGACCCGGAGGAGCCGGTGCTGCCGCCCCGCAAACCCGCCGACGACTGAACCCCCGTCGCCCCGGATGTCCGTTCCGGGGGCCGGTTCGTGGTGGGGTGCCGGTTTACCGGCCCCGGTGTCGGGTAGCGCAGAAGACATGGAGCGTGGCAACAGCAAGCACGGACCGAGGATCGACGAGCAGATGAGCCAGGAGGTCAGCGGCCTCGTACAGGGGCCGGGGACCGGCGGCTCTCGGGTCGACGAGTCGCGGGTGCCGGAACCGGCGGGCGAGGACCAGCCGGAGACGACGACCGCCCCGGCCGGCGACCTGCGCACCGGCACCCCACAGGGGATGAGTTCCGCGGATGTCGAGCAACGCAGCCGGCTCGGCCGGTTCATCTCGATGAGCGCCCTGCCGGGCGACCGCCTCGTCCTCATCGCCAGCGCCCGTGAGAACGAGGCACCGGACGACATCCTGGCCGCCCTGGAGCGGTTGCCCGAGGGCACCGAGTACCAGACGGTCTCCGAGGTGTGGGCCGCGCTCGGCCACAAGAACGAGACAACCCGCTGGTGAGAAGGATCGCCCCCGATCCGATCGCTCACCGGCCGAAGGAGGTTCCCTGATGAGTGGCGTAACCGAACACGTTGACGTTGCCGTACCCGTCCGCACCGCCTACGACCAGTGGACGCAGTTCGAGGAGTTCCCCCAGTTCATGGAGGGTGTGTCGGAGGTCCGGCAGCTCTCCGAGACGATGACCCACTGGACCGTGGACATCGCCGGGGTGAAGCGGGAGTTCGACGCCGAGATCACCGAGCAGCTGCCCGACGAGCGGGTGGCCTGGCGTTCCACCGGCGGTACGCAGCAGGCCGGTGTGGTGACGTTCCACCGCCTGGACACGGACAAGACCCGGGTCACCCTCCAGCTCGAGTTCGAGCCGCACGGCGTGGTCGAGCAGGCCGGCGACAAGCTCGGCATCGTCGACCGGCGGGCCAAGGGCGACCTGGAGCGGTTCAAGACCTTCATCGAGCGGCGCGGTCAGGAGACCGGCGCCTGGCGCGGGTCGGTGGACCGCCCGCAGCCGTGATCCCGGGTACGACCCACGCGACGGCCGCCGGAGTTTCCGGCGGCCGTCGCCGTGTCCGAGCCCGGCCGCGCGGCGCCGTTTGCGATCATCGCGCCCGGGTACGGCTGAGGACATGACCGACGACAACATCAGGGTGTGGCGGGACGAGGAACGGCTCCCACTGGAGGAGTTGGAACGCGCCGTGTCGGGTTCCAGCCTCGACGGGCAGGCCGACGACGTGACCGGCAACGACGCCGGTGAGGAGGCCGCCTTCGGGCACGGGCCGGCGGCGGCGGACCGGTCCGGGCAGGCCCGGGGCGCCGGTCGGGAGCCGACCGACCCGGAGCGCGCCTACCGTCCCTCCACCACCGGCCGTACCGGCCCGGACAACGGCTGAGCCGACTCGGGCTCGGGGCGTCCGACCGGCCGGGTGGGCCGGCGGGCGCCCAGCTCGTACAGCACGAACAGCGCCACCGCCAGCACCACCAGGGCCGGCCCGAGGACCTGCACCGACAGGGCGTCGATCAGGACGCCGAGGCCACCGGGGACGAGCGCGGCGCCCAGGCCGGCGGCGCCGATCTGCAGGCCGATGGCCCGGTCGGCGTGGGCCGTACCGACCCTGTCGGCGGTGGTGAGGGTGAGCAGCGGGAACACCGGCGCGGCGGCGAAGCCGACCACGACCAGGCCGACGACGGCCAGGGCCGCCGGTCCGGGTACGGCGATCAGCGCCGCGCCGACGACCATGCCGGCGAGGCTGACGCGCAGCACGAGCCGGGTGCCCAGCCGCTCGGCCACCACACCCTGGACCACCCGGCCCACGAAGAGGCTCCCCCAGTACGCGGACACGCAGCCGCCGGCGACCGCCGCGCTGAGCCCGCGCCCCTCGGTGAGCAGCAGGAACGCCCACAGCCCCGCGGACACCTCGATCGCCACGTACAGCGCGAAGCCGACCGTCCCCGACCAGACCGCCGGCAGTCGCAGCGTCGCGCGTACCGGCACCCGCACCACAGGCGTGGCCGGTGCGGACGCGACGCCCGGCTCGGCGGGAGCGCGACGCCAGGCACGCACGGTGAGCGCGAACGCGGTGGCGAGGGCGAGTTGGGCGGCGGCCACGATGCCGTACCCCCACCGCCAGGCCAGCCCCGCGCTCAACGCCCCGGTCATGATCAGCGGGCCGATCGCCACCCCCAGGCCGAAGAACGCGTGCATCCAGTTCATGTGTCGCGCGCCGAACGCTCCGGCGGCGTACGCGTTGAGCCCGGAGTCGATCGCGCCGGAGCCGAGCCCGAGCAGCAGCGCGCAGCCCACGATGACGGCGAGTGCCGGGCTCAGCGTGTAGCCGGTCAGCGCCAGGCTCGCCAGCAGGGTGCTGCCGGCCAGCAGCGCGCCCACCCCGACGCGGGCGAGCGTGAACCCGGCCAGCACGCTGGAGGTCAGGTAGCCGACGGTGCCGGCGGTGAGCAGCAGCCCGACCGCCTTGGTCGGCACGTCGAGGTCCGCCCGGATCGAGGGCCAGCCGACGCCGAGCAGGCCGTCGGGCAGACCGAGACTGACGAACGCGAGGTAGGCCAGCAGCAGCAGTGACGCGCGGGGTGGCACGGGCGGAGTGGACACGGGACAGCATCCTGCCGTAGGCGCACCTTACCCTCGACGCCGACCGCCGGCACGCTGCGACAAGAAGTGGTGTCCGGACGGTCGAGAAAACGGACAGCTCATCCAGAATCGACCGATCGGAGGACGGCAAGCCGGCTTGTTCGCGTAAGAATTTCGGAATGCATCAAGGCTCCGGAATCCTCTCCACGCGTCAGCGCCGGCTCGCCTGGCTCGGCTTCCTGCTCGCCGCGCTCCAGGCACCGGTCGCGGCTCGGCTCGTCTCCGACGAGTCCTGGCTGTTCAGCCTCTGCGTCGCGCTGATGGTGGCCACCGTGATCATGGCCGACGACGCGGCCCGGCGGCGTCCCGCCAGCGCGACCGACTAACCGTCGGCGGCAGGCCGGGCCTCGTGCCCCGGCCTGCCCTGACTGCGACGGCGCTCCTTCATCTCCGCCTCGTAGAGGTGCCGCCGCCCACCCACCAGCTCGTCCCGGGCCTGCCGGTCCAGCTCGCGGAACAGCGCGTGGTAGCCGTCGTCGAAGTCCTCGACGATCTGGAACGTCCACCGCCCGGCGATGACGTTGCGGCCCACCAGCTCGGTGGCGATCCGCTCGGCGAGCTGCTGGTGCCCGGCCGCGCGGAACTGCTGCACGGCGTCGTCGAGCATCAGGTCGGCGTGCCCGATCAGCTGGTGCAACGAGTACAGGTGCCCGCGGGCCCGCTCCACGCACTCCAGTGCCTCGCTGAGCTTGCCCAGCGCGGCGACGGTCTCGTCGCTCACCCCGTCCGGCCTGCGGTGCCGCTCGTCCGGCGCGTCCGCTCGCTGTCCCATCGGTGCCTCCGTGCTCTGGTGTGTGCCGTGGTTCTCCTGCTGCCCCGTCTGTGCCGGATCAACCCTCGCGGCCAGCCGGGACCGTCCGGTGGCGTGGCCGACATTCGCCGAGCGGCCGAGGCCGCCGCGGTGACCTGTCGGTTAGCCTCGGTCACCATGCGTGTGCCGTTCACCCGGGTCGCCCCCCGTACCGCCGTCGACTCGGCGCGGTCCAGCCTGGCCGCCCTCACCGTCTCCGTGGGTACCGTCGGGCTCGCCGCGGCCGCCACACGCCCCGGCCTGCTCGCCCTCGTCGACCAGCACGCCGCGGCCGTACGGGACAGCCTCGACGGCGACCGCCAGCCCCTCACGGCCGCGTCCCTCGCGGGCTACGCCGAGGGCCTGCGCGAGGCGGCCCTGGAGCACGGGTGGACCCCGCCGCACGGCCCGATCGACTGGAGCGAACCGGAGTGGCCGCTGGCCCGGCTGCTCGCCGTCTGCGCGCTGGCCCGCTCACTCGACGGAGCCTGACCCGGCGCGCGCAAGAGGGTGCCCACGCGGACGCGGACACCCTCTTCCCGGTACGACCCGGCCGCTACGAGCGGTACTGCTGGGCCTCGTCGACCCGGGGCATGGCCTGGGTGCGGTCGCCGCCGCGGTCGGCCATCTGCCGCTCCATGTCGCTGCGCCCGGCCGCCGTGGCCTGACGCTGCTGCTGCACCGCCCGGGCTTCCCGGGCCGCCCGGTCCAGCCAGCCGTCCCAGCGGTTCTGCATCGGCTTCACCAGACCACCGCCGACGCCGACGATCAGGATGCCGGCCACCGTGGCGAGCACCGCGATCAGCACCGGAGTGGTCACCGTGGTAGCGATACCGACCTGGTTCAGCGCGGCGATCACGCCGAGGGCGATGATGAAGATCGCCGTCAGGTCGGCCAGGACCTTGCCGTACGAGAGCCCGCCCAGCGCCCCGGTGACCAGATCCCGGACGGCGTTGGCGATAGCGGCCGCCACCACCACGATGACGATCGCGACGAACGCCCGCGGCAGCCAGGCCACCACGCCCCTGATCAGGTCACTGATCGCGTTGGGACCCCAGACTCCGAAGGCGAACTGCAGCGTGAACAGCAGTACCGCGTAGTACGCCAGTCTGGCCAGAATGTCGCTGGCGTCGTACTTCGTTCTCTCCAGGGCCCGTTTGATGCCTCCGCGTTCGACCGCTTCGTCGAAGCGCACCCGTTCTAGCACCGTATCCACGATTTTGAGGACGGCTCTGGCGATGAGCCAGCCGACCACGAGGATGACGATGAAGGCCACTGCCTTCGGGATGAAGAGCAGCACCGACCTCCAGGTGTCGGCGATGGCATCGCCGATGTCGGCCTGCCGGACCGCGAGGGTTTTCAGCATGACGTCCCTCCTGTCGCATGGACTGCGCCGGGCGCATACCCGGCCGGGGGTGCGGCAGTCCGCGCGGCTCGCGGAGTTTTTTCCGACAAGCCGCCGGAGACAGGCCCTGAACTGCCCGAACAGTCACCGCGACGACCCCGACAGCGACCCGCCGCCATGATCGGATGTCGTTGTCGGACGGCCCGATAGGCTGCGGACATGCCAGGAACGGTCGGGCGAGTCCCCACGCCAGCAACTCCGGTCCCCGGCGCACCCACCGGGTCGGGGGCGGACGCCGGCGTGCTCACCCACGACTGGGCCGGTACCCCGCTCGGCCCACCCGAGGCGTGGGACCCGTCGGTCAGGGCGGTGGTCGAGCTGATCCTCTCCTCGCCGATGCCGATGGCCCTGGCGTACGGGGACGATCTCGTGCTGCTCTACAACGCCGGGTACGCCGAGCTGCTGGGCAACAAGCATCCCGGCGCCCTCGGCCGCCCGGCCGCCGAGGTGTACGCGGAGGTCTGGGCGCTGCCCGGCGTCGGTGAGGTGATCGAGCGGACCTACCGGCAGGGCGTGCCGTTCCTGGAGAAGGAGTCGACCGTCTCCCTGGTACGGGAGCACTCCGCCGTTGCGGAGCAGGCGGTCTTCACCCGGGGCTACTCGCCGGTGCGCGACAGCGCCGGGCGGATCGTCGGCATGTTGACCGTGGCCGCCGAGACCACCCACGTCACCGAGCAGTTGCAGAGCCTCAGCGAGGTCGCCGCCGCGCTCGCCGGCACACTCACCCTCGACGACGTGGCCCGGGTGGCGTTGCGACACACGATCAACACCTTCGACGCCGACCAGGTCTCGTTCGCGGTCGACGAGGGCGGCGGCGGTTGGCGGACGGTGCGCCGGGTACGCGGCGAGCTGATGGACGAGGCCGACGAGCGTCTCCCACCGCTGTGGCGGCGCGTGCCGGCGGACTGGTCGGCTCCGGTGGTGCGGGTGGCCCGGGCCGGCGACGCGTCGTTCCTGCGGGACGGCCAGCCGCTGCGGGAGACCGCGGTCGACCGCCACGACCAGAAGATCCGGTCGATGGCGGCGCTGCCGCTGGGCACCTCGGTGGTGCGCGGCGGGCTGGCGGTCGGCTTCCAGGCGCCGCACGCGTGGTCGGCCGCCGAGCGGGCGTTGCTGGCCGCCTCGGGAGAGCTGATCGGCCAGGCGGCCGAGCGGGCCCGCCGCTTCGAGACCCAGCACGGCACCGCCCAGCTGCTGCAGCGCAGCATGTTGCCGGCGCACCTGCCGGACCTGCCCCGACTGCGGATCGCGGCCCGCTACGACCCGGGGGTGGACGGCAACGCCGCCGGCGGGGACTTCTACGACGCGTTCCTGCTGCCCACCGGGGATCTCGGCGTGGTGCTGGGCGACGTGGCCGGGCACGACGTGCAGGCCGCGGCACGGATGGGGCAGGTCCGCGCGGCCCTGCGGGCGCTGGCCCTGGCCGATCCGGCCCCGGACGCGGTGCTGGCCGGACTGGACCGGCTGGTCACCAGCCTGGGCGCGGAGGCGGGCACCGACGAACTGTTCGTCACCGTGGTGTTCGGGGTCGTCGACGCGGGCCGTCGGGAGGTGACCCTCGCCAGCGCTGGTCATCCGGCCCCGCTGATCCGCCGGACCGACCCGGACGGCCGTTGCCGCGCGGAGTACGTGGACCTGCCGGCCGGCCCTCCGCTCGGGCTCGGCGGACGACCGGTCACCGCCACCGTGGCGTTCCGCCCCGGCGACACCCTGCTGCTGTTCAGCGACGGTGTGGTGGAGCGCCGTCGGCAGAGCCTCACCGCCGGGCTGGACGCCCTCGTCGACGCGGTCGCGAAGGCCGCCAGCAGTGATCCGCGCGCGTTGTGCGCGGTGGCCATCGCCGCCGTGCCCGGCGGCACCGAGGACGACGTGGCGGTGCTGGCCGTCGAGCACGCGCTCAAGCCGAGCCGTTCGGCGAGCATGGAGGTCCCGGCGGAGCCGACGGCCCCCAGCCGGGTACGGCACTGGATGACCGGCCAGCTCACCGAGTGGCAGGTGCCCGAGTCGGTGATCGGCGCCGCGGTGCTCTGCACGAGCGAGTTGACCACCAACGCCCTCCTGCACGCCGGCACCGCCGCCCGGGTGGAGATCGACCTCAGCCCGGAGCGGCTGCTGGTGTCGGTCGCCGACACCGGCACCCGGGGCACCGTGACCCGTACCCGTACCGACACGTTGAGCAGTCGGGGGCGCGGTCTCGGGCTGATCGAGGAGCTCAGCGACGCCTGGGGCACCGACCCGACGGTCCGCGGCTCCACGGTCTGGTTCGAGATCCTCGTTCCGGCCGCCGAGCGCCACTGAGGACAGCGGGGCATCAGCCGACCGCGTAGCGGGTAGGAGGACGCGCATGGCCACCGAGCAGCTCACCGGCGTCCTCTTCGACGTGGGCGGCACCCTCGTCGACACCACCTACCTGCACACGGTGTCCTGGTGGGAGGCGCTACGCCAGACCGACCAGCCGGTGACGATGGCGACCGTGCACCGGTCGATCGGGATGGGCGCGGACAAGCTCCTCGACCACCTGCTGGGCCCGGAACGGGACCGGGACGCCGACGCGAAGCTGCGCGACGCCCACGACACCCTGTACGCCGAGTACTGGGAACGCCTCACGCCACTGCCCCGGGCGGCGGACCTGCTGCGCGCCTGCGCCGAGCGGGGTCTGCGGGTGGTGCTGGCCACCAGCGCGTCGGAGCCGGAGGTCGGCGCGTTGCGCCGGGCGCTGGGCGTCGACGACGTCGTGGACACTGTCACCTCCTCGGCGGACGCGGAGCAGAGCAAGCCGGCCCCGGACATCCTGGTGGCCGCGCTGGAGCAGTCCGGACTGGACGCCGAGCGGGTGGTCTTCGTCGGCGACTCGGTGTGGGACGTGGCGGCGGCCGGCAAGCTCGACATCCCGTGTGTGGGCCTGACCTGCGGCGGCACCAGCCGTGGTGAGCTCGCCGGCGCCGGGGCGGTGGCGGTGTACGACGACCCGGCCGCCCTGCTCGCCGAGCTGTCCACCTCTCCCCTGACCCGCGCGAGGTGAAGTCCACTCGGGTTGGTCGGGCCGCGTACGCATAGCGGGAGTTCCGCCGGGGCATGGTCACCACCTGCCCGCAACCAGTGGGCGCGGGCGGAAGGTGGCATGGTGGAGCCGGTAGACGTGGCGTTCGCTCTGGTGGGCGTGGGTGCTCTGCTCGCAGGGATCCTGCCCCGGGTGCTGGAGCACCGCCCACTGTCCATGCCCATCGCCTTCCTGGCCCTCGGCATGCTTGTCTTCCTGCTGCCGGTGGGTCTGCCCACACCGGACCCGCTGGCTCATCCGGCGCTGGCCACCCACCTCACGGAGATCGGGGTGATCGTCGCCCTGATGGGCGCCGGACTCAAGATCGACCGCCCGTTGAGCCGGGCCCGCTGGTCGTCGACCTGGCGGCTGCTGGCCATCGCGATGCCACTGTGCATCGCGGCCGTCGCGTTGCTCGGCTGGTGGTGGGCGGGCCTGGTGCCGGCGGCGGCGCTGCTGCTGGGCGCGGCGCTGGCACCGACCGACCCGGTGCTCGCCGCCGACGTGCAGGTCGGCGAGCCGACCGATGTGGAGGACTCCGAGGACGAGGTCCGCTTCGCCCTGACCTCCGAGGCCGGCCTCAACGACGGCCTGGCGTTCCCGTTCGTCTACGCGGCCATCGCCATCGCCTCGACGAGTCTCGCCCCGGGCGACTGGCTCGCGGAATGGTTCACCGTGGACGTGCTGTGGAAGGTCGGCGTCGGTGTCGGCGGCGGCCTGCTCATCGGCTGGCTGCTCGGCAAGCTCTTCTTCCGGGCGCCCAGCAAGCTGCGGCTGGCCCGGCACGCCGAGGGCTTCCTCGCGTTGGCCGCCACCTTCCTGGCGTACGGCCTGGTGGAGGTGGCCGGCGGGTACGGCTTCCTGGCGGTGTTCGTGGCCGCCCGGGCGATCCGGGCCGCGGAGCGGACCCACGAGTTCCACGCCGTGCTGCACGACTTCGCCGAACAGATCGAACGACTGCTCACCCTGGTCCTGCTGCTCCTGCTCGGCGGCGCGATCGTCGGCGGCCTGCTCGCCCCGTTGACCTGGCCGGCGGCGGCGGTCGGGCTGGCGCTGGTGTTCCTGATCCGGCCGTTGACGGGCTGGCTGTCGCTGCGCGGCGCGCCGGGCCGTCCCGCCGAGCACTGGGTGATCTCGTTGTTCGGCATCCGGGGGGTGGGCTCGTTCTACTACCTCGCGTACGCCACCACGAAGGCCGACTTCCCGCAGGCGGAACTGCTCTGGGCCACGGTCGGGCTGGTGGTGCTCGTGTCGGTGGTGGTGCACGGCATCACGGCGACCCCGGTCATGCAGCTGCTCGACCGCGAGGGCGAACGGACGTCCGACCCCGCCGAACGTGACACCTCCGCCCAGCCCGTCGCCGCCGCCGGGCACGGCTGAGCCGGCGTCCGGCCCTCAGGCCAGGCGGGCGGCCAACGCGCGGCCGAGGTCCCGTCCGGAACGCCACGCGCTCTGCACCCGCGGCTTGCCGAAGGCGTCACCGGCCAGGCCGATGCCGTCGGCGTCCAGGTGGAAGGTGTCCCCGCTGGTGTCGCCGGTCGGCGCCGCGTACGTCCACCGGTGCACGTGCACGTCGCTGGCCTGCTCGGGCAGCCCCAGCAGGTCCCGTACGGCCTGGTGGATCGCCGTGCCGGCACCGGTGGGCTGGGCCAGGTGACCGCTGGCGAACGCCGCGACGGTGTGCGCGACGAGCACCGGGGCGCCGTCGCCGCGCCGGTCGCCGTCGTCGCAGACGAGGCTGAGCAGCGGGTGGTCGTTGACGAAGGCGCCGGCGAAGTCGGGCCAGCGCCGGTTCGGGAAGCGCAGCACGGCGGCGAGGGCCGGCGACCAGCGCTGCGCCTGCACGGCCCGGGTGGCGTCGGCGAGGGCCGGGTCGAGCAGCAGGGCGGCCTGCGGGCCGGGCATGGCCAGGACGACGGCCGCGCACGCCTCGCCGTCCACGACCGGTCCGGGCTCGACGCCGAGCACCAGCCGGTCGACGGTCAGCGGCAGCGGAGCGGCCAGGTGTTCGACAAGCGAGCGGAGTCCGCGCGGCGCGGCGAACCGCATCGGACCTGGCACCTCGTGGCGCCCCTGCCGGTCGTACGCCTGGAAGGTGTCGGTCCATTCGCGGACCAGGCCTGCGGCGCGCCACCGCTCGACCACGACGGCGAAGTCCGGGTCGCTGACGGTGAAGTAGGCGGCGCCGATGTCGGCGGGCCGCCCCGCGAAGCGTTTGCTCGCCATCCGGCCGCCGCAGACGTGCCCACGCTCCCGCAGCAGCACCGGCACGCCGGCGCTGCTCAACTCCGTGGCGCAGGCGACGCCTGCGATTCCGGCGCCGACGACCACCACCGTCGAGGGGTCAACACTCATCCGGTGATCGTAGGCGGCGGCGGGCGGGCATGAACCACGGACGATCGGGGTACTGGCACACCTGTTCGAAGAAAGGGTGATGACGATGACGGACCGCAGCAACGAGCAGGTCGACCCGCGCGGCGCGATCAAGGACCCCGACGAGTGGGTCACCGGCGACGAGCCGCCCACGGCGGCGCAGGAGTCCTACCTGAAGACCCTCGCGCGGGAGGCCGACGAGGACCTCCCGGACGACCTCACCAAGGCCGAGGCGTCCAAGCGGATCGACGAGCTCCAGGCCGAGACCGGCCGGGGCCGGTAGACCTCCCCCGCCCCCGCGATCCTGCGCTCCCTGTCGGTCCGCGCCGTACCGGCCGGTCTGTAGCGGGCGCACGACCGCGGGGGCGGTCAGGGGCGCGGGAGGCGGTGCAGGCGCACGCTGGTGAGGCGGGCTCCGGTGATCTCGGCTTCCAGGTACGTGGCGTGCGGCTGGGAGCGGCGGTCGGTGGGTGAGCCGGGGTTGAGCAGGCGCAGACCGCCCGGCGCCTCGGTGTCCCACGGGATGTGCGAGTGCCCGAAAACGAGCAAATCGACGTCGGGGAAACGCGCGGCGCACCGCTTCTCGCGGCCGGTACGCGGCCCGGTCTCGTGCACCACGGCCACCCGCAGGCCGTCGAGGTCCACCCGGGCAACCTCGGGCAGCCGGGCGCGCAGCGCCGGACCGTCGTTGTTGCCGTACACCCCGACCAGCCGCCGCGAGCGCGCGAGCATCGCGTCGAGCAGCGCCTCGTCGACCCAGTCGCCGGCGTGCACCACCACGTCCGCGGCCTCGATGGCCGTCCAGAGCGGCGCGGGCAGGTCCCGCGCCCGCTTCGGTACGTGCGTGTCCGCCGTGAGCACCAACCGCATCACACCATTCTCCCCACCCCGCCCACCATCCCCGCCCCCGCCCCACCTGGTCGGCGGGGACGGGCGCGGGTCAGGGCCGTACCGGGCTGAAGTGCGCCGGGGGCATGCCGAGCCCGCGCGCCACCGGGTCCCGCTCGACGTCGGTCAGCACACCCGCCGCGTTGATCAGGCCGATGTGCGAGAACGCCTGAGGAAAGTTGCCGAGCTGCTCCCCGGTCAGCGGATCGATCTGCTCGGCGAACAGGCCGAGGTCGTTGACCCGCCCCGCCACCACTACGAACAGCTCGTGCGCCCGCTCCCGTTCACCGGCCAGCGCCAGGCAGCACACCAGCCAGAACGAGCAGATGAGGAACCCGGCCGGGTCGCCGTCCCAGCGCCGCAGCAGGCCGTCGTGCGACAACCCCCGCTCCACGGCGCGGATCGTCGCGCGCATCCGCGGGTCGTCGGCCCGCAGGAAACCCACGAGCGGCATCACCAGCACCGAGGCGTCCAGCTCGTCGGACCCGAACATCCCGGTGTACGACTGGAGCCGGTCGCTCCACCCCCGCTCGAGCACCTCCGCGCGCACCTCGTCGCGGGCTGCCGCCCAACGGGCCACGTCCGGCGGCTCGCCGAGCCGGTCACCGAAGCGGACCGCCCGGTCCAGGGCCACCCAGCACTGCACCTTCGAGGACACGTGGTGGTGTTCGACGCCACGCTCCTCCCACATCCCCGCGTCGGGCAGCTTCCAGTCACGTACGGCCTGGTCGGCGAGCACCCGCAGGACGTGCCGCACCTCCGGGCCCAGCGGGTCCAGTTTGTCGCGCATCAACCAGGCGGCGTCCATCGCCTCGCCGAAGATGTCGGTCTGCCGCTGCTGCCAGGCGTCGTTGCCGATCATCACCGGCGGACTGTCGCGGTAGCCGCCGAGCTGGTCCAGGCGATGCTCGGTGAGGTCCCGCTCCCCGAGCACCCCGTACATGATGGGCACCGGTTCGTCGTCGACCCGGCCCATCGCCCGACCCAACCAGGCGAACTGCCGCTGCACCTCGTCCATGCACGCGGATCGCCACAGCGCCCGCAGCGTGAGACTGAAGTCGCGTACCCAGACGTAGCGGTAGTCGTAGTTGCGGTCCCCGCCGAGTTCCTCGGGCAGCGATGTGGTCACCGAGGCCACGACCGCTCCGCTCGGCCCGTACGTCATGCCCTGCACCACGAGCCGGCTGCGCCGTACCTCTTCGGCGTAGAGGCCCTGGTAGTCGTGCTGGTCCGCCCAGGACCGCCAGCCGGCGACGGTGTCGGCGATGGCCTGGTCGGCGTCCGGCACCTCGGGCAGGGGCGAGTCGTAGGTCGGGGCGTACCCGAGGGAGAAGTTGTGCGTCGTGTCGGCGCGGGCGGTGAACGACGCGGCGGCCTCGCCGTCGCCGCACCCCAGCCGCAGGTCGCCGCGCAGCGTGAGCCGGGCGGCGCCGGCGATGGCCTCCAGCATGTCGTCGCGCTCGACCAGGTACGCGTTGGTGCGCCCGTACTCGAAGCGGGGCCGGTAGAGCACCCGCATCGGCACGGCACCGGACAGCCCCCGCACGCTGCGGACGAGGACCTGCGGCGAGTGCACTCCGATCTCGTGACCCCGCGCTCCGGGTTCGAAGGCGAGCGCGTCGGTCAGCGCGACGTCGCCCTGCGCGGTGTGGAACACGGTCCGCAGCACCAGGGTGTCGTCGAGGTAGTCGCGTTCGACGGTGAAGTCGACCTCCGGGTGGATCGCCCAGTGCCCGGCGCCGTCGTCGAGCAGGCGGCCGAACACCGACGGGGCGTCGAACCGGCCCGGGCACCACCAGTTGATCGAGCCCGAGGAGTCCACGAGCGCCGCGCTGCGCCCGTCGGCGAGGAACCCGTAGTCACTGATCTGTCCGCTCTCCACCCGACTGGCTACCCGGGCGGCCCGCGCGCATTCCCCCGGCCGGAACGGCACTCGACGGTGCGGTCCGCGTTACCGCTCGGCGTGGGTGGGAACCCGGGGAGCTGACCGAGGGAGGATGCTCATGACGTCAGCTTCGGGGCCGGCCGCCGCCTGGCGGCCCGGCACACAGGGTGGCGACCTGTTTCCATCCGGACCGGCCGGTCGCCTGTCGTCGCCGGCCGGTGACGGGGACGGGCCGCAGACCGGCCCACCGACCGTCACGATCGGCTCGTATCCGGACTATCCGTCCGCGCAGCGGGTGGTGGACCATCTCGCCGACAACCGCTTCCCGGTGGAGCACAGCGCCATCATCGGCACCAACCTCACCCTGGTGGAGACGGTGCTGGGGCGGATGACCACCGGGCGGGCGGCTCTGCTCGGCGCCGGCACCGGTGCCTGGTTCGGGCTGTTCATCGGCCTGTTGTTCGGCATCTTCACGGTCGGCAACTGGCTGGCGGTGATCCTGGTCGGGCTGGTCATCGGCGCGATCTGGGGTGCCGTGTTCGGCGCGGTCGCGCACGCGATGACGGGTGGGCGGCGGGACTTCACCTCCGCCAGTTCCCTGCGTGCCGGCCAGTACGCGGTGACCGTCGACGCGCAGCTCGCCGACCAGGCCCGTCAACTGCTGGGTCGGCTGGGGATGGGCAACCGCCCCGCCAACGCCTGACCACGCACGGTCCGACCGGCCGTCCCGGCTGCACGCCGGGGCGGCCGTCAGCCGTGGTACGCCAGTTCGCCGGCCCGCAGGGGCACGTCCACGCGGTTCTCGGGCGGCGCGAGCGGGCAGGCCCAGCGGTCGTCGTACGCGCAGCTCGGGTTGTACAGGTAGTTGGCGTCGAGGCGTACCCGGTCGCCGGGCAGCAGCTCGACGCCCCGGCCGAAGGTGCCCTTCACGGTGTCGGTGAGGTAGCGCCCACCGCCGTAGGACTCGGAACCGCAGGTGGCGTCGCGCAGCGGCACGAACAACCCGCCCCCGTACGCCTCGATCCACCAGAGGGTCAGCGGCCCCCAGGGCGTCTCGGCCACCGCGATCCGCCGGTACGCGACGACGCCGTCCGGGCCGCCGGTGTCGATCCGCAGTTCCCCGCTGGCCGGTCGCAGTGGCGCCTGCACCACGGCGTCGGGGTTGGGCGGGTAGTAGCGCACGCCGGAGAAGGCGGCACGCTCCGCGGCGGGGATGGGGCTCTGCGGGTGGGTGGCGAAGAGGTCGTCGCGGCCGGCGCGGAAGCCGGCCAGGTCGACGTCGGAGAGGTAGAGCCGGGCCACCCGCTCCCGCCAG
Organism: Micromonospora sp. NPDC005298; assembly: GCF_040607375.1. Lineage (NCBI taxonomy): Bacteria > Bacillati > Actinomycetota > Actinomycetes > Micromonosporales > Micromonosporaceae > Micromonospora > Micromonospora sp. NPDC005298. The sequence goes on from NZ_JBEXGP010000002.1 coordinate 848,000, forward strand.
TCGGCCAGTTCCAGATCGTCCACGCCCGGAGCCTATGCCGGCCAGTTGCTCAGGACGGCGTCGAGGGCGTCCAGGGTGCGGGTCCACGAGTCGTCGGCGCTGCGCGGGGTGTGCCGGAACCCGCCGGTCCTCTCCAGGCTCACGAACCCGTGGAACGTGCTGTGCATCATCCGTACCGCGTCGGTCTGGTCCGGCTCGGCCAGCCGGTAGCCGCGCAGGATGGCCCGGGTCATCTCGGCGTGGCGGATGCCGGCGCTGGCGGCCGCCGTCTCCGGGTCGAGGTCGATCTGCATGGCCGCGTACCGGCCGGGGTGCTCCTTGGCGTAGGCGCGGTACGCGGTGGCGAAGGCCACCAGGGCGTCCTTGCCGGCGCGACCGGCCAGCGCCGAGGCGACCCGGTCGGCGAGCTCGGCCAGCGCCAGCAGGGCCACCCGCACCCGCAGGTCGTGGCCGTTACGGATGTGGAAGTACAGGCTCGCGTCCTTGACACCGAAGTGGCGGGCGAGCGCGGCGACCGTGACGTTCTCCATGCCGATCTCGTCGGCCAGTTCCGCCGCGGCCAGGGTCAGCCGCTCGGCGGTCACCCCCGCACGTGCCATCCGCCACACCCTTCTAGTTTTCTGCCTAGGGATACTAGGCTACTACCTATGTTGGCCCCTACCGAGTCTGCCATCCGCGCGTCCTTCGTCAACACCACCCAGGGCGAGGCGAAGCGACTGGCCGTACCCAACGACCTCGACCTCCGCCCCTGGGACGACCTCGACTTCCTCGGCTGGCGGGACGCCGCCGCACCGCAGCGGGCCTACCTGGTGACCGAGACCGACCACGGACTGGTCGGGGTGGCGCTGCGCGTCGCACCGCAGCAGACCGGGCGGGTCCGGCGCAGCATGTGCTCGCTCTGCCTGACCACGCACACCGGCGACGGTGTCTCGCTGATGACCGCCCGCAAGGCCGGACCCGAGGGGCGGCAGGGCAACTCCGTGGGCGCGTACATCTGCTCCGACCTGGCCTGCTCGCTCTACCTGCGGGGCAGGAAGCACGCCGGGCCGCGCATCCACGAGACCCTCACCCTGGCGGAGAAGGTCGAGCGCACCAGGAGCCACGTCACGGCGTTCCTGGGCAAGATCACCGAGTGACCGACCCGGTCAACGGTCGGTGGCCAGGCGGGCGTGCAGGTGCTCGTCGTAGCGGCGGCCGTCGCCGTACTGGTACGACTCGCGCAGCGTGCCCTCGGCGGCGTAGCCGGCCCGCTCGGCCACCCGGCAGGACGCCGGGTTCGCCACCGCGTGACACAGCTCCACGCGGTGCAGCCGCAGGTCGGTGAACGCCCACTCGGTGAGCCGGACGACGGCGCGTACCGCCACTCCGCGTCCGCGCGCCGACGGCATCGTCCAGTAGCCGATCGAGGCGTCGCCGTGGTGGATGTGGTGCAGGGACACCGAGCCCAGCAGCTCACCGCCGTCCGCCGCGGTCACCGCCATCGAGGCGTGGTCACCGGCGGACCAGTCGGCCCGGCGGCGCACCCAGAGCAGGGCGTACCCGTCGTCGACCGGGCCGCCGGACTGCGGGTTCCACTGGGCGACGTCCGGGTCGCGCAGGGCGGCCCGGACGGCGGGGGCGTCCGCGTCCCGCCAGGGGCGCAGCAGCAGGTCGGCGGCGGCGAGCTCCACGTGTTCCACGAGGGCGGAGTCTGGCACATCGCCGGCGCCGCCCGCCGCCCGATTACCGGCGCACTCCTTCAAATCTGCAAGAAGCCGCCTCGTCGGTGGCCCGGACGTGATGCAGACGACGTCAGCGAGCACTAGTTAAATTTTTAAATAGTGCTACCGTCATGTCGTGACCGAGAGCCTGGACAGCACCCGAGAGGCGGCCTGGCGCGCCTACATCGAGGCCAGCCAGCGCCTCTACACCCAGTTGGAGGAGGACCTGCGGGCCGACAGCGGCCTGACCTTCGCCGACTACCACGTGCTGGTCGTGCTCTCCGAGGCGCCCGGCCAGCGGCTGCGAATGGGCGAGCTGGCCAGCCGACTGATCTTCTCGCCGAGCCGCCTGACGTACCAGATCTCCTCCATGCAGCGCCGAGGTCTGGTGAGCAAGGAACCCTGCCCGGACGACCGACGCGGCAGCGAGGCGGTCCTCACCGCCGCCGGGCTGCTCACCCTGTCCGAGGCCGCACCCCACCATCTGGCGTCGGTGCGCACCCACCTGATGGACGACCTCGACGACGACGAGGTCGCCTGCCTCACCCGGGTCTTCGGCCGGCTCGGCGACCGCCTGCGGGCGGCCTGCCCCGCGCCGACCACCCACGCCACCAGTTAGGAGCCCCGCCATGCCCGCGATCAGCGTGGACGACGTCCTCGTCCTGCCCCGCCTCCCCCGCCTCGACGAGACCACCAGATTCCGTCCGGTCCGCACGGTCACCACGGCGCCCAGCGGGTTCGAGGGCGAGGGCTTCCCCGTCCGGCGGGCCTTCGCCGGTGTCTCGACCGCCGACCTGGACCCGTTCATCCACCTCGACCAGATGGGCGAGGTGGACTACGCGCCGGGCGAGCCGAAGGGCACCCCCTGGCACCCGCACCGTGGCTTCGAGACGGTCACGTACATCATCGACGGCGTCTTCGACCACCAGGACTCGCAGGGCGGCGGCGGCACCATCACCGACGGGGACACCCAGTGGATGACAGCCGGCAGTGGCCTGCTGCACATCGAGGCCCCGCCGGAGCACCTGGTGACGAGCGGCGGCCTGTTCCACGGCACCCAGCTCTGGGTCAACCTGCCCCGCTCGGCCAAGATGAACCCGCCCCGCTACCAGGACATCCGGGGTCGCGAGTCGGCGCTGCTCACCACGCCGGACGGCGGCGCGCTGGTCCGGGTCATCGCCGGTGAGGTCGCCGGGCACCGCGGCCCGGGGTCGACCTTCACCCCGATCACCATCACCCACGTCACCGTCCAGCCGGGCGCACAGGTCGACCTGCCCTGGCAGCCGGAGTTCAACGCCCTGGTCTACGTGCTCGGCGGGCGCGGCACCGTCGGCACCGACCGTCGGCCGGTGCGTACCGGCCAGCTCGCGGTGCACGGCCCCGGCGACGCGCTGCGGTTCGGCGCGGACACCGGGCAGGACGGCAACACCCCGACGCTGGACCTCTACATCATGGGCGGCCAGCCGATCCGGGAGCCCGTGGCGCAGTACGGCCCGTTCGTGATGAACACCCGGGACGAGCTGCTCCAGGCGTTCGAGGACTTCAGGGCCGGTCGGCTCGGCGTGATCCCCGCCGGGCGACTGCCGCACACCGGTGGTCAGGGCGCACGGCCCTGACCCTCGTGACCGGCTGAGATCGGCGCCGGCGCCCCACGCGTCACCGGGGCGCCGGCGCCGATCTCAGGAGACCGCGAATATCCCGGCGACACCAAGAATCACCATCAGCAACACCGCCACCAGCGCACCCCGTTCGCTCTCCACCGCCGGCTCGCGGTACTCGGTCACGGGATTCGTCGTCTCGCGGGGCATAGTGCGGCCTCCTCGGCTGCTGTCACGTCGTCGTCGATGGCGTCGGCCAGGTCACCTGCGTGCCCGGCTGGCGTGCGAACCCGCGTCGCGGGTCCTACCGTGAGGACGTTGTCGACCTCCGGGGGGCTGGACGGTGCCGTTGCAGGACTGGTTCCTCACCGCGCGGGAACGGGCCAACCCGGCCTCTGGGTTACCCGTCTGGACCAACGGAAACCTCGCCGAGCCATTGATTCACGGCGCGGCGTACTTCGACCGCCTGGTCGAGGAGGTGCAGGCGCTGACCGCCGGCGACCACCTGTTCTTCACCGACTGGCGGGGTGACCCGGACCAGCGGCTACGACCGGACGGCCCGACAGTCGCCCAGCTCTTCGCCCAGGCCGCGCAGCGTGGGGTGGTGGTCAAGGGGCTGATCTGGCGCTCACACCTGGACATGCTGGCCTACAGCGAGGCGGAGAACCGCAACCTCAGCGAGGCCATCTCCGCGGCCGGCGGCGAGGTGCTGCTCGACCAGCGGGTCCGCCGCGGCGGCTCGCACCACCAGAAGCTCGTCGTGCTGCGCCACCCGGACGCGCCGGAGCGGGACATCGCGTTCGCCGGTGGGATCGACCTGTGCCACAGCCGCCGGGACGACGCCGCCCACCACGGCGACCCGCAGCCGGTGCAGATGTCTCCCCGGTACGGCGAACGCCCGCCCTGGCACGACGTGCAGCTCGCGGTGCGGGGCCCGGTGGTCGGCGCCCTGGACACCCTGTTCCGGGAACGCTGGACCGACCCGATGCCACTGGACTCGGAGAACCCGATGGCGTATCTGCGGGACCGGCTGCGGGGCACGGACCTCACGCCCGACCCGCTGCCCGAGCAGCCCGCCGACCCGCCCGCCTGCGGGCCGCACCAGATCCAGGTGTTGCGCACGTACCCCGCCGTCCGGCCCCGCTACTCCTTCGCGCCCGACGGGGAGCGGACCGTCGCCCGGGGCTACACCAAGGCGGTCCGCCGGGCACGGCGGCTCATCTACCTGGAGGACCAGTACCTCTGGTCGACCGAGGTGGCGGACCTGTTCGCGCGGGCGCTGCGGGACAACCCCGAGCTGCACCTGGTCGCCGTGGTGCCCCGACACCCGGACGTGGACGGCAGGTTGGCGTTGCCGCCGAACATGGTCGGCCGCGAGCAGGCGCTGTCGCTGTGCCAGCGGGCCGCCCCGGACCGGGTGCACGTGTTCGACGTGGAGAACCACGCCGGTGACCCGGTCTACGTGCACGCCAAGGTCTGCGTGATCGACGACGTCTGGGCGAGCGTCGGCAGCGACAACTTCAACCGCCGGTCCTGGACGCACGACAGCGAGCTGTCCTGCGCGGTGCTCGACGACACCCGCGACGAGCGGGAGCCCACCGACCCGGCCGGGCGGGGCGACGGGGCGCGCGTCTTCGCCCGGGACCTGCGGCTGCGGCTCTGGCGCGAGCACCTGGACCGCGACCCGGACGGCCGTGACGACGCCGACCTGCTCGACCCGGCCGACGCCGTCGCGGCGATCACGGCCGCCGCCGACGCCCTGCAACAGTGGTACGACGACGGCCAGGTGGGTGAACGCCCGCCCGGCCGGCTGCGCCCGCACCGCCCCGAGCGGCTGCCGTGGTACACGCGCGCCTGGGCGCTGCCGGTGTACCGGTTGGTCTACGACCCGGACGGCAGGCCGCTGCGGGCCAGGCTGGCCGGCACCTGGTGAACCGGGCGGGCCGGCTCCGGCATGCCGGCCGAGCCAGGGTGCACGGTCAGCCCTCCGGGGTACGCGAACGAGGAGCGCGGGGAGAAGTAGCCGAAGCCGATGGTCAGCGGGTTGGCCGGTCGTAGCGCGTACAGCGGGTGCCCGGGCTGGAGGAACTCCACCGACTCGATCTCGAACGGCGCGACCGGCTCGGCCACGAACGGGTAGACCGCGCTCAGGAGTTGACCGTCGCGCCGGGTGAAGTAGCGGTGGTGCCCGCTGCTGATCACGTGCCCGGTCTCCCCCACCCGGCACCGGGCCCGGATCAGCGGCACACCGTCGATCTCGGTCTCGGAGCACAGCTCCTCGCCGTCGACCTCGATGCGGGTGCGGCCGGCGGACGTCGGGGCGCCACGGGCGGTGGCGTACTCGCGGACGCGCCGGCTGGAGGCCACGTAGTGCGTCCACCAGCCGCCCGGGTTGAGCCCTCCGGGGGCGTCCACCCCGGTCAGCGAGACGCCGAGGTAGGTCAGCGAGTACGCGCCGAAGCCGGAGGTCTGTGTCTCGTCGTCGACGACGTACTGGTTGAGGAACACCTGGCGGTCGGGGCGTGGGCACAGCCCCACCGGCACCACGGCGGCGACCGCGTCCGGATCCGCCGGCAGCCAGCTGAAGTAGAGGGTGCGGCTGTTCACGACGAGCTGGGGAGCGGCTGGATCGAGCATGGTGCCTCCGAACCGGGTGTGTACACGCGACGCTACGGCCGGTCCCACCGGCGGGACAACGACGGATAGACGACACTCCTGCCCTGATGTCGGATTTCATGTTGACCGCTCGGTGGGCGGGGTCGGCCGATCGGCTCGGCGTCGGTGGGCGACCGGGTGGCCGTGAACGGGTAAGAGACCTCACACTCCGCAGAACTTCCGCCCGATTTGAGTTATTCATGAGCGAAAATCACATAAGTACATCAGCCTTTCGGCTAGATTTCGGCGAGACGATCAGGCTAAGGTGAGTCCCGAACGGCTCATACGAAGCTAAACCAAAAAGCGTCACGTCTTTTGTCCGCGGACGAGGTGCAGGGAGGACCACCCATGACCGCGCCAACGATCACCGAGCAGCCGAGCACCGCTGCCCGGAGCACCACCAAGCTGGACCCGCGCGCGCTCACCGACAGCGCCGCCGACCTGCTCAACGCCATGGCGGCACTGCCGGCCAACCACCCGTCGCGCGCCGCGCTGCGCGACCGGGCGATCGAGGCCTGGCTGCCCCTGGCCAACCACCTGGCCCACCGCTACAGCGGCCGGGGCGAGCCGACCGACGACCTGGCCCAGACCGCCGCCGTCGGCCTCATCAAGGCCATCGACAAGTTCGACCCGACGCGCGGCGTCGACTTCGCCGGGTACGCCATCCCCACCATCATCGGTGAGCTCAAGCGGCACTTCCGCGACCGCACCTGGGACATCCGGGTGCCCCGCCGCCTCCAGGAGCTGCGGCTGGCCATCTCGGACGCCAACAGCTCGCTCCTGCAGACCCTCGGCCGCTCGCCGACGGTCGCCGACATCGCCGCCCACCTCAAGCTCACCGAGGAAGAGGTCCTGGAGGGCCTGGAGGGCGCCCGCGCGTACAACGCGGTGTCGCTGTCCACCCCGACCGGGGACGGCGACCGGGCGACCGAGCTGGGCGACATGCTCGGCGGCGAGGACAACGAGTTCGAGCTGGCCGAGCTGCGGGTGGCCCTCGGCCCCGCGCTGGCCACCCTCGACGAGCGTGAGCAGAAGATCCTCACCCTGCGGTTCTACGGCAACCTGACCCAGTCGCAGATCGCCGACCAGATCGGTGTCTCGCAGATGCACGTCTCCCGGCTGCTCGCCCGGGCGCTGACCAAGCTGCGCGGCCAGCTGGACGGCACGTACTAGAACTCCGGACGGAGCGGGGCCGGGTCCACATGGACCCGGCCCCGCTCCGCGTGTCACGCCGACGTGACAGTACGTGTCAGCTGACGACCGGCTCGCGCCACATCGGCCAGAACGGCGTTCCGTCGGGCACCCGGAACGGCTCCCCGGCCCGGTAACCGTGCTTCGCGTACAGGTCCCGGCTGCGCGGGCTGCTCGCCTCCAGGTACGCCGGCATCGCGTTCGCGTCCAGCCACGCGTGGTGGTGCTCCAGCAGCGCGGTGCCCAGCCCGTGCCCCTGACGATCCGGCTGCGTCGCCAGGAACGCCAGGTGGTGGTGGTCGGTGTGCGGGTGGTTCGCCGCGAACAGCTCGTCGAGATGGCGGAACCGGTCGGTCCACTCCCCGCACGCGGCGGCGAGCCGGGCGTCGTAGTCCGCCGGCGGCGGTGGCTGCTCGCCGACCGACGGGAACCACACCGCGACCGAGGCCCGGTCGGCGGTGGCGTACACAGTGCCGTGCCGCATCGCGTGCTCGACCAGGATCTCGAAGTTCCCGGCCAGGACGGCCTCGCGCTTGCTGGCGTCGGGTACCAGCCAGGACGTCACCTCCAGGGCGGTGAACGCCTCGGCGATCCGCCCGGCCACCAGCGCCGTGTCCTCCGGTCCGAGCCGGTCGATGCGCGCGCTCACCTGGTCACCTCCACTCTTGCCGGCGCGTCCGCCTTCACGGCGGCGGCGGCGCTCGCCGCGCCGAGCCCGATCCGGGCGTACGTGTCCGGGCGGCTGCCACGCAGCACCAGCGCCCAGATCACGCCAAGCGCGGCGGCCACCGGGTACGCGGCCGGCAACGCCCAGCGCAGGGTGGAGTCCGGCGCGACGCCGAGCAGGTCCGCGAAGTTCGACACCGCCAGCCAGATGATCACCAGGAGGGCGATGGTGGCCAGACCGGGGGCGACGGCCCGCCGCCAGACGTTCTCACCGGCGCCGCCGGAACGGGCGAAGTAGGCGATCACCGCCACCGAGGTGGTGGCGATCAGCAGGAGCACGCCGAAGCCGCCGGTGGTGCCGACCCAGAAGAACAGCTGCACCACCGGGTCCCAGCCGTTCGCCGCGTACAGCAGGATGACCAGCAGGCCGAGGACGCTCTGCGCCAGCGAGGCGGCCCGCGGCGCGCCGGAACGCGGCGAGGTCTGCCCGAACACCGCCGGCAGCACCCGCTCGCGGCCCAGGGCGAACGCGTAGCGCGCCGTGGTGTTGTGGAACGAGATCATCGCGGCCAGCACCGACGTCAGGAAGAGCGCCTGGCCGATGGTGACCGCGGTGTCACCGAGCTGCGCGGCAGCCAGGTTGAAGATCAGCCCGACGCTCTGCTCGCCGGCCTCGGCGACGATCCGGTCCGGTCCGACGGCGACCGTCATCGTCCAGGACGACAGCGCGTACAGCCCGGCGATGATCGCCACCGACAGGTAGGTGGCGATCGGCACGGTCCGCTTCGGGTCCTTGCTCTCCTCGCTGAAGACCACCGCGGACTCGAAGCCCACGAACCCGAGGATCGCCAGCACCAGCACCGCGCCCACCCCCGGCACGAAGAGGTTGTCCGGCGACAGGGCGGCGAAGCTGACCTGACCGTCGGCCGGGTTGCCGAGCTGACCGAGGTCGAAGACGAGGATCACCACGATCTCGGCGACCAGCAGCGCGGCCAGCACGAGGCCGTTGATGTCGACGCGGAGCAGGCCGAGCAGACCGACGAGCGCCCACGCCACCAGGGCCACGATCGACCAGTGCGGGTGGCCGCCGAAGATCCGGTCGAGCACCGGCTCGGCGGCGACGCCGATGGTGCCGTACAGCCCGACCTGCAGCGCGTTGTACGCGAGGAGCGCCACCCAGGCGGCGCCCACACCGGCCGGCCGGCCGAGGCCACGGGAGATGTAGGCGTAGAAGGCGCCGGCGTTCTCCACCCGGCGCGACATCGCCACGTAGCCGACCGAGAACAGGCCGAGCACCGCGGCGATCACCAGGAAGGCCAGCGGGATGCCGGTCACCCCGATGACGCCGTAGCCGGTGGTGACCACACCCGCGACCACGGTCAGCGGCGCGGCGGCCGAGAGCACGAAGAAGATGACCGCGGGGACGCCGAGGCGGCCCCGCGCGAGGGCTTCGGAGACGTTGCTGGGTCGGTCGACTGTCGATGTCGGGGGCATACGACTACTCCGGTTGTCGAGGGGAGGGACAGGGGGTTACCGGGTGGGTCAGGGAAAGCCGCGCAGCACGGCGGCGCCGACGGCGGCCTCGGTGTGCCCGACGAGTTCCTTCAGGGGTGCCGGCAGCGCGGGGACGAGGACGTTCAGCCGGTGGTGGGCGCGAGGGCTGGCGCTCCACAGCACCTCGCGGCTCAGCCCGGCCGCCACGACCAGTCCGAGCAGCAGCGCGTCCGGCACGCTCGGTGGGTCCGGTCGGTCCAGCAGGGCCCGCAGCCGGGTGGCCGGCCAGGCCACCGCGTTGAGGTCGATCGGCAGGTAGCTGACGGACGTACGCAGCAGCCGGCGGCTCTCCTGGCGGCGGAGCACCCCGGCGCGGGCCAGCCGCTCCCCCACCGAGGTCGTCGCGCTCTGCGACAGGAAGCTGAGCCAGGTGCTCACGGCCTGGTGCTGGGACTCGCCCAGCAACTGGTCCAGGACGGTGTGCGCCAGCGCGTCCGCCGGGGGACGCCGGTCCACGACGCTGATCTGCCCACCGGCGACCATGATGTGTCCATAGAGGATCAGTTCACCGAGAAGGCCCGCGGCCAACCCGAGACCGGTGGCCGCCGGGTGCAGTTTGGCCTTGCCACGACTGTCGTTGTGGGCGATCAGGAAGAACTCGTCGGCGATGAGCAAACGGTCCTCCCGGAAGGGTGTATGTCCACAGTGATCGCAACCGGGAAAGGATGCACCGAGCGCTACTGCAATGCAACTCCCAGATTTGAAAGTTGCACTCCGTGCAGGCGCGACCTGCGAATCTCGTCATGTCAGACTCGGACGGTGACCGCCACCCCCGCCATCCGACCCGCCGCCAGCCCGACCGTGCGCCGTCGACGCATCGCCCGCGAGCTTCGCCAGCTTCGCGAACGCGCAGGGATGACCCTCGATGTGGCGGCCCGACAGCTCGACATGTCCAAGAGCAACCTCTCCCGGATCGAGACCGCCCAGATCGGCATCAAGCCCCGTGACGTCCGCGCGGCCCTGGCCCTCTACCAGGTGACCGGCGCGGACGCCGAGGCGCTGATCGAGATCGCCCGCAGCGCCCAGCAGCGCGGCTGGTGGCAGAACTACAGCGACGTGCTGCCCGAGTGGTTCGAGTTCTACGTGGGACTGGAGGCCGAGGCGGCGGCGCTGCGCACGTACGAGGCCGAGTCGGTGCCCGGACTCCTGCAGACCGAGGCGTACGCGCGGGAGATCTACCGGCGCACCGCCGGCGAGGACGGCCTGGAGCGCAAGGTGGCCGCCCGGCTGCACCGGCAGGAGGTGCTGCGCCGCGACGACCCCGTCCACCTGTCGGTCGTGCTCAACGAGGCGGTCCTGCTGCGTCCGGTCGGCGGGACCGCCGTGATGGCCGAACAGGTGGCCCACATGAGTCGAATCGCTCAACTACCCAACGTGACAATCCAGGTACTTCCGTTCGCTGCCGGCGGGCACCCGGCGATGAGCACCCCGTACGTGATCCTCAACTTCGCCGACGCCGCCGACGCGTCCGTGGTTTACCTGGATAACCTCACGATGGGACTGGCTCTGGAGGATGCCGATCAAGTGCTCGGGTATAGCCTTCTGCACGAGGAGCTGTGCCGGATGGCGCTCGATCCGACGGCGTCGTTGACCCGTCTGGGAGCAGGCTTCTCGTAACTTTGCGTGACCGCGTCTGCGGCACGCCGACGCAGACGAGAGGCACCGCGGATGACGGCGTTCGACCGGACCGGGGCGGACTGGCGCACCAGCACGCGCAGCAGTGGCAACGGCAACTGCGTGGAGGTCGCGACAGTCGACGGTCAGGTCGCCGTCCGGGACAGCAAGGACCGCTCCGGTCCGGTCCTCGCCTTCGCGGCGCCGGCCTGGCGGAGCTTCGTGCGGGGCGTCGGCGGCGTCCGCCACCGGTGAGACCCGGCGGCCGGTGCGAGACTGGGCCGTGCTCTCCGACGTAACCCTCGACCTGCCGGTCCGTCCGGTGCTGCCGGCGCTGGTCGCGGCACTAGACGCGGCCGGCGCCGGTGTGCTGGTGGCCCCGCCCGGCACCGGCAAGACCACCCTGGCGCCGCTGGCCGTGGCCGACCGGGTGACCGGTCGGGTGGTGATCGCGCAACCGCGTCGGGTGGCGGCCCGCGCCGCCGCCCGGCGGATGGCCGACCTGCTCGGCGAGAAGGTCGGCGAACGGGTCGGCTACGCGGTGCGCGGCGAGCGCCGGGTCGGCCCGTCCACCCGCGTCGAGGTGGTCACCACCGGCCTGCTCGTCCGCCGCCTGCACCAGGATCCGGAGCTGCCCGGCACGGGTGCCGTGCTGCTCGACGAGTGCCACGAGCGGCACCTCGACGCGGACCTGGCGCTGGCGTTCACTGTCGAGGCGCGGGCCACCCTCCGGCCGGACCTGTGGTTGCTGGCGATGTCCGCCACCCCGGACACCGACCGCTTCGCCGCACTGCTCGGCGGCACCGCCCCCGCCCCGGTCGTACGGGCCGAGTCGGCGCTGCACCCGGTACGGCGGATCTGGGCGCCACCGCCCCGGCCGGTCGCGCCGGCCGGAGCGGGGCCGGTCGACCGGGCGCTGCTCGACCACGTGGCGGCCACCGTCCGGCGGGCGCTGCGCGAGCACGACGGCGACGTGCTGGTCTTCCTGCCCGGCGCGGGCGAGATCGCGGCCGTCGGCGGCCGGCTCGCCGACCTGCGGGACACCGTCGCGATCCTGCCCCTGCACGGGCGTCAGCGCGGCAGTGAACAGGACACCGCCCTGCGCCCCGCCGACCGGCGACGCGTCGTGCTGGCCACCGCCCTGGCCGAGACCAGCCTGACCGTGCCCGGCGTACGCGTCGTGGTGGACGCCGGGCTGTCCCGGGTGCCCCGCGTCGACCTGGCCCGGGGGTTGGGCGCGCTGGTGACCGTGCCGGTCTCCCGGGCCGCCGCCACCCAGCGGGCCGGCCGGGCCGGCCGGGAGGCCCCCGGATGCGTCTACCGGTGCTGGTCGGCGGCGACCCACGAACGGCTGCCCGCCCGCGCCGAGCCGGAGATCGCCACCGCCGACCTGACCGGCTTCGCGCTGGAGCTGGCCGCCTGGGGTCAGCCGGACGGCGTCGGGCTGGCGCTGCCCGACGCGCCGCCGGCCGCGGCGCTGACGGTGGCCCGGGAAACCCTGGTCACCCTGGGCGCGGTGCACGCCGACGGCCGGATCACCGCGCGCGGACGGACGATCGCCGCCGCCGGCGCGCACCCCCGGCTGGCACGGGCGCTGCTCGACGGCGCGGGCCGGGCCGGCGCGGACCGCGCCGCCGAGGTGGTGGCCCTGCTCTCCGAGGAGAGCGCGGCCGGGCCCGGCGACGACCTGGTCGCCGGCTGGCGGCGGCTGCGCGCCGGCACCGACCCGGGAGCGACCGCCCGCTGGCGCACCGAGGTACGACGGCTGCGCGCCGCACTGCCCGTCGACTCCCCGGCGGAGGGCCGGGCCGGTGCGCGTGGCCCGGAGACCGCCGGACGGGCCGGGCTGACCGATGATCTCGCCGCGGGGCTGCTGGTCGGTCTGGCGTACCCGGAACGGCTGGCGCGGGTGCGGCGACCGGGCGGCTCGGCGTACCTCATGGCCGGCGGAACCGCCGCGCAGCTGGCCGCCGGGTCGGCGCTGGTCGGCTCCGACTGGCTGGCGGTCGCCGTCGCGGACCGCAGCCCCGGGGCGCCGTCGGCGCGGATCCGCCGGGCCACGCCGGTGGACGAGGCGACCGCCCGGGAGGCGGCCGGTCCGCTGCTGTCCACCCGGCGGGAGGTGGGCTGGTCCGACGGGGACGTGGTGGCCCGGGAGGTGACCCGGCTGGGCGCGATCGAACTGCTCCAACGCCGGATCGACCGCCCGGAACGCGCCGAGGTGACCGAGGCGCTGCTGACCGGGCTGCGCCAGGAGGGGGTGGCCCTGCTGTCCTGGACGCCGGCGGCCCGGGCCCTGCGCGAGCGGCTGGCGTTCAGCCGGCACCACCTCGGCGCCGAGTGGCCGGACGTCGGCGACGAGGCGCTGCTCGACGCCGCGCCCACCTGGCTCGGCCCGGAACTGGCCACCGCCCGACGGCGCGCGGACCTGGCCCGGGTGGACGTGGCCTCGGCGCTGCGCCGGCTGCTGCCGTGGCGGCAGGCGGCCCGGCTGGACGAGCTGGCACCCGAACGGATCGAGGTGCCCAGCGGCTCACGGGTCCGGGTCGACTACACCGACCCGGCGGCGCCGGTGCTCGCGGTGAAACTCCAGGAGACGTTCGGCTGGCCGGCGGCCCCGCGCATCGCCGACGGTCGGGTGCCGGTGCTGCTGCACCTGCTCTCCCCCGCCGGACGGCCGGTCGCGGTCACCGCCGACCTGGCCTCGTTCTGGCGCACCGGCTACCCGCAGGTGCGCTCGGAGCTGCGCGGACGCTACCCCCGGCACCCGTGGCCGCAGGACCCGGGGACGGCGACGCCGACCCGCCGGGTCACACCGCGCCGGCGCTGAGCGGGCCTGTCACTCCTGCACCACGTCGGCCACCACGACCGTGACGTTGTCCGGTGCGCCGGCGTGCAGCGCCAGGTCGATGAGCTTGGCCACGCAGGCGGTCCGGTCCGGATGGCCGGCGAGCACCTCGGCGAGCGTGTCCGGGCGGACCACGTTGGAGAGGCCGTCGCTGCACAGCAGCCACCGGTCACCGGCGCGGGGCACCATCGTGGCGTACGACGGGGAGACCTCCTCGCCCTGCAACGCCTGGGTGACGACGGCCCGACGCGGATGACTGCTGGCCTGCTCCGCGGTGATCACGCCCTGGTCCACCAGCATCTGGACGAAGGTGTCGTCCCGGGTGACCTGCTTGAGCACGCCCTCGCGGAACAGGTACGCCCGCGAGTCGCCGATGTGGGCCAGGGCCAGGCAGCTGCCGGTACGGGCGAAGAGCAGGGCGGTCAGCGTGGTGCCCATGCCCTGACGTTCGGGGTCCTCGGCGACCGCCTGCCGGATCCGCGCGGTGGCCACGGCGATGCCGCCCTGGAGCGCGGCCACCAGGGCGTCCTCGGGCGTCTCCACGTCGAGCGGGGCGACCGCGTCGATGGTGAGCGCGCTGGCGAGGTCGCCGGCGGCCATTCCGCCCATGCCGTCGGCGACGGCGACGAGCCAGGTGCCGGCGTGCAGGGCGTCCTGGTTTCCGCTGCGGATCAGCCCACGGTCGCTCGTTCCCACGGAACGCAGCTTCAGGGTCATGGGAGGCAGCCTGCCAGGCGAAGGGCGCAGTTGTCTCTAGGAGATCAGGACGGCGGCGCGTGGCGCGGTCAATCTCACGTCTCGGCGTCGGCTCCTCACTGCGCTGGCGCCCCTGTTGCGCGGCAAAACCCATCCAGTCAGATCAATTGACACGGTGGATCGCCACTGGAAACATCGAGCTGATAACTGGGAGCGCTCCCAGAATTCGCCTCCACCACCGTCCCACCCCCGGTCCCGGAAGGACTCCCCGTGACGACTCCCCGACGCCGCCTCCTGCTGGCCGCGGCGACCGCCCTCGCCCTCACCGGCGCGGGCGCCGGCGCGGCCCACGCCGACCCACCACCGGACGCCCCCGAACAGATCGACAACGGCGACTTCAGCGCCGGCGTCAGCCCCTGGTTCTCCTTCGGCACCGGCGCGCTCGCCGTCACCGACGGGCGGCTCTGCACCACGGTCGCGGGCGGGCTGGCCAACCCGTGGGACGCCGGCATCGGCCAGGACGGCGTACCGCTGATCGCCGGCGCCGAGTACACCCTCGGCTTCGCCGTCTCCGCCACCCCCGGCGCGGCGGTCAAGGCCGTGCTCCAGCTCGGCAGCGCCCCGTACACCACGTACGCCGCCGTGGACGCCACCGCCACCGGCACCGCCCAGCGCGTCGAACAGACCTTCACCGTCCCGGACGACAACCCGAACGCCCAACTGATCTTCCAGGTCGGCGGCTCCCCCGAGACGCAGACCATCTGCCTGGACGACGTCTCGCTGCGCGGCGGCGAGCCGCCCGAGCCATACGTGCCGGACACCGGGCCGCGGGTCCGCGTCAACCAGGTCGGCTACCTGCCCGGCGGGCCGAAGAACGCCACAGTGGTCACCGACGCCACCGAGCCGCTGCCCTGGCAGCTGCGATCCGGCGCCGGCGCCGTCGTGGCGAGCGGCACCACCACCGCACGCGGCGTCGACGCCGCCTCCGGGCAGAACGTGCAGACCGTCGACTTCTCCACCTACCGCACCCCCGGGACCGGGCTGACGCTCACCGTGGACGGGGAGACGAGCCGCCCGTTCGACATCTCCGGCACGCTCTACGACCAGCTCCGCTCGGACTCGTTGCAGTTCTTCTACGCCCAGCGCAGCGGCATCGCCATCGACGGTGACCTGATCGGCGACGAGTACGCGCGCCCGGCCGGTCACCTCGGTGTGGCGCCCAACAAGGGCGACACCAACGTGCCCTGCCAGCCGGGTGTCTGCGACTACTCGCTGGACGTGCGCGGCGGCTGGTACGACGCCGGCGACCACGGCAAGTACGTCGTCAACGGCGGCATCGCCACCTACCAGCTGTTGAACACCTTCGAGCGGACCAAGACGGCCGCCACCGCCGACGGCGGCGCCCGGCTGGCCGACAGCACGCTGCGGGTTCCCGAGCGCGGCAACGCCGTGCCGGACATCCTCGACGAGGCCCGCTGGGAGCTGGAGTTCCTGCTGCGCATGCAGGTACCGGCCGGCAAGCCGCTCGCCGGCATGGTCCACCACAAGATCCACGACCAGAACTGGACCGGGCTTCCGCTCGCCCCGCAGGACGACCCGCAGCCGCGTGAGCTGCACCCGCCGTCCACCGCCGCCACCCTCAACCTGGCCGCCACCGCCGCCCAGTGCGCGCGACTCTTCGCGCCGTACGACGCGGCGTTCGCCGGCCGCTGCGCCACCGCCGCGAAGACGGCCTACGCGGCGGCCAAGGCCCACCCCGCGGTGTACGCCAGCCCCACCGACGGCACCGGCGGCGGCGCGTACGACGACACGAACGTCACCGACGAGTTCTACTGGGCGGCGGTCGAGCTGTACCTCACCACCGGGGCGCAGACCTACCTGTCCGACCTGACCGCCTCGCCGCACCACACCGGCGACGTGTTCGACGCCCGTGGCTTCGGCTGGCAGAGCGTCGCCGCGCTGGGCCGTCTCGACCTGGCCACCGTGCCGAACGGGCTGCCCGCCGCCGAGCTGACCCGGATCCGCTCCTCGGTCACCACCGCCGCCGACGCGTACCTCGCCGAGCTGCGCCGCCAGGCGTACGGGCTGCCGATGCCCGGTGACACCAACAGCTACTTCTGGGGCGGCAACAGCAACATCATCAACAACGCCGTGGTGCTGGCGACGGCGTTCGACCTGACCCGCAACCCCGCCTACCGCGACGGCGCGGTGCAGGCGATGGACTACATCTTCGGCCGCAACGCCCTGAACATCTCCTACGTCACCGGCTGGGGCGAGCACGCGGCGCAGAACCAGCACAGCCGCATCTTCGGCCACCAGCTCGACCCGGGCATGCCCCGCCCGCCGGACGGTTCGATGGCCGGTGGCGCGAACGCGGCCCTGCAGGACCCGTTCGTGGCGCAGCTGCTGACCGGCTGCGCGCCCCAGTTCTGCTACGTCGACGACATCAACTCGTACTCGACGAACGAGGTGGCGATCAACTGGAACTCGGCGCTGGCGTGGATCGCCTCGTTCCTGGCCGACCAGGGTGACGCCGGCGCGGTGCCGGCCACCACCTGCTCGGTGCACTACAGCAACTACGGCACCTGGCAGGGCGGCACCGGGTTCACCGGGCAGCTGACCATCCGCAACACCGGCGCCACGGCGGTCAACGGCTGGAGCGTGCGCTTCGCGTTCACCGGCGACCAGCGGGTCCGCGAGGCCTGGCTGGCGAAGGTCACCCAGTCCGGCGCGACGGTGACCGCGCGCAACGAGTCGCACAACGCCAGGATCGCTCCCGGCGGCACTGTGACGTTCGGCTTCAACGCGACGACGGCCGGCGGCGCCAACCCCGATCCGGGGCTGGTCACGGTCAACGGAGCGGCCTGCTCGCTGAGCTGACCCTCCATCCTGGTGGCCGCCCCCCACGGGCGGCCACCAGGATGCGCTCGCCCCGGCCGGCGGGTGGCTACCGTGGTGGCCGGTCGCTGTGGAGCTGATGACGTGAACGGATCACCGGGCAGCCACAAACCCGCTTGGCGCACCGCACCGGATCAACCAGTGTGTGAGCCGTGGATGGCGATGGACCGACCGAGGCGCAGCGACGGGTGTGGGCGCGGCTGCCGGCCGGGACGCGGGCCGCACTGGCCGGCCTGTCCGGTGCGGACCTGCGTACCCTGCTGCTGGGCGTGGCCCAGGACCGCGCGGCCGCCGTACGCCCACCCGACGTGGTGCGCCGCTGGCGTGAGGATCGCTTCGTGCGCCCGGCCCACGCCGACCCACGTGACCTCGCGCGGGTGGAGGCCCGCATGTGGCAGCTGCTGCCGGCCGACGTCTCCGGCGTGGAGCTGTCGCCTGTCGTACCGGTGGGCACCTGCTCGGCGGTCGCGCCGGTCAGCCAGAACCGGATCGTCACCACCATGCGTGCCAGCGAGGTACTGAGCGATCCCACGAACGCCCTCGCCGTCGAGGCGGCCGTACGCCGCCGCCGGGGCGGCGAGGTGCACCTCGCCGCCGCCCACCGGGCGCTGCGGGCACAGGACTTCGGCACCGGCGCCCCGGCGCACTTCCGGCTCTTCTGCCTGGTGTCCAGCGCGCGGGACGCCGGCTCGGGCAGCACCGAGGCTCGACTGCTGGTGCGGCACCTGACCTACTGGCGGACCGTCCTGGCCGAGCTGGCCCCCACGGCCGCGCCACGGCTGCACGTCACGGCCCTCGACGACGGGATCGTCCGGGAGCGACTGGCCGACACCGTCCGACCGGCGCTCGGCGGGACCGTCGTGCCGCTCGTCGACGAGCCGGAGCGGGAGCGCGGTCGCGGTTACTACACGGGCTGTGCCCTGCGGATCAGCATCCTGGACGGCAGCCTGGAGATCGGCGACGGCGGCCTCACGGACTGGACCGCCCGGCTCAGCGGCGACGCGAAGGAACGCTGTCTCATCTCCTGCCTCGCCACCGAACGCCTCGTCGACCACATGCCCCGCTGAACCGGACCCGGCGACCTGAACGCCCGCCCGGAGCCGGGCAACGAGCGGTACCGGCGGCGGGCTGTGACCGGGGCCGCACGGCGCGGGGCACCGGTGCGCGGGCACCGCCCCTAGGGTCGACGTGTGGGCATCACGGCGGGGCTTCGCGGCCGTTGGCGGTCTCTGTCGCCGCTGCCGCCTCCCGGCCGGCTGCGCACCCTGTCGCTTGCCACCCTCGCCAACACGGTCGGCAGCGGGCTGTGGGTGACGGGCGCGGCGCTCTATCTCACCCGTGCCGTGGGGTTGACGCCGGCCGAGGTGGGGTTGGGGCTCACCGCCGCCGGTCTGGTCGGGCTGACCGCCAGCGTGCCGCTCGGCGGGCTGGCCGACCGCTGCGATCCACGGAGTCTCCGCGCGGTCCTGCAACTGGCGCAGGCCGCCGTCGCGGCCGCGTACCTGCTGGTCGGCTCCTTTCCGGTCTTCCTGCTGGTGGCCACCCTGGACGCGCTGCTGGTCTCCGGCAACCTGGCGGTCCGCGCCGCGCTGGTGGCGGCCGTCGGCGGTCCGCAGGGACGGGTGCACGCCTTCGCCACCCTGCGCGCGGTGGCAAACCTGGGCGTGGCGCTCGGCGCGGCGCTGGGCGGGTTCGCGCTGGTGGCGGACACCGGGTGGGCGTACCGGCTGCTGGTGTTGGGCAACGTCGCCACCTATCTGGTCTCGGCGGCGCTGATCATGCGTCTGCCGGAGTACCCGCCGGTCCGGCGGGGCGTGCGGCCGCGAGCGGGTCGCGCGCTGCGCGACTGGCCGTTCCTAGCGGTCGCCGGGGCCTCGGCGGTGCTCTCCCTGCACTGGGTGGCACTGACGTTGGTGCTGCCGCTGTGGGTGGTGACCCGCACCGCCGCGCCGCTGGTGACGGTCTCCGCCGTGCTCCTGGTCAACACGCTGCTCACCGTGCTCCTCGCGGTACGGCTGAGCCGTGGCGCGCGGCGCGCGCTGCCGGCGGCGAGCACGATGCGCCGGGCCGGGTTGGTGCTCGCGGCCGGGATGCTGCTCTGGGCCGCGACCGACGCCGTGCCCACCGCGCCGGCGGTCATCCTGCTGCTCGGCGCCACCGTGATCTACACCGTCGGAGACCTGTGGCACGGCGCGGCCGGGGCGGCACTGTCCTACGACCTGGCCGCCCCGGACGCCCTCGGCGCCTACCAGGGGGTCGACGGACTGCTGACCGGACTGGCCCGCGCGGTGGGTCCGGCGTCACTGACCTGGCTGATCCTCGACGGCGGCCCGCTCGGTTGGCTGGCCCTGGCGGGGCTGCTCGCCGTGACCGGTCTGGCCGTGCCGCCGCTCACCCGACGGGCCCTGGCGACACGCGCCGCACCAGCCCCGGCGAGCGGTCAGCCGATCTCCTCGTCGACGTAGCACCAGCGCCAGGCCTCGCCCGGCTGCGCCGAGCGGATCACCGGGTGGCCGGTGGACGCGTAGTGCTTGCTGGCGTGCTGGTTGGGCGACGAGTCGCAGCAGCCGACCTGCCCGCAACTCAGACAGGTGCGCAGGTGCACCCAGTACGTGTCGCCGATGGCGACGCAGTCCGCGCACTCGTCGGGGGTACGCGGCTCGGCGGCACCGGCCTCGGTCAGATGCTGACAGCTCACTTCTCGACCTCCCGCAGCAACGACTCTTCCAGGTCCAGGTCACGATAGGCCTGCACCAGCACCTCCTCAGGGATCCGACCGGAGTCCCGGGCAGCCCGGAACACCTCCCGCTCGGCGTCGATCATCTCTTGTCGCAGCCGACCGTACGCCTGCGACGGGGTTTCCCGCTCGGCCCCTCCGAGCCGCTCCCAGGCCATGTTGGTGCGGTCCTCCGACGCCCGGCGCAGTCGGGCCACCACCGACTCGGGGGCGCTGTCGGCCAGTTCGTCGAGGCGTTCGCGAGCGGCCCGGCTGGCCTGCTGCTGCACGCCGGCGGCGGACAGCGCGTCCTGCACGGGGTCGTCCTGCGGCAGCTTCAACCGGCGGGCGACGAGCGGCAGCGTGGCGCCCTGACCGACGAGCGTGAAGACGATCACCGCGAAGGCCAGCCAGATGAACAGCGCCCGGGGGTACGGCTCGCCGTCGGCCAGGGTCAGCGGCAGGGCGAGGGCGGCGGCCAGGGTCACCACACCGCGCATGCCGGCCCAGCCGATGATGATCGGGACCTTGGGCGACGGCCGGGCGTCCCGGCGGCGGACCCGGGGCACCAACCGGGCCAGGTAGGTGGCCGGGAAGAGCCAGACGAACCGGGTCAGGAAGACGGCGGCGAGCACCGCGAGAGTGGTCAGGAGGACCGAGCCGACCGGTTCGTCCAGGTCGTGCAGCACCTCCCGCAGTTGGAGCCCGACCAGCAGGAAGACCAGGCCCTCCAGCAGGAACCGGACCAGCCGCCAGAACGCGCCGATCTGCAAGCGGGACGCCGCCGACAGCAGCTGGGGCAGCTTGTGCCCGAGCACCAGGCCGGTGACGACCACCGCGACCACGCCGGAGGCGTGCAGGTGCTCGGCGGTGAACACCACGGCGAACGGGATGATCAGGGACAGCGCGTTGTCCAGCAGCGGGTCGGTGATCCGCCGGTGCAGGAAACCGAAGACCAGCGCGCCGAGCGCCCCGATCAGGATGCCGCCGCCGGTGGCCCGCAGCACCTCGACGGCGACCTCGGTGGTGCCGACCGCCGAGCCGACGGTCGCCATCGTCGCGACCCGCAGCAGCACCAGCGCGGTCGCGTCGTTGACCAGGCTCTCGCCCTCCAGGATGGTGACCACCCGGCGGGGCAGTCCCACCCGCCGGGCGACCGCCGTGGCGGCCACCGCGTCGGGTGGGGCGACCACCGCGCCGAGGGCCAGGCAGATCGCGAACGGCAGCTGCGGCAACAGCAGGTGCACCACGAACCCGACCACGAACGCGGTGAACAGCACCAGGCCGACGGCGAGCAGCAGGATCGGCCTGATGTTGGTCTTGAACGCCGGCACCGACGTCTCCAGCGCGGCGACGTAGAGCAGCGGCGGCAGGATGCCGACGAGCACCAGCTCGGGGTCCAGCTCGACCTGGGGGAAGCCCGGCACGTACGACAGCGCCAGGCCGAGGACGACCAGCACGATCGGCGCGAGCAGGCCGAGCCGGCGGGCCAGCGCGGCACCCAGGGTGGCGATCGCCAGGAAGACGACGACCGGAAACAGGCTTTCCATGGGGTACGAGCCTAGGGGTCCGCCGGTTGGGCCCTCGATCAGCCGGCGCGGCGCAACTTCGGCAGCACCTCCGCACCGAACGCGTCGATGAAGCCGCGCTGCTCCTGCCCCACGTGGTGCAGGGCGATCTGGTCGAAGCCGAGTTCCACGTACTCCTCGAGCCATCCGACGTGGCGGCCCAGGTCGGCCGAGATGTTCACCACGTCGGCGACCCGCCGGGCCGGCACGTCGGCGGACACCACGTCGAAGTGCTCGACGGTCTCCAGGTCCCAGCAGACCGGCGGGGCGAAGACGTTGCTGCGCCACTGGTCGTACGCGAGGGCCTCGGCCTGTTCCTGCTCCGGCGCCCAGGAGACGTGCACCTGCAGGTGCAGGGGTCCACGGCCACCGGCGTCCCGGTACGCGTCGATCATCTCCCGCAGGTGCGCCTTCGGCGCGTTGACGGTGATCAGGCCGTCCGCCCACTCGGCGCACCAGCGGGCGGTGGCCACGCTGACGGCGGCGCCGACGAGCGCGGGCGGCTCCTCGGGGCGGGTCCACAGCCGGGCCCGGTCCACCCGGACCAGACCGTCGTGGCTGACCTCCTCACCGGCGAGGAGCGCCCGGATCACGTCGACGCACTCGCGCAGGCGGGCCGCGCGGACGTCCTTGCGGGGCCACGCGTCGCCGGTGATGTGCTCGTTGCTGGCCTCACCGGTGCCGAGCGCGGCCCAGAACCGGCCCGGGTACATCGCGCCGAGGGTGCCGATCGCCTGCGCGATGATCGCCGGGTGGTACCGCTGCCCGGGTGCGTTGACCACGCCGAACGGCATGCCGGTGGCCTGGAGCGCGGCGCCCAGCCAGGACCAGGCGAAGCCGGACTCGCCCTGCCGGGCGCTCCACGGGGAGAAGTGGTCCGAGCACATGGCGGCGTCGAAGCCGGCCCGCTCGGCGTGCATCACCGCCTCCAGCAGGGCGCGCGGACCGATCTGTTCATGCGAGGCGTGGAACCCGAACTGCGTCATGGGCGCACTTCCTACCCATGATGCGGGCGCCTGACGCATGCGTCATTCGGCGTGCGCCCCCGCGCCGGCCGAGGCCGCGCCCTCGCCCACCCAGACCGTCTTGGTGTTGCAGAACTCCCGCATGCCCAGCGCGGACAGCTCCCGCCCGTAGCCGGAGTTCTTCACACCGCCGAACGGCAGCTCCGGGTACGAGGTGGTCATCCCGTTGATGAAGACGTTGCCGGCGTCCAGGTCGGTGGCGAAGCGTTCCTGCTCGGCCGGGTCCCGTGTCCAGGCGTTCGAGCCGAGCCCGAAGCTGGTGCCGTTGGCGACCTCGATCGCCTCCTCGTACGAGGACACCCGGAACAGGCCGGCGACCGGGCCGAAGACCTCCTCGGACCACATCCGCATCTGCGGGGTGAGGTCGGTGACGACTGTCGGCGGGTAGAACCAGCCGTCGCCGCCTGGCAGCTCGCCACCGCAGAGCACTGTCGCGCCGTTGTCCACGGCGTCCTGGACCTGGGCGTGCACCTCGTCGCGACCCCGCTCGCTGGCCAGCGGCCCGACGTCGGTGTCCGGGTCCATCGGGTCGCCGACGCGCAGCGCGGCCATGTTCGCGGCGAACTTCTCGGCGAACGCGTCGAACACGTCGGTGTGCACGATGAAGCGCTTCGCGGCGATGCAGGACTGGCCGTTGTTCTGGCAGCGGGCGGTGGTGGCCACCTCGGCGGCCCGGTCCACGTCGGCCGAGGGCATCACCACGAACGGGTCGCTACCGCCGAGTTCGAGGACCGTCTTCTTCAGCTCCCGTCCGGCGATCTGGGCGATGGAACGGCCGGCGGGTTCGCTGCCGGTGAGCGTCGCGGCGCGGACCCGGGGGTCGCTGAGGATGCGGTCGACGGCGTCCGAGCCAACCAGCACGGTGGTGAACGCCCCCTCGGGGAAGCCGGCACGCCGGAACACGTCCTCCAGCAGAAGCGCGGTCTGCGGCACGTTCGAGGCGTGCTTGAGCAGGCCGGTGTTGCCGGCCATCAGCGCCGGCGCGGCGAAGCGCATCACCTGCCAGAGCGGGAAGTTCCACGGCATCACCGCGAGCACCGCACCGATCGGCTGGTAGCGGATGAACGCCCGGGTCGCCTTGACGGCGTCGGCGTCGGCCGGCTCGTCGGCGAGGAACGCCGGCGCCCTGTCGGCGTAGAAGCGGGCGGCCGAGGCGCACTTGGTCACCTCGGCCCGCGCCGCCACGTACGTCTTGCCCATCTCGGTGGTCATGATCCGGGCGATCTCGTCGCGTTCGGCGTCCAGCAGGTCGGCCGCCGCCCTCATCCACCCGGCGCGCTGCTCGACGGTGGTCGCCCGGAGCTGCTGGAACGCGAGATGGGTCCGCTCGATGGCGGCGTCGAGCTGTTCGGTGGACATCGCCTCGTAGGTCTTGAGCACCTGACCGGTGGCGGGGTTGGTGGTGGCGATGGGCATCTCGTCCTCCTGTCACTCGAACAGCGAGTGTCGTACGCCCGGCTCCTCGCGGCGGCGGGCGGCGCGGCGGCGCTGGATCACGACCAGGTCGACCACGGCGACGACGGCGAGGATCGCGCAGACCACGCCGAGCCAGGCGATGCCGGCCCAGAACGCCAGCACCGCGAAGACCACCATGATCACCAGGCCGAAGGTGGCCAGGGCGAGGCGGAGGTTCAGCGCGCTGTTCGCGTGGCCGACCGTGCCGCGGGCGCGCCGGGGCTGCGATCTCGTCATACCTCCCGAACTACCCCCGATCGGCGGCGTTAACCGGTACGGGGTTCGCGCCGTCCACGCGGTCTTATAGCAGCCGCGCGACGTCGGCGCGGGCGCTCTGCCGCATTCCGGACAGCGACTTCCCGACCGACCACGTCCTACGCATAGAGTTACCAGGCTGTCGCTCTGCGCTGCCGGAACGGGGGACGTCATGCCTCGACGCTGGATCGCCGCCCTGGCCTGCCTCGCGGCGCTCGTCGCGTTGGCCTGCGAGGGGGACGGTTCGGCGACACCGCGCCCGACCGGGAGCGCACCGTCCGGCGGGCCGGGCGGCATCGCGGCGCTCGGCGACTCGATCAGCACCGGCTTCGCCTCCTGCCTGGTGCTCACCTCCTGCGAGCGCAACTCCTGGTCGACCGGGGACGGCCTGCGGGTGCGCAGCCACTACCGGCGACTGCTCGACCAGGACCCGGAGATCCGCGGCCGGGCGTACAACCACGCCCGTCCCGGCGCCCGCGCGGACGCCCTGGAGGGTCAGGCGAAGGCCGCGGTACGTGACCGCGCCGACTACGTCACCGTGCTGATCGGCGCCAACGACGTGTGCCGGGGCGGGGTGGACGCGATGACGCCGGTGGCCGAGTTCCGGGCCGACGTGGACCGCGGCCTGCGGGCGCTGCGGACCGGGCGGCCCAAGGCCCGGGTGCTGGTGGTGAGCATTCCCGACCTGTACCGGCTCTGGGAGGTCGGGCACGGTGACTCGCGGGCCGTGCGCGCCTGGCGACGTGGTGTCTGCCCGGCACTGCTGGCGAACGCGACGTCGACCGCGCCCGCCGACCGGACCCGTCGGAGCGCCGTGCGGGACCGGATCGACGCCTACAACGACGAGCTGGTGAAGGCGTGCCGGGCGTACGGCTCGCGCTGCCGGCACGACGGCGGCGCCGTGCACGGGGTCCGCTTCACCCTGGACATGCTGAACCCGCTGGACTGGTTCCACCCCAACGTCAGTGGCCAGGGCCGGCTCGCCGAGGTGACCTGGCGCTCCTCCGGCCTCGCCGACTGACGCTCAGCCGCGCCGAGGGCCCGGCAGGGCGGTGCCGCGCGGACGATAGAGCTCCCGGGAGCGCTCGGCGAGTTCCTTGGTGGCCGACGAATTGGCCCAGGTGCCCAGCACGATCGCCGCGCCGGGTATGACCTTGGCGAACATCCGCTTGGCCGCCCGTACACCCGCCATCCGGGCCAGCCGGACGCCGAGTTGGAGCATGACCCGGCCGAGCGGACGGTGGCCGCCGAGGCCGAAGAGCGCGTCGGCGCGTTCGCGGCCGGCGGCGACCCCGAGCGCCAGGCGGGCGCTCTCGGCGACCTTGTGCACCCGCTGGAGCACCAGCAGGTCGGTGGCCCGGTCGGTGTGCAGCGGGTCGACGTCGTACGCGGCGGCGATGTGCAGCACCATCCGCGCCTGGGTCCAGGCCAGCACCCCCACGTCGAGGACGGCGCCGGGCAACCCGGCCGCACCGGATACCGCACCGGAGAGGCGGGCCAGATTGACGAACTTGCGGGTCGCCTGGTCGGCCAGCGCGTCGGCCGAGACGCCGGGCTGCTCGGCCCGGGCCCGACCCGCCCACTGCGCGGCCTCCGGGCCGAGTCGACGCACCGCCTCCAGCGCGAGGTGCTCCGGGGCGTACTGCGGATCGTCGCGCATCCGGTCCCAGAGGCGGGCCGGTGGGCCCTCCACAGCCTCCGTCGGCCCGCCGGGCGGGTCGACGGACGGCTGGGGGGTGGGCGCGGCGGGCTGGCCGCCGACGGGCGGAGTGTCGGTCACCGGGGCTCCCCAGGGGTGGGTACGGCGGGCAGGACGGCCGACGGGACGGTCAGCGACGGCGGTTGGAGAACCGCGACGCCAACCCCTTGAGCTTCTGCTGGTTGGCGGGCTTGGCCATCTCGCGCCGACCACGGTCGACCAGCTGCTGCCCCTTGGGTGATCTCAAAAACGCGCTGATCCGCTGCATCAGTGACATAACGTCCTCCTGTCGATGATCCCTCAGACATGTGTACCCCGAACCCGCAACGGATGTACCCGGGACTCGACAGGCTCAACCACCCACCGTCCATAGTGGCCGGAAGGTTACCTCCCGCTCGGCACGATGGCGTCGACGACCCGCACGGCCCGCCACTCGTGCTTCTGGTAGTGCTCCGGGTACGCGGAGACCTGCACCGCCTGGGCGGCGTCGGTGAGCCGCATCCGCTGCCAGCCGGGCACCTGCTCGAGGGCGGAGAGGAACTGTCGGGTGGCGAACTCCGGGTCCATCAGCCGGCCCACCGGCCCCCAGCCGCTGCTGGAGCGCTGCTGGAACAGCCCGACCGAGTCGTGGTCCCAGCCGACGCCCTGGTGCGGGTAGTTCTGCGACTCGGGCAGCACGCCGCTCGCCACGTTGTACAGGTTGCTCTCCTGCATGGCGGTGGCCACCGCGATGACCAGGCCACGACGGGGGACGCCCATGTCACGCCCGGCGCGGACGATCGCCTCGGCGTTCTCCATCTGGTCCTCGTCCAGGCCGGCGACGGGCGCCGGGTCGGTCGGGGGCGCCGGGGCCGCCTTGCGGGCCCGCTTCGCGGTGTCCGGGTCGGCGGACGACGACGGGCTGGCCGCGGGGGTCGACGGGGTGGCGGAGCGGTCGAGTCCGCGCGAGGCGGTCTGCTGCTCGGCACGCTGCACCAGTTCCGCGCTGCCGGCGAGGGAGTCGGTCCGTGCCGGGCCGGCACCGTCGTCACGGACCTGCGCGACCGCGGCCAGCCCGAGGCAGCACACCACGCCGGTGGCCAGGGCGACGTGCGCCCGGCGTCGACCGGTCAGGTCCCGGGCGTACGCCCGGAGCCGAGTCGCGGTGGTTGTCCGTTCGGTTGAGGTGCTGTCCTCCGTATCGGCAGTGGGGCTGCTCGGGGCGTACGGGTCGTCGAGGGTGCCGTCGTCACGCATCAGCCGAGGCTAGGCAGGCGGACACGCCGATCACGCACGGTGATCACGTGGCGCTCGCCACAGATCCGGGGTGCTCCGGTGGACGACCGGGGCGCGTCGGACCGCCCGGGGAACGGACCTCGCGTACCGGATGAAGCAGGCGCGGCACGCAGGCCGGCACGGCCGGCGACAGGCCCGGACATCGGACCCCGGGGCTCGACATGATCGACAAACTAGGCCTTTGGGCGGAAGCGCCACTCCACCATTCAGACGACACGGGCCACCAGGTGGCGTAATCGGGTGATTGGTCCGGTCATGCTCGTCCGCCGGGCGACGGATCGCCCGAAGCAGGAATGCACAAGGATGGCGGGTACGTTGCCCGAACCGGGTGCCGTCCGTCGCGTCGGCATCCGAGTAGGCACATTCCAGGGAGGTCCGCACCGGTGCTCGACCCACACGAGCTCTACCAGCTCACCGACGATCTGCCCGACCTCGGGCAACCGGTCCTGATCCAGGCCCTCACCGGCTTCGTGGACGCCGGCAACGCCAGCCGGCTGGCCCGCGAGCAGCTGCTCACCTCGCTGGAGGGTCGGCCGATCGCCACCTTCGACGTGGACCAGCTCTTCGACTACCGCTCGCGACGCCCGGTGATGACCTTCGTGGAGGACCACTGGGAGAGCGTCGACGCGCCCCAGCTGGAGCTGCACCTGCTGCACGACGACGACGAGACCCCCTTCCTGCTGCTCACCGGCCCCGAGCCGGACCTGCAGTGGGAACGGTTCGTGGCGGCCGTGGCCGGGCTCGCCGCCCGACTCGACGTCCGGCTCACCGTGGGGCTCAACTCGATCCCGATGGCGGTGCCGCACACCCGACCGACCGGGGTGACGGCCCACGCCACCCGCCCCGAGCTGATCGCCGGGTACGAGCCCTGGCTGCAACGGGTCCAGGTGCCCGGCAGCGTCGGTCACCTGCTGGAGTTCCGCCTCGGCGAGCAGGGCCGCGACGCGCTCGGCTTCGCCGCCCACGTGCCGCACTACGTGGCGCAGACCGAGTACCCGGCCGCCGCCGAGGTCCTGCTCACCTCCGTGTCGCGCAGCACCGGGCTGCTGCTGCCCGGTGACGGGCTGCGCTCGGCCGCCGAGGTGGTCCGGGTGGAGATCGACCGGCAGGTGGCCCAGACCGAGGACGCCGCCGCCCTGGTCCAGGCCCTGGAGGAGCAGTACGACACGTTCGCCCGGGGTCGGGGCGAGAAGAACCTGCTCGCCTCGGACGCCGGACCGCTGCCCACCGCCGACGAACTCGGCGCGGAGCTGGAACGGTTCCTGGCCGAACAGACCCGTCCCGGCGACACCCCGGGCAGCTGACCAGGCGGCGCGGCGGCGGATACGGCAGGCTGGAGCCATGCGCCTGGCGACCTGGAACGTGAACTCGGTGAAGGCCCGACTGCCGCGGCTGCTCGAGTGGCTGGCCGACACCGGGCCGGACGTGGTCTGCCTCCAGGAGACCAAGTGCCCGGACGGCGCCTTCCCGGTGGCCGAGGTGGGCGAGCTGGGCTACACCGTGGCCAGCCACAGCGACGGCCGCTGGAACGGGGTGGCCATCCTGTCCCGGGTCGGGTTGGACGACGTCCGGGTCGGGTTCGCCGGCGAGCCCGGCTTTCCCGAGCCGGAGGCCCGGGCCATCTCCGCCACCTGCGACGGGGTGCGGGTCTGGTCGGTGTACGTGCCCAACGGGCGGACACCCGACGACCCGCACTACGCGTACAAGCTGGCCTGGTTCGCCGCGCTGCGGGACGCGTTGGAGGCGGAACTGGCCACCGCGTTGCCGGTGACCGTCTGCGGCGACTTCAACGTCGCGCCGACCGACGCCGACGTGTGGGACCCGGCCGTCTTCACCCACTCCACCCACGTCACCCCCGCCGAGCGGGCGGCCCTCGCGGCACTGCGCGACCTGGGCCTCGACGACGTGGTGCCCACCCCGATGAAGGGGCCGCACCCGTTCACCTACTGGGACTACCGGGCCGGCATGTTCCACCAGAACAAGGGCATGCGGATCGACCTCGTGTACGCCTCCGCGCCGTTCGCCCGGGCGGTCCGCTCGGCGTACGTGGACCGCGAGGCCCGCAAGGGCAAGGGCCCCTCCGACCACGCCCCGATCGTGGTCGACGCGGACCTGGTGCCCGCGGTCGAGACGTTCTGAGCTCGTTAGGGTGGACAGATGGCAGTCGTGAAGATCAACGCAATTGACGTTCCGCCCGGCGCCGGCGCCGAGTTGGAGAAGCGGTTCGCCGCGCGGGCCGGCACCGTGGAGAACTCCCCCGGCTTCCTCGGCTTCGAGCTGCTCCGGCCGGTGGCCGGCGAGACCCGCTACTTCGTCTACACCAGGTGGGAGAGCGAGGAGGCGTACCAGGCTTGGGCCGCCGGCCCGTCCCGCGCCGCCCACGCCGGCGCGCCCGGCGACACGCCCCGCCCGCCGGTCGCCAGCGGTGCCAGCCTCCTGGAGTTCGAGGTGGCCCTGCACGTCCCCCAGCCCTAGGCGGCGTCGGCGGCCGAAGCCCTGCGAGGAAACGGTCCGAACCGGTCAATTCCGCTGATAGCGTCGAACGCGCTGGCGCAGGCGGTCCTGACGAGGTGCGGGGGAATTCCGGCGATGTTCGACGGGTTCGACGAGTTCGACATCGCCACCTCCGGCACCGTGATCCACGGACGCCGGGGCGGCAGCGGACCTCCCGTCCTGCTCCTGCACGGCATTCCCGAAACGCACCTCATGTGGCACCGGTTGGCGCCTCGGCTCGCCGCGCACTTCACCGTCGTCGCCACCGACCTGCGCGGCTGGGGCGACAGCGGCACACCGCCGAGCACCACCGACCACGAGCCGTACGGCATGCGAGCCGTCGCCCGGGACCAGGTCGAGGTGATGCGGAGTCTGGGTCATGACCGGTTCCACCTCGTCGGCCACGATCGCGGGGCCCGCTGCGCGTACCGTCTGGCGCTGGACGAGCCGGCGGCCGTCACCCGGCTGGCCGTCATGGACGTCGTCCCGATCGGCGACGTCTACGACCGGGCGGACCGGGACTTCAGCCTCTCCTACTGGGTCTGGTCCTTCCTGGCGGCGCCGTCACCGGTGCCCGAACGCTTCATCGACGCGGCGCCCGAGGTGCTCGTCGACTTCATGCTGGACACCTGGCCCGAGGTGACGGACGTATTCCCGCCCGAGGTGCGGGCGGCGTACGTCCGGCAGTTCAGCGACCCGACCCGGGTCCGCGCGATCTGCGAGGAGTTCCGCGCGGCCGCGACGGTGGACTACCGGCAGGACGAGGCCGACCGGGGAATCCGCCGGATCACCTGCCCGGTGCTGCTGCTCTGGAGCCAACGCGGTCAGGTCGCGAAGCTCTACGACGACCCGCTCGCGATCTGGCGGGAGTGGGCCGACGACGTACGCGGCGAGCCGGTCCCGGTCGGGCACTTCATCCCCGAGGAGGCCCCCGACGAGACCATCCGCCGCCTGCTGGACTTCCTGCGCTGACGCCGGTCAGGGCTTGTGGGAGGACCGGAGGCTGGCGAAGGCGATCACGTTGTCGGCGTAGCCGGTGCGGCCGCCGATGAACTGGCCACCACAGGTGATCAGCCGCAGACCGGGTGGCCCGTCGTGGCCGTAGATCCGCTCGGCGGGCAGCCGGTCCTTAGGGAAGTGCTCGACGGTGTCGACCGTGAAGACCACGGTCGAGCGGTCCGCCCGGGCCACCTCGATCAGGTCGCCGGGCTTCAGTTTGCCCAGGTCGTAGAAGACCGACGGGCCGCTCTTGGTGTCCACGTGTCCGACGATCACCGCCGGACCGGACTCGCCCGGCGTGGGCCCACGGTCGTACCAGCCGGTCTCGTTGTGCCGCTCCAACGGGGGTACGGCGATCGAACCGTCCCGGGCCTGCCCGACCGGCGCGACCGGCGCGGCCACCTTGATCGCCGGGACCGTGAGCCGGACCGGCCGGCTGGCCGACAATCCGGCCGTCTCGCTGCGGGCCGGCCGGTCACCGCCGGCCGGAGCCAGGTCGAACGGCCCGACCGAGCGACCCAACCCCGCCCCGGTGGCGAAGACGCCGACCAGCACCAGCACCACGGCCAGGGGCACCGACCAGGGGCTGCGTCCGGACGGGCGGCTACGCCGGGGCGCGACGGCGGTCGGCGGGCGGCCGGCCACCGACGGGTGCGCGGCCTTCACCGGACGTGCGACCCCGGAAGGGCGTGTCGCCCGGCCGTCCGGTCGCTGATCGGCGACCTGCGGGGACGGGCGGCCGGGGTGCGGCGGGTCGTCGGGACCGGGCGGGCCGTCGGGGTCCGGCCAGCCGTCGTCCACCGGCGGTCGTACACCGTCAGGGGGCGACGCGGAGCGGCCCGCAGCCGGCGGGCGGGCACCGTCGGGCGACGCGGGCCGGCCGGCGGACGGCGGACGGGAACCGGCCGGCGGCGACGTGGGGCGGAAGATCTCCATGGCGGGCTCAGCGGCGCGCGGCGGCTCGGACGGTCCGGGGCCGGCGCAGCGCCACCACGGCGAGGATCAGCCCGGCGACGGTCAACGCCGCTCCGCCGGGCAGCAGCAGCTTCCCGGTCATGCCGTCGGCGCCGCCACCGAAGCCGGTGGCGGGGCCCCGACTCGGGTACGCCGGCACCTTCTTGACCACCTGGAGCATGGTCGAGGCGGTCTCGCCGTCGCGGCACTCCAACTTGACCCGGTAGTTGCCGGGGCGGGTGCGATCACGCACCATCGGCGCGGCGGTGAGCAGGCCGTGCTGCGGCTGCACGCCGATCGCGCCGAACGCGTCGGACACGACTGTGGCGCCGACCGAGTTGTCCCGGCAGCTGGCCCGGATGCCGACCAGGTAGCCGGGCTGCACCGTGCTGGGGCTCACCTCGACGAAGATGTCCACCGGCGGGTTGGGTTGCGGCTGGCCGCTCGGCGCTCCGGGCTGAGGCGCGGCGACCGCGGGCGCCGGAGCCACCGCCGCAGCGGCCAGCGGCACAACCGCCGCCGGTGCGGCCACGGCGGACGCGGGCGCGGCGGCCAGCAGCGGGCCGGCGAGCACGATCAGCACCGACAGGGTCACACCGCCGCGGGTCACAGTCACGATGCCCCCTCTCGACGCCGTGTGGGCGTGCCGGGCAGCGGACCGCCCGGCCTGCCGTACCAGTTGGATCCTCTCATTTCCGGTCGCACATCACATCCGATCCGCCGGCGGCGTCGCGTACGCTCGGTTCGCTGTGACCGCCACCGACCATGACCCCGCCGTCCCGCCCGCGAGCCGGACGATCCGCACGTTCCACCCCCGCCGGGGCCGGATGAGCGGCCGGCAGACCGACGCGCTGGACCGGCTGTGGTCCCGCTACGGCCTGGACGTGTCGGGCGAGCCCGTCGACCTGGCCGAGTTGTTCGGTCGCCGAGCGCCAGTGGTGCTGGAGATCGGCTCCGGGATGGGCGACAGCACCGCCGTGATGGCCGCCGCCGACCCGGATCGAGATTATCTGGCGGTGGAGGTGCACACGCCGGGAATCGCGAACCTCCTCGACCTGGTGGACCGGGCCGGGACGGACAACGTCCGGGTGGCCCAGGGTGACGCGTTGGAGCTGGTCAGCGGCCTGCCCGAGGGTGTCCTGGACGCCGTGCACATCTTCTTTCCCGACCCGTGGCCCAAGTCCCGCCACCACAAGCGGCGGATCATCCAGCCGGCACACGTGGCGCTGCTGCGCTCCCGGCTGGCCCCCGGTGGCACGCTGCACTGCGCCACCGACTGGGCCGAGTACGCCGAGGCGATGCGGGAGACCCTCGACGCGGACCCGGAGCTGGTGGACGCGTACGGCGGCTTCGCGCCGCGTCCGGCGCACCGCCCGGTGACGAAGTTCGAGCGCCGGGCGATCGTCGCGGGGCGGCCGGTCGCCGACCTGATCTACCGGCGGCGGTGAACGACACGGCCCCGATGGGGGTCTGACCGACACCGGTTGGCGTCCGGGGGCATGATCCAGGCACCATGGACGGGATATGACGCTCACCGCCGCGCTGCCGACAAGCGCCGACCCCGACACCCTCTTCGACGCGTTCGCCGGCTGGGCGAAGGAGCGCGGCCTCGACCTCTACCCCCATCAGGAGGAGGCGGTCATCGAGATCGTCTCCGGCGCCAACCTGATCATGAACACGCCCACCGGCTCGGGTAAGAGCCTGGTGGCGATCGCCGCGCACTTCGCCGCCCTCGCGGACAGCCGGACGACCTTCTACACCGCACCGATCAAGGCGCTGGTGTCGGAGAAGTTCTTCGCCCTCTGCGAGGTCTTCGGCGCCGAGAACGTCGGCATGCTGACCGGTGACGCCAGCGTCAACGCCGACGCCCCGATCATCTGCTGCACGGCGGAGATCCTCGCCAACCTGGCCCTGCGCGAAGGCGACCGCGCCGACGTCGGCCAGGTCGTCATGGACGAGTTCCACTTCTACGCCGAGCCCGACCGGGGCTGGGCGTGGCAGGTGCCGATCATCGAGCTGCCGCAGGCCCAGTTCATCCTGATGTCCGCCACCCTGGGGGACACCACCCGGTTCGTCGACGACCTGACCCGGCGCACCGGACGGCCGACCGCCGTCGTGCGCTCGGCCGAGCGACCGGTCCCGCTGATCTTCTCGTACGCGATGACGCCCCTGCACGAGACGCTCGAGGAGCTGCTGGAGACCAAGCAGGCCCCGGTGTACGTGGTGCACTTCACCCAGGCCGCCGCCCTGGAACGTGCCCAGGCGCTGATGAGCGTCAACGTCTGCTCCCGCGCCGAGAAGGACATGATCGCCCAGGCGATCGGCGGTTTCCGGTTCACCTCCGGCTTCGGCAAGACGCTGTCCCGGCTGGTCCGGCACGGCATCGGGGTGCACCACGCCGGCATGCTGCCCAAGTACCGCCGCCTCGTCGAGACCCTCGCCCAGGCCGGCCTACTCAAGGTCATCTGCGGCACCGACACCCTCGGCGTGGGCATCAACGTGCCGATCCGCACCGTGCTGTTCACCGGCCTGTCCAAGTACGACGGCGTGCGTACCCGGCTGCTCAAGAACCGGGAGTTCCACCAGATCGCCGGGCGGGCCGGCCGGGCCGGCTACGACACCATCGGCCGGGTCGTGGTGCAGGCGCCCGAGCACGTCATCGACAACGAGAAGGCCCTCGCCAAGGCCGGCGACGACCCGAAGAAGCGCCGCAAGGTGGTCCGCAAGAAGCCGCCGGAGGGCTCGATCGGCTGGGGTCAGCCCACCTTCGACCGGCTGGTCGACGCCGAGCCGGAGCCGCTGACCTCCAGCTTCCAGGTCAGCCACTCGATGCTGCTCAACGTCATCGGCCGGCCCGGGGACGCGTTCACCGCCATGCGGCACCTGCTCACCGACAACCACGAGGAGCCCGCCGCCCAGCGCCGGCACATCCGCCGGGCCATCGCCATCTACCGGGCGCTGCGGGCCGGCGGGGTGGTCGAGGAACTGCCCGAGCCGGACGAGACCGGCCGACGGATCCGGCTCACCGTCGACCTCCAGCTCGACTTCGCCCTCAACCAGCCGCTCTCGCCGCTGGCCCTGGCCACCATCGAGCTGCTCGACGCGGAGTCCCCGTCGTACGCGCTCGACGTGCTCAGCGTGATCGAGTCGATCCTCGACGACCCCCGGCAGATCCTGTCCGCGCAGCAGTTCAAGGCCCGCGGCGAGGCGGTCGCCGCCATGAAGGCCGAGGGCATCGAGTACGAGGCCCGCCTCGAACTGCTCGACGAGGTGACCCACCCCAAGCCCCTCGCCGAACTGCTCGAAGCCGCGTACGAGATGTACCGGCAGGGGCACCCCTGGGTCGCCGACCACCAGCTCTCCCCCAAGGCCGTCGTCCGCGACATGTACGAGCGGGCCATGACCTTCACCGAGTACGTGCAGTTCTACGGGCTGACCCGCTCCGAGGGCCTGGTCCTGCGCTACCTGGCCGACGCGTACAAGACGCTGCGCCAGACCGTGCCCGAGGACGCCAAGACCGAGGAGCTGATCGACCTCATCGAGTGGCTGGGCGAGCTGGTCCGCCAGGTCGACTCCAGCCTCATCGACGAGTGGGAGCGGCTGCGCAACCCGTCGGACGTGGCCGAGGTGGCCCAGGCGCACGCCGCCCTCACCGACCGGGCACCGGCGGTGACCCGCAACGCGAGGGCGTTCCGGGTGCTGGTGCGCAACGCGCTGTTCCGCCGCGTCGAGCTGGCCGCGCTGCGCCGTTGGGACCTGCTCGCCGAGCTGGACGCCGCCGACGGCTGGGACTACGACGCGTGGGCCGACGCGCTCGCGCCGTACTTCGAGGAGTACGACTCGATCGGTGTCGGCCCGGACGCCCGGGGGCCGGCACTGCTCATGATCGAGCAGGGTCGGGAGCGGTGGACCGTCCGGCAGACCTTCGACGACCCCAACGGCGACCACGACTGGGGCATCAGCGCCGAGATCGACCTGGCCGCGTCGGACGAGATGGGCGCTGCTGTCGTCCGGATCACGGACGTCGGCCAGCTCTGACCAGCGTCTCGACAGGGGGCCGTCCGCGCGTCGGACGGCCCCCTTTGTCGCGTCTTCCGCACCCCTTCTTTCGCTGGGCGATGTCAGACCCGTCGATTAGAATGTATGTACTAATCGAGTTCCTGACCTGGGAGGACGCCCGTGACCGCGCCCGCCTCCACGCCCCTCACCCCCTACGCCACACTGCTCGGTTTCACCCGCTACGTCGACCGGACCGGCCCCACCAAGGCGACCTTCGTGGGCGGCCTGCGCAAGCAACGCGCCAGCCGCTCCGGCTTCAACCCGCACGGCCAGTTCGTCAAGGCGCTCAAGGCGGACATCGCCTTCCACACCGGCGGCACCCACCTCGCCGGCGTGGTCGACGTGGTCAAGCCCCGCTGGCGCCCGCTCTACCAGGCACTGGTGCCCGGCGCCACGGCCTGGCTGCACTCCCTCGGCGATCCGTCCGCCCTCGACCTGGCCCAGACGCGCGACGCCCTGGCCATGCTGGGCGACCTACCCGTCAAGATCAACCCCCATTTCGGGGTACGCCACGCCGACGGTCGCGCCGAAGCCGTCCGCCTGCACTTCGACGAGATCCCGCCGAGCGAGGAGTCGGTGCTCGCCACCCTGCACCTGATGGCCCGCCACATGGACGCGGTGCTGCCACACGCCGAGCCGGTCCTGGTCGACGTCCGGCGCGGCCAGGCCCACCGGATGCCCCCCGACGCCAAACCCGACCAGATCGAACGCTGGCTCGCCGGCGAAGCCGCCGCCTTCCGCGCCATCTGGTCCACCGCCGCCTGACCCCGACGTCCACCCGCCACCACCCACCGGCCCCCGCCCCACCCGACGC
The DNA here is from genome assembly GCF_040607375.1 of Micromonospora sp. NPDC005298. NCBI lineage: Bacteria > Bacillati > Actinomycetota > Actinomycetes > Micromonosporales > Micromonosporaceae > Micromonospora > Micromonospora sp. NPDC005298. The sequence goes on from NZ_JBEXGP010000002.1 coordinate 884,732, forward strand.
CGTCCTGACCCCGACCCCGACCCAGCTCGACCCCGACCCCGGCTCGACCTCGACGCACCCCGGCTCGACCTTGACCCCGACCCACCCCTCGCCCCGCGACCTCCGGCTCCGGCTCCGGCTCCGGCTCCGGCTCCGGCTCCGGCTCCGGCTCCGGCTCCGGCTCCGGCTCCGGCAAGATCGTGCTTGATCCAGGATGTAGTGGTCTCCGCTGTTTGGGAGGCCACTACATCCATGTTCGAGCGCGATCATGGGCGGCGGCGCGGGGTGGCGTGCGCGGCGGTGACGGTGGTTATCCACAGGGGCAGCGCGGCGCGAGGGCGATCGGTCAGCCTGAAGCCCATGCCGAGAGCTCCCCGTCGGCCTCCGCAGTGCGGCGTGGCGACCACTCTTTCGCGACGTCTACGCCGACGCCCAGGTCGCAGTCACCCACACCCTCAGATGCGCGGCCGTCGGACGCTGGCTGGTCCCGCCCGGCACCGCTGTCGCGGGACTCGCCGCCGCAGGTCTGTACGGCTGTGCGAGCCCCGGCACGAGCGAGCCGGTCGACGTCCTGATTCCCACGGCCACCCGGGTCGGGCCGATCGCTGGCGTCCGGGTCCACACCGGCGGGGTAGACCCCGGCGACACGGTGGACCGGGCCGGCATCAGAGTGACGAGCCCGGCGCGAACCTGCTGGGACCTGGCTTGTTGGCTCGACCTCGTCGAGGCGGTGGTCGTCATCGACGCCATGCTGGCCAGGCGGCTGACCACCGTCCCAGCTCTCCGCGAGTACGCGCTGAGTCGGGCCGGTCGACGCGGCTGGCGGTCGCTGCTGCGGGCCGTCGACCTGGCCGACGCGGGCGCCGAGTCACCCCAGGAGTCCCGCACGCGGGTCGGGTTGGTGCTCGCCGGGCTGCCCCGACCGCAGACGCAGTGGGTCGTGGCCGAGCAGGGCAAATTCGTGGCCCGGCTGGATCTGGCCTGGCCGCAGTTCAAGGTCGCGGTGGAGTACGACGGGCTCTGGCATGACGGCCCCGAGCAGATCCATCGGGACCGCCGGCGACTCAACCGCCTGCTCGGAGGTGACTGGATCGTGCTGCACGTGACCGCGAAGCGTCTCCGGGACGACTTCGACGGTTTGCTCGCCGAGGTCCGGGCGGCCCTGCGAGCGCGCTCCCGCCAACTCGGACCACGATGATCGCGCTCGAACACGGAAGTAGTGGCCTCCCGAACGAAGGAGGCCACCACTTCATGGATCGAGCACGATCATGGGGTGCGCAAGGCGCGCGGACTCGCGTCCGGCGCACCTTGCGCTTCCGGCGTCCCGCGCCCAGCGGCCAGCGGCCAGCGGCCAGCGGCCAGCGCATCTTGGGCGTTCCGGGCACCTTGCGCATCCCGCGCGAGCCCGCACACCTTGGACGCCCCGCGCGGCAAGGCGCGCCCCGCGCGGCAAGGCGCGCCCCGGACGCGCAAGGCGCGCCCCGGACGCGCAAGGCGCGCCCCGGGCGGGTGGGATCAGGCGGCGGGGATGTACTTGGCCAGGTCGTCGAGGATCTTGTTGGCGGCGCCGACGCCGATGCCGGTCATCCAGATCTCGTCGGAGACCGGGTACGCCTTGCCGGCCTTCACCGCTCCGAGGCCCTTCCAGAGCGTCCCGCCAGCGACCTTGGTCTGCTCGGCGGCTGCCTTGTCGCCGTACGCGGTCACGAAGATGACGTCGCCGTCGACCTCGTTGATCCGCTCAGGGCTGACCAGGTCGAAGCGCTTGTCCTCCTTGTTGGCCAGCATCTGCCGTTCGGGGCGGCCGAGGCCGGTGTCGCCGATCACGATGCCGGAGAAGGAGTCCGGGCCGTACACCCGGATGTTGCCGGGGATGAACCGCACGATCGACACCTTGCGGGCGGCGGGGTCGCCGAGGGTGGCGCCGAAGTCCTTGGCCCGCTTCTCGTAGGTGGCCAGGAGGTCCTTGGCCTGCTGCTCGTGGCCGAGCGCCTTGCCGTCGAGGAGGAAGTTCTCCTTCCAGGTGATGCCCACCTTGTCGGTGAACACGGTCGGCGCGATGGCGGCGAGTTCGTCGTAGAACTTCTCCTGGCGGAACTTGCTGCCGAGGATGAGGTCCGGCTTGAGGGCGTTGATGGCCTCCAGGTCCGGTTCGGTGAGGACCCCGACCTCCTTGATTCCGGCGAGCTTGTCCGCGCCGAAGTAGGTCGGCCAGCTCTTCGCCTCGCCGGCGGTCGCCGCGCCGACGGGTGTGACGCCGAGCGAGAGCGCAGTGTCGATCTTGTCGGTGTCGAGCACGACGACGCGCTTGGGTTCGGCCGGGACCTTGGTGGTGCCCATGGCGTGGGTGATCTCCCGGGTCTCCCCGGTGGTGGAGCCGGCGACCGGGTCGCTCTCACCGCAGGCGGTGAGTCCGACGCCGAGGGCGGCGGCCGCGGCGAGAGCGGCGACGAGACGACGCATCAGAGTCCTTTCGAGGGGTACGAGTCGGCGAGCGGGTCGGCCGCGTCGCCGCTTGCGGGTCGGGCGCCCGGCACGGACGCATCCGACAGATCGGTGCCAGCCGCGCCAGCGGACGCGGCAGAGGTCCCCGACGCGCCAGCGGACGCGGCAGGAGTCCCCGACCCGCCAGCGGACGCGGCAGGGGCGGCGCTGGAGTGGCCTCCGGTGTGGGCGGGCACCACCAGGGGCGCGCCGGTCACCGGACAGGGCACGACGACGCAGGCGAGTCCGAAGACGTCCTGGACGAGGTCGGCGGTGAGGATGTCGCGGGGTGGCCCGGCGGCGACGACCGCCCCGGCGCGCATCGCGACCAGGTGGTCGGCGTAGCGGGCTGCCTGGTTGAGGTCGTGCAGTACGGCGACGACGGTGCGGCCCCGCTCGACGCGGAGCCGGTGCAGCAGGTCCAGTACCTCCACCTGGTGGGCGAGGTCGAGGAAGGTGGTGGGTTCGTCCAGCAGCAGGGCGTCGGTGTCCTGGGCGAGCGTCATGGCGATCCACACCCGCTGCCGCTGACCGCCGGAGAGGCTGTCCACCGGGCGGTCGGCCAGGTCGGCCACGTCGGCCAGGGTCATGGCCTGCTCCACGGCGACGCCGTCCTCCGCGGACCACTGCCGCCACCAGCGCTGGTAGGGCTGCCGGCCGCGTCCGACCAGGTCGGCCACGGTGACGCCCTCGGGGACCAGCGGGCTCTGCGGCAGGACGCCGAGCCGGCGGGCCACCTCGCGGGTCGGCAGGTCACGGATCGCGGTGCCGTCCAGCAGCACGGTCCCCCGGCGGGGGGTGAGCAGCCGGGCCATGGTGCGCAGCAGGGTGGACTTGCCGCACGCGTTCGGGCCGACGATCACGGTGAACGCGTCGGCGGGCAGGTCGAGGTCGAGGCCGTCGAGCACGGTCCGCTCGTCGTAGCCGGCGACCAGGTCGCGGGTGGAGAGCATCACACGACTCCTTGAGGCGTCACGATGACCGCCGCCGTCCGCGCAGCAGCAGGAAGATCAGGTACGGGCCGCCGATCGCGGCGGTCAGCACACCGGCGGGCAGTTGGGTGGGCGCGAACAGCCGCCGGCCGGCGAGGTCGGCGAGCACCAGCAGCAGCGCGCCGAGCAGCGCGGCGCAGACCAGCGGTGGCCGTTCGGCGCGTACCAGTCGACGGGCGACCTGGGGGGCGACCAGCGCGACGAAGTCGACGGCCCCGACCTGCGCGGTGACCATCGCGGCGACGAGCACGCCGGTGCCGGCGAGGCCGATGCGCCGGGCCACCGGGCGCAGGCCGACGCCTCGGGTCGTGTCGTCGTCCAGGGCGGTGCTGTTCAGTGCCCAGCCGGCCCAGGCCAGGACAGGCAGCAGCACCAGCAGGGTGCCGGCGATCCAGGCGGCCTCGGTCCAGCCCTTGCCGGCGAGGGTGCCGATCAGCCAGATCTGCGCGCGCAGCCCGTCGATGGGGTCGGCGGTGAGCATGACCACCTCGGTGAGCGCCCGGAAGCCGAACGCGACGGCCACGCCGGCGAGCACGAACCGCTGCGCGGCCAGCCCGTGCCGGGCGCCGAGGGCGAACAGCAGCGCCGCCGCGAGCAGCCCGCCCACCAGTGCGGTGGGCGCGACCAGGACGGCTGCCATGCCACTGGTAAGTGCCACTGTCGCGGCGAGGCCGGCGCCCTGGGTGATGCCGATGACGTCGGGGCTGGCGAGGGGGTTGCGGGCCACGCTCTGGATCAGGGTGCCGGCCACGCCGAAGGCCGCGCCGGCCACCGCGGCCAGCAGGATCCGCGGCAGCCGGAGATCAAAGACAACGAGGTCGTACGGGGTGCCGGCGCCGGAGAGGGCGCGCAGCACGTCGGCGGGGGCGACGTACGGGGTGCCCAGGGAGAGGCTGAGCAGCACCGCCAGCAGGAGCAGGACGGTCAGCGCGGCGGCCACCAGCACGGCGCGGCGGCGGATCAGCAGGCTGACCGGGCCGATGCGCAGCAGCGACCGTCCCGGCGGGTGGGCGCCGGGTGCGCCTGTCGAAGGGCCGGTCGGACGGTGGATCGTGGTCACGCGGTCACCACCCGGGCGCGGCGGACCAGCACGGCGAGCAGCGGCGCGCCGATCAGGGCGGTGACGATGCCGGCCGGTATCTCGCCGGGTGGGGCGACCAGCCGGCCGATGACGTCGGCGCCGAGCAGCAGCGCCGGACCGAGCAGTGCGGAGACGGCGAGGGTCCAGCGGTGGTCCGCGCCGACCAGGGCGCGCGCCAGGTGCGGCACGGCCAGTCCGACGAACGCGACGGGCCCGGCTGCCGCCACCGCCGCCCCGGTCAGCAGCACCGCGGCGAGTCCACCTCCGAGGCGGATCAGGCCGATGCGGTGACCGAGGCCACGGGCCACGTCGTCGCCGAGGGCCAGCGCGTCCAGACCCCGTGCCACCAGGGCGGCCAGCAGCAGCCCGGCGAGGACGAACGGCAGCACCTGCGCGGTGACCGACAGGTCCCGGCCGGCCAGCCCGCCGACCACCCAGAACCGGTACTCCTCGAAGGTGCGGGCGTCGATGCTCAGCAGCGCGTACACCCCGGAGGCCAGGCTGGCGTCGAGGGCCGCGCCGACGAGCGCGAGGGTGACCGGGCTGGCGCCCTCGCGGGCCCGGGTGGCGATGGCGAAGACCAGCAGCCCGGCGATCAGCGCCCCGCCGATGCCGAACCAGACGTAGCCGGCGAGCGTGCCGATGCCGAAGACGGAGATGGCGAGCACCACGCCGAACGACGCCCCGGCGCTGATGCCGAGGATGCGGGGCTCGGCGAGGGGGTTTCGGGTGAGCGCCTGGAACAGCACACCGGCCACGGCGAGGGCGAGCCCGACGGCGAGGCCGAGGGCGGTACGCGGCATGCGCAGTTCGCGGACGATCGTGCTCGCGTCGCTGCCGTCGGGTGCGACGAGGGCCTGCCAGACCGCCTCGACGCCGAGGTGGCGGCTGCCCAGCGCGAAGCTGGCCAGCACGGCGAGCAGCAGGATCAGCGCGGCACCGACGGTGACGACCACCCGGCGGCCGGTACGGGTGCTGGCCCGACTCCGGGTCGGCCGGCTGGCGAGGGCGGTCACGGATCTCCTGCACGTTCGACCTTAGGTTCGCCTAACCTTAGCCGAGCTGCGGAAAGTGGCCTAACCGGCGTCGGTCGATGCCGTCGGAGGCGGCTCCGGCAGGGTCCGCGAACCACCGTCCCCGGCGGCCGCACCCCCACGCGGCAGCACGTCGAGTGGCCGCATCATCTCGTTGTCCTCGTGCTCCAGCAGATGGCAGTGCCAGGCGTAGCGGCCCGGCAGGTCGAAACGCGCCTTGATCCGGGTCACCTCCCACGGGTAGGCGAGCACCGTGTCCATCCGTCCCCGCTCCCCCGGATCCGGCAGCGACCTGCCCGAACGCCCGCGTCCGAGGACCTCGAACTGGACCTGGTGCAGGTGAACGGGGTGCACGTGCCTGGTGAAGTTGCGCATCTCCCACACCTCGGTGGCGCCGAGGGTGGGCTGCTCGGTCGCCGGATCACTCCAGCGCAGCGGCAGGCCTCGGCCACGCTCGTCGAGGACGCCGAGCAGCATGGTCATCGCGCCCGAGCCGCCCGACATGCGCTCGTTGAGCGACAGCCGTCGTACCCGCTCGGCCGGACCGAGCGGCTGGTGTGCCGGCAGCCGCAGCTGCTCCGGCGGCACGCTGGTGTCCACGCCGGCCGCCTCGGTGACCACGAAGCGCAGCACCTGGCCGGTGGTCCGTGGGTCGGCCGGCGGGAAGTCCGCCCCGGGCCGACCGCCCCGGTACGCCCAGTCCGGCCCCTCGTTGACCAGGTAGAGCTCGGTGCCCGCCGGGAGGCCGGTGAAGTCGACGACGGCGTCGACCCGCTGGGCGGGGCCGAGGGTCACGCGGTCGTGCGGCACGGGCTCGGGCAGGTAGCCGCCGTCGCTGCCGATCTGCCAGATCGGCAGCACCGCCCGGGCCGGCCGCCTGGTGGCGTTGGCGGCGACGCTGAGCATCAGGAAGCGACTGTTGCAGCCGTTGAGCAGCCGGAACCGGTAGCGCCGGGGTTGCACGGTGAGTGAGGGCCAGGTACGGCCGTTGACCACGATGGTGGAGCCGGAGAACTCCGACGTCCAGCGCGGCTCATCGCCGTGCGACGAGTGCCCGCCCGGGTAGCGGAGGCTGCCGTCGGCGCCGAAGCTGCGATCCTGGATCAGCAGTGGGATGTCGTGGTGCCGGGCGTCCGGCCGGTCGTCGAGGGCTGGCGCCGGGCCGGGCAGGACTCCGTCCGGCAGGTCGTCCCCGCCGCTGAGCAGGTAGAACCCGGCCGGCCCGGCGTAGACGTTCTCCCGGGTGAGCCCGAGGGTGTGGTCGTGGTACCAGAGGGTGCAGGGCCGCTGGTCGTTGGCGTACTCGAAGGTGGCCGAGCCCGGCGCCCAGCGCAGGCCGGAAGCCTCGGCGAAGCGGGACCGGAACTCGCTGTACGCGCTGCCGGCCACCGCGAAGTCGGGTGGCAGGTCGCGGGTCACCGGCAGGTACCACGCCTCGGCGTGCCCGTCGCTCTCCTGCGAGCTGTGCGCGCCGTGCAGGTGCACCACCTGCGGCACCGGCCCCCGGTACCCCCGAGGGTCGCCGTCCCGGCGGCCGTGCCGGTCCCGGCCCGCCGTTCCGCCCGGCGGGTTGGCCCAGTGCAGGGTCGGGTCCACCGGCAGCAGGTGCGGCAGGTGGTCACCCCGGTCGTCGACGAGCTGGTTGACCCAGGTCACGCGGACCGGGCGGTCCACCCGGGCCATGATGGTGGGCGCCGGGTAGCCGAAGCTGCCGGGGTGCGCGGTGGAGCCGTAACCCCAGACCGTCGTACGCGGCCAGGACGGCGGCAGGATCTGCTGGCGGAACTGGCGCACCGCGATGACGTACGTGTCCCGCTCCAGGCTCGTCGCCGCTGGTGGCATGGCCGGTGGGATCCGCAGCGGCGCGACGTACTTCGGGATGTCGCCGGCGTCCAGCGGCGCCGCGGCGGCGAACGCCGTCCAGCCCGCCGGGACCAGCGCCGCCGCACCGCCGACCGCACCGGTCGCGAGCAACCGTCGCCTGCTGACCATTTCCGCACCTCCCGATCGCCCTCGACTTCCCATAAGAGAATGAGTTTCGCGGACGACCGCACGACGGACAGATGGTGCATGACACCCAGAAGAGGGATGTTCACGTCATAGGGTGTGGACATGCGATTCGACCAGCACACGGTCGTCCTCCTGGTCCGACCGCCGGACCCACCGGAGCTGCCCCAGGACGCGATCGACCGGCTGCGGGACGCCCACCTGGCGCACCAGGCCGGGCTCGTGGAGCAGGGTCTCGTGCTCGCCGCCGGGCCGTTCCTGCACGCCGACGACGACCGGTTGCGGGGCTTCGTCGTGCTCTCCATCGCCCCGGACGAGGCCCGCACGCTGCTCGCCAACGACCCGGCCGTACGGGCCGGACGGTTGACCGCGCAGGTGACGAGCTGGCTGGTCCCGGAGGGCAACGTGCGGTTCGAGGGCGTGCCGGTGCCCCGGTCGATGCTGGAGGCGGCGGCGGGCGACTGATCCGCTTGCCTCAGCCCTCGGCTCCGCTGACGTCAGCCCTCGGCGGGCCGGGGTGTCGGCAGCGGGCCGCCGACGGCCGCCTCCGGCGTCAGGTCGCCGATCGGCGTCACCTGGGGCGCGTCCACCGGTCCGACGATCACCCGTAGGCCGGGGAAGCTGTCGCGCAGCACCCGCTGGCACGGATCGCACGGCACCACGATCTCGCGGCCACGATCCCCCACCACGACCATCGTCTCCAGGTCGGTGACGCCCTGGGTCGCGGCGGCGCCCACGGCCACCATCTCGGCGCACGCCCCGCCACCGTCGTGGTGGACGTTCACCCCGCTGAAGACCCGACCGTCGGTAGTACGTGCGGCGGCGGCACGGGTGTGCCGAGGGCTGCGGCAGCGCAGCTTGGCGACCGCCGTGGCCGCCTGCACCAGCGCCCGGTCGGTGTCACGCATCGTCACTGTCGGCCCCGGTTGCTCGTCGTCGTCCGATCCTGGTCGGGTCGGCTGCGGTCGCGGTACGCCCGCATCTTGGCCCGGCTTCCGCAGATGCTCATCGTGCACCAGCGGCTGCGCCCGGCCGGACTGTGGTCGTAGTAGACCCAGCGGCACCCGTGCGCGGCGCACGCCTTCAGTCGTGGCCAGGTGCCGTCGGCCTCGGCGAGGAGGACGGTACAACCCACCCGGGCGGTGAGCGCGGCGGCCCGGGTCAGTCCGGGACGGGGTGCCGGGCGGCACCGCCCGGCGCTGTCGATCTCGACGGTCAGCGGCGCGTCCCGGAACAGTTCGGCAAGTGCGGTGAGGGTGTCCGGCGGCACATCCACCCCGGCGTGAGCCTGACAGGCGTCCCGCACCGACTCGCGCAGGCGGCGCACCACCGCCAGGTCCTGCGCGCTGGCGGCCGAGGCCGGTACGCCGTGCGCGGCGCAGAAGGCGACGAGGTCGGCGACGGTGACCAGCGTGTCGCGTCCCGCCTCGATGTCGAGGGTGTTGACGAGGTCCTGCACGAGGGCGAGCGGACCCGGGGCGGGTTCACGGTCGCCGGGCTGTCGCATGCGCCGACATTACCCGTGTGGCAGCATCACCGGTAACTGTTACCAGAAGGAGGCATCTATATGGTTACGCTGCTCCGCGGGGTGCTCCGCCGTAACCGCGACTTCCGCTGGTTCTGGGCCGGCCACACGGCGTCGGTGGTCGGCTCCCAGGTGACCGCGGTGGCGTTGCCCCTGCTGGCATCGCTGACGCTGGACGCGGGCGCGGCCGGCGTGGCAGTCGTCGCCACCGCGTCGTACCTGCCGAATCTGCTGCTCCCCCTGCTGATCGGTCACTGGTTGGAGCGGCGTCGGCGGCGACCGGTGATGATCGGCGCGGACGTCGTGCGGGCCGGCACGTTGGCCGTGGTGCCGGTGGCGTACCTCCTGGGCTTCCTCTCGGTGCCACTGCTGGTGGTGGTCGCCCTGGTCGTCGGCGTGGCAAGCGTGGTGTTCGAGATCGGCAGCTTCGCGTACGTGCCATCGCTGGTGGACGACACCGACCTGGCCGGCGCGAACCGGGCCACGCAGGGCTCGACCACGGCTGCCCAGGTGGCCGGGCCGGGGCTCGCCGGCGGTCTCACCCAGCTCGCCGGGCCACCGCTTGCCGTCGCCCTGGACGCGGTGAGCTACCTGGCCAGCGCGCTGGGTGTGGCCGCCGCGCGACGCGTCGAGCCGGCTCCGCCGCGCGAGGACGCCGCGGGCATCCTCGACGGGCTCCGGGTCATCGCGGTCAACCCGTGGCTGCGGGCGCTGACCACGCACGCCACCATCTACAACGCGGCGTCACAGATCGTCACCGTCAACCTGGTCGTCCTCATGGTCACCGATCGGGGCCTGGGCCCCGGCCTGTTCGGGTTGGCGCTGAGCGCCGCCGGGGCCGGCGCGCTGGTCGGCACGCTCGCGTCGACCCGGCTGGCCGAGCGGCTCGGCTACGGTCGGGCCTTCGCCGCCGCGCTGCTGCTGTCCACCGGCACACCGTTGCTCATCACGGCGCTGCCCGGCTCCGGTGGCGCGCTCGCCGCCGGACTGGCCGGGGTGCAGTTCACCGCGGGCATCGGTCTCGGTGTGGCGAACGTCCTCTCGGTGACCCTGCGCCAGGTCGTCATCCCCCGGGGCAACCTGGCCCGCAGCGGCGGCGGCTACCGCGTGTTGATCTACGGGGCGCTTCCGCTGGGCAGCGCCCTCGGTGGCGTACTGGGACACGCGGCGGGCAGCCGGGTCGGGGTCGCGGTCGGCACCGTCGGGTTCGCCGTCTCGGCCGTACCCATGCTGACCCGGCGGATCCGCGGCCTGCGCACCCCGCAGCAGGCGCGCCCGGCGGACGCCGCGCCGACGGTGACCGCACCGGCGGACGGCCCCCCGACCGCCGTGCGGCGGTAACCCGGGGGCGGTCCGCCGCCGGGCTGCCTATCCTTGGGCACGACATGCAGAATCAAGCCGCCTCCGCCGCGACCGATCCGGTACGCGAACTGCACCGCCGCCTCTCTCCCCTGATGTTCCGCGACCAGCGCCGGCTCCAGCGGCGGCTGGACGGTGCTCGCAAGCTGCGTGACCCGCAGCGCAGGGAGACGGCGCTCGCCGAGATCAGCGCCGACGTGACCCGTGCCGAGCAGCGGATCGCCGACCGGCGCGCGGCCGTACCCGTGATCACGTATCCGGCGGGGTTGCCGGTCAGCGAGCGCAAGGACGACATCGCCAACGCCATCCGTGATCACCAGGTGGTGATCGTGGCGGGTGAGACCGGCTCCGGCAAGACCACCCAGATCCCGAAGATCTGCCTGAATTTGGGGCGCGGGGTGCACGGCCTGATCGGGCACACCCAGCCCCGCCGGCTGGCGGCCCGGACGGTGGCCGACCGGATCGCCGACGAGTTGGGCACCGAGCTGGGTGACGTGGTCGGCTACAAGGTGCGCTTCACCGACCAGGTCAGCGAGCGCAGCCTGGTCAAGCTGATGACCGACGGCATCCTGCTGGCCGAGTTGCAGACCGACCGGATGCTGCGCCAGTACGACACGTTGATCATCGACGAGGCGCACGAGCGCAGCCTGAACATCGACTTCATCCTCGGGTACCTGCGGGAGCTGCTGCCCCGCCGACCCGACCTCAAGGTGATCATCACGTCGGCGACCATCGAGACCGACCGGTTCGCCAGGCACTTCGCCGGGCCGCCCACGGCCGACGAGCCGCAGGGCGTACCCGCACCGGTGGTGGAGGTGTCCGGGCGGACGTACCCGGTTGAGGTGCGCTACCGGCCACTGGTCGAGGTCGCCGAGGGCGAGGAGGACGGCGACGGGGACGAGGAGAACGTCCGCGACCAGATCCAGGCGATCGGGGACGCCGTCGAGGAGCTGGCCGCCGAGGGGCCCGGGGACATCCTGGTCTTCCTCAGCGGGGAACGGGAGATCCGGGACACCGCCGACGCCCTGGGCAAGCTGGTGCAGTCCAAGCGCTCCCTGCTGGGCACCGAGATCCTGCCCCTGTACGCCCGGCTCTCCAGCGCCGAGCAGCACCGCGTCTTCGCCGCGCACTCGTCGCGCCGGGTGGTGCTCGCCACGAACGTCGCGGAGACCTCGCTGACCGTACCCGGTATCAAGTACGTGGTGGACCCGGGCACGGCCCGCATCTCCCGCTACTCCAGCCGGCTCAAGGTGCAGCGGCTGCCCATCGAGCCGGTTTCGCAGGCGTCGGCCAACCAGCGCAAGGGCCGCTGCGGCCGCACCTCGGACGGCATCTGCATCCGCCTCTACGACGAGCAGGACTTCCTGTCCCGCCCCGAGTTCACCGACCCGGAGATCCTGCGCACCAACCTGGCGTCGGTCATCCTCCAGATGACGGCGATCGGGCTCGGCGACCTCGCCGCGTTCCCGTTCATCGACCCACCGGACAAGCGCAACATCACCGACGGCGTCAACCTGCTGCACGAGCTGGGCGCACTGGACCCGACCGAGGCGGACCCGGCGAAGCGGCTCACCGCGCTGGGCCGGCGGCTGGCCCAGCTCCCGGTCGACCCGCGCCTGGCCCGGATGGTGGTCGAGGGCGAACGCAACGGCTGCGCCACCGAGGTGCTGGTGATCGCCGCCGCGCTCTCCATCCAGGACCCGCGCGAGCGGCCGGCGGAGAAGCAGGCCCAGGCCGACCAGGCGCACGCCCGGTTCGCCGACAAGGAATCCGACTTCGTCGCGTACCTCAACCTGTGGCGGTACCTGCGCGAGCAGCAGCGGGAGCTGTCCTCCAGCGCCTTCCGCCGGATGTGCAAGGCGGAGTACCTGAACTACCTGCGGATCCGCGAGTGGCAGGACATCGTCAGCCAACTGCGCCAGGTGCTGCGTACCCCGGCCGAGAATGACCGGCGTGGTGGGCGGCCCGAGCACGACACCTCGGGCGACGCGGACGCCGGCCGGGGTCGCCGCGGCGGCGCGGACCTGCCCGAGGAGATCGACACCCCGAAGGTGCACCAGTCGCTGCTGCCCGGCCTGCTGTCGCACATCGGGCTCAAGGACGCCCAGAAACACGAGTACCTGGGTGCCCGGGGGGCGAAGTTCGCGCTGTTCCCCGGCTCGGCGCTGTTCAAGAAGCCGCCGCGCTGGGTGATGGCCGCCGAACTGGTGGAGACCTCCCGGCTGTGGGGCCGCATCGCCGGCCGGGTCGAGCCGGAGTGGGTCGAACCGCTCGCCCAGCACCTGGTCAAGCGCAGCTACAGCGAGCCGCACTGGGAGAAGAAGCAGGCCGCGGTGATGGCCTACGAGAAGGTCACCCTGTACGGCGTTCCGCTGGTCAGCGCCCGGAAGGTCAACTTCGGACGGATCGACCCGACGCTGAGCCGGGAGCTGTTCATCAGGCACGCCCTCGTCGAGGGCGACTGGCAGACCCACCACCAGTTCTGGGCCGACAACAAGCGGCTGCTCGCCGACATCGAGGAGCTGGAGAGTCGCGCCCGACGCCGGGACATCCTGGTCGACGACGAGACCATCTTCGGCTTCTACGACCAGCGGATCCCCGCCGACGTGGTCTCCGGCCGGCACTTCGACTCATGGTGGAAGAAGACCCGCCGGGACCAGCCCGACCTGCTCACGTTCACCCGCGACCTGCTGGTCAACGACGGCCGGGCCGGCGTGGACGAGGACGACTACCCGGACGAGTGGCAGGCCGACGGGGTGAGCCTGCCGCTGACGTACCGGTTCGAGCCGGGCACACCCACCGACGGCGTCACAGTCGACATCCCGCTGCCGCTGCTCAACCAGGTGCCGGCCGAGAGCTTCGACTGGCAGGTGCCGGGGCTGCGCGAGGAGACCGTGATCGCGCTGATCCGCTCCCTGCCCAAGGCGATCCGCCGCAACTTCGTGCCGGTACCGGACTTCGCCCGGGCCGCCCTGGCGGCGATCACCCCGGGCCGGGAGCCGCTGCTTGACGCGCTCACCCGCGAGCTGCGCCGGATGACCGGGGTCACCGTGCCCCGGAACGCCTGGGAGCCGGCCAAGCTCCCCGCGCACCTGCGGGTCACCTTCCGGGTGCTGGGCGACGACGAGAAGCCGGTCGCCGAGGGCAAGGACCTGCCGACCCTGCAACGCCAGCTCCGCCAGGAGGTACGCCAGGTGGTGGCGGCCGCCGCACCGGAGGTGGCCCGTACCGGGCTGCGCGAGTGGAGCATCGGCACCCTGCCTCGCACCATCGAGCAGGTCCGCGCCGGGTACGCGGTGACCGCCTACCCGGCACTGGTCGACGAGGGCTCGACGGTCGGGGTGAAGGTGTTCGACTCCCCCGCCGAGGCGGAGGCCTCCCACTGGGCGGGCACCCGCCGACTGCTGCGGCTCACCGTGCCGTCCCCGGCGCGGTTCCTCCAGGGTCGGCTGAGCAACGAGGCGAAGCTGGCGCTGAGCCGCAACCCGCACGGCGGCGTGCAGGAGCTGATCGAGGACGCGGCGGGCGCGGCCATCGACCGGTTGATCGACGCCGCCGGTGGGCCGGCGTGGGACGCCGACGGGTTCGCGGCGCTGCGCGAGAAGGTCCGCGCCGACCTCGTCGACACGGTGGTCGAGGTGATGGACCGGGTCCGCAAGGTCCTCGCCGCCGCGTACGCCGTCGAGCAGCGCCTCGGCGCCACCCGCAACCTCGCCGTGGTGGCCGCCCTGGCCGACATCCGCAACCAGCTCGCCGGGCTGGTGCACGCCGGGTTCATCACCGAGACCGGGTACGCGCGCCTGCCCGACCTGCTGCGCTACCTCACCGCCATCGAACGTCGGCTGGACCGCCTCGGCGGCAACCCGCAACGTGACCGCCAACAGCAGGACCGCGTCGCCGTCGTCCAGAAGGAGTACGCGGATCTGCTCGCCGCGCTGCCGCCGGCGCGTCGGCAGGAGGCCGCCGTGCGGCAGATCCGCTGGATGATCGAGGAGTTGCGGGTGAACGTGTTCGCGCAGGCGCTGGGCACCCCGTACCCGGTCTCGGAGCAGCGCATCTACCGGGCGATGGACGAGGCCGAGGGCCGGTGATCCGGCCCGACCGGGTCGGGTCGCGGGCCGGTCAGTGCGCCTGGACGGACAGCGCGCGGCTGGCCGGGACGCCCCGCACCGCGCTGGTCAGCGCCTCGCCCCGGGGCTCGGCGATGGTCGGCGCCCACCAGGCGCGGTTCTCCCGGTACCAGTGGAAGACCTCGGTCAGTCCGTCCTCGAACCGGATCTGCGGCTCGAAGCCGAGCTCCTCGGAGATCTTGCGGTAGTCCAGCGAGTAGCGCTGGTCCTGGACCTTGCGGTCCGGCACGTGCCGGACCCGCTCCCAGCCCGCGCCGGCCAACCGCAGGATCCGCTCGGTGAGGGCCCGGTTGGTCAGCTCGACGTCGCCGCCGATGTTGTAGACCTCGCCGGCGCGGCCCTTGGCCAGGACCAGCGCGATGGCCCGGCAGTGGTCGTCCACGTGCAGCCACTCGCGCACCGCGCCGCCGTCGCCGTGCAGGGTGATGTCCTGCCCGGAGAGCAGGCTGGTGACGAACCGGGGAATGACCTTCTCCACGTTCTGATAGGGCCCGTAGTTGTTGGCGCAGCGGGTGATGGAGACGTCCACGTCGTACGTGCGCCAGTAGGAGCGCACCACGTGGTCGCTTGCCGCCTTCGAGGCCGCGTACGGGGAGTTGGGTTCCAGGACGCAGCTCTCGGTCCAGGAGCCCTCGCTGATCGAGCCGTACACCTCGTCGGTGGAGACGTGCACGACCCGGCCGACACCGCCGCCCGCGCAGGCGGCCAGCAGGTGGTGCGAGCCCATCACGTTGGTCTCGAAGAACGGCGCCGGGTCGTCGATGGACCGGTCGACGTGCGACTCGGCCGCGAAGTGCACCACCGCGTCGTGCCCGGGCACCACGTCGGCGAGCAGCTGACGGTCGCAGATGTCCCCGCGGATGAACGTCAGGCGGGGGTGCGTGGCTGGCAGGTTGGCCCGATCACTGGCGTAGGTCAGCTTGTCGATCACCGTGACGTCGCAGTGCTCGAACCCGACGTAGCGTCCGGCGAGCAGGCTGCGCGCGAAGTGCGAACCGATGAAGCCAGCGCCGCCGGTAACCAGGATCCTCATGTGTGGCCTCCGTGCCGGGGGAACGCCCACCGGTGAGCTCTGCTGAGTCGAATGGGGCTTTTGCCCCGTGCAAGAACCCACCTTAGGTGACCACCATCAACACCGACAGTGATACCGCAGCCTTAAGGACGAATTAACCCACCGGGTCGGTTATCGGGGCGATCAGCGCGGATCCACGCCCGGGGGAAGGTCGTCGCGCTCGATGGCCGACTGGACGTAGTCGAGCAGGATCCGCCGGAGCTCCCGGCCGGCATGGGTCGGCACGATGTCCCGGCGCCGGGCCACCGCGATGGTCCGGCGCACCCCCGGCGGGGCGAGCGGGGTGATCCGGACCCCCGGACGTCGGGCCAGCACGATGCCGGGCACCAACGCGATTCCGAGCCCGGCCTCGACGAAGCTGAGCACCGCGTCCATCTCGCCGCCGTCCACCGCGAAGGTCGGCTCGAAGCCCGCCTCGCGGCACGCCTGGATGGTGGCGTCGCGCAGGTCGTACCCCTCCCGGAACATCACCATCGGCTGGTCGCGCAGGTCGGTGATGTGCAGCTCCCCGGTCGCCGAGGCGGTCGGCACCTCCCCCACCGAGGCCACCACGAGGCTCTCGCGCAGGATCGGGTCGACGCGCAGCCCGGGGTCGGCGCCCTGGGCGGGCATGATGATCAGGGCCAGGTCGAGGTCGCCGCGCAGCAGGTTGCGCACCAGGTCCTGGGAGCCGCCCTCCTCGACCCGTAGGTCGACCGTCGGGTGGGCGTCCCGGAAGCGGCGCAGCACCGGCGGGGCGAGCGAGGTGGCCAGGCTCGGGGTGGCGCCGAGGCGTACGCGTCCCCGCCGCAGACCGACCAGCTCCTGCACCTCCCGGGTGGCGGTCTCCACGTCGGCGAGGATCCGGGTGGCCAGCGGCAGCAGCACCTCGCCCGCCGCGGTGAGGGTGATGTTGCCCCGTACCCGTTCGAAGAGCGGGGCACCGAGGTCGGTCTCCAGAGCGTGAATTTGCTTACTGAGAGAAGGCTGAGTGATGCCAACCAGGTCGGCGGCTTGGGTGAAATGTCGTACTTCGGCCACCGCGACGAAGTACCGAAGCTGATGGAGCTGCATCTACATAGCTTATGACTATCAACACTGCGAGTTCGATGCATTGGACGACTGATCAAAGTCCTCCTAGCGTCGGTCACGTGGTAATGACGAAAACTCGGTCGCCCATCCGCTCGAACGTCGGTCTCAAGGCCGTCATGGCGGTGACGGGCATTGTGCTGGTGCTGTTCCTGATCGCCCACATGCTCGGGAACCTGAAGGTGTTCACGGGGGAGACCTCGTTCGACCACTACGCGCACTGGCTGCGCGACATCGGC
Organism: Micromonospora sp. NPDC005298; assembly: GCF_040607375.1. Lineage (NCBI taxonomy): Bacteria > Bacillati > Actinomycetota > Actinomycetes > Micromonosporales > Micromonosporaceae > Micromonospora > Micromonospora sp. NPDC005298. The sequence continues at coordinate 901,702 of NZ_JBEXGP010000002.1, forward strand.
AAGCCCCTGCTGCCCGGCGTCTGGTTCCTGTGGATCCTGCGCACCGTGCTCGTGGTCGCCGTCGTCGCCCACATCTGGGCCGCGACGGTGCTCGCCCTGCGGGCCCGCGCCGCCCGCCCGGTCAAGTACGCCCACCGCAAGAAGGTCCGGGGCAGCTACGCCGCCCGCACCATGCGCTGGGGTGGCGTGATCATCCTGCTGTTCGTGATCTACCACCTCCTGGACCTGACCACCGGCACGCTCAACCCGGTCGGCGACCCCAGCAACCCGTACGGCAACGTCGTCGCGGACTTCGCGCCCGAACGCTGGTACGTCACGCTCTTCTACACGCTCGCCATCGTCGCGGTGGGCTTCCACCTGCGCCACGGCGCGTTCAGCGCGTTCCGCAGCCTCGGCCAGCAGACGCCACGCGGGGAGCGCCGGGCGCGCATCGCCGCGCTCGTCCTCGCCGTGGGGCTGTGCGCCGGATACCTGGTGGTCCCGTTCGCCGTTCTCACCGGATTGGTGTCCTGACATGGAACTCTTCACCGAGGGCGACCCGATCGCCGACACGAAGGCTCCCACCGGCCCGATCGAGAAGCGCTGGGAGACCCGACGCTTCGAGGCCAAGCTCGTCAACCCCGCCAACCGCCGCAAGATGACAGTCATCGTCGTCGGCACCGGCCTGGCCGGCGGCTCCGCCGCGGCGACCCTGGCCGAGCAGGGCTACCACGTCAAGTCCTACTGCTACCAGGACAGCCCGCGCCGGGCGCACTCCATCGCCGCGCAGGGCGGCATCAACGCCGCGAAGAACTACCGCAACGACGGCGACTCGGTGCACCGGCTGTTCTACGACACCGTCAAGGGCGGCGACTTCCGGTCCCGGGAGTCGAACGTGCACCGCCTGGCCGAGGTGTCCGTCAACATCATCGACCAGTGCGTCGCCCAGGGTGTCCCGTTCGCCCGCGAGTACGGCGGCCTGCTGGACACCCGCTCCTTCGGCGGCGCCCAGGTGCAGCGCACCTTCTACGCCCGGGGCCAGACGGGCCAGCAGCTCCTGCTCGGCGCGTACCAGGCCCTGGAGCGGCAGATCGGCCTCGGCAACGTCGAGATGAACACCCGGCACGAGATGCTGGAACTGGTCATCGTCGACGGCAAGGCCCGCGGCATCGTCGTGCGGGACCTGGTCACCGGCGAGATCAGCACCGAGATGGCCGACGCCGTCGTGCTCGCCTCCGGCGGTTACGGCAACGTCTTCTACCTCTCGACGAACGCCAAGGGCTGCAACGTCACCGCCACCTGGCGGGCGCACCGCAAGGGCGCGTACTTCGCCAACCCCTGCTACACGCAGATCCACCCGACCTGCATCCCGGTCTCCGGCGACCACCAGTCGAAGCTGACCCTGATGAGCGAGTCGCTGCGCAACGACGGCCGGGTCTGGGTACCGAAGACCAAGGGTGACGACCGCAGCCCGAAGGACATCCCGGAGAACGAGCGGGACTACTACCTGGAGCGGATCTACCCCTCCTTCGGCAACCTGGTCCCCCGCGACATCGCCTCCCGCGCCGCGAAGAACGTCTGCGACGAGGGTCGGGGTGTCGGTCCGACCAGGCTCGGCGTCTACCTCGACTTCGCCGACGCGATCGACCGCCTGGGCCGCAAGGCCATCGAGGCCAAGTACGGCAACCTCTTCGAGATGTACGAGCGGATCACCGGCGAGGACCCGTACGAGGTCCCGATGCGGATCTACCCCGCCGTGCACTACACGATGGGCGGCCTCTGGGTCGACTACGACCTCCAGTCGAGCATCCCCGGCCTGTTCGTGATCGGCGAGGCGAACTTCTCCGACCACGGCGCGAACCGGCTCGGTGCCTCGGCGCTGATGCAGGGCCTGGCCGACGGCTACTTCGTGCTGCCCACCACCATCGCCAACTACCTGGCCGCCGGCCCCCTGGACAAGGTCGACGCCAGTCACCCGGCGGCGGTCGAGGCGCGTACCGACGTCGAGGACCGGATCCAGCGGCTGCTGGCGGTCAACGGCGACCGGACCGTGGACTCGTTCCACCGGGAGCTGGGCCAGATCATGTGGGAGCACTGCGGCATGGAGCGCAGCGAGGCCGGGCTGCGCAAGGCGATCGACGAGATCCGTGCCCTGCGCGAGCAGTTCTGGCAGCGGGTCAAGGTGTCCGGCACGGGCGAGGAGCTCAACCAGTCGCTGGAGAAGGCCGGCCGGGTGGCCGACTTCTTCGAGCTGGCCGAGCTGATGTGCATCGACGCCCTGCACCGCGAGGAGTCCTGCGGCGGCCACTTCCGGGCCGAGCACCAGACGCCCGACGGTGAGGCGCAGCGTGACGACGACCGGTTCGCGTACGTGGCGGCCTGGGAGTTCACCGCCACCGGCGAGCCCTCGGTGCTGCACAAGGAAGACCTGAAGTTCGAATACGTCCACCCCACGCAGCGGAGTTACAAGTGAACCTGACCCTGCGCATCTGGCGCCAGAAGGGCCCTGAGGACAAGGGTCGGATGGTGACCTACCCGGTCGACGACGTGTCCCCGGACATGTCGTTCCTGGAGATGCTCGACGTTCTCAACGAGCGGCTGATCCTCGACGGCGAGGACCCGGTCGCGTTCGACCACGACTGCCGCGAGGGCATCTGCGGCATGTGCGGCCTGATGATCAACGGGGACGCGCACGGGCCGCAGCGCGGCACCACCGCCTGCCAGCTGCACATGCGGCAGTTCAAGGATGGCGACACGATCGACATCGAGCCGTGGCGGGCCAGCGCCTTCCCGGTCGTCAAGGACCTGGTGGTCAACCGGGGCGCCTTCGACAAGATCATTGCCGCTGGTGGCTACGTCACCGCCCCGACCGGCAGCGCGCCCGAGGCGCACTCCACGCCGGTCGCCAAGGCCAACGCCGACGCCGCCTTCGAGTCGGCGGCCTGCATCGGCTGCGGCGCCTGCGTCGCGGCCTGCCCGAACGGCTCCGGCATGCTCTTCACCGCCGCCAAGCTCACCCAGCTCTCGCTGCTGCCGCAGGGCCAGCCGGAGCGCTACACGCGGGTCATCGGCATGGTCGACGCGCACGACGAGGCCGGCTTCGGTGGCTGCACCAACGCCGGCGAGTGCACGGTGGTCTGCCCGAAGGGCATCCCACTGAACACCATCGGTCGGCTCAACCGCGACTACCTCGCGGCCACCGCGAAGGGCGCCGGCAACACCCCCGGCTCCTGAGCTCCACCGCGCCCGACAGGCCGCCGTACCTTCTCGGGTACGGCGGCCTGTGCGCTGCGGGGGGGTCAGCCGGCGCGCCGCAGCCGCCCCAGCATTCCGCCGAGATCCTGGACGAACAGTTCGTGACGGAAGTAGTGGCCGCCCGGCACCTCCCGCCACTCGTGCGGGATGCCGGCCCGGGCCAACGCGCCGCGGAACTCACGCTGCCCCGCCAGGACCTGGGTCTCGTTGACGGTGTCGAACCAGTTGACCGGGTCGGGTGAGGTGCCGGCGGCCAGGAAGACGCGCTTGTTGCGGTAGCTCTCGATGCGCTGCACCGGGTTGTCGGCGCTGACCCGGGCCTCGTCCCACAGCGGCGCGCCGTAGACCGTGCCGCCGCCGAGGTCGAGAGCCGCGGAGGTGGCGTTGGCCCAGTGGACGACGAGGCCGAAGTCGCGGCGCAGGCTGGCCGGGCCCGAGTGGGCGCTCACCGAGCAGAAGTGACCGTAGTACTTCGCGGCGTACTTGAGAGCGCCGAAGCCGCCCATCGAGAAACCGGCCACCGCGCGGCCGTTGTATTCGGCGAACGTCCGGAAGTTGGCGTCGATCCAGGGCAGCAACTGGTCGATGTGGAAGGTCTCCCAGTTGCGAGGCCCGGTGTTGCTGCTGACCGGGTTGGAGTACCAGCCGGTGGAGGCGTCCGGCATCACGACGATGATCTCCCGGCCGGCGGTGAGGTTGATGATGTTGTCCTGCATGTGGAAGGTGCGGAAATCGGCGTTGCCACCGTGCAGCAGGTAGAGCACCGGGTAGCGCTTGCCGCTGGTGTGGTAGCCGTCCGGCAGCAGCACGTTGACCGCCGGGTCCCACTCGATCGCGTCGGTGGCGAACCGGTAGTACTGCAACCGGCCACCGTTCTCGTTCCGGTCGACGATGCGCAGGCCGTACCCGTTGCCGGCGGCGCTGGCCGAGGCCGGCGCGGAGAAGGCACCGGCGAGGGCGCCGGCCGCGGCGACCCCTGCGGCGCCGGTGAGGAGGCGTCGTCTGCTCACGGGCTGGTGGATGGTCCGGGGGCGGTCCATGGTTGCTCCTGGGGGTCTGTCGGGGTCAGAGGGTGGTTTCGCCGTTGAGGCCGAAGTAGTCGTGCCATTTGTTGCTGGGGGCGAAGGTGGTGCCGGTGGAGAGGGCGACGTAGATGTCGTTTGTGGTGTTTTTGGTGAAGACGATGAGGTCGTCTTTGCCGTCGCCG